>NZ_JBXSOQ010000034.1:0-1164 GCF_057784475.1 Martinezella sp. CNPSo 3795 | reverse complement strand
CGCATGGCGGCCAAGCAGTACTTTCTTCAGCACGTCAACCAGAACACGGTCTTTTTCCATAACCTGAGGGAAAAGCTCGATTATCTTGTGACGGAAGGCTACTACGAGCAGGAGGTGCTGGATCAGTATTCCTTCAATTTCGTGCGCGATCTCTTTGACCACGCCTATGCGAAAAAGTTCCGTTTTCCGACCTTCCTCGGCGCCTTCAAATACTACACAAGCTACACGCTGAAGACCTTCGATGGAAAGCGCTATCTCGAGCGCTACGAAGACCGCATCTGCATGGTCGCGCTGACGCTGGCGCAGGGCAGCGAGCAGATTGCGCGCGATCTGGTCGACGAGATCATCTCAGGCCGGTTTCAGCCGGCGACGCCGACCTTCCTCAATGCCGGCAAGAAGCAGCGTGGCGAACTGGTTTCGTGTTTCCTGCTGCGTGTCGAAGACAACATGGAATCGATTGGCCGCGCCATCAATTCCGCGCTGCAGCTGTCGAAGCGCGGCGGCGGCGTCGCTCTGTCGCTCACCAATATCCGCGAGGCCGGTGCGCCGATCAAGCATATCGAGAACCAGTCGTCCGGCATCATTCCTGTCATGAAGCTACTGGAAGACTCCTTCTCCTACGCCAACCAGCTTGGGGCGCGGCAGGGCGCGGGCGCTGTCTATCTCAACGCTCACCATCCCGACATCATGCGCTTCCTCGATACCAAGCGCGAAAATGCCGACGAGAAGATCCGCATCAAGACGCTGTCGCTCGGCGTGGTCATTCCGGACATTACCTTCGAGCTCGCGAAGAACAACGAGGATATGTACCTCTTTTCACCCTATGACGTGGAGCGCGTCTATGGCGTGCCGTTTACCGAGATTTCGGTGACGGAGAAGTATCGCGAGATGGTCGCCGACAGCCGCATCCGCAAGAAGAAGATCAAGGCGCGCGAATTTTTCCAGGTGATCGCCGAGATCCAGTTCGAGAGCGGCTATCCCTACATCATGTTCGAAGACACGGTGAACCGCGCCAATCCGGTTGCCGGCCGCATCACTATGAGCAATCTCTGCTCGGAAATTCTGCAGGTCAGCGAAGCCAGTGAGTATAACGACGACCTCTCCTACAAGCGTATGGGCAAGGACATCTCCTGCAATCTCGGTTCTCTGAATATTGCTGCCGCA
>NZ_JBXSOQ010000033.1:0-1317 GCF_057784475.1 Martinezella sp. CNPSo 3795 | reverse complement strand
TGTAGTGGCCCCCTAAATCCCCGGACACGATCTCCCACTTGTTAAGTGTTAGGAGTAATGTGCCCATTATGACCAATCACATACCTAAGATAGAAGTGCTGTCCGGCCCTGAGCGCCGCCGTCGCTGGTCGACAGCGGAGAAGCTCGCGATAGTCCAGGAGACCTACGAGCCTGACGTCACGGTCAGCATCGTTGCGCGACGGCATGGGATTCAGCCGAACCAGTTGTTCGCCTGGCGCAAACTTGCGGCGCAGGGTGCACTGACGGCCACTGCATCGCAGGAAGAGGTCGTCCCAGCATCCGAATACAGAGCGCTTCAGAACCAGGTGAAAGAGCTGCAGCGCCTCCTCGGCAAGAAGACGATGGAAGGCGAAATCCTCAAAGAAGCGCTTGAGATAGCATCAGGGTCAAAAAAACACCTGTTGCGCTCGCTCTCGTTGCCGAAGGATGGTTCGCGATGACGGCGGTGTGCGAGACCCTGGGTGTCGCCCGATCCAACATTGCGGAACGTGTGAAGCAACGTCCTTCCAGAGCCAGAGGGCGGCCGCCGCTCGCCGATCAGGCACTGCTGGATGAGATCAAGACGATCATCGACGACATGCCGACCTACGGATATCGCCGGGTTCACGCGATCCTGCGCCGTAAAGCCAGCAGCGAAAGCCGTCCATGGCCGAATGCCAAGCGCGTCTATCGGGTGATGAAGGTTCACGGCATGCTCCTTCAGCGCCACACCGGTGCAATCGACACCCGTCGCCACGATGGCCGTGTTGCTGTCGAGCAGTCGAATTTACGCTGGTGTTCAGACGGCTTCGAAATCGGCTGCGACAATAAAGAGAAGGTGCGCGTTGCCTTCGCTCTCGATTGCTGTGATCGCGAGGCCATTGCCCATGTAGCGACAACCGAGGGCATCAAGAGCGAGGACGTCCAGGACCTTGTCATCACGGCTGTTGAGAACCGCTTCGGTCTCGTCAACACCCTTCCAAAGCCAATCGAATGGTTGACCGACAACGGCTCCTGCTTCATCGCAAAGGATACCAGGTCGCTGCTCGTCGATATCGGCATGGAGCCGTGTTCAACGCCTGTTCGCAGCCCCCAGTCCAACGGGATGGCCGAAGCCTTCGTCAAAACCTTCAAGCGCGATTACGTCTCGGTCAACCCCTTGCCGGACGCCATAACCGTCATCGCGAAACTGCCCTCATGGTTCGAACACTACAACACCCTTCACCCGCATAAGGCATTGGGGTATTGCTCGCCTCGTGAGTTCTTAAACCGTCAAACAGAAACCTGATCCGGTCCGGTTTTTAAGGGGCAACTCCA
>NZ_JBXSOQ010000032.1:0-1494 GCF_057784475.1 Martinezella sp. CNPSo 3795 | reverse complement strand
GCCTCGAACATGGAGTAATCGCGGCGCGATCTCGCCCTGGCTTTTTGTGCTAGCGGGGGTGGTTGCCCCCGATAAGATGGAAAAAGGGCTCTCGATTGGAACCGGGCCCAAACATCGGATGGAGGCAACCATGAACCAGTATATTGGGCTTGATGTTTCATTGAAAGATACCGCGATATCGATCCGGGAGAACGGCAAGCGGATCTGGCGGGGGAAGTGCCCTTCGGATCCAAAACTTCTGGCAGAGATGATCCGCAGGCATGCTCCCCGCGCTCGGCGCGTCGTATTCGAAACGGGACCGCTGTCGACGTGGTTCTATCACGCGTTGACGACCGAGGGGGTTCCTGCGATCTGCATTGAAGCGCGGCACGCACAAAAGGTATTGAACGAGACGCTCAACAAGACCGATACCAATGATGCGGACGGCTTGGCGCAACTCGCTGAAGCGGGTTTTTACAAAGCGGTTCGCGTCAAGTCGTTTGACGCCATGATGGCCCGCACGTTGGTGGCTGCCCGCGCACAGCTTTTGAACATCTCAACACAACTCGGCAATCAAATCCGCGGCCTGATGAAGACCTTCGGCCTGATCATCCCGAAAGCGAAGGGTCGAGTATTTGATGGCGATGTGCGGAAGCTTTTGGATGGGAACAACGAGCTTGCAAAAGTTATCTTGCCTCTTTTGGAGGCGTGGCACGATCTCCGAAAGCGCGCAGCTGATCTCAGTCGCCAGTTGCTGGTGGTGGCGCGTGAGAGCCAAGCTACGAAGCTACTGATGACAATCCCAGGCATCGGGGTTGTCACGGCGGTATCCTACGTTACGGCAATTGAAGATCCAGGAAACTTTCGAACGTCGCGCTCGGTGGGCGCCTGGCTCGGGTTGACAACCCGGCGCTACCAATCAGGCGAGGTCGATTATGACGGCCATATCTCGCGCAGGGGTGACAATCGCTTACGTGGGTTGCTTTACGAAGCGGCGACAACGCTGCTGACGAGAACCAGTGCCAGGACCGAGAGCAGTCTCAAGAGTTGGGGACTTAAGCTGCGCGAGCGACTCGGCTTCAAGCGGGCCGCTGTGGCCGTGGCCCGGAAACTCGCGGTCATCATGCACAGCATGCTCAAGACGGCAGAAGTGTTCAACGCATCGGCTGGCGCCACCGTATAGGAGACGCCCAGTCGTCGTCCCTCAGCGCGCCATCTAACTCTGGGCGCTGAGCGTCCCTGCTGCGGACGTGGGCAGGATCATTCCGCTTCTAGTGGCTGCAGCTCGTTGAGACTGCGTCTCGAACATAGGAAGATCCCACCTGCGAAGACCATTGTGCGGCGGCATTTGCCGACCGCGGAGACAACCCTGCGCCCAGCACTGGATAGCTCAGTACGACATGGCCGGAGAGGGCAGATCCACTCAATCGGTTCGGCCGCGTTGCCTGTCCCGCAAGCCGGCAAGGTCGTTCAATGCCAAAACCAGCTTGACGGATGGAATGCGATTAGACAACC
>NZ_JBXSOQ010000031.1:0-2405 GCF_057784475.1 Martinezella sp. CNPSo 3795 | reverse complement strand
CTTGAGACGTCAATGAACGGTGGCGAATGGGTCGTTACCATCACCTGCCACCCAGTGCCCTCTGTGGCTAGATCGTACAGTACCCGACAAGCATCACGTATAGCCGCTGGATGAAGGCAAATCTCTGGCTCGTCCAACAACAATACGTGAGGGCGGGTTAGCGCCTCCGGTTCATCAGCCTCCGCCTTATCAGTCTTCTTCCCTTTCTTTGGCTCTGTTTGGAGCTCCGAGGCGATTTTCAGTGCTGACCACAACAACGTTCTCCGCGCCCCGCTGCCTTGCTTATCTAGCGGTGCCATGTGCCCATTTTCCGGACCCATTCGAATAACAGGTTTGACCGCAAAAAGATTGACCCCCTTGTCTGACAGCTGGTCAGATTTTGTGTCCAGAGAGACCTTGAAGCCAGTGAAGATCTCGCTGATATAGGAAGATAAATAAGTTTCGAGTGTTGCAATCTCTCCCTGGCTGTCGTCGACAATCTGCTTTTGGATTTTTCGGATTTCTGTTGCCAGTCTGTCGATGGCAGAAGCTTCGGCACCGGCAGTTCGCGCCGCCCGCTCGGACAAGATATCTTGCATCAGCCTAGTGATTTTCTCCCCTTGTTCCTCTGGGCTGGCAAAAGCATCAACTCTGTGAGGTATCGGCCGTCGAGATTTCGCAACGTTCGGGGCTCCCCACGGAACCCCTTCGTCCCAGTCTTCTGCGTTTGCTCGTCGGCCCTGCCGTTTTGGGTCTTTGTTGACGTCGTCCCATCGCCAACGCTCGCGGATAAAAATATGCCCGGTTTGCTCATCTTTGTGGAGCCATTGTTCTGCCGGTAAGTCGTCCCATACATAAGTTTGCAGTTCGATCTCTGGGAGGTTGTCGGGGTCAACTTTCTCTCCTGGAAAATCGTCCAATCTGAGTTTCCCGTCGGCACTGCCATGAGACATCACGACCTCGTATGCTCTCAGGATTGTGCTTTTGCCAGCGTTGTTCGGACCGACGAGCACGACAATATCATCGAGATCAATGCTGACTGGATCAGGCCCGATACTTCGGAAGTTGCGTATAATGAGTCGCTTCACTTTTGCCTTGGTAAGGGCAAAGCTTGCGTCATCTTTTTTCGGCGTATTCTTAACCATGACCCCCTCCGGATCTCCTTTAAGGTGAATAATTTTTGCCAAAAATACAACCGAATACTTTCGACCCAAATCTTCGCCTGCGTCTCATAATGCATACCTGAGAGTCGCCCCCTGATTGGTCACGGTTGACAGAGTCTCTCACATGTCTCATAAGTATGGTCTCATAATGTTCTAGATATTGGAGACCTCCAGCATGACCATCGTCGCCTACGCCCGCGTATCGTCCACCGGACAATCCCTCGACGTGCAATTGGAGAAGCTGGGGGAACTGAAGCCCGCTAAGCTGTTTCAGGAGAAGCTGAGCGGGGTGGACCGGGATAGGCCAGCATTGAAGGCGGCTTTGGACTATTGCCGGGAAGGTGATGTGTTCGTCGTTACCAAGATTGACCGGCTTGCCAGATCGACACGGGACCTTCTGAACATCATTGAAGAGTTGTCCGCGAAGGGGGTAGAGTTCAGGGTGCTGGACCAGAGTATTGATACGACATCTTCGACGGGAAGACTCACCTTGCAAATCCTCGCCAGCGTGGCCGAGTTCGAGAACAATATTAGGAAAGAGCGAAAGGCCGACGGCATCAAGAATGCTCAAGCCAAGGGTACCCAGTTCGGTCGCCACCCGAAGATGACCGAGGACACCATCGCGACCATACGGCGGCTGAAGGAGACCGGAGCGACCGTAAAGAGCATCATCGCTGAGACCGGAATGTCCAAGGCGTCAGTCTATCGAGCACTGGAACGGGCAGAAGATTAGCCGACTGGGCTGGCAGCTTAATCGTTAGGTTGCCCAGTTGATGCAGCCCAACCAGTCCAACCTAAGGTCATCTATGGCCAACTTAGGTTGCGTTGGGTTTCGCTGAAATCCGACGACTGTTTAACAGCCGCACCCTAAACCGGTTAGGTATCCCACAAGCATGCATTAACCCCATCCACGAGGTTAGGTTCACCCCTAGCTACGTTCCCAATGGTCCCACCTAAGACTATCTATAGTCAACTCCGGTTGAGCTGCGCTCCGCCCCTAAGGCTCTCGTCCCAGACGTTAGGTACCCCCCTAGCACCCACAATACATGCTAGCCGCTGCTACAGCAGCCCAGTCACCCCACAGTCTCGCCACCCCTTCGGGACCGTTGTGGTCAGGGATGGCCGTGGTTGAGAGGCTGCCACGTGTTGTTCTTGCCAACACACACCCTCCCCAATCCATCACGCTTACCCTTCCTAATGTCTAGGCTTCGAGTCCCGATATCGGTGTCACAAGGCTATGAGCGCATGCTGCTTTCCATCAAC
>NZ_JBXSOQ010000030.1:0-2431 GCF_057784475.1 Martinezella sp. CNPSo 3795 | reverse complement strand
CATGGCGAGGCCGGACCAGGGACCGGGATTGACGTTGTTATGATGCAGCTTGTGAACCGTATGATAGAGCGGCGGCCAGTGGATCAGTCGATGGACGAGATAGAAATGCAGATCGCGAAATGCCGGGACCAGCAGTATGATGATGAAGCAATAGATGGGGTGCTCGGCAAAGTCGACGTAGGGAATGATGCCATTGGCGAAGGCCCAGAGCGTCAGAACTTCAAATGCCGTCCATAAAGGCACTGCGCTCGCAAAAGTCCAGATCACGTTGTCAACTGTCTGGTTGCTGAAAAGAAAGGCCGAGTTATCCTTCGACGGCCACTTGCTATTATATTTGAAAGTGGTGCCCTGCTTCTTCTGCATATAGAGCCGCAGATGAAAGGCGCCGAAGAACAGGAAGACTAACACGGCATTGCGCAGGAGAAGATAGGCGATCCAGCCCGGCGCCAGTGTCTTCATCGTTTCCATGGAAGGTGTCGCGTAGAGCCACAGCAAGGTTGCGATGATGGCATAGACGGCATTCCAGGGCATGAGATAGCCGGGATACCCGAAGAACCATTTCAGGAAGGCGATCGGTTTGGCCGGCCAAATGAAGACGGGCGGATATTGCAGAAGCTTGTTGGGTTTCCAGTCGCCGCGTTTGTCGCGGGTGCCGTAGAGCGTGTCGTCCATAATGTGCCTCCCGGTGGATGAACTATGCGGTCAGTGTCAGGGACCTCGGCGCGAAACGACAGCATTGATTTGATGAAATTTGCTCACGGCGACGGGAACTCTGCTGAGCCGCAATCGGGGGAGGAGAAGGTGGCTATTACCTTCTTCCAGGCGCCGCACAGAAACACCTGCCCACATAACTATTTGGAAAGAGTTACGGGTGGACCCGGTTGGCGCATTCAGAGCATCTTGATGAAAACCCCTCACGCGACCAGCGCTCGACGAGCGAATACATCCGCTTTGCAATGAAACGCGCCGATGATCAAAAGCCATCATCGCGCCGGCTGGCGGAGATCTCGGATTCATGATCTGAGCAGCGCACTGGTAGGGGAGAAACCATGCAGAACTTGCTCATATTCCAGTCACTCTGGTCCATGGAGCGACGCAGCGCACGATATCCGGAGCTTTCTCTGGAAGAAAACATCGAAAAGATCGCGTCTGCGGGCTTTGATGGCATCAGTACCCATTGGTACGACCGCAAGGTCGTTTCTCGCGTCGCGGGCTTGCTCAAACAGCATGGGCTGCAGGCGGAGGGCCAATGTTTCCCCAAGACTGTCGACGATCTAAAGCCGGTGCTGGAGATCGCGGCCGAATACAACGTTCATCACATCTGTCTGCAGCCGGACGTGCGCCCGCGACGGCTTGAGGATTGCATTCCGTTGCTGGAAGGCTGGCAACGTCTGGCGGAAGAGGCCGGTATCGATGTTTGGATTGAGACGCATCGCGACCGCATGACGACGGATCTCTTTTTCACGCTCGACCTGCTCGATCGCCTGCCGGACCTGCAGCTGCTCGGCGATATCTCCCATTTCCTTGTCGGGCGGGAGTTCGCCTGGCCGGTATCCGACGAAAATCATGCCCTTATTCATCGGATATTGGACAGTTCCTGGGCCTTCCATGGCCGCGTTGCCTCCCGCGAACAGGTTCAGATCGAAGTTTCCTTCCCACATCACAGACCCTGGGTCGATCTTTTCCTCGGCTGGTGGGAGTATGGCTTCAAAAGCTGGCGGAAGCGCGCCGACAAAGACGCCACACTTGCCTTCACCTGCGAACTGGGGCCGAAGCCCTATGCAATCACCGGCAGGGACGGTGAAGACACCACCGACCGCTGGGAAGAATCTCTGCTTATGAAGCAGGAAATACGTGATTTGTGGGCAAGAATCATCGGCTAATAAGTTAAGAAAAGTATCAGCAATAGACTATTGATTTTGGAGGATTTTCCATGGACGTAAGAGCAGCGGTCGCGGTTGCGGCTGGCAAGCCGCTTGAGGTGATGACGGTTCAGCTGGAGGGACCGAAGGCCGGCGAAGTGCTGATCGAGGTCAAGGCGACTGGCATCTGCCACACCGATGATTTCACCCTCTCGGGCGCCGATCCGGAAGGCCTGTTTCCGGCGATCCTCGGCCATGAGGGTGCCGGCATCGTCGTCGATGTCGGGCCGGGAGTGACCTCGGTGAAGAAAGGCGATCACGTCATTCCGCTCTATACGCCCGAATGCCGCGAATGCCCGTCGTGCCTCTCGCGCAAGACCAATCTCTGCACCGCGATCCGCGCGACCCAGGGCCAGGGCCTGATGCCGGACGGCACCTCGCGCTTCTCGATCGGCAAGGACAAGATCCATCACTATATGGGCTGCTCGACCTTTGCCAATTATACCGTGCTGCCGGAGATCGCCGTCGCCAAGGTCAATCCCGACGCCCCCTTCGACAAGATCTGCTAC
>NZ_JBXSOQ010000029.1:0-2621 GCF_057784475.1 Martinezella sp. CNPSo 3795 | reverse complement strand
TGCGCGCTTCGCAAAAACTGGACATTGATTCCGCTAAATCCCGGACAGCAGTTTCACTAAAGTCCGGACAGTTTGACGAGGTTGGTCCTCGGCGGCCTGGTTACCATCAGAGTTGATTGATTTCGCCGTTTTAGGCACTCGTCAAGAGGGGAGCGCCTTTTTGCTTTCGCATACTCTCGCCCCGGAGAGTGATGCGATGAGCATTGTGCACGATGCGGTCGAGTATGGCGTCGGCGACCGTGCTGTCGGCAATAAGGTCGTGCCAGCTTGCCACGGGGACTTGGGCTGTGATCAGGGTGGACTTTCTCTGATAGCGCTCCTCGACGATTTCGAAGAGATGGAAGCGCTGCTGATCCGAGAGCGTATGGGTTCCAAAGTCGTCGAGGATGAGGAGCTGGACGCGGGTGAGCTTGTCGATCAGGCGGGGAAAGGAGCCATCGAGGCGGGCAAGCGCGAGATCTTCAAACATGCGCGGCACGCGCACATAGAGCACGGAGTGACCGAGCCTTGCCGCTTGCCTGCCGAAGGCACAGGCCAGCCATGACTTTCCGGTGCCGGTGTGGCCGGTGATAATCAGGCCCTCATGGGCGGTGAGCCATTGCCCTTGGGCCAGCGCCATGGTGTTGCGCCGGTCGAGACCACGGGCGGCGGCGAAGTCGATATCTTCGATGCAGGCCTGAGCGAAGCGCAGCTTGGCGGAGGCGAGCCGGTTACGGATGCGCTTGTCGGCACGCAGGGTAACTTCGCGGTCGAGCATTAGGCCGAGCCACTCATCGCGGCTGAGCTCATTGGTGCTGGACTGCTCGGTCAATTCGCGCCAGGCGGCAGCCATGCCGGTGAGCCCGAGGGCCTGCATCTGGTCGAGGGTGGGGTTTGTCAGCATTCTTGCTTCCTTCACTGATAGTAGGATCGGCCACGGATATTGGTATGCGCAGGCGTGGCGGCCGCGTGTTCAGCCTGCGGTCTTTCCCGGTCGAGGCCGGATTTGAGGATGGAGGCGACGGAGGAATAGGTGATTGCATTGATGGTGAGCGCCCGCTCACAGGCTGCATCGAGGCGCTGCGATCCATAGCGTGGCGCCAGCGACAGAATGCCCATGGCCGAGCGGTATCCCTGTTCCGGATGCGGCCTGTCGCGCATCATGCGTTCGACCAGGATAGCGGCATTGGGGCCGATCTGGGTCGCACGGCCGATCAGATTGGTTGGCGTGGTGTTGGCATAACGCTGATGCGCCTTCGGCATATGGTCGTTGACAGTGACGTGGCCGGAACGCTGGGAGCGGCGAACATGGCTGGCGACACGCTGGTGATCGTGGAAGATCTCGACCACCCGGTGGGTGAGCCGTACCTGGAGGGTGCATCCGATCAACCGATGCGGCACCGAGTAGAAGGTCTTGTCGACCTCGACATGGTAGTCTGGATGAACCTTCGCCGACTTCCATTCCGCATATTCGAACGGCATCACCGGCAGGGGCTTCAAGGCTGCCCGTTCGATCTCCTCAAACAGTTCGCGGCGGCTTTTGCCGACATGGCGCATCGGCCGGTTGTTCAGCTCCTCGAGCAATTCGGCAATCGCCGTGTTGAGGGCGGCAAGTGAGAAGAAGGTGCGGTTCCTGAGCCGGGCGAGGATCCAGCGTTCCACGATCAGCACCGCTCCTTCGACCCGGCCTTTGTCGCGCGGTTTCCTGCTGCGTGTCGGCAGGATCGTGGTGTCGTAATGCTCGGCCATGGCGGCGAACGTCGCAGTCAACGTCGGCTCGAACCAAAGGGCCTTGGCCACCCCTGATTTGAGGTTGTCGCACACGATTGCTTTGGTGACCCCGCCATAGAAAGTCAGAGCACGCACCTGGCCGTCAATCCAATCCGGCAACTGCTGGCTAAAGCTGGCATGGGCGAAAGTCAGATTGGAAGCACCCAGCACGGCCACAAAGATTTGGGCCGGATGGATGATGCCGGTCGCCGGATCGATCACCGGCACCGTCGGCCCGGCATAGTCGGTCTGCATCACGGCACCCGCCGCGTGCCGATTGCGGAACGCTACACTCGCGCGCTGCCGAAAGGTGGCGACCTTCTCGCAGAACCATGTGAAGCCGTAACCATCGGGATGACTGGCGCGGTATTCCTGCCATAGAAGCGTCAGCGTCACGCCTTTGCGCTTCAGCTCCCGAACCACCAGCGCCCAGTCCGGCTCACTGAGATCGCGCGGTGGTCGACCGGCGCGGCCGAACAGCCGCCGCTCCAGTTTTGCATCCTCGTCCGAGCCGATGGGCAAGGGCCACGAAAGCCCGGCTTCCCGAGCTCGCAGCAAATAAGTCGATACCGAGCTCTTGCCGATCTTCAGCCGCTCGGCAATCTCGCGCACCGAAAGACCCTCTTCATGAGTCAGGCGCAGAATTGTCCGGATATCCCTCACGGTCGTTCGTCTTGCTTGCTTCCGTCTCGGCATCGGCCCCTCTCAACGTTGTCGTGAGAAGCCTAATGGTCAAAACGGCGCTGCTCGAACCAACCCTCAAACCGCCGCCGGAAACTGTCCGGGATTTAGCGGAATCACTGTCCGGGAATTACTGAAAACTGTGTCCGGAGATTACCGGAAATCCTGTCCGGACTTTGCCGAAACCCGCA
>NZ_JBXSOQ010000028.1:0-2500 GCF_057784475.1 Martinezella sp. CNPSo 3795 | reverse complement strand
TGAAAGGCCAATCAAACTCGGAAATAGCTGGTTCTCCGCGAAATCTATTTAGGTAGAGCGTCTGGCGAATACTCCCGGGGGTAGAGCACTGGATGGGCTATGGGGACTCACCGTCTTACTGATCCTAACCAAACTCCGAATACCGGGAAGTACTACCAGGCAGACACACGGCGGGTGCTAACGTCCGTCGTGAAAAGGGCAACAACCCTAACCTCCAGCTAAGGTCCCCAAGTCATGGCTAAGTGGGAAAGGATGTGAGGATCCCAAAACAACCAGGATGTTGGCTTAGAAGCAGCCATCATTTAAAGAAAGCGTAACAGCTCACTGGTCTAGTCAAGGGTCTTTGCGCCGAAAATGTAACGGGGCTGAAGCCATGCACCGAAGCTGAGGATTCCTCTTTGAGGAGTGGTAGCGGAGCGTTCCGTAAGCTGATGAAGGGATACCCGTGAGGGGTCCTGGAGGTATCGGAAGTGCGAATGTTGACATGAGTAACGATAAAGAGGGTGAGAGACCCTCTCGCCGAAAGACCAAGGGTTCCTGCTTAAAGTTAATCTGAGCAGGGTTAGCCGGCCCCTAAGACGAGGCGGACACGCGTAGTCGATGGGAACCACGTTAATATTCGTGGGCCTGGTGGAAGTGACGGATTGCTTAACTTGTTCACACTTATTGGATTGTGTGGGCGGGGACGCGGTTCCAGGAAATAGCTCCACCGTACAGACCGTACCCGAAACCGACACAGGTGGTCAGGTAGAGTATACCAAGGCGCTTGAGAGAACTATGTTGAAGGAACTCGGCAAATTGCACGCGTAACTTCGGAAGAAGCGTGACCCTTATATGCGCAAGCATGTGAGGGTGGCACAGACCAGGGGGTAGCGACTGTTTACCAAAAACACAGGGCTCTGCGAAGTCGCAAGACGACGTATAGGGTCTGACGCCTGCCCGGTGCTGGAAGGTTAAGAGGAGGGGTGCAAGCTCTGAATCGAAGCCCCAGTAAACGGCGGCCGTAACTATAACGGTCCTAAGGTAGCGAAATTCCTTGTCGGGTAAGTTCCGACCTGCACGAATGGCGTAACGACTTCCCCGCTGTCTCCAACATAGACTCAGTGAAATTGAATTCCCCGTGAAGATGCGGGGTTCCTGCGGTCAGACGGAAAGACCCCGTGCACCTTTACTATAGCTTTACACTGGCATTCGTGTCGGCATGTGTAGGATAGGTGGTAGGCTTTGAAGCAGGGACGCCAGTTCTTGTGGAGCCATCCTTGAAATACCACCCTTATCGTCATGGATGTCTAACCGCGGTCCGTTATCCGGATCCGGGACAGTGTATGGTGGGTAGTTTGACTGGGGCGGTCGCCTCCGAAAGAGTAACGGAGGCGCGCGATGGTGGGCTCAGACCGGTCGGAAATCGGTCGTCGAGTGCAATGGCATAAGCCCGCCTGACTGCGAGACTGACAAGTCGAGCAGAGACGAAAGTCGGTCATAGTGATCCGGTGGTCCCGTGTGGAAGGGCCATCGCTCAACGGATAAAAGGTACGCCGGGGATAACAGGCTGATGACCCCCAAGAGTCCATATCGACGGGGTTGTTTGGCACCTCGATGTCGGCTCATCGCATCCTGGGGCTGGAGCAGGTCCCAAGGGTTTGGCTGTTCGCCAATTAAAGCGGTACGTGAGCTGGGTTCAGAACGTCGTGAGACAGTTCGGTCCCTATCTGCCGTGGGTGTAGGAATATTGACAGGATCTGTCCCTAGTACGAGAGGACCGGGATGGACATATCTCTGGTGGACCTGTTGTCCTGCCAAGGGCATAGCAGGGTAGCTATATATGGAATGGATAACCGCTGAAGGCATCTAAGCGGGAAACCAACCTGGAAACGAGTGTTCCCTATCAGAGCCGTGGAAGACGACCACGTTGATAGGCCGGGTGTGGAAGTGCGGCAACGCATGAAGCTTACCGGTACTAATAGCTCGATTGGCTTGATCGTTCCCATTGCCAGTGCTCATCTCCCGCTGAATGCGAAAGCATTCATGCGGTATGAGCCTCTAAAAAACGTGTTCAAACACGCCAGCTTCTCAAAACGTCCATGCAAAAGCATGAACAGCAAGCTTCGGCCATCTGTCGCCTCGAACTCGAGGTGACCGTATGGCCGGCTGATGTCCCCTTCGAGCGGTAAGCGAGAAGGACAAGGCATATCAGCCACAAAGAAGCGACTTGAGCTGTCCATGCGGAACGCATGGACAGCTCAAGTTGCGCTTTGCCGACCTGGTGGTTATGGCGGGGTGGCTGCACCCGTTCCCTTTCCGAACACGGCCGTGAAACGCCCCTGCGCCCATGGTACTTCGTCTTAAGACGCGGGAGAGTAGGTCGCTGCCAGGTCTGCTAATCGCAACTCCAGGCTAAATTGCTCAGCAATTTATGCCTCACAAAATCTTCTCGTCACACTCCGAAATACGGCCAGGCCGTGTTACAATAGGCCGCTAACGCGGCCTTTGTCGCTTCTGA
>NZ_JBXSOQ010000027.1:0-14554 GCF_057784475.1 Martinezella sp. CNPSo 3795 | reverse complement strand
AGGGGAGAAGGAGCTTATGGCGCTCGTCCGCCTCCATATGCGATAGCCCTGCCCTTGTGGGGGAGATGTCACGAAAGTGACAGAGGGGGTATGCATCCTCAGCAGACTCGACAGCATCCGTCGAAGGCAACAATGCTCATTACCCCAAAACGCCTTTGGAACAATTCACCCTCCTCCCGCGTCTTTAAGAAGTACAACGCAGAGGAGATTGCTAAATGCTGAAATGGGCTCTCATTTTCTTTGTGATTTCTTTGATCAGCGGCTTTTTCGGCTTTTCAGGCGTGTCCGCGGCAACCGCAACCATTGCGCGTGTTCTCTTCGCCATCTTCCTGATCATCTTCCTGATATTCCTGATCCTGGCCGTCATGGCCGGCAATGCCGTCGTTTGACGGCAGGGATCATCGGCGCATCGGGGCGGGCCTAGATCAGGCTCGCCCCGACATTTATGGCGAGCGCCAGGATCGTCGTATTGAATAGAAACGAGAGGATCGCGTGCAGAAGCGCGAGCTTACGCATTGAAACGGTGGAAATGCCGATATCGGCGGTCTGAGCCGCAACCCCGATCGTGAAGGAGAAATAGAGGAAGTCCCAATAGATCGGCTCCTCCAAAGGCTCGGCGAATTTCAGCCCCTGCCCCTTGCCCGGACTGCTGTAGAACCGGTGCGCATAGTGGATGGTGAACAGCGTATGCAGGAAGGTCCAGGATATCAGGATCGTCACGATCGCCATCATCACGCGGTAGAAGGCGATTTCGGGTGAGGCGTCCTTGACGCCAAGCAGATCCAGCGCAATGCCGCCGATGCTGGCGAGCGCTGCCGCAATCGACAGGAACAGCAGGAATCCATCCGAGAAATCGAGGTCGGCCGAGCGCTTGCGTATGCGCTGCGGGTCGGCCGTCAGCATCCTGTACAGGCTGTAAACGATATAGACGATTGCGGTCGTATCCCAAGCGATCAGCAGATTGCTGGCATTGAACTCGCGGGATGTCAGAAGCAGAAAGACGGCGATGCCGGCAAGAACCGCAATCAGGATGACATGATGCTTGCGCCACAGCACACGCCATCTGGAATGATGCAAATGTCCCTGCGCATCCATGCCGCTCTCCCGATCGCAAATCGTCTTTCAAAACAACGCTTCGCCGACGAGAGTGGCAAATAAAAGGAAGCCCCGCAATACGGGGCCTTCTACCTTCAAAATGCAGCCTCAGCCCGTCCAGCCGCCGTCGATGACGTGGATCTGGCCGGTCGTGAAGCCCGCCTCGTCGCCGGCGAGATAGGTCACCAGCGCGGCGATCTCTTCGGCAGTTGCGATCCGGCCCATCGGCTGTCGGGCGATAAAGTCCTTCATTGCCTTCTCGTAGTCACCGGTTGCCTTCAGCCGCTCATGCAGCGAGGGGCTATCGACCGTGCCAGGGCAAATCGCATTGGCGCGGATGCCCTTGGCGACGAAATCGGCGGCGATCGATTTGGTCAGGCCGATCACGGCAGCCTTGGAGGCGCAATAGGCGAAACGGTTCGGCACGCCCTTCACACTGGAAGCAACGGAGGACATGTTGACGATCGACCCCTTGCCCTTTTCCAGCATGCCCGGCAGGAAGGCCCGGCAGGTGGTGTACATCGCCTTGGCATTGAGGTTGAAGGAGAAATCCCAATCCTTTTCCTCGCAGTCCAGGATCGTGCCGGCATGGACGAAACCGGCGCAATTGAAGAGCACGTCGATCGGGCCAAGCTCTTCCGCGTAGGCCTTGACGGCGGCACTATCGAGCACGTTCAACACATGTTTGGTCGCGCCATCAAGCGTCGAGAGCGTCTGCTCGTTGATATCAATGGCGTAGACATGTGCGCCAAGCGAGATGAAGCGCTCTGCCGACGCCCGGCCGATGCCCTGCCCCGCCGCCGTGATGACGACCTTCTTGCCTTCCAACCCGTGACCCATAATCCTGATCCTTTCTTCGGGAACCATGACCCCACCCATGCCGCCGGCTGCATAGCCGAAACTCGGATAAGATCATGCAGTAACAATCAGTTGGCGCAACCTCACTACGCTTCGAAAGACTGCGCGAAGCGATGATTCAGCTTGTCGATGAGGACTGTATGCCGCTCGCCGCTTCGCAGTCCATTGCTAATCATCTCGGATGCATCGCTTTGAAATGCCATGTAGCCATCATGCCGCGGCCGCACATAGGCGCCTTCCAGCGTCGCACGCGTGTTGCGGTAAAAATCGAGCGCCGGCGCATTGACCGCATCGCTGATCCAGCCGTCGGCATGGCCGGGTTGACCATTGCCACTCGCATAAACACCCGCCTGCACCGGCCCGCTCGCAATCCAGCGCGCAAAGGCCTTCGCCTCTTCAGGCGCTTGCGTGCGTGCCGACACCGCAATGCCAGTGCCGCCGAGTGCCGAGCCATTCGGCGCGCGTTCATCGATCACGGGCATATCTGCAAAAGCGATCCGCGCCCGCCTGAATCCGGCAAAGGAATAGTTCACGTAGCCATAGATGAACGGCGACGCCACATAGGGGCCGTCAGGCTGGCCCATCAGGTCGAGCACCGCGATCGGATCCATTTCGTAGCAGCTGGAATCCATGCCCGAAACGAGCTGCGCGATCCAGTCGAGCACCGCTTCGCCATCGGCCTTGGCAATGAAATCCGGCCCTTCGATGTTGCAGGGCGTGCCGAGGTGGGCAGCCAGCGTGATGAAAGTCATCAGCGAATGCGGCGGCCGCATCGGCAGGATTGCTTTGCCTTCCTTGGCGAGCGTCACGAATTCGGCGAGATTCTTGACCGGCGCGCTCAGCCGGTCGGGCCGATAGGCCTGCACCTGTGTTGCCGCATCGAGCGGAAAGGCCCATTGCCGGCCCTGCCAGTTGTAGCTCGGATAGGAGCGCCCAACGGTGCCGGCGGCGATCGCGGCAATTTCCTCCGCACAGCCTGCATCATCGAGCGGCAGCAGGCAGTTCTCGCGGGTGATCTGCCCGACATGCGGATGATCGATGACGATGAGATCGTATTGCGCGGCAAGCTCCTCCACCGGAAAAGTCTCGAAATCCTGCAGCGAGCGCTTTTCCCAGCTGATCTCGACACCGGTCTTTTCCCGCCACACCTTCGAGCAGGCGATCATCGGATCGTAGCCGCGCGGATGCGACCAGGTCATTCCCTTAAGTTTTACCATCATGCCTTCCCCGCGCTCGGCTTGCGCTCGACGACCAGGATATGATCGGCGGCAAGCACGACTTCGTCGCGCTGGTTCAGCACTTCGCAACGCTCGACCACACGACCGGAAGCCGGCCGTTTCGGATCATCCTCCTTCGCTGAAATGGTGACGCGGGTGCGGATCGTATCGCCGATATGCACCGGGCGGACGAAGCGGAGCCGATCGTAGCCATAGGAAAAGGCAACGGGATTGATGAGCGAGGCCGTCAGTCCGACGCCGATCGCAAAGATCATCGTGCCATGCGCGATGCGCTGGCCGCCAGGCAAGGTCTTGGCGAATTCCGCATCCATGTGATGCGGGAAGAAATCGCCGGTATGGCCAGCATGGACAACAAAATCCGTCTCGGTGATCGTCCGTCCCGTGGTCACCCTGACGTGGCCGACTTCATAATCTTCGAAATAGAGGGTTTGTTCTGCCATTGCTCAAGCCTTTGGAAGTTCGGCAATCGGCGTCGCCGGCGCGGCGCTCGATTGATAAGCGGCCTCGACGAGAGCCATGGTCTGCCAGGCATCCTCGACGGAACCGATCAGCTCCTGATCCTCGCCGGATGCAAAACGCTGCAGGTTTGCCATGCGATTGACAAAGGCATCCGGGAACCAGGCGCCCTCCAGCTTGACCTCGACCCAATCGCTGCCGCCCTCAGGTCGGATCCAAAGTTCGTCCGGCTCCCCGCTGGGATAGTCGAGATTGACACCGAGCTTGACATAGGCCGCCCCCTTGGTGCCGGCGATGCGAAACTCACAAGCCTGGAACTTGCGGCCGAAATCATGGTCGTGATTGACCGAGAGCATGCAGCGAACCTTGTCGCCATAATCGAGAATCGCAGCCGTCCGCGTCTGGGCGACATCATGGTTGGGATGGCCGATGGTCTTGGCGTGGATCCCTCGAGGATTACCGAGCAGCCCGCGAATGAAATCGAAATAGTGGATCGAGTGCATGGCGATCTCGATCCGTGGCAAGTCTTTCAGGAACGGCCAGAGGCCCCAGGGTGTTGCAAGCGCCAGCCACGCATCGAAATCGACGACCTCGCCGAGATACCCTTTGTTCACGGCATCGTAGAGCGCCAGCATCATCGGCGCGAAGCGAAGTTGGAAGTTGACGGCCGCCTTGATATCCCTCTCGCGGCAGACCCGCAGAATTTCGGAGGCGCCGGCAAGATCGCTGCCCATCGGTTTCTGGATCAGCGCGAAGGAACCGCGCGGCAACTTCGAAAGGATCGCCGCATGCGCTGCCGGCGGGGTCGCCAGATCGAAGATCGCGCCATCGACGGCAAGGGCTTCTGCCTCGGAGGCGAAAACTCGAATACCCCATCGAGCAGCGAGCGCCACCGCCTTCTCGGTGTTTGGATCGTAGAGGCCCGCGACCGGAAAGCCGCCTTGTTTATAGGCAGGCAGATGCGCGTCACCGACGATGCTGCCGGCACCGAAAATCACGATGGAGCGAGGATGCGACGGCATCGGCCACCATTGGCGCAGGGATTTGGGATCGAAGCTCATCTCATCCTCCCTGAAACCAAGACCGGTTGACCTTTTGCCCGGAAAAAGGAGCCAGGAACATTGGCTTCGGAAGTTGTGGAAGCTACACACCCCCCTCTGTCACTTCGTGACATCTCCCCCACAAGGGGGGAGATCGCTTGAAGCGTTTCGCAGCACCTCGGGAAACGAATAGCTGTCGTGTCAGCAGATTCAATGTCTGTTGATTGCCAGAGATAGCCGCGATTTACCAATCTCCCCCCTTGTGGGGGAGATGTCAGCGAAGCTGACAGAGGGGGGTATCCGCTCCGCAGTCTCCCCCCTGGCGGAATGAGGGGCCTTGATTGGACGTCAGTCATGATGAAACACCTCCTCCATCATGGCCCACCACTCGCCCTCTTTGCGGGTCTCGAAGGGCTTCTGGCAGGGTATGCAGAAGGACCACCACTCTTGGTTCTTCGGGCTGGCAGCCATCTTCGCCATATCGGCCTCGAAATCCGTGCCGACATATTCCCAATAGCCGAAGAGCAGGTTTTCCGGCTCTTTCAGGAAGATCGAATAGTTGGTGATGTTGCATTCGGAGATCAGCGCCAGGATCTCGGGCCAGACGGCCGCATGGAGTGTCTTGTATTCCGCGACCTTGGCCGGCTCCAGGCCGATCACCATTCCCATCCGCTGCATGGTTAGCTCCTCCTCAGCCGTGAATTTCCCGGGTGAATTCGCCGATCGAGCGCGCCTTTACGGCATCCCAGTCCCAGGCAATACCGATGCCGGGCTCTGATGGGGCCACCGCCTTGCCATCGACGATTTCCATGCCCTTGGTGGTGAGATCGTCGAGCTGCGGGATGTATTCGACATATTTGCCATTCGGCACGGCGCAGGTGAGGCTGACATGCAGCTCCATCAGGAAATGCGGGCAGACGGGAATGTCGAAAGCTTCGGCGGCATGCGCCACCTTCAGCCAGGGCGTGATGCCGCCGATGCGGGCGACATCCACCTGCACGATCGAGCAGGCGCCCTTCTGCATATATTCGCGAAAATGCCGAATTGAATACATGGATTCGCCGACCGCGATCGGCGTCGGCGTCGATCGGATCAACCGGATATGGCCATCGAGATCGTCGGCCGGCAGCGGCTCCTCGATCCAGGCAAGGTCCAGCTCCTTGAGGCGTGCTGCCCGGCGGATCGCCTCATCGACGGTGAAGCCCTGATTGCAGTCGGTCATGATTTCGAAACCGGAGCCGAGTGCCAGACGCATCGCGGCCAGCCGGTCGTAATCCTCGGAGCCATGCGGCTTGCCGATCTTCACCTTGGAGCCGGAAAAGCCCTTGGCCTTCGCCTGCAGGGCGTCTTCGACCAAAGCTTCCTTCTCGATATGCAGCCAGCCACCTTCCGTCGTGTAGAGCGGGCACCGATCCTTGGCGCCACCAGCAAGCTTCCAGAGTGGCAGCTTCTGCTTCTTGGCTCGCAGATCCCAAAGTGCCGTGTCGATGGCCGCAAGCGCCAGCGCCGTGATGGGACCGATCGTCGTAGCATGCGTGGCGAATTCCAATCTGTGCCAGATCGCCTCGATGCAATCGGCATCCTCGCCGATCAAGAGCGGCACCAGATGGTCGGACAGCAGCCGCATGACGGACGAGCCGCCGGTGCCGATCGTATAGCTGTAACCGGTGCCGGCTGCCCCATCGCTGTCGGTGATGGTGACGATCGGCGTTTCCTGGCTGACGAAGCTCTGGATCGCATCCGTCCGCTTCACCTTCGGCGGCAGATCGACCATGCGCAGTTCAATTTTCTCGATACGTGCCATGGGAGCTATTCCTCAGTTTGCCAGGCTCTTGCCGGTTTCGGCGGAGAAGAGATGCGCTTGGCTGAGATCGAAGCTCATCTTCAGCCGCTCGCCACTCTTCAGCGCGCGCGGATTGAGCATGCGCGTCACCCATTCGCGCCCGGCGAATTCGACAAAGACGAGTGTTTCATTGCCGAGCGGTTCGGTGATGGCGACCGGCAGGGTCAGCTCGTAGACGGCAGATTCCGCGCCCGAATGCAGGCCGTGGCCAGTCGGGAAGATATCGTCAGGCCTAAGACCGAAGGCGACCTTTTCTCCTTCCCTGACCTTGCCGGCAAACTGGTTCGGCAGCGGCAGACGATCACCGTTCTTGAAGATGAGTTCGCCTGCCTTCAGTGTCGCCTCTTCGATATTCATCGGTGGTGAGCCGATGAAGCCGGCAACGAAGCGGGTGGCGGGCCGCTTGAACACCTCGTCCGGCGTGCCGACTTGTTCGATGTGGCCGTCGCGCATGATGACGATGCGGTCCGCCAGCGTCATGGCCTCGACCTGATCGTGCGTCACGTAGACCACCGTCGACTGCACCTTGGCATGCAGTTTCTTGATCTCGGTGCGCATCTGCGTGCGCAGCTTGGCATCGAGGTTCGATAGCGGCTCGTCGAAGAGGAAGACCTCCGGCTGGCGCACGATGGCGCGGCCCATGGCGACGCGCTGACGCTGGCCACCGGAAAGCTGCGCCGGGCGGCGATCCATCAGCGCTTCGAGGCTCAAAATAGCAGCGGCCTCGTTGACGCGCCGGTCGATCTCGGCCTGCGGCTGCTTAGCGATCTTCAGCGAGAAACCCATGTTCTCGCGCACGGTCATATGTGGATAGAGCGCATAGGACTGGAACACCATGGAGATGTTGCGATCGCGCGGCGGCAGGTCGTTGACGACCGTATCGCCGATCTCGATCGTGCCGTCGGACACATCCTCCAAGCCGGCGATCATGCGCAGCGTCGTCGACTTGCCGCAGCCGGACGGGCCGACAAGCGCGATGAACTCCTTGTCCGCGATGTCGAGATCGATCCCGTGGACGATTTCCAGCGCGCCGTAGCGCTTGACGAGTTTTTTGAGGGAAACCTGAGCCATGGAGATCAACCTTTGACCGCACCGAATGTCAGACCCGACACCAGATGCTTCTGAATGATGAAAGTGAGAGCGAGAGCCGGAATGATCATCACGACCGCCAATGCGCACATGCCGCGCCAGTCGATGGTGAACTCGGCCGTGTAGTCGAGGAGACCGACCGGCAGCGTCTTGGAATCGACGGAACGCGTCAGCTGCGAGGCGAGAGCATATTCATTCCAGCAGGTGAGGAAGGCGAAGATGCCAGCCGATGCGATGCCGGGGCCGGCGAGTGGAAATTCCACCTGCCAGAACGCCTGCCAGCGCGTGCAGCCGTCGATCTGCGCTGCCTCGGCGAGATCCTTCGGCACCTGCCGGAAAAAGCCGTCGATCAGCCAGATCGTGAACGGCACATTCAGCGCGACATAGGTGAGGATCAGGCCGAAATGCGTATCGATGATGCCGAGCCGCGCATAGACCATGAAGAGCGGCAGCGATAGCGCCACGCCGGGCACGGAGCGCGTCAGCATCAGCCCGAGGAACACGGCCGACTTGCCTGCGAAACGAAAGCGAGCGAAGGCATAGCCGCCGGACATGCCGATGACGAGCGCAATGGCGGTCGAGGTGACGGAGATGATGAGCGAATTGCGGAAATAATCCCAGACGGGAATGCCGCCCTGCCCGACGCCGCTGAACATGGCGCGATAGGCTTCCAGCGACAGCTCCTGCGGTATCCAGACCGGCGGCTTCGCCATGATTTCCACGGTCGGCCGTAGCGAGCTAATGACGATCCAGAAACCGGGCAGGCAGATGATAAGCATCGAGAGGAAGAGGCCGATGAGATAGGCGATCTTCCAGAGGCGGCGCTGCAGGCGTTGTTGAGCGTTGCGATCCATGATTACCACTCCGCTCCGATCTGGGTGCGGGCAAGCGCCAGCTTGCGGAAGAAATAGACGGTGAAGACGATAGAAAGAATGATCGAGACATAGGCCATGGCATTGGCGAGCCCCATCTGCGCATCGGCATAGGCGGTGCGCCCGACCAGCGTCCAGATCAGCTCGGTGCGCCGCGCCGGCCCGCCATCGGTCATAATCTTGACGATGTCGTAGGCGCGGGCAACGTCGAGCGAACGGATCGTCATGGCGATGAAGGCGAACGGCATCAGGAATGGCCAGGTGACGTAGCGGAAGGTCTGCCAGCTGGTACAGCCGTCCACTTTTGCGGCTTCTACCGGCTCCTGCGGCATGGCGAGCAGGCCTGCGAGGATAAGGATCGCGAAGACCGACGTCGACGACCAGACTTCGGCAATGACGATGGAAAACAGCGCCAGATTGCCATCGATCAGCCAGGGAATGGCCGTTTCCGTGATCCCTAGCGACTGCAGGACATTGTTGATGATGCCGACATTGTCGTTGAACATGAATTTGAACTGGAAGCCGACGAGAACGGGCGAGAACATCATCGGAAACATCATCAGCGTGCGCAGCACGCGCTTGCCGTAGGTCGCCTTGTTGACCAGCAAAGCCAATCCGAGACCAAGCAGCATTTCCAGATTAAGGGCAATCGTCAAAAGCACGACGGTGCGCACGAAGGCGGCCAGGAACACCGGATCCGACAGGATGCGCATGTAGTTGCGCAGACCGATGAAGGTGAAAAGCGTCGCCGGCCGCGTCAGGCGAAAGGGCGTGAAGCTGGAATAGAAGGACAGAAGCAGCGGAAACAGAACCACAGCCACGAGGACGATGATCGCCGGAAGAAGAAGCAGGACCGGTGGAGATATTCTTTTGAGCATGGTTTGCACCTGTCGGCATTCCTCGGCAGCGTGGCCCGGACTGCGTGGAATGGATTGCTTGGGACCGAGAAGCCGGCAGCAAACCGGCAGAGCAGACCGGCCCCTTGCGGTGCCGATCGAAAACCATTCTCGAACTCAGTTTTGCGGAAATCCCGCACGCCCGAGACGCGCGGGATTTCGAGTGCACCGCTTAGAGGGCGCCAGCGTCCTTCAGGACATCGGTTGCCTTTTGCGCAGCAGCGTCAAGCGCCTCCTTCGAGCTCTTGTCGCCGAGGATCGCGGCCTGAAGCTCAGGATAGACGACGTTGGAAATCTCGATCCATTGCGGCGTGCGCGGAACCGGGAAGGCATACTTCATGGCTTCCTGAAAGGTGCTCAGCACTTCCTTCTTGTAAGGGTCGGATGCAGCCTGCTGGATATCCCAGTCCCATACGGCCTTGCGGGTCGGCAGCGTGCCGTTGGCGGCTTCGAGCTTCTGCGAGTCGTCATTCGTCAGGAACCAGACGAGCGAAGCGGCTGCATCCTTGTGGGCGCAGGCTTCGGTTACCGAAAAGCCATGATGGCCGGACCAGCCGGTGTGCTTGCCGGAGGAACCGGCAGGCTGCACGACGACACCGACATTGCCGGCGATCTTAGAAGACTTCGGATCATTGAAATAGGTCGCCCAGCCCGGCCAGTCGAGATCGAGAGCGATCGAACCAGAGGCAAAGCCGGCACCGAGGTCGTCCCAGAGATAGTTGGTCGTGCCGGCCGGAACGGCCTTGGCCTTGTACATGTTGACGAACCAGTCGAGCGCGCGCACCCCGGCTTCGGAGTTGAAGGCAGGCTTGCCGTCCTTGTCGAGATATTCGCCGCCTTCGGCGACCAGCATTTCATAGAAGCGGCCATTGATCGCCTCTTCCTTGCCGGGGAATTGCGTGCCGAAGAAGTTCGGCGGGTTGGAGAAGAAGATCGCCTGATCGGAGACTTCCTTCCAGGTCTTCGGGGGCGCCAGATCGTAGCCATACTTCGCCTTGAACGCCGTCTTCTTGGCCTCGTCACTATAGAGGCTCTTCTGATAGTAGAGCGCCGAAACGTCAAACTGCGCACGCGGCAGCATGATCAGGCGGCCGTCGATGGTCGAGGCCTGGATGGTCGAATCGACGAACTGGCTGATTTCTTCCTTCGGCAGCAGCTTGCCGAGGTCGGTGTAGAGGTCGGGATACTGCGGCGCGAAGGACGAGTGGTTCGAGCCGACGCACCAGGAGATGCTGCCCGAGGCCATGTCCGATTTGATTTCCTTGTCGAGTTCGAAGTGGTTCTTCTTCGAGAGAATGTTGACCTTGGCGCCCGTCTCCTTCTCCCACTCGGCGATGCGCGCGTAAAGCGGTTCGTATTGCTGACCGCCGATGAGTTTGGCGTCGATCGTCACGCCCGGAAATTTGCCTGGCAGATCGGCGGCGAAGACCGCTGTGCCGGCAAGCAATGCCATCGTGCCGGCAGCAAGACCGGCCTTCCAATTCCTCATCGAACTTCCTCCCTTAAAATCGGACCCCTTGCCCGATTGCCCTCTCGACCCAAATATGGATCAATGATTTATAAGTAAACATCTTATTCATTGGCCGTCAAGCCGCGATCGCGCGCTTGTAAAATGCCTTCATTCATATATGAATGATGATTCATGTTTCTTCGCATGGGGGACTTGTTGATGAGCATAGAAGACGACAGTGATCGCTACCGCGCACCGGCGCTGGACAAGGGGCTTGACATTTTGGAGCTGCTGGCAACGATCGACGGCGGCTTGACGCAGGCCGAGATTGCCAAGGCGCTCAACAAGAGCCCCAACGAATTCTACCGCATGCTCGATCGTCTCGTACGGCGCGGCTATGTGCAGCGGCAGGATGGCGATCGTTTCTATCTGACGCTGAAGCTCTTCGGCCTTGCGCATTATCATGCGCCGGTGCGCCGCCTCGTCTCCTTCGCCACACCGCTGATGCGCGAATTCTCCAACCGTGCCGAGCAGGCCTGCCATCTGGCGATCTATGATCGCGGCTCCGTCGTCGTCATCGCGCAGCAGGATTCGCCGACCTATTGGGGCATCTCCATCCGCGTCGGCGCGCAGATCAATCTCTATAATACCGGCTCCGGCCATATTCTTCTGGCATTCCGGGATGCAAAGCAGCGCCAGATGATGATCAACGAGCAGAGACGCCAGGAACAGGATCCGGAGGAGCCGCCTGCCGATCTCGAGGAAAAGCTCGCAGCAATTCGTGAAAAGGGCTTCGAAACCATGAGCAGCCTGCAGACGAGCGGCGTACACAATATTTCCGCGCCCGTGCTGGCGATGGACGGCAACGCCCTTGCCGCCCTCACCTGCCCCTATATTGAGCCAGTGAACCCGAAGGCACCTACGCGCGAGCAGGTGGTCGAATATGTCCGGGAAGCCGCCAAGCAAATCTCCGAAACCGTGGCCGGCACGGTGGACAAGGCCGAGTTATAATTTTTATTTGAATAAACTATTCTTCTGTGAGTATATGTTGAGCAAGCAGGTATGGGAGGAACGCCATGCTTTTCGACAGCCATCTGCACATCGTCGACCGGAAACGTCTCGCCTATCCCTGGCTGGCCGGCGCCGGCGCGCTCAATCGCGACAGCCTCTACGAAGACTATGCGCGCGAGGCCAAGCGGCTTGGGATCGCCGATACGCTTCACATGGAGGTCGACGTCGCCGAGGATGATATCGAGCGGGAAACAGATTACGTCAAAGGCCTGAGCCGTGAGCCCGGTAGCCTCCTCAGGGGTGCCATCGCCGCCTGCCGTCCTGAGAGCACGAACTTCCCCGCCTATCTCGAACGCGTACTTGCCGATCCCTTCGTCAAAGGTTTCCGCCGTGTACTGCATGTCGTGCCAGATGACGTCTCCGAGGGCGCCCTCTTCCGCGAGAACCTGAAGCGGCTCGGCGGCACGCGGCTCACCTTCGACCTCTGTGTCCTAGCGCATCAGATGTCCAAGGCGCTCGCGCTCATCGACCTCAATCCCAATATCCGCTTCATCCTCGACCATTGCGGCGTACCGGCGGTGAAGGATGGCTTCAGCGAAAGCTGGGCGGCGGGGATCACGGAAACGGCGAAGCGCCCGAATGTCACCGTTAAGATTTCCGGCGTCGTCGCCTATGCCGATCCAGACAGCTGGACGCCGGAAACGCTGCGTCCCTTCATCGAACATTGCATCGCAAGCTTCGGCTGGGACCGCGTCATCTGGGGCAGCGACTGGCCAGTCTGTACGCTCGGCGGCAGTCTTTCCACCTGGATCGCAGCCACTCACGCGCTGATGCAAGGCGTAAGCACCGACGAACGCAGCCGGCTCTATCACCTCAATGCCAAGCGCCTCTGGTCTCTTTGAGATCAGAGGTTTTCCATCGAAAGACATGCCATGACCGCCACCGTCGGCATATCCAGCACCTGTCCGAAGACCATGCCGGCCGATCACGCCGAGATTCCTGTCTGGAATGCGGAAAACTGGTTCTACGAAGATTTCGAAATCGGCCACAGGATCCGCTCGCTGCGTCGCACGATCTCAGAAGGCGAATCCCAGCAGTTCAACGCGCTGGTGCTCGACATGCATCCTTACGTTAGCGACCAGATTTTTGCGGAAACCGAGGGCCTGTTCGGCAAGCGGCTCGTTGCCGGCGCCTTCGTCTTTTCCGCCGGGCTTGGGCTCGTCGCCACCAATTGCGTCAACGCCTTTTCCTATGGATACGACAAGTTGCGCTTCATCAAGCCTACCTTCATCGGCGAGACGATCTACACCATCCGCACAAATCTCGATAAGCAGCCGAAATATGCCGAGCTCGGCCTGATCCGCTCTTCCTACGAAGTCTTCAAGGGCGAAGGCGAATTGGTGCTCTATTGCGAGCATATCCAGACCGTGCGCTACAGGAACGGCCGGCCCGCGGACGCGCCGCCGCTGAAAGTCCGACATGACCAAGGATAACGAAGAGGGCCTGCTCTCCGGCATCATCGTGCTGGATATGAGCCAGTTTCTTGCCGGCCCGATGGCGGCGCTACGGCTCGGCGATCTCGGCGCGAGGATCATCAAGATCGAGCGGCCCGATGGCGGTGATCTCTGCCGCCGGCTCTATCTCAGCGACACCGAGATCGGCGGCGACTCCACGCTGTTTCATGCCATCAACCGCGGCAAGGAGAGCTTTGCCGTCAATATGAAGGATGAAGGCGACCTGCAGGAACTGCGCGCGCTGATCGCCAAGGCCGACGTGGTCATCCAGAATTTCCGCCCCGGCGTCATCGAAAGGCTTGGCCTCGACTATGCCGCCGTTGCCGCTATCAATCCCCGCATCGTCTATGGCAGCATCACCGGATATGGCCCCGACAATGAATGGCGCCATTTCCCCGGGCAGGATCTCCTGGCCCAGGCCCGCTCCGGCGTCATGTGGCTGAATGGCGAGGCGGATGACGGGCCGGTGCCTTTTGGGCTCGCCGTCGCCGACATGCTGGCCGGTAATCTCCTGGTTCAGGCCATCCTTGCCGGACTGGTGCGCCGCGGCGTCACCGGCCACGGCGTGCATGTGGAGACGAGCTTGCTGGAGGCGCTGGTCGATTTCCAGTTCGAAGTGCTAACCACCCATCTGAACGACGGCGGCCGACTGCCGAAGAAATCCGCCGTGCGCAATGCACACGCCTATCTCGCGGCGCCGTATGGCGTCTATCGCTGTGCCGATGGCTGGCTGGCACTGGCGATGATGCCGCTGGAAAAACTCGCGCCGCTGCTCGATCTGCCCGCTCTTGCCGGTTACACGCCGGATGATGCCTTCCAGCATCGGGACGAGATCAAGACCATGATCGCCAGCCGCCTGCAGGAGAAGACGGTTCGCGAGTGGCTCGATCTCCTGGAACCCGCAGACATCTGGGCGGCCGAAGTGCTTGACTGGCCGAAACTGCTGCAAAGCGCGGCTTTCCGTAAGCTCGATATGCTGCAGACGGTAACCCGCGATGACGTCGCCTCGGTACGCACGACGGCAAGCCCGATCCGGGTGAATGGTGTTCGAGCCAAGAATGATATGGCGGCGCCGACGATCGGCGGGCAGTCGGAGAAGATCAGGGCGGAGTTTCTTTGCTAGGTTCTCTACGCAACACCCGTGATACCCCCCTCTGTCACTTCGTGACATCTCCCCCACAAGGGGCAGGGG
>NZ_JBXSOQ010000026.1:0-20574 GCF_057784475.1 Martinezella sp. CNPSo 3795 | reverse complement strand
ACGACGTCTTGCCGTGGTCAACGTGACCGATCGTCCCGATGTTAACGTGCGGCTTATTGCGCTCAAACTTACTCTTTGCCATTTTCGGCTCTCCGTTTTCCTGTCCCCTGAGGGATCAATTCTTGTTATCGGTCAATTGGTATTCCGGTCACTTCTGACCGGAATACTTTGCCTGGATTTCCTGTGCGACGTTCGACGGAACCGGCGCATAATGATCGAAGGTCATCGTGTACTGTGCACGACCCTGAGACATCGAGCGCAGGTTATCGACGTACTTGAACATGTTCGCCAGCGGAACGTTCGCGCTGATGACGACGGCGATACCGCGGCTCTCCTGGCCCTGGATCTGACCACGGCGAGAGTTCAGGTCGCCGATAACGTCACCGACGTAGTCTTCCGGCGTTACGACTTCGACCTTCATCATCGGCTCGAGGAGCTGAGCACCGGCTTCGCGAGCTGCTTCACGGAAGCAAGCGCGAGCGGCAATTTCGAAGGCCAGAACCGACGAGTCGACATCGTGGAAGGCACCGTCGATGAGCGTCGCCTTAACGCCGAGCATCGGGAAGCCTGCCAACGGGCCCGAAGACAGAACGCTTTCGATACCCTTCTGAACGCCCGGGATGTATTCCTTCGGAACAGCACCGCCAACGATCTTGGATTCGAACTTGAAGTCTTCGCCTTCCGGGTTCGGCTCGAATACGAGCTTGACGCGTGCGAACTGACCGGTACCGCCGGTCTGCTTCTTGTGCGTGTAGTCCTTTTCCGTCAGGCGCGTGATGGTTTCGCGGTAGGCAACCTGCGGCGCGCCTACGTTTGCTTCAACCTTGAACTCACGACGCATGCGGTCGACGATGATGTCGAGGTGCAGTTCGCCCATGCCGGCGATGATCGTCTGACCGGATTCCTGGTCGGTCTTGACGCGGAAGGACGGGTCTTCTGCAGCCAGGCGATTGAGCGCAAGGCCCATCTTTTCCTGGTCACCCTTGGACTTCGGCTCGATCGCGATCTGGATGACCGGTTCCGGGAATTCCATGCGCTCGAGGATAACCGGCTTCAGCGGGTCGCAGAGCGTGTCACCCGTCGTGGTTTCCTTGAGGCCGGCGAGAGCAACGATGTCGCCAGCATAGGCTTCTTCGATGTCTTCACGGGAGTTGGAGTGCATCTGCAGCATGCGGCCGACGCGCTCGCGCTTGTCCTTGACCGTGTTCATGACCGAAACGCCCTTCTCCAGCTTGCCGGAATAGATACGGGCAAAAGTGAGCGAACCGACGAACGGGTCGTTCATGATCTTGAACGCGAGCATCGAAAGCGGCTCGTTGTCGTCAGCGTGACGCTCGATCTCGGCTTCCGTCTTGGCATCGATGCCCTTGATCGCCGGAATGTCGAGCGGCGACGGCAGGTAATCGACAACGGCGTCGAGGAGCGGCTGAACACCCTTGTTCTTGAATGCGGTGCCGCAGAACATCGGATGGAACTTGACGTCGATCGTGCCGCGACGAACGAGTTCGCGGATCTTGTCGTTGTCAGGCAGGTTGCCTTCGAGGTAGGCTTCCATCGCGGCTTCGTCGATCTCGACAACGGTCTCGATCAGCTTTTCGCGATATTCTTCAGCCTTGGCCTTCATGTCTTCCGGGATTTCGACGACGTCCCACTGGGCGCCGAGCGACTCGTCGCGCCAGATCAGAGCGTTCATCTCGACCAGGTCGATAACGCCCTTGAAGTCGCTTTCAGCGCCGATCGGCAGCTGCATGACAACTGCGGTCGCGCCGAGGCGGGTCTTGATCATCTCAACCGAGCGATAGAAGTCGGCGCCGGTCTTGTCCATCTTGTTGCAGAAGATCATGCGCGGAACATGATACTTCTCAGCCTGACGCCAGACGGTTTCCGTCTGCGGCTCAACGCCGGCGTTGGCGTCGAGCAGCGCGATGGCACCGTCGAGAACGCGCAGCGAACGCTCGACTTCGATGGTGAAGTCAACGTGGCCGGGAGTGTCGATGATGTTGAAGCGGCGGGTCTTGCCGTCACGGCCCTTCCAGAAGGTCGTGGTAGCAGCAGAGGTGATCGTGATGCCACGCTCCTGCTCCTGCTCCATCCAGTCCATCGTGGCAGCGCCATCGTGAACTTCGCCGATCTTGTGCGACTTACCGGTGTAGTAAAGAATACGCTCGGTCGTCGTGGTCTTGCCGGCGTCGATATGCGCCATGATACCGAAATTGCGGTAGTCTTCGATTTTATATGCGCGAGCCATTGTGGACTGCCTTTCCGAAACCGTTCGGGATTACCAGCGATAATGCGAGAACGCACGGTTGGCATCAGCCATCTTGTGCGTGTCTTCGCGCTTCTTGACGGCAGCGCCGCGGTTGTTGGAGGCATCGAGAAGTTCGCCGCACAGACGGTCGATCATCGTCGTCTCGTTACGCTTGCGAGCAGCGGTGATCAGCCAGCGGATGGCCAGAGCCTGGCGACGCTCAGGACGCACATCCACCGGAACCTGGTACGTAGCACCACCAACGCGGCGCGAGCGGACTTCAACGTGCGGAGCGATGTTATCCAAAGCCTGATGGAACACGCCGAGCGGTTCCTGCTTTGCCTTGCCCTGCACGGCGTCAAACGCGCCATATACGATGTTTTCCGCTACGGACTTCTTGCCGTCCAGCATGATGGCATTCATGAACTTGGTAACAACCAGATCGCCGAACTTCGGGTCCGGATTGATCTCGCGCTTTTCTGCTCTATGACGTCGGGACATGTAACTTCTCGTCTCTCAACTGTTGCGACGCTTAACCACGCGGAGAACCTCGCGCAGCGCCGGATTATCTAAAAATCCGAATTACTTCGGACGCTTTGCACCGTACTTCGAACGGCGCTGCTTGCGGTTCTTGACACCCTGGGTATCGAGAACGCCGCGGATGATGTGGTAGCGAACACCCGGAAGGTCCTTAACGCGGCCGCCACGGATCATGACGACAGAGTGTTCCTGAAGGTTGTGACCTTCACCGGGGATGTAACCAATGACTTCGAAGCCGTTGGTCAGGCGGATCTTTGCGACCTTACGCAGAGCCGAGTTCGGCTTCTTCGGCGTCGTGGTGTAGACGCGGGTGCAAACGCCGCGCTTCTGCGGGTTCTCCTGAAGAGCGGGAACCTTGTTACGCTTTACCTGCGCCTGGCGAGGCTTGCGGATCAGCTGGTTTACGGTAGGCATTCAACCATCCCTTGTAAATCTATCTCGACACCCTTGCGGGCATGACTTTCGCCGTCACCGGCACGACACACGTTCGTCTCAATGCGCAAAACGTGGCCCGATCCGCTCTCGCAGATGGACCACAGAAAAGCAGAGGACACCGAAGGTGGCGTCGTGCGAGCAGCATTCGTGTCTTCAACGTGCGTTTAGAACCTTGTTTGAGGTGAACTCCAGGGCGCGTCGCCCCGAATAGCCATGCCTCACATGGGTTCCGATGGCGGCGGTACTACTGGTTTCCCACCGGTTCGTCAAGGCCGGTTAAGAAATTATCTTTGTCATAAAGCCCGGAAACCCCGGCCAAACCAGCCATTTGGCGCATTGGATAGGGAAATGCCGCCCCTTCGGCAAGATGGACTTTGGTATTTCGGCAAAATCCCTATAAGGAATCACGGAAGAACATTTCCATCTGACGGACCCGCGCGGCGAAAAGGAATCGCCGGGTCGATTCGATACTCCCGAAGGAAGATCCATGATTACTGCGCCAGACAATGACAACAATTCCGACGGCCCCATGGTCTTCATCATCATCGGCAAGGGTTATGAGACCGATGGCGGCGAAGGCATCGACCTGCACGTCATGCTGAAAGCGCCCGACGATGATACCGCCGTGCGCGAGGCACTGAACGCTCTTGCCGAAGAGGGCTTCATCGAGGCCGACCTCGACCAGATCGGACTCCTGACGGATATTCCGGACGAGGAGCCGCATGCCTCCGCCTATCAAGGCGCACTCGAAGGCGAAGTCGCAATCATCCGCTTCCGCTGATCGGACAACCGTCTGAGGAAGACGGCGCCCCCTCACCTCGCCGATTTCATTATGCACAAAAAGAAACCGCCCGGATCGCTCCGGGCGGTTTTGATTTTTCACATTCGCTCGCGGCTTATTCGGCCGGGCTGTTCTCGCTGGCGAGATCCTGCAGCATCGGCGTTGCAACGCCGGCGCCAGTGCCCTTGCGACGCTCTTCGAGGATGAGCTCGTCGCGAGCCGTAGCGATGCGGCGGATCTGCGTCATGGTACCGCCGGTACCGGCCGGGATCAGGCGGCCGACGATGACGTTTTCCTTCAGGCCCTGCAGACCGTCGGTCTTGCCGGCGATTGCAGCTTCGGTCAGCACCTTCGTCGTTTCCTGGAAGGATGCAGCCGAGATGAAGGACGGCGTCTGCAGCGATGCCTTGGTGATGCCGAGCAGAACCGGATCGCCATAAGCAGGCTTCTTGCCTTCTTCGATCAGGCGGTCGTTGGCGTCTTCCAGCTCGATACGGTCGACGTTGTCGCCGACGATGTACTGGCTGTCGCCCGCATCGGTGATTTCCACCTTCTGCAGCATCTGACGGACAATCACTTCGATGTGCTTGTCGTTGATGACAACGCCCTGCAAGCGGTAGACTTCCTGGATTTCGTTGACCAGGTAAGAAGCCAGAGCCTCCACGCCCTTGATCGCCAGAATGTCGTGCGGAGCCGGGTTACCGTCGAGGATGTAATCACCCTTTTCGATATAGTCGCCTTCCTGAAGGTGGAAGGGCTTGCCCTTCGGGATCAGGTATTCGACCGGCTCGACACCGTCTTCCGCCGGCTCGATGATGACGCGACGCTTGTTCTTGTAATCGCGGCCGAGGCGGATCGTACCATCGATCTCTGCGATGATGGCGTGGTCCTTCGGACGACGAGCTTCGAACAGTTCGGCAACACGCGGCAGACCACCGGTGATGTCCTTGGTCTTGGCGCTTTCCAGCGGCGAACGGGCGAGAACGTCACCCTGAGACACCTTCTGCCCCGGCTCGACCGACAGAATCGCGTCGACCGAAAGCAGGAAGCGTGCTTCACCACCGCGCGAGAGCTTGGCGACATTGCCGCTGGCGTCCTTGATGACGATCGCCGGCTTCAGATCCGAGCCGCGCGGCGTCGAGCGCCAGTCGATAACCTGACGCTTGGTGATGCCGGTGGATTCGTCCGTCGCTTCGAGGACCGAGAGACCGTCGACGACATCTTCGAAGTGAACCGTACCGGCCACTTCCGTCATCATCGGACGGGTATAGGGGTCCCACTCTGCGAGACGCTGACCGCGCTTTACCTTGTCGCCATCGTCGACATAAAGCTTCGAGCCGTAGGCAACGCGCTGCGAGGAGCGTTCAACGCCACGTTCGTCCAGGATCTGCACCGTCATGTTGCGGCCCATGGCAACGAGGTTGCCTTCGGAGTTGCGCAGCATATTCCGGTTCTTGATCTGAACCGTGCCCTCGTAAGAGGCTTCCAGGAACGACTGGTCGACCACGGTCGCCGTGCCACCCAGGTGGAAGGTACGCATGGTCAGCTGCGTGCCCGGCTCACCGATCGACTGTGCGGCGATGACGCCGACAGCTTCACCGATGTTGACAGGCGTACCGCGAGCAAGGTCGCGACCGTAGCAGACCGAGCATACGCCCGTCTGGATTTCGCAGGTCAGAGCCGAACGGATGCGGATGGACTGGATACCAGCCTTCTCGATCTCGATGACATCGGGCTCGAGGATCATCTTGCCGGCATCGACGATGCGCTCACCCGTGACCGGATGATCGATGTCGTCCAGGGCCGTACGGCCGAGGATGCGGGCGCCGAGCGAGGCAACGACCTGACCGGCATCGACGATGGCGGTCATGGTGAGGCCGTTTTCGGTACCGCAATCGATCTGCGTGACGATGCAATCCTGCGCGACGTCGACCAGACGGCGGGTCAGGTAGCCCGAGTTCGCGGTCTTCAAGGCGGTGTCGGCCAGACCCTTACGGGCACCGTGCGTCGAGTTGAAGTACTCGTTAACGGTGAGGCCTTCCTTGAAGTTCGAAATGATCGGCGTCTCGATGATTTCGCCCGACGGCTTGGCCATGAGGCCGCGCATGCCGCCCAGCTGGCGCATCTGGTTCGGAGAACCACGAGCACCCGAGTGGCTCATCATGTAGATCGAGTTCATCGGCTTCTGACGACCGGTCTTTTCGTCGAATTCGACGGCCTTAATGCGGGCCATCATTTCTTCGGCGACCTTTTCGGTGGCCTTACCCCAAGCGTCGACAACCTTGTTGTACTTTTCGCCCTGGGTGATCAGACCGTCGTTATACTGCTGCTCGTATTCCTTCACGAGCGCTTCGGTATCGCCGACGATCTTGGCCTTGGTGTTCGGGATGACCATGTCGTCCTTGCCGAACGAAATGCCGGCGCGGCAGGCATGGGCAAAGCCGAGCTGCATGATGCGGTCGCAGAAAATGACCGTGTCCTTCTGGCCGCAATGACGGTAGACCGTGTCGATCATCTTGGAGATGTTCTTCTTGGTCATTTCCTGGTTGCAGATGTCGAAGGTGACCTTTGCATGCTTCGGCAGAAGTTCGCCGATCAGCAGACGGCCGGGGGTCGTTTCATAGATCTTCGAATATGGCTTGCCATCTTCGCCGACCGACTTGAAGCGGCCGCGGATCTTCGAATGCAGCGTCACGACCTTGTTCTCAAGTGCGTGATGCAGCTCGCCGAGATCAGAGAAGGCCATGCCTTCGCCCGGCTCGTTCTGGTTCAGGATCGACAGATAGTACAGGCCGAGAACCATGTCCTGCGAGGGAACGATGATCGGCGCGCCGTTTGCCGGGTGCAGAATGTTGTTGGTCGACATCATCAGCACGCGGGCTTCAAGCTGGGCTTCCAGCGAGAGCGGCACGTGAACGGCCATCTGGTCACCATCGAAGTCGGCGTTGAAGGCCGTGCAGACGAGCGGATGCAGCTGGATGGCCTTGCCTTCGACCAGCGTGGGTTCGAAGGCCTGGATGCCCAGGCGGTGCAGCGTCGGTGCGCGGTTCAAGAGAACCGGATGCTCGCGGATGACCTCGTCGAGGATATCCCAGACTTCCGGCTTTTCCTTTTCGACCAGCTTCTTGGCCTGCTTGACGGTCGAGGAGTAACCCTTCGCATCGAGACGGGCATAGATGAACGGCTTGAACAGCTCGAGCGCCATCTTCTTCGGCAGACCGCACTGATGCAGCTTGAGCTCCGGACCGGTCACGATGACCGAACGGCCGGAATAGTCGACGCGCTTGCCGAGCAGGTTCTGACGGAAGCGGCCCTGCTTGCCCTTGAGCATGTCGGACAGCGACTTCAGCGGACGCTTATTGGCGCCGGTGATGACGCGGCCGCGACGGCCGTTATCGAACAGCGCATCGACAGATTCCTGCAGCATGCGCTTTTCGTTGCGGATGATGATGCCCGGAGCGCGCAGTTCGATGAGACGCTTCAGACGGTTGTTACGGTTGATGACGCGACGGTACAGATCGTTCAGATCCGAGGTCGCGAAACGGCCGCCATCGAGCGGAACCAGCGGACGCAGGTCCGGCGGGATGACCGGGACGACCTTCATGATCATCCATTCCGGGCGATTGCCGGATTCCATGAAGTTCTCAACGATCTTCAGGCGCTTCATCAGCTTCTTCTGCTTGAGATCCGACGTCGTGTCGGCAAGCTCGGAGCGCAGGTCGCCGGCGATCTTTTCGAGATTCATGCTGGCCAGCATCTCGTAGATCGCTTCAGCGCCGATCATGGCGGTGAACTGGTCCTCGCCATATTCGTCGACGGCGAGCATGTACTCTTCTTCCGTCAGGAGCTGATGCTCCTTGAGCGCGGTGAGACCCGGCTCGGTGACGATGTAGTTTTCGAAGTAGAGAACGCGCTCTACATCCTTCAGCGTCATGTCGAGCAGCGTCGAAATGCGCGAAGGCAGCGACTTCAGGAACCAGATGTGGGCAACGGGAGCGGCGAGCTCGATATGGCCCATGCGCTCACGGCGAACGCGCGACAGCGTGACTTCGACGCCGCACTTTTCGCAGATGATGCCCTTGTACTTCATGCGCTTGTACTTGCCGCACAAGCATTCGTAGTCCTTGATCGGTCCGAAGATTCGCGCGCAGAAAAGACCATCGCGTTCCGGCTTGAACGTACGATAGTTGATCGTTTCCGGCTTCTTGATCTCGCCATAAGACCAGGAAAGAATCTTCTCCGGCGACGCAATCGAAATCCGGATGGAATCGAAATTCTGCGCAGGCACCTGCGGATTGAAAAGATTCATGACCTCTTGGTTCATGCCTATCTCCTTTAGGGGCGAAACGCCCTCGAATTGCGTGCAGTGCCGGCAAATCCCGGGAACCGGACTGACGCTTTAAAACCGCCTTGCGGCGCCATGCATCCAAAGGGACGCCAACGGCGCTGCAATATTCCAAGCGGTGCGCGCTGACCGACAGCGCGCACCCTGACAGGCTATTACTCGGCTGCGTCCGGAAGCTGGCTTGCCGTCTGCAGATCGTCGACCTTGGAATTTTCCAATTCGACGCTGAGACCCAGCGAGCGCATTTCCTTGACGAGAACGTTGAAGCTTTCCGGAATGCCCGCCTCGAAGGTGTCGTCGCCACGAACGATGGCTTCGTAGACCTTGGTACGGCCGGCCACGTCGTCCGACTTGACCGTGAGCATTTCCTGCAGCGTATAAGCTGCACCGTAAGCTTCGAGCGCCCAGACTTCCATTTCGCCGAAGCGCTGGCCGCCGAACTGCGCCTTACCGCCCAGCGGCTGCTGGGTGACGAGCGAGTACGGACCGATCGAACGGGCGTGGATCTTGTCGTCGACAAGGTGGTTCAGCTTCAGCATGTAGATGTAGCCAACCGTAACCTGGCGGTCGAACTGCTCGCCGGTACGTCCGTCGTACAGCGTCGACTGGCCGGTTTCCTTGAGACCTGCCATTGCCAGCATCTTGTTGACGTCAGCTTCGCCAGCACCGTCGAAGACCGGGGTCGCGATGGACACGCCACGCTTCCACTGGTCGGCCAGACGCAGAACCGATGCATCGTCGTACTCGTGAACGTCGTCGCTCTTCGGGCCATCGCCAACGACCAGGTCGATCGTCTTGCGCAGAGGCTCGATGTTGCCGCTTGCCTTGTAGGCTTCGATCAGTTCGCCGATCTGACGCCCCATGCCGGCGCAAGCCCAGCCCAGGTGCGTTTCGAGAATCTGACCAACGTTCATGCGCGAGGGCACGCCGAGCGGGTTCAGCACGATATCGACATGCGTACCGTCTTCCAGGAACGGCATGTCCTCGACCGGAACAATGCGTGAGACCACGCCCTTGTTCCCGTGACGGCCTGCCATCTTGTCACCCGGCTGGATCTTGCGCTTCACGGCAACGAAGACCTTGACCATCTTCATGACGCCCGGAGGCATTTCGTCGCCACGCTGGACCTTCTCGACCTTGTCCATGAAGCGCTGTTCGAGGCGCGACTTGGATTCGTCGTACTGGCCACGCAGGGCTTCGAGCTCGCTCTGGACCTTTTCGTCCTCGACGGCGAACATCCACCACTGCGAACGCGGATACTCGGAAACGACGGCGTTCGATAGTTCCGTGCCCTTCTTGAAGCCCTTCGGACCAGCAAGAGCAACCTGACCACGCAGCATCTCGACCAGACGGCCGTAAACGTTACGATCGAGGATCGCCTGTTCGTCGTCACGGTCCTTGGCAAGGCGTTCGATCTCTTCGCGCTCGATCGCCATGGCACGTTCGTCCTTTTCGACGCCGTGACGGTTGAAAACGCGAACTTCGACGACCGTACCGTAGGTGCCGGGCGGCATGCGCATGGAGGTATCGCGAACGTCCGATGCCTTTTCGCCGAAGATGGCGCGCAGGAGCTTTTCTTCTGGCGTCATCGGGCTTTCGCCCTTCGGCGTGATCTTGCCGACGAGGATATCGCCCGGCTGAACTTCGGCGCCGATGTAAACGATGCCGGCTTCGTCCAGGTTCTTCAGCGCTTCTTCCGAAACGTTCGGAATATCACGGGTGATTTCTTCCGGACCGAGCTTGGTGTCGCGCGCCATCACTTCGAACTCTTCGATGTGAATGGAGGTGAACACGTCGTCGGCAACGATACGCTCGGAGAGCAGGATCGAGTCTTCGTAGTTGTAACCGTTCCACGGCATGAACGCGACGAGCACGTTGCGGCCGAGGGCCAGATCACCGAGGTCGGTCGACGGACCGTCTGCCAGGATGTCGCCCTTGTTGACCACGTCACCGACTGTCACCAGCGGGCGCTGGTTGACGCAGGTGTTCTGGTTCGAACGCTGGAACTTCATCAGGCGGTAGATATCGACGCCGGACTTCGACGGATCGAGGTCTTCGGTGGCACGGATAACGATACGCGTTGCGTCGACCTGGTCGACCACGCCGCCGCGGCGGGCGCCGATAGCAGCACCGGAGTCACGCGCGACGACCGGCTCCATGCCGGTACCGACGAACGGGGCTTCGGCACGCAGAAGCGGCACGGCCTGACGCTGCATGTTCGAGCCCATGAGAGCGCGGTTGGCGTCGTCGTTTTCCAGGAACGGGATCAGAGCGGCGGCGACCGAAACCAGCTGCTTCGGCGAGACGTCCATCAGGTTGATGTTGTCGCGCGGAGCAAGCATGACTTCGCCGGCATGACGGCAAACGACGAATTCCTCGATGAAGGAGCCGTCGGCGTCGAGCTCGGCGTTGGCCTGAGCAACGTAGTACTTCGCCTCTTCCATAGCGGAGAGGTAGAGCACGTCGTTGGTCACCTTACCGTCGATGATGCGGCGATAAGGGCTTTCGATGAAGCCGTACTTGTTGACGCGGGCAAAGGTCGCCAGCGAGTTGATGAGGCCGATGTTCGGACCTTCCGGCGTTTCGATCGGGCAAATACGACCGTAGTGCGTCGGATGAACGTCGCGGACTTCGAAGCCGGCACGCTCGCGGGTCAGACCGCCCGGGCCAAGAGCCGAAAGACGGCGCTTGTGGGTGATTTCCGAAAGCGGGTTCACCTGGTCCATGAACTGCGACAGCTGCGAGGAGCCGAAGAATTCGCGGACAGCGGCGGCAGCCGGCTTTGCGTTGATCAGATCCTGCGGCATGACCGTGTCGATTTCGATCGAGGACATGCGTTCCTTGATCGCACGCTCCATGCGCAGCAGACCCAGACGGTACTGGTTTTCCATCAGCTCGCCGACCGAACGGACGCGGCGGTTGCCGAGGTTGTCGATATCGTCGATCTCGCCCTTGCCGTCGCGCAGCTCGACGAGCATCTTGACCACGGCCAGGATGTCGTCCTTGCGCAGGATGCGGACGGTGTCTTCGACGTCGAGGTCGAGGCGCATGTTCATCTTGACGCGGCCGACGGCGGAGAGATCGTAGCGCTCCGCATCGAAGAACAGCGAGTTGAACATGGCTTCGGCCGATTCCATGGTCGGCGGCTCACCCGGACGCATGACGCGATAGATGTCGAACAGAGCGTCCTGGCGGTTCTCGTTCTTGTCTGCTGCGAGCGTGTTGCGGATGTAGGCGCCGACATTGATGTGGTCGATGCCGAGAACCGGGATCTCGTCGAAGCCGGCGTTCAGGATAACAGGCAGTGTCTTCTCGTCGATTTCGTCGCCGGCTTCGAGATAGATCTCACCGGTCTGGAAGTTGACGATGTCTTCCGCCAGGAAGAGGCCATATAGCTCTTCGTCGGTCGCCTTCAGGGCCTTCAGGCCCTTGTCCTGCAGCTGACGCAGCAGGCGCGGCGTGAGCTTCTTGCCGCCTTCGACAACGACTTCGCCGGTGTCGGCGTCGATCATGTCGGCAACGGTCTTGGCGCCCTTCAGAGTTTCCGGCTTGAAGGGAATGCGCCAGCCATCGCCGTCGCGCTGATAGAGCGACTTCGTGTAGAAGGTCGACAGGATGTCTTCGCCATCCATGCCGAGCGCCATCAGCAGCGACGTCACCGGAATCTTGCGGCGGCGGTCGATACGGGCGTAGACGATGTCCTTGGCGTCGAATTCGATATCGAGCCAGGAGCCGCGATACGGGATGACGCGAGCGGCGAAGAGCAGCTTGCCGGAAGAATGGCTCTTGCCCTTGTCGTGATCGAAGAAGACGCCCGGCGAACGGTGCATCTGCGACACGATCACGCGCTCGGTGCCGTTCACGATGAACGTACCGTTGTTCGTCATGAGCGGCATGTCGCCCATGTAGACGCTCTGTTCCTTGATGTCCTTGATGGACTTCGCGCCCGTATCCTCGTCGATATCGAACACGATCAGACGGAGGGTCACCTTCAGCGGCGCGGCGTAGGTCAGGTCGCGCTGGCGGCACTCATCGACGTCGAACTTCGGCGGTTCGAACTCATAGGAAACGAACTCCAGCATGGAAGCGCCGGAGAAATCGGTGATCGGGAAAACCGACTTGAAGACAGCCTGAAGACCTTCGTCCGGGCGGCCGCCCTTCGGTTCTTCGACCATGAGAAACTGATCGTAGGATGCCTTTTGAACCTCGATGAGGTTCGGCATCTCTGCGACTTCGGGAATCTTACCAAAAAACTTGCGTACGCGCCTGCGACCGTTGAACGAAAGGGTCTGAGCCATCGTCGCTCCTTTAAAATCCTGCACCCGGGCCTGCAACGGATGGGAACCGCTGGCCAGGCGACCCCATCAATCAATGAGTAGTTCAATCTCGTCTATCTAACCGAAAACCGCTCAGCCGGATTGCGTCGCGGTTCGGTTTGAGACCATCCTCTTGAAGAACCCATTACCCAAAAGCCGTTTTGCCCGCGGCTTTTGGGTAATTCGTTCAGAAAAACGGCAAATGGGAGGTAGCAAAAAGCCACCTCCCAAAGCAGTTTCAAGCTTACTTAACGTCGACCTTAGCGCCGGCGTCTTCGAGCTTCTTCTTGATGTCAGCGGCTTCAGCCTTGGAAACGCCTTCCTTGACAGCCTTCGGAGCGGCTTCAACGAGGTCCTTGGCTTCCTTGAGGCCGAGGCCGGTGATGCCGCGGACTTCCTTGATGACGTTGATCTTGTTCGCGCCGGCATCAGCGAGGATGACGTCGAACTCGGTCTTTTCTTCTTCAGCAGCTGCAGCAGCGCCGCCAGCACCACCAGCAACGGCAGCAACAGCTACCGGAGCAGCGGCGGAAACGCCCCACTTTTCTTCGAGAAGCTTCGACAGTTCTGCGGCTTCGAGAACGGTCAGCGAGGAGAGGTCTTCAACGATCTTTGCGAGATCAGCCATTTTAGTAGTTCCTTTTGTTCGGTTCGAACTGGTTGGTTATGAACAGCGAAAAACCGCCTTACGCGGCTTCGTCCTTCTTGGCGTAGGCCGAGAACACGCGAGCAAGCTGGCTTGCCGGCGCTGCAACAACACCTGCGATGCGGGTAGCCGGAGTCTGGATCATGCCCAGCAGCTTCGCGCGCAGCTCGTCCAGCGAAGGCAGGGTCGCGAGCGACTTGACACCTTCGGCGTTGAGCGTTGTTGTTCCCATGGCGCCGCCCAGAACAACGATCTTATCGTTGGTCTTGGCGAAATCCACGACGACCTTCGGAGCGGTAATCGGGTCATTGCTGTATGCGATCAGCGTCTGACCGGTGAAGAGATTGGAAATCCCTTCCGCATCCGTGCCCTGAAGAGCAATTTTGGCCAGGCGGTTCTTCGCGACTTTGACGGTGCCGCCAGCAGCGCGCATCTTGGAACGAAAATCGTTCATCTGAGCGACTGTAGCACCAGCATAGTGGGCCACGACAACCGAGCCCGAAGCCTTGAAGACTTCGTTCAGTTCCGTGACGAATTCGCGTTTTTCCGCTCTTTCCACTGCTTTTCTCCAGTTGACAGGACCGGGTTAGCGGGCCTGCCGGGTTGCCTTTTGCCTCCTGGGATCAATGAGATCCCAAGCGACGCTTGAGGATCCTGTCCCCTCGCGCTCGAGCCTGACGGCTCCAAGGCACAAGGCATCCAAGGCTCGAACCGAGTTCATCGAAGCGAAGCTTCTTCAAAATTCGGGTCTTACCCGTCTCATGCAGGCTTGAGTGATTAAGGGATAACCACCTGCAATCTCGGACAGGAATTCCGGATTTCTCCGGAAATCCCGGCCCCGAAAGGCCGGGAATTCTTAAATGCCGGGCGTCTAGCCCGACAGAACCAATCAGGCGCTCGGCGCCGTAACCGTCGACGGCTCGATCTTGACGCCCGGACCCATGGTCGAGGAGATCGCTACGCGCTTGACGTAGTTGCCCTTGGCGCCAGCCGGCTTCGCCTTGATGACGGCGTCGGCGAAAGCGCGGATGTTTTCTTCCAGAGCCTTGGCGTCGAAGGAAGCCTTGCCGATACCGGCATGGACGATACCAGCCTTCTCGACGCGGAACTCGACAGCGCCGCCCTTGGAAGCTTCAACAGCACCCTTGACGTCCATCGTAACCGTACCAACCTTCGGGTTCGGCATCATGCCGCGCGGGCCGAGAACCTTACCGAGACGGCCGACGAGCGGCATCATGTCCGGGGTGGCGATGCAGCGATCGAAATCGATCTTGCCGCCCTGAACGATTTCGACCAGGTCTTCCGCACCGACGACGTCAGCGCCGGCAGCCTTGGCTTCGTCAGCCTTGGCGCCACGAGCGAAGACGGCAACGCGAACCGTACGGCCGGTGCCGTTCGGCAGGTTGACGACGCCGCGAACCATCTGGTCGGCGTGACGCGGATCAACACCGAGGTTCATCGAGATTTCGACGGTTTCGTCGAACTTGGCGACGGCACGTTCCTTGACCATGTTGATGGCCAGATCCAGAGCATAGAGCTTGGTCGGATCAACGCCTTCACGAATCTTCTGAATACGCTTTGCTACCATGGTCTTAACCTACCACTTCCAGGCCCATGGCGCGGGCAGAGCCCTCGATCATGGCCATTGCGCCTTCGATATCGGCGGCGTTCAGATCCTTCATCTTGGCTTCGGCGATCGCCTTGACCTGTGCCTTGGTCAGGGTGCCAGCCTTGGCGCCCTTGCCCGGGGTCTTCGAGCCGGACTGGATCTTCGCTTCCTTCTTCAGGAAGTAGCTGACCGGCGGCTGCTTCATGACGAAGGTGAAGGACTTGTCCTGGTAGTAGGTGATGACGACCGGGATCGGCATACCCTTTTCCATTTCCTGCGTGGCGGCATTGAACGCCTTGCAGAATTCCATGATGTTAATGCCACGCTGACCAAGCGCAGGACCGATCGGCGGCGACGGATTCGCCGAGCCGGCCTTGACCTGCAGCTTGAGCTGGCCTGCAACTTTCTTAGCCATTTCTCTCTGCCTTTCTACATGACCGGTTGCCCGGCCTACTATGCCGGATCGCTCCGGCGGCTGCGGTTGCGTGGTGCGGATCGCCAGGCCCGGCTAAGACCCTACCCTTCCACGCGGATTGCGGCTTGGCCGCGAGATATAAGCAAGCATTTGCTTATATCCAAACTCGAACAAAAGGCCAGCCGCCAGGCCAACCTTTCGTAGAAATCACAATCAGACCTTCTCGACCTGGCTGTATTCCAGCTCGACCGGCGTAGCGCGGCCGAAAATCGACACTTCCACCTTCAGGCGCGAACGCTCTTCGTCCACATCCTGAACCGTGCCGTTGAACGATGCGAACGGACCGTCGGATACGCGGACCTGCTCGCCAATCTCGAAGGATACAGAAGCCTTCGGCCGCTCGACGCCTTCCTGGACCTGACCGAGAATGCGCTCGGCTTCATAATCCGGAATCGGAACGGGCTTATTGTCGGAGCCGAGGAAGCCAGTGACCTTCGGCGTATTCTTGATCAGGTGGTAAGCTTCATCCGTCAGGTTGGCGCGCACGAGCACGTAACCCGGGAAGAACTTGCGCTCGCTGTCGACCTTGCGGCCGCGACGAACCTCAACAACCTTTTCGGTCGGCACAAGGATCTTCTCGAACAGATGCTCGAGACCCTTCTGCCTGGCCTTCTCCTCGATGGATTCAGCCACTTTCTTTTCGAAATTAGAATAAGCGTGGACGATGTACCAACGTGCCGCCATGTTCATCTCCACCCGATATCAGTTGCCGGTATTCAGCACGTAGCTGAGAATCCAGCCAATGAGCTGGTCGGCAGCAAAGAAAAACAGCGAGGCGAAAACGACCATGACGAGCACCATCACCGTCGAGATCATCGTCTCGCGACGCGAGGGCCAAGTGATTTTCGACGTCTCGGAGCGCACCTGCCGCAGAAACGCTAGTGGATTCGTTTTGGATGCCATTGACTGCCCACGCAATTACGGCGCGTAAAGCTGAACATATCAGCCCCACGCACCGCGTGTCTGTTAAACCCTACATAAACACCGATTCCCGATTTAACAAGAGGCAATACGGTGTTTTCTAAAATTTGCCGACAAACCGGCATGACCCTCAACCCAAGAAGCTGCGAAACGACGCGCCAGTCAAATCAAGGAAAATGGCAGGGGCAGCAGGGCTCGAACCTACGACCTGCGGTTTTGGAGACCGCCGCTCTACCAACTGAGCTATACCCCTTCTTCCTTCGAATATTCGCTCCAGGCGGTGGACCGCCCGAGCAGTTCGAAGACATGGCGCTCCCTTTAAGGCGGGACGAAACGATTGGCAAGAGCGTTTTTTGCTTTTTCCCAATAGAGCCCGCAACTTCACATGAGACATGTCCGAGCGGACGAATCTGCCAGACGGTCAAATCGGCCGCGAATCCTGCGGAAAGGATGCCCCCTCGCCCTCATTACTCTCCGGGAGAACCTTTCGGCTTGCGCTTGAGAAATTTCGGCCTGAGGCGACGCATAAAATTGTCAGCGGAGCGAATCACATTGGTCAGGGAGATCAGCTTGTCTATTTCGGCGTCGGTATTTCCGAGCCGCTCAGACAAAACCTCGGCTGCAGCCAAGGCAATCTCGGCCGGAGGCACTTCCGTGAAGCGCTGGGCAAGGCTGATATAAGGGTTCAGTGCGATCCCACCATGGATGGTGATCTTTCCCAGCCGCGTAAACAAGCGCAGAAAGGTCTGCTCGAAACTCCAATCGTGGGCGGAAACCACCCTCCACTTCTGACTGCGCCGGGCCGAGAAGCCGGCAAGTACGATCTTGCCGGGCAATTTCAGATCGCTGAGCCACAGAGCCATGGCAAAGCCGCTCGTCGGCGTCTTGCTCTCCGTATAGAAATCGGAGCAGAAGCCGACGAGATCGAGATGGCCAGTCGGCGCCCCCTGAAAATCGGCGGCGGGATTGAGCTTCTCTTCCGCACCGAGGCGGATATTCATGATGCCGAGGAAATATTCCTTCGGAAAGAACTTGACCACCTCGCCCACTTCGCCGCGATAGACGATGTTGGCGCCACGCGGCTGGCCACGAGAGATCAGCAGTGAATGCCCATGGAACGGGCGATCCAGAACCTTGTAGACCTTGTTGAAGAAGACGAAGAGCGCAGTCTCGGGAAACTGCGCCTGCAGGCTTGAGATATCGACCGCATCGCTATTGGCGACCAGGACGATATGGGAAAACCCCATCAATATGGTCCGCCATTCGTCGGTGCTGCTCAAACCAGCCGCGGAACCCGCGGCCGGTATGCCGACCTCAATATTTCCGGTCGTCTTATGATCCAAATCGCTCACTTCTGCTGGACGTGCAGCATGCGGTCGCGCATGGCGAACCATTCTTCAGCGTAGTCGTCGTTGCGGTATTCGTCAAAATACGGGCCGCCATCGGTGAAATGCACGAGCTTCGCATCTTCGCGATAGTCGTATTCGTTGACGAGATAGTTCCAGACGACCGGCACCTCACCGATCTGATCGTCGTTCTCCAGCCACTTGAACTGATGAAGCTGAAGGCCCGTCGCCGTATTGACGAAATCCTTCGTCAAGGCCGTGCACTTGGCGTTGTTGAACAGGATCATGCTGGACCAGTTCTTCTTTTCATACTTCGTCTGCGTCTGGCCGAGGAACTTGGTTTCGATCTTTGGCTGGTAGTCGTGCTTGACGCACATGGCGGCATAACGATCGTCACGCAGCGCCCAAAGCTCGGCGATATCGGCGCGGGCGAGCATGTCGCAGTCCATGAAGATGCTCCAGCCCTGGTAATCGCTGAGGTAAGGCACGAGAAAGCGCGAGAAGGAAAATTCTGTCGACTGCAGCGGATTGCGCTCGCGGGTGAAGATGCCCTCGAGATTGTTGAGCACGATCGGCGAGAAGACCACCGGAATAGACGAGCGCTCGATGATGCTCTGGGTCAGGACGTGATAGGCCACGACCTCCTTGGAATCGAACCCGACGAAAATACGTGCAACATTATCCTTCATGATACCTCCGAAACGGCTAAGCGCCTGCAGGCCAGCCGGCTATTATCTTTCGTCGCGACGCAAATCGCACGCTGCTCACCCCTGAGGCCCATCAGCCGGAGGGCGCTGGTTCGAAACAGGCGCGCGGATATACCGAACCATGCGCTGCAATCTCTAGGAGATGCTTCGCGAACGCAACCCTACTTAAATAAACGGCTGTATTTGTCGAGTGTTTGGGGAAGCATTTTTGGTTTTGTTGCGTAACAAATGGAGAGGCACCCTACTCTGGATCGATGCCTTTGCCAGGCGCCAACACAAAGCGCCCGGCCGATCGCATGAGCTGCGCGCCCTCAAACCTTCACATATTTCCGCCAGTCGTGCTCTTCCTTGAAGCCCAGAACCTCGCGGATCTTGCGATTGGATAGCAGTCCCTCATATTCGCCGATCTCGCGGGTGAAAGGCACATTCGGAAAATGCTTGGCGGCAAGTTCGCGCGAGGGCGTATTGGCCGAAACCGTGTCGTTGGCGGCATTGAACACCTGGAAGCCGAGGCCGTTCTTCTCGATGCAGAGATGAACGATCTGACCGAGATCGCGGGCGTCGATATAGCTCCAGGCAATGCGCTTGCGGATTTCGCTGTTGGCGAAAAACTCGGGGAACCGCTCATATTCATGCGGCTCGATGACATTGCCGATGCGCAGCGCGTAGATATCGATGCCGAAACGCTCGGCAAAGGCGCGGGCGGTCTTCTCGTTCACGACCTTGGACAGACCATAGGAATCCATCGGATTGACGTCATAGTCCTCCTCCAGCGGGAACTGATGGAAGTTGCGATGACCTTCGGCGAAGCAGACACCATAGGTCGTCTCGCTGGAGGCGATAATGATCTTCTTCACGCCGAGCTTTGCCGCCGCCTCGATGACATTATAAGTGCTCATCGTGTTGATGCGAAAGGTCTCATTGTCTGGTTTGATCAGAATGCGCGGAATGGCGGCGAAATGCACGACGGCATCGAAAGGCTGCACACCCTTGCCTTCATCGAGATCGGGAAAATCACGATGCATGGTCAGGACATTATAAACCTGTCCCGCATCGGTGACATCGGCCTGCAGGTTGGTGACGCCAGGGCTATTCAGCGGCACGAGATCGACATTGTGGACCTCATAGCCGGCATTGACCAGCCAAGGAACCGTGTGACGTCCAGCCTTGCCGCTGCCGCCCGTGAACAAAATACGTTTCTTCATGAAATCTCCTCCAGATAAAATCGAGCGATACATAGGCCCTTGCGCTCATTTCGCAAGACACGGCTTGGTGAGCGGAGGCTCTTCCGCCAAGATAATCGAATAGAGATGGCTAGCCTGCCAAAGAGGCCAATGGCGACTGGAACCACTACACCAGCGGCAAAAGCGATTTCGTTGCCGATATCGTGCGCCGCGCGAAGGCCGAATTTCGGATCAACGAAAAATATCGCCGGCGGGTGACAATATCCTCCGACTAATCGAGCAGGTGCCTCAGCACATTATCCACACTCTGCCTGAGCGAAAGATGGCTCGTATCGAGAATCTCAAGACCGGATGCTTGGGCCTCGCGGCGCAGATAAGCGGCCCAATTCATCATGTTCGCATCGGCAAGTTCCGGCTGGCCTCTCTCAGCGGACAAGCGATGTGTCCTCGTTGCATCATCGCAATCGATCAATATGAGGCGATAGTCATCGGCCCTGGCAGCCGCTGCAGCTTCGATAACGAAGGATGGGCGCATCTGCCCCTCGAAAAGAACGCCCCTGCCCTTCTGCGCTTGCGGCACAAGCCGTTCCAGCCATTCGATGGTCTTGTCGCGCTGCCAGGCCTCGGGCGAACCATGATCCCTGACCATAGCATCAAGCGACGGTACGCCGATGCTGTCGAAATGATAGACGGCTAACCTTCGCGCGTGGTCCCTGGCTATTGCCTCCGCGATAGCAGTCTTTCCCGAACCGGAGGCGCCGGTCAGAATGATCAGGCTCATGCACCATCTCCCAATGCAAAAAGGCCCCGCTGTTTCCAGCGGGGCCTTCTTATAAAGGAATAATCCTGGAATTACTCGACGATGGAGGCGACGATGCCAGCGCCGACGGTACGGCCGCCTTCGCGGATCGCGAAGCGAAGCTTTTCTTCCATCGCGATCGGAACGATCAGCTCGACGTCAACCGTGACGTTGTCGCCTGGCATAACCATTTCCGTGCCTTCCGGAAGCGTCACGATGCCC
>NZ_JBXSOQ010000025.1:0-21193 GCF_057784475.1 Martinezella sp. CNPSo 3795 | reverse complement strand
CTCGTCATGCTGATCTTCCTCCGCCGTCCGCGGCCAAAATTCCGCTGTCGCGCCGGGGGAATGCACCCCGGCGCCTGAGCCCTGAAGGGCATCTTGCCGCCACGCACTCAGATATCGAGCGTGCTGTCGCGCTCCCACTGCGTGAAGTGCGAGCAGTAGGCGTTCCACTCCTGATGCTTGAGCTTCAGATAGGCTTCGGAGAATTCCGAACCGATCGCCTGCTTCAGCCCCTCGTCCTCGTCATAGGCACGCAGCGCATCGAGCAGATTGAGCGGCAGTCGCGGCGCATTCTTCACGAGATGACCCTCCGCATACATGTCGATATCGTGATGAGGCCCCGGATCGGCCATGCTGCGTAGGCCATCGAGGCCGGCAGCGATGATGACGGCCTGCAGCAGGTAGGGATTGACGGCACCATCGGGCAGGCGCAGCTCGAAGCGGCCGGGACCAGGCACGCGCACCATATGGGTGCGGTTGTTGCCGGTCCATGTCACGGTATTGGGAGACCAGGTGGCACCCGACGTGGTGCGCGGCGCATTGATGCGCTTGTAGGAATTAACGGTGGGATTGGTGATGGCCGCCAGCGACGAGGCATGCTTCATGATGCCACCGAGGAAATGCTTGCCCTCGGCCGACAGGCCGAATTCGGCCTCTCTGTCGGCAAAGACATTGATCCTGCCGTCATTATCCCAGACGGAGATATGGCAATGGCAGCCGTTGCCCGTCAGCCCCTTGAAAGGCTTCGGCATGAATGTCGCCCTGAGGCCATGCTTTTCGGCGATCGATTTGACCATGAACTTGAAGAAGGAGTGCTTGTCCGCCGTCTTCAGGGCGTCGTCGAATTCCCAGTTCATCTCGAACTGGCCGTTGGCATCCTCATGGTCGTTCTGATAGGCGCCCCAGCCAAGCTCCAGCATATAGTCGCAGATCTCGGAGATGACGTCATATCGCCGCATGACAGCCTGCTGGTCATAGCAGGGCTTTTCAGCCGTGTCGTATTCATCCGATATCTTGGCGCCATCGGCGGTGATCAGAAAGAATTCGGCTTCGACGCCGGTCTTGACGCGCTTGCCTGCGGCTTCCGCTTCCTTCACGAGCTTCTTCAGCACGTTGCGCGGCGCCTGGGCGACCAGCTCACCCTCCATCATGCAATCGGCCGCGACCCAGGCAACATCCTTCTTCCACGGGAGCTGGATAACGGAGGAAGCATCGGGCACGGCAAAAAGATCCGGATGGGCGGGCGTCATGTCGAGCCAGGTGGCAAAACCGGCAAAGCCGGCACCCTCCTCCTGCATCCCGGCAATCGCCTGCGCCGGCACCAGCTTGGCACGCTGGCCGGAAAAAAGATCCGTATAGCTGATCATGAAATATTTGATGCCTTTGTCCTTTGCAAAGGCAGCAAGATCCAGTGTCATTCTCGTTCCCCTTTGGATTTCTTCGAGACACTTCGATGATGCATGCAGCGGCCGGACCTCTCGGCCCGGCCCGTATCTTAAAAGCCTCCCTTGCCCGGGTACCAATTGGTGCCGGCGAGCGGAATCTGCGCCATGGCGGCGGCCTCCATCGTCAGCGCACAGAGATCCTCCGGCTCCAGGTTGTGCAGGTGATTTTTGCCGCAAGCACGCGCGATCGTCTGCGCCTCCAGCGTCATCACCTTGAGATAATTGGCGAGCCGCCGGCCGGCTGCAATCGGGTCGAGCCGGCTTGCGAGCTCCGGATCCTGCGTCGTGATGCCGGCCGGGTCCTTGCCCTCGTGCCAGTCGTCATAGGCGCCGGCCGTCGTGCCTAGCTTCTGATACTCTTCTTCCCATTTGGGATCGTTGTCGCCGATCGCAACCAGCGCCGCCGTACCGATGGCAACGGCGTCGGCGCCGAGCGCCAGCGCCTTCGCCACATCGGCCCCGGAACGAATGCCGCCTGAAATGATGAGCTGTACCTTGCGATGCATGCCGAGATCCTGCAGTGCCTGGACTGCGGGGCGGATACAGGCAAGCGTCGGCATGCCGACATTCTCGATGAAGACATCCTGGGTCGCGGCCGTGCCGCCTTGCATGCCGTCAAGCACGACGACGTCGGCACCGGCCTTGACCGCAAGAGCCGTATCGTAATAAGGGCGCGCACCGCCGACCTTCACGTAGATCGGCTTTTCCCAATCGGTGATCTCGCGCAGCTCCATGATCTTGATTTCGAGATCGTCCGGACCGGTCCAATCCGGATGGCGGCAGGCCGAACGCTGATCGATACCCTTGGGAAGATTGCGCATATTGGCGACGCGATCGGAAATCTTCTGGCCGAGCAGCATGCCGCCGCCGCCGGGCTTGGCGCCTTGGCCCACAACGACTTCGATCGCATCGGCGCGGCGCAGATCCCTAGGGTTCATACCGTAGCGCGACGGGAGGTACTGATAGACCAGCGTCTGCGAATGGCCGCGCTCCTCGTCCGTCATGCCGCCGTCGCCTGTCGTCGTCGACGTGCCTGCGATCGTAGCGCCGCGGCCAAGTGCTTCCTTGGCATTGCCGGAAAGCGCGCCGAAGCTCATGCCGGCAATAGTGATCGGGGTCTTCAGCGTGATCGGCTTCTTGGCGAAACGGCTGCCGAGGACGACGGTCGTATCGCACTTCTCGCGATAACCTTCGAGCGGATAGCGCGAGATCGAGGCACCGAGGAACAACAGGTCGTCGAAATGCGGCACCTTGCGCTTGGTGCCGGCACCGCGAATGTCATAAATGCCCGTCGCCGCCGCGCGGCGGATTTCGGCGAGCGTATGATCGTCGAAGGTAGCGGACTTGCGAGGCGGCGTGTGCGGATTGTGGTAGCTCATGAGGTCCCCTTCGCCTTAGTACGCGTCGGCATTGTCGATATTGAAATTATAGAGCTTGCGCGCCGATCCATAGCGCTTGAATTCCTCCGGCCTGACGCCGCGCACGCCGGCCTTTTCCAGAAGCTCGGAGAGCTTCTGCAGGTGTTCCGGGCGCATCTCCTTTTCGATGCAATCGGAGCCGAGGCTTTTCACCGAACCGCGGACGAAGAGCTTGGCCTCGTAGAGGCTGTCCCCCAGCGCATCGCCGGCGTCACCGAGCACGACCAGATGGCCTGACTGTCCCATGAAGGCCGACATATGGCCGATATTGCCGTAGACGACGATATCAATGCCCTTCATCGAGATGCCGCAGCGTGAGGCGGCATTGCCCTTGATGACAAGCAGGCCACCCTGCCCGGTCGCCCCGGCATACTGGCTGGCATCGCCTTCGATGACGACGGTGCCGGACATCATGTTTTCCGCAACGCCTGGGCCGGCCGAACCGTGGATGGTGACGTTGCCGCCATCATTCATGCCGGCGCAGTAATAGCCGACGGAGCCCTTGATATCGACAGTGACGGGCGCGTCGATACCTGCGGCAACAGCATGATGGCCGCGCGGATTGACGACTTCGAAAGCCGTATCGTTGGCGCCGGCGGCGAGGCCATGAAGGGCGCTATTGAGTTCGCGCAGCGGCGTGACGGATAGGTCGAAAACTGGCATGTAAGATCTCTCTCGATTACGGCGCTTCTGATCAGGCAGCTTTTTCGTGATCCCAGAAATAGACGGTCGCCGGCTCCGGCTCCCAGATGCGGGCATCCTCGATGCCCGGTAGATTGACGAGTGCACGATATTCGGAGCCGAAGGCGACATACTGGTCCGTCTCGGCCATGACCGCCGGCTTGCAGGCGATGGGGTCGCGAACGACGCCGAAGCCGGACTTGGTACCGACGACGAAGGTGAAGAAGCCGTCGAGATCGTCGACCGCGCTTTCGAGCGCCGCCCCGAGATCCTTGCCCTTGGCCATCTCGGCCGTCAGATAGGCGGCCGCGACCTCGGTATCGTTTTCCGTCTCGAAGGTCATGCCCTCGCGCTTCAGCTCGCGCCGCAGGTTGTTGTGGTTCGATAGCGAACCGTTGTGAACCAGGCACTGGTCCGAGCCGGTGGAGAAGGGATGAGCGCCGAGCGTCGTGACGGCCGATTCCGTCGCCATGCGCGTATGGCCGATGCCGTGCGTGCCTGACATGGCGGTGACGCCGAAGCGCGAGACCACATCCTTCGGCAGGCCGACCTCCTTGTAGATCTCGACGGTATCGCCACTGCTCATGACCCGGATATTCGGGCGCAGACCCGCCAGTGCCACCCTGCCCTCTTCAAGCTTGTCCTTGGAAAGGGTGATGACGGCATGCGTGCTCTTAACCGCCACGGCCACGGGAATGTCGAGCGCCCGCCTCAGCTCATATTCCAATCCGTCGAAATCCTTGACCGGATCAGGTGACTGAACGGTAATCTTGGCCGAGCTGCCATTATCGTTGCCGTAGATCGCGATACCCGCACTATCAGGTCCGCGATCGGTCATCGTGATCAACATGGAAGACAGAAGCGCGCCGAGTTTCGGCTCAAGCGCCTTATCCTTCAAGAAAAGACCGACAATTCCGCACATGCCCAAAGCCTCCGTTTCGCATCTGCAAAAATGGCTATCAGGTCCGTTGCGGTTTTTCAACTCAAAAGAATAATTTTTTCTTTTAAGGCAAGTCAGTCGGTCTTGCCTCGCTGCGGATAGCTGATGATCGACAGGTATTTTGCCGGCAGTTTCACCAGCACCTCTGGGCCATGCGGCGCATCAGCATCGAAGAAGAGGCTATCGCCGGGCTGCATGGGATAAAGCTGGTCGCTGTGGCGGTACATGACCTCGCCCTCGAGCATATAAAGGAACTCCATGCCCTCATGCTGGAACGTCGGGAAGACATCGGAATCCGCCGTCAGCGTGATGAGATAGGGCTCGACGATGACGCCGCTCGAATTGTTGTCGATATGGCCAAGCAAATTGTACTGATGGCCGGCGCGCGTGCCACGGCGTTCCAGCTCGACGCCCTGGCCGGCCTTGACGAAGACGGCGTTGCGCGGCTCTTCGTAACGACGGAAGAAGGCGGTCAGCGGCACGCCGAGCGCGCGCGACAGCGATTGCAGCGTCGTCAGCGACGGCGAGATATTGCCGTTCTCGATCTTCGACAGCATGCCGAGCGAGATCCCCGTCGCGGCGGCGAGATCCGTCACGGTGATGCCGAGCTTCTTGCGATAGGCGCGAACCTCGTGGCCGATCGCCATTTCGAGATTGTTTTCCTTCGGCTCGCGCACCGCATGCGGATTTTGGGAGAAGGCCGACCGACCAGCATGGGATTGGTCGTCGGCCGATACAGTGTCTGCCTTGATTTTCATTCCGTATCCTTTTTACCGGCAGGGCTTGCTGGGAAGAACTCTATCCTCCCAGTGAAATTTTCTCAACTACGACGAAAATCAGTCGCGGCGGGTTTCGCGGGGTGCCATGCCATAAAGCGAGCGATAGGCTCTGGAGAAATGCGCGCCGCTGGAAAAGCCGGTGGCGATGGCGATTTCGGAAATCGAAAGCGGACTTTGCTCCAGAAGCCGCCGGGCATGCCGCAGGCGTATCAGCCGATATTGATCTAGGAATGTCGAGCCGAGATGACTAGCAAACAGCCGGTCAAGATGACGCGGCGTGACGCCGGCAATGCGTGCCATGGCCGTACGGTCGAGCGGCATCTCGATCGTTTCCTCCATTTTTGCAAGAACGCTGAGCAGGCCCGGATGGTGAACGCCGTAGCGTTCTGCGAGCGAACCGCGTTGCGGCGCCGCTGGCTCGCCGACTTCGGTGTGCAGATACCAGTCGCTGATGCGCCGGGCGAAATCGGCGCCCATGTGCTCTGATATCAGCACATGCATCATGTCCAGCGGCGCGATGCCACCGCCGCAGGTGATGCGATTGCCATCGATGACGAAGCGTGCCTGGCGCGGCGCAAGTGCTGGAAAGGCTTCGAGCAAGGCCGGCGCATGCTCCCAATGAATGGTGAAATCGCGCTCGGTCAGAAGGCCGGCCGCTGCGAGCAGATAGGGGCCGCCCGAGATGCCACCGATGCGAACGCCCTCACGTGCGAGCTGGCGGAGGCAGGCGAGAACCGAAGGGTAGTGCCAATCGCGCGGCGAGCCGCCGGCGCAGACGAAGACCGTGCCGAGGCCGGATCCGCGACCCGGGAGAGGGTCGGCCGGTACCGGTACACCACCAGAGGATACCGCCGGGGTGCCATCCGGCGAAAAAATCGACAATCGATAGATTTCACGTCCGGCCAAAAGATTCGCGGCGCGCAACGGCTCGCTCGCGGAAGCATAGGACATCAGCGCGAATCCCGGGATCAGGACGAAGCCGATGGCCTGACTATTTCTTACATCGATTAGCGCCATGTCCCTTTTCTATCGAAAGAGGTCCTAATTGGGCAAGTTGGCATTTGCCACTCTGTCATCATGAACGCAATTCACAGCGGATCGAACCATGCGCTATTCGGCTTTTTCTGTTTTCCTCAACGGTCTTCGCGGCAATACCGGCTGGGCGCCCGCCTGGCGCCAGCCGCAACCGAAGCAACATTATGATGTCATCATCGTCGGTGGCGGAGGCCATGGGCTGGCGACAGCCTATTATCTGGCCAAGACCTTCGGCATCACCAACGTCGCCGTTCTGGAAAAGGGCTATCTCGGCTCGGGTAATATCGGCCGCAACACCACGATCATCCGTTCGAACTACCTGCTGCCCGGCAACAATCCGTTCTACGAGCTCTCGATGAAACTCTGGGAAGGGCTGGAGCAGGATTTCAATTTCAACGCCATGGTCTCGCAGCGCGGCGTTCTCAATCTATTTCATTCGGATGCTCAACGCGACGCCTATACCCGTCGCGGCAACGCCATGCGCCTGCACGGCGTCGACGCGGAATTGCTCGATCGCGAAGCGGTTCGCAAAAAGCTGCCCTTCCTGGATTTCGAAAACGCCCGCTTCCCGATTATGGGTGGCCTGTTGCAGGCGCGCGGCGGCACGGTGCGCCATGACGCAGTCGCCTGGGGCTATGCCCGCGGCGCCGACAGCCGTGGCGTCGACATCATCACCGGCTGCGAAGTGACTGGCATTCGTTCCGACAATGGCCGGGTCCTTGGCGTCGAGACCACGAAGGGCTACATCGGTTGCGGCAAGCTGGCGCTCGCGGCCGCGGGCAATTCCACGGTGGTCGCCGACATGGCGGGTCTGCGCTTGCCGATCGAGAGCCATGTGCTGCAGGCCTTCGTCTCGGAAGGCCTGAAGCCGTTCATCGATTGCGTCGTCACCTTCGGCGCCGGCCATTTCTATGTCTCGCAGTCCGACAAGGGCGGTCTCGTCTTCGGCGGCGATATCGACGGATACAATTCCTACGCCCAGCGCGGCAATCTCGCGACCGTCGAACATGTCGCCGAAGCCGGTGTGGCGATGATCCCGGCGCTGACGCGCGTGCGCTACCTGCGCAGCTGGGGTGGCGTCATGGACATGAGCATGGATGGCTCTCCAATCATCGACCGGACGCATATCGACAACCTCTATCTGAACGCCGGCTGGTGCTACGGCGGTTTCAAGGCCACGCCGGCGTCGGGCTATTGCTACGCGCATCTTATCGCCCGCAACGAGCCGCATGAGACAGCAATGCAGTTGCGCCTCGATCGCTTTCGGCGCGGCTATCAGATTGATGAAAAAGGCGTCGGCGCCCAGCCGAACCTGCATTGAGGACATGACGACATGGCAAGCCTGATTTCCTGCCCTCACTGCGGCGCCCGGCCCAAGGAAGAGTTCACCATCAAGGGCGACGCGAACCTCAGCCGCCCCAAAGCCGACGCCAGCGCGGAAGACTGGTACGATTACGTCTATCTGCGCGACAATCCGAAGGGGCTTCACAAGGAGTATTGGCATCACTCATCCGGTTGCCGCCGCTGGTTGATCGTCGAGCGCGACACTGTTACCCACAAGGTCCATGGCGTCACCGACGCGGCACTTGCCAAGCTTGGAGGGGGCGCATGAGCAGCTATCGTCTTTCCTCCGGCGGCCTGATCGATCGTTCGAAGACCCTCGCCTTCAGCTTCGACGGCCGGGATCTGACGGGCCATCCCGGCGACACGCTTGCCTCCGCCCTGCTCGCCAATGGTATCCAGCTTGTCGGCCGCAGCTTCAAATATCATCGCCCGCGCGGCATCCTGACGGCGGGTGCCGCCGAGCCCAATGCCCTTGTCACGACCGGCACGGGCGGACGAACTGAAGCCAATACCCGTGCCACGATGATCGAGCTTTACGATGGGCTCACGGCGCGCAGTCAGAATCGCTGGCCGTCGCTTGGCTTCGATATCGGCGCCGTCAACGGCTTGTTGTCGCCTTTCCTCAGCGCCGGCTTCTACTACAAGACCTTCATGTGGCCGGCCGCCTTCTGGGAGAAGGTCTACGAACCGCTGATCCGCAAGGCCGCCGGTCTCGGCAAGGCATCCTATGAGGCGGATCCCGATTCCTATGAAAAATGCTGGGCGCATTGCGATCTGCTCGTGATCGGCGCCGGACCCACAGGTTTTGCCGCGGCGCTGACGGCGGGACGCGCCGGAGCGCGGGTGGTTCTTGCAGACGAAGGCTTCGCCCTCGGCGGCGGTTTGCTCGCAGAGAAGAATCCGACGCTCGAAAGCATGATCAATGAGCTCGAAAGCCTGTCGAACGTGCAGTGCCTGCCGCGAACGACAGTTATCGGCTGGTACGACGACAATGTCTTCGGGGCGGTCGAACGCGTTCAGAAGCATGTGGCGACGCCTGATCCGCGACGGCCGGTCGAGCGCCTGTGGCGCATCATCGCCAAGCAGGCGATCCTCGCGACCGGAGCGGAAGAGCGGCCAATCGTCTTCGGCGGCAACGACATGCCGGGCGTGATGATATCAGGCGCAATGCGCAGCTATCTGAATCGGCAGGCGGTTGCGCCTGGCAAGCGCACGGTAGTCTTCACGACCAACAGTTCCGGCTACCGCGCCGCCGCCGAGCTCGAGGCAGCGGGCGTCGAGGTTGCTGCCATCGTCGATAGTCGCGCCGATGGCAACGATCTCTGGAACGGCAAGGCACAAGTCTTGGCCGGCGCTCGCGTCATCGACGCGCATGGCGGCAAGCAGCTGCGCCGTGTGACCGTGGCGAGCTCCTCCGGTAGCCGGGAAATCGAAGCCGACGCGCTTGCCATGTCCGGCGGCTGGAGCCCGATCGTTCACCTTGCCTGCCATCGCGGTGCAAAGCCGACCTGGTCGGAAAAGTGTGCAGCCTTCCTGGCCCCTGAAAGACAGGATGGCTTGCTGATTGCCGGCTCCGCAGCCGGCCTTGCCTCCACCGATAGCTGCCTTGGCGACGGGGCAATGAAAGCCGCCGAGGCGCTGGAAGCAATCGGCCTTGGCAAGATCGTCCCGGCCTTTGCGTCAATGGAGGAAGCACCGCCTGCTGCCAAGCCGCTCTGGTTTGTCAAAGGTGGCAAGGGCAAGGCCTTCGTCGACTATCAAAACGACGTGCACCTCAAGGATCTCGGCCTTGCCGTTCGTGAAGGTTATGGCGATGTCGAGCTTGCCAAGCGCTATACGACCAACGGCATGGCGACCGACCAAGGCAAGCTTTCCAACATCAATGCCATCGGCATCCTGGCCGAGGCCCGCGGCGTCTCGCCGGCCGAGGTCGGCACCACGACGTTTCGTCCCTTCTATACGCCGGTCTCTTTCGGGGTGCTGACGGGCGCCTCGCGCGGCAAGCACTTCCAGCCCGCGCGCAAATCCCCTTTACACCAGTGGGCAAAGAAGAATGGCGCGATCTTCGTGGAGACCGGCCTTTGGTATCGCTCCTCCTGGTTTCCGCGCGAGGGTGAAAAAACCTGGCGCGAAAGCGTCGATCGCGAAGTGCTGAACATCCGAAAAAATGCCGGCATCTGCGATGTCTCCACACTCGGCAAGATCGAGATCTTCGGCAAGGATGCCGCCACCTTCCTCGACCGTATCTATTGCAACGGTTTCGCCAAGCTTTCCGTCGGCAAGGCGCGCTACGGCATCATGCTGCGCGAAGACGGCATGATCTATGATGACGGCACCACCAGCCGGTTGAGCAAAGACCATTTTTTCATGACCACGACGACAGCGCTTGCCGCCGGCGTGCTCACCCACTTGGAGTTCTGTGCCCAGACGCTCTGGCCCGAGCTGGAGGTCTATTTCGCGTCGTCAACCGATCAATGGGCCCAGATGGCGGTCGCCGGACCGAAATCGCGGTCGATCCTCTCCGAGATCGTCGACGAGGACATTTCCAACACCGCCTTCCCGTTCATGAGCGCGCGCGCAGTCTCATTGTTCGGCGGCAAGCTTGAGGGTCGCCTCTTCCGCATATCTTTTTCCGGCGAGCTCGCCTACGAGCTCGGCGTGCCGGCGGCCTATGGCGAATTCGTCGCCGATGCCATCATGGAGGCGGGTCAAAAACATGAAATTTGCGCCTATGGCGCCGAAGCGCTTGGCGTCCTGCGTATCGAGAAGGGTCATGTCACCCATGCCGAGATCAACGGCACGGTAACACCAGGCGATCTTGGCTTTGCCCGCATGGTTTCGGCGGCGAAGCCTGATTTCATCGGCAAGGCGATGCTCGCGCGCGAGGGTCTCCAGGCCGCCGATCGGCCTCGCCTCGTCGGTGTCAAACCGGTGGACCCGGCAACAAGCTTCCGTACCGGCGCCCATATCCTCGCGGACGGTGCGGCGGCGACACTCGAAAACGACCAAGGCTATGTGACATCGAGCGCCTTTTCCCCCAGCCTCGGCCATACGATCGGGCTCGCTCTCATCAAGAATGGAGCGGAGCGCATCGGCGAGAAGGTCGTCGTCTGGAACGGGCTTAGAAACGAATACACGGATGCAATGATCTGCAGCCCGGTCTTCCTCGACCCGCAGAATGAGAAACTCCATGCCTGATTTGCCGATATCAAAGCCGGTCCTTGCCGGAAAGACCGTCCTGCAAAGCGAGACCATCCGGCTTGAAGCCCTGCCTGAGGGACATCTCCTGCATGTGCTGGGCACGACTACGAGCGAAGAGCTTTTGGCCCATCTTCCTGTGGCCGGCCTCAAGCGGAGTTCCGTACGCCCGGCGGGATACCGGCAATGGTTCATCGCCGGTAACGAGCAGCTCGTTCAATCCCAAAGGCGGGCTCTCGCCGATGCCCTCGCCGGCCGCGCCTTCATCTGCGACCAAAGCCACGGCCGTATCCGCCTCCTCGTTTCGGGCCGGGACGTGCCCCGGATACTCAACAAAGGTACGGCCGTCGATCTGCATCCATCGAGCTTCCCGGAGGGGCGCAGTGCCATGACGCTTTTCGGTCATATCTCCGTGCAGCTCACGCGCATCGGCATGAACGATTTCGAGCTGACTGTGCTGCGCAGCTTTGCGGAATCGCTTTATGAGGAACTCGAGGCTCTGGCTCGAGCTCAGGGTGCCGAGCAGCTCTCGCTCTGAACCACGTCCAAAGAGTTTTGGCGCGAACATAGTCAGGCAAGACTATCTCGTCCGCAACCGTCATACGCGCAACGCGCGAGGTGTGCCTCAAACACAACGTTAGTAAGAAAAACTTATAATTAGGCCCCTGTTAACCATCTTGAGCTTAGAGATTGTTGATCCAGAGGCACGTCCGCCTTCCCCTGTTTTGCGAATAAATCGTTCATGTCGATCATCCACGCCCTCGGCGCAAATAGCGGTCGCCTCATCAGAATCACCTTTGGTCCGGGCGGACGCGAACGCCCGCCAGTACGCGCAACGGGCAAAGCCAAACTCGCCAAAGCTCGCATCATGATGCTCGCGGGTGGGCTGCTCGTCTGCTATGTGGCGATCTTTGCCAGGCTTACCTATTTCGATATGGAGCCGAGGACCGACACGTCGGCGATTCCGCCGGATCATGTCAGCGCCGCGCGCCCGGATATCGTCGACAGAAACGGCGAATTGCTCGCAACCGATATTCGCACAGTCTCGATGTTTGCCGAGCCCAACCGCGTGATCGATCCGGACGAGGCAGTGGAAAAAATCGCCTCGATCTTTCCCGATATCGATCGCAAATCTCTTTATAAGAAGCTTGCTGACCGCCGCTCGCATTTTGCCTGGCTGCGCCGGCAGCTGACGCCGAAGGAACAGAGCGAAATCCTGGCGCTCGGCATTCCGGCGATCGGGTTTCGGCCTGAGGTCAAGCGTTTCTATCCGGGCGGGCGAACAGCCGCACATATTCTCGGCTATGTCGATATCGACAATCACGGCGTCGCCGGCATGGAGAAATATCTCGACATGCAGGGCCTGTCGGATCTCGCTTCCACGGGCCTGACGAGCCGCGACCAATTGGAGCCGGTGCGGCTTTCGATCGATCTTCGTGTCCAGAACATTGTGCATGACGTGGTGTCGGATGCGATCGGACGATACCAGAGCCAGGCGGCCGGCGCCGTCATCCTCGACATTCACACGGGCGAAGTCCTGGCCATGGCCTCGGCCCCCGATTTCGATCCGAACGATCCGCAGGCTGATGTCAAAGGCTGGCTGAACCGCATGTCGAACGGCACCGACGAGATGGGCTCGGTGTTCAAGACCTTCTCGATCGCGATGGCCATCGATACGGGCATGGTCAAGCTGACGGATACCTTCGACGCCAGCGCCCCTCTACATTACGGCGGCTTCACCATCCATGACGACCGCGACGTGCCGCGGCGTGTCCTGTCGATCCCGGAAATCTTCCGCTATTCGTCCAACATCGGCACGGCGAAGATGATGGATAAGGTGGGCATGACCATCCAGAAGAGCTATCTGACCCGCTTCGGGCTGTTGACGAAGATGCAGACCGAACTGCCCGAGGTGAAGGCGCCCAGCCAGCCAAAGGTTTGGAAGAAGCTCAACTCCATGACCATTGCCTTTGGCCACGGCGTTGCCACCACGCCGATGCAGACTGCCGTCGCTGGCGCAGCCCTCATTGACGGCGGCAAGCTGATCGAACCCTCCTTTCTCCCGCGCACACAGGAAGAGGCGGAGAAGACCGAGACGATGATCGTCAAGAAGAGTACCAGCGACACGATCCGCTACCTCTTCCAGCTGAACGGTGAGCAAGGGTCTGGCAAACCTGCCGACGTCCCCGGCTACCATGTCGGCGGAAAGACGGGCACCGCAAACAAGGTCATTCACGGCGTTTATTCGCACAAGCTCAGCTTCAATTCGTTCCTGGCGGCGTTCCCAATGAATAACCCGAAATACGTAGTGCTGGCCTTCGTCGACCAGCCTCTGACGGGCGAACACAATCTGACCTTCGCGACCAACACGGCGGCACCCATGGTCCATGACATCATCAGCCACGCCGCGCCGCTGCTCGGCGTCGAGCCCGATTTTGGGTCAAACTTGCTCGCCGCCTACTGAAGATTGGATGTTTGATCCCTAGCTTCGATGGGCAAAGTCACGCTTTTCTCGAAAGCCGCGGCTTGATGAAATGCGTTTTGCCCCAAAAGACAGGGCTCGCCACCTCAGCTTATGTTCCAAAATGAATCAATCTCACGCAATTTTAGGTAGTATAATTCAAATCACTACGGGTACGTGGTTTGGCTTTTTCTCGCACCTCCCTTAACGGGCATTTGTATGTTTTGCTGTTGGTCTTGCCCCGACAAGCGGGGCAAGCATATTATCGCTAGGTAGCCGGTGAGTTCTTCACCGATCAGGCAACCTCCCGCGCTAGTGTTTCAAAGATTGGCGTCAGCCGCCGATGGCGGCCGACCGGTGGATGCTCGATTTCCACCAGACGCCCGGATTTCTTCTGCCGTTTGAGCCATTCGCGCAGGGTTTCGGCGCTTGTATGATCAAGGTAGTGCAGGCGCGTGCCGGCAATCCTGATCTTGCGACCCTCGGGAAGCGTTTCCAGCATATTGAGCAGGGCGGGAACATCCTTGCATGTCGCCACGCCCACGAGGTCGAGATGGATGGTTTCATCCTCTTCCAATCTGTCGATGGCGAGCTTGCGACGCAGATATGGAAGGATTTCCAATATGGACAGCGCAAGGCCGAGTGCCACGCCCACGAGCAGGTCCTGAAGTACCACCATCGCGACCGTAGCGGTCCAGATCCCGACAGGGACCCAGCCGTGATGATCGAAGAGATGCCGGACATGATGAAGACTGATCAGCCGCCATCCTGTCACCAGCAGCACCGCGGCAAGCGCCGTCAGCGGCACCATTGCGAGGAGCTGCGGCAGAAACGCCACCAGCCCGAGGATCCAAACACCATGCAGCACGGCCGACGCCCGCGAGCGTGCGCCAGCCTGAATATTGGCGGACGACCTGACGATGACACCGGTGATGGGCAGCGCACCAAGCAGACCGCAAAGCCCGTTGCCGATACCCTGCGCAAACAGCTCCTTGTTGAAGCGGGTCCGCACGCCATCATGCATGCGATCGACGGCGGCGGATGAGAGCAGCGTTTCCGCACTGGCGATCACCGCGATGACCAGCGTCGTCACGATGATGCCGGGCTCAACCATCCTGGCAAAGCCATCCAGCGTCGGCAGTGTAATGCTTTCGATAAGGGAGGACGGCACCTCCACTCTTGCGATTGGCAGCTGCATGCCAACCGTCAATATCGTACCGGCCGCAACCCCCACCAGGGCACCGGGTATCAGCATCAGTTGCTTCGGCCTGAATTTCTCCCAGGCGATCATGGCCAGCAAGGAAATCAGCCCCACGAGGAGAGCGACTGCTTCACGCGTCAGCCCCGCGCCCCATACGCGAGCAAAGGTTTGCTCCATGGCAGTGACGTTCTCGATGCCTCCGGCAGCCGGTCTTGCCCCCATCAGCACATGGATCTGGCCAAGAATGATGAGGATGCCGATCCCGGCGAGCATGCCGTGGACGACCGCGGGTGAAATCGCCCGGAACCACGAGCCGATCTTCAGGAATCCGGCAAGGACCTGCAGTAAACCCGCAACGATGAGAACCGGCCCGAGCATGTCGATGCCATATTGCTCGACGAAACCGAAGACGATCACGGCAAGGCCAGCGGCCGGCCCTGATACCTGAAGCGGAGATCCCGCCAAAAGGCCGACGACGATACCGCCGACAATGCCTGAAATGAGGCCCATCGCCACCGGAACGCCTGAAGCCACGGCAATGCCGAGGCAGAGCGGTATGGCGACGAGGAATACGACGAGCGATGATGCGAGGTCGCGTGAAAGAGCAGAGCTTGACATCATCGGCCTACTCCGCGGCTTGCGGGATCACATGCGGACGACCACGACCCTTAACCGCGACAGGCAATGGCCTGTCCTCAAGGATTTCCGTGAAGCGAGCGGCCGTACCGTCATAGACGAGCACCTCCCCCGTCTCGATATCGAAGAACCATCCATGCAGTGTGATGTCGTTGATCGCAAGCTTGGCGGCGACGGAAGGATGCGTGCGCAAGTGGTCGAGCTGAACGACGACGTTTTCCATCGCGATGGCGCGAACCCTTTGACGCTCGGACAGGTCGGCGGGGTAGGCTTCGCAGACGATCGAATGGGCGGCATGACTGTGCTTCAGCCAGGCGGCGACATTCGGCATCGGTTTCAAAAGATCAGGATGGCAAAGCCCTTTCATCGCACCGCAATCGGAATGCCCGCAAACGATTATATCACGAACGCCGAGTGCCACGACCGCATATTCTATTGCAGAGGACACACCGCCATTCGCCGTGGAAAAGGGAGGAACGATGTTTCCGGCATTGCGGCAAACGAAGAGTTCGCCAGGGCCGGATTGCGTGATCGTTTCAGGCATGACCCGGCTGTCGGCGCAGGAAATCATCAGCGCTTGCGGCTGCTGCCCCTCCTCCGCCAGCTTGCGATAAAGTGCCTGATGGTCGGGAAAGACGGCACCGCGAAAGCTGGAGATCCCTTTAAGCAAATCACCCATTGTCGAGTCCTTGTAATGGGCCGGACGGCAGGCAGGGGGCGTACCCATGCCCGGCGGGTTGGAATGCGCGATCATCTCGCAAGTGCGAGATAGGAACTGGAAATGGGAAGAAAATAGCGAGCGCCGAATTAGCGTAGCCTAATTTATAAAAATCTTGTGAGTGGACTGTGAGATCCTTTTAGTTGACCTCCGGCGCATGCGTCACAACGACAGCCCATATGAGACCATTGGACGGTGCTCTTCCAATCGGTAAGGTCCGTCCCTGATCTCCGAGCCTCGCCGACTATGATCCGGATGGCCGCTGCTAGGCCTGCGGATCGCTTCTCGCCGGCCGTCTCCTTGACCGGCAGCCTAGAGGCGCCTTTGCATCAAGCCACCGGCGGGTGGTGGCTGGAAATGGGCGATAAGGTTATTGACGCTCACCGCCTTCGGATGCGCAAGCAGGCGCCGCCGGCAATTATCGTTGGAAACGTCGCTTTCGACCACGTGAATTTACTCATAAAACCGCTCTGTGATCTTCCCGTCAATTGGCGGGCAGACTAATGACCGCCAAGTCCGAAATCGCTAGGGTGATCCGCCCCACCCGCCTCCTTCATGAAGGCGAGCAGCAGCTCGCTCAGCCGGCCCGGCTGCTCCTGCTGGATCCAGTGACCGGCGCCGTCGATCAGCTCGATGCTAGCCATCTTTGTCGCTGCCTTTGTCCTCATGATATCGAGCGCGCCCGGCGCCGCGTAGGTGCCCCAATCGCTCTTCCCGCCGACGAAGAGTGACGGGACATCGATCGTCCTGCCCGAAAACAGGCGCAACTCGGCATTCAGGTCAGGATCGGAATAGACGCGATAAGTCTGCAGCGCGCCCTGAAATCCGGTGCGGCCATATTCCTCCGTGTATATGTCAAGTTCCGGCTCGGTGAGCCATTTGCAGGTTTGGACCTCGGCAGCGGAAGGCTGGAATGGAGCGACAGTCTCGGGCATCGTCTTGCCGAGATCCATGACATAGTAGGTGGGCATTTTTGCAAGCTCCGTGGCGCTTCGCGCCTGCAGCGGCTGCGGCTTGTTTCCCGGCCAGTCGGCGCTCTTGACGTAGAAAAAGGTACGAAGAAACGCATGTAGACCTTGAGGGGGGTGCCACATGTCGTCATTGGCCTCCCGAGTGCTCAAATATTGCTGATAATACTCTCTGGGCGGATCGAGCGCAGCCAGCGCGGCCGCCAACCTTTGATTGTCAGTGTTCGATTGGACCGGCGACGATGCCTCGCTTTCCGCGGTGTTGAACGGAAATGCCGGCGGGCCGGGGAAAGGCGCGCTCATCAGCACCACCGATGGAAAGACGTCAGGTCGAGCGAGCGCGCAATAAGCCGCCACGGGCGAACCGAAGTCGTGCCCGACAAGCATCGTCGTGCGCCGATACCCCAGCGCCGAAACCAGCCCGAGCGCGTCGCGCGTCATGTTCAAGAGGCTGAAGGGCGCGAGCGGGGTGTCATAGCCGTTCATCCAACCGGTGGTGCGGCCAAAACCCCGCTGATCGGGCGCCACGACATGGTACCCCGCGTCAGCCAGAATCGGAATCAGATGTCGCCAGCCGTAAGCCAAATCCGGAAAGCCGTGCAGAAGCAGCGCGAGCGGCCGGCCGGCGTTTTCGTAACCGGCCTCGAGAATATGGACATCAAGGCCGTTGACCCCGTGGATCATGCGCGAGCGGACCCCCTTGGGAAGCGTTCCCCCGCCGTAAGGTGGTGTAGTCAAAGCACTTCCTCCCATGGGGTTTGAGCGAGCCGATCGAAGGGACGCGGCAACCAGACTGGCCGCGCCCATCGCCAAAACGGCTCGTCGGAACATCGATAGTTTGAAATGAACGGGATGATTCATCCGCTGGCCTCTTTCTATGGCGATCACCATAGTATGGCGATCGCCATAGCGGCGTCAAGCGAACCATGTTATGTTTATTGCATGCCACGCAAGACTGACGCCCGCGCCAACGCGATTGCCACGGCCCAAAGACTGTTTCGCATCCAAGGTTACACAGCGACTGGATTGACCCAGATCATTGAAGAAAGCGGTGCGCCTAAGGGATCGTTCTACTTTCACTTTCCACGCGGCAAGGCACAGCTCGCAGAAGAAGCAATCGATCAATACGTCGCGAGCCGAATTGCGGTTTTGCGAAATATCTCCGCGAACACGGCCGGCGATGCGGAAAATTTCGTTCGCCAGATTTTCGGAACATTCGCCGCCGAAATGGTCGCCTCCGACTTTCAATATGGCTGTCTGATGCAAAATCTGGCGAATGAACTGCCCGCGCTCGACGCTGAGCTGACCAAAAGGGTCGCGCGCGGATTTGTCGATTCGACCGAGATTATTGCAGAGCATTTCAGGCGGTGTGGCTTCGCTCCCGCGCGCGCATACTCTACCGCGGCCGCTTTGGTAGCCGCGCTCGAAGGCGCGCGAACGATCGCACGCCTGGAACGCACGCCGGCCGTATTCGAGGCACTGGCGGAGGTTAGTTGCCAAAGGTGCTTACCACCGGCATGACTACGGGCAGGGTCCTCTCGACAAAATAATATCGCGACACATGCGCTGCCGCACGAACTTGATCGCTCCCGGCGCCACCCATCAAAGATCTGGATGCAGATCCCTGGCGGTGCTCACGCTCTCCAGCTGGGACGCGACCGCCAGGATCGTCGACTCCGCCAGCCAACTGCCGACGATCTGGACGTTGATCGGAAGACCTTCTCTGCTCGTGCCGAACCGCATTGAAATTCCCGGCAAGCCGGTGACGTTGAGCGGCACGGTCGCACCCTGCAGATAGGTGGCGTCGACCGCCCGGCCATTGATGACGAACTCCTCCTGGCCGTGCTTGTGGGCCGGCAACGGCAGCACCGGCGTGATCAGCGCATCGAACTTCTGGAAATACTCGGCGAAGCCATCGCGCAGACGCTCGGCCGCTTGCTCGGCCTCGATGAAATCTGCCATGGAGGTGTCCGGTAGCGACAGCATCGTCTTGGACATCTTGTACATCTGGTCTTCGTGCCCGGCGGTCGCCTCCGCGAAGGCCTGCTTCATCTCCATCACGTGGATACGATTGAAGACATCGAGCGCGAAATCCCTTTCGAGCGCGGGAATGCGCACCGGCTCGACATGTAGCCCGAGACCTTTGAGCGCCTCGGCGGCCGCCTCGACCACCTTGGCTACTTCAGGGTCGATCGGCCCGAAGCCCGGTTCGACCAGCCAACCCACCCGGAGCTGCCGATAGGGCTGACGGCCGATACCGGCGTCGAATTGAACAGTGCTCGTCGCGAAAGCGTCATGGCCATCAGGACCGGCAAGCTGCGAGAAGGCGAGCGCCAGGTCGCGGATGCTGCGGGCCATTGGACCTACGTGCCAGAAGCGGCGCGGCGCGCGCGGATAAATGCCGGTCATCGGCACACGGCCGTGCGTTGCCTTGATGGACGAGATACCGGTCTGGGCGGCCGGTCCACGCACCGAGATGGCGAGATCGGTGCCGAGGCCGATCGGCGACATGCCCGCCGCAATCGCGGCCGACTCGCCACCGCTCGAACCGCCCGGCGTCCGCGAGAGATCCCAGGGATTGTTGGTGCGGCCGGTAAGCAGATTGTCGCTTTCGATCCAGTAGGAGAATTCAGGAAGATTGGTCTTGGCGAGCAGGATACCGCCAGCCCTCTTCATGCGTGCGACGCTGGTGGCGTCGGCATGGGGCGTGCGTCCCTTGAAGATCGGCGAGCCGCGCTGCGTCGCCACGCCGGCGGTATCGATCGAGTCCTTGACCGTGAAGGGGACGCCGTGAAGGGCACCGAGCTCATCACCCGCGCGGACCGCGGCGTCCGCCGCCTCGGCCTTTTCCAAGGCATCTTCGGCGAGTGTGACGATCGCATTGATCTTCGGGTCAACTGCCCGGATGCGATCCAGATGGGCCTTGACGACCTCAACCGCTGAAACCTCGCGGCTGCGGATCATCTCAGCGAGCTTGGTCGCGTCTGAATAGATGATGTTCTCACTCATGGCTTTCTCTCTCTTCCGGCTACGTCCGCTCCGGACGTAGCCAACCTAACGTTCGTTAGGGAGAGATAAACCCTTTCCTTTTTGTGCGTCAACCCCTATCTAACATTTGGTAGGGCAATAACCATTCAGTCCTCGCCGCTGAGATGACGATGACGAATTCAAAGGAAGCGATCCTGGCCGCTGCCAGGCAGATCGCTCAATCACATGGCTACAGCGGGCTGAACTTCCGCGATCTCGCGGCCCAGGTCGGGATCAAGGCAGCGAGCATCTATCATCACTTCCCAAGCAAGGCGGGGCTCGGTGCGGCGGTTGCTCGGCGCTACTGGGAGGATACCGAACGGGAGCTCGATACCCTCCTTATAAACGCGGCCGATCCAATCAGCGCGCTACGGGAATATCCGAAAATCTTTCGAAGGTCGCTGGAGAGCGACAACCGACTTTGCCTCTGCAGCTTCATGTCGGCGGAATATGATGACCTTCCAGATGAGGTGACGGCGGAGGTTCAGACCTTCTCCGACGTCAATGTGGCCTGGATCAGAAAGGCGCTCGCCGCCGCCGGCGTGACGCGCCCAGAAGACAGCGAGGCGCGGGCACGTGCGATCTTTGCGGCGGTCGCCGGAGCTCAGCTGATGGCGAGAAGCCGCTGCGACATATCATTGTTCGACGCCTTAATCGAAAGCTACCGAGCCACGGGGCTCCTGCCGGCATAGACGTAATCCGCGCTCGGTTGCCTCATTAGCGTTCAATTCAACGCGCCGCCGGCATTCGTCCAGCTTACCTATGCATGCTCAATCACCGGCTCCAGGCTCCTTGCGGGACGGCATCAGGATGCCATGGGCGCCTCGCTCCGCTTCATACGGAGTATGCCGGCTGGAGCCCGCGGCCTCACCTCTCGAGCGGCAGGATGCACAATTCTGTTATCAATGTCCGCAAGCACTGATCACCTGGTATTTGCGCGGGGGGAATGAGAGGAGCGGCGAGATCGAGCCGCACCCCGAAGCATAGACCACCACGACAATTGCGGATGCCTGGATCACACGATATCGGTGACAAACTCATCGCGGCTTCGTCGGACCTTCTTCAGATGCACGAGCCAATCGCCCTCTGGCGCTCGATATCCAACCGCTAGCATGACGACGCTGCGCAGCCCCTTCGATCGCAGGTCCAATATCTCGTCGACCGCGGCCGGGTCGAAGCCTTCCATAGGTGTCGAGTCCACCTGTTCGAAGGCTGCCGCGATGACGGCGACGCCCAAGCCGATATAGGCCTGCCGGGCGGCGGCTTGATGATTGGCCTCTGTTCCCTGCGCGGCAACTATACCCAACAGTTTCTTGCGATAATTTTCCCAGCCCTCGTTTCTAAA
>NZ_JBXSOQ010000024.1:0-24650 GCF_057784475.1 Martinezella sp. CNPSo 3795 | reverse complement strand
ACGTGGCTGGGCGCATATCGGTGTTTTGCGCGCACTCGATGAAGCCGGCATTGCAGTCGGCATGATTGCCGGTACGTCGATCGGCGCCCTCGTTGGTGGCTGCTATCTTGCAGGTAAGCTTGACGAGCTTGAGGCCTTCGCGCGTTCGCTGACCATGCGGCGCATCGCCAGCCTGCTTGACCTCACTATCGGCGGAAGCGGATTGTTCGGCGGCATGCGGCTCACCAAGCGCATGCAGGAACATCTGGAAGGATTATCCATCGAAGATCTCGACCGCCCCTTCGTGGCCGTCGCGTCGGAGTTGAACACAGGCCATGAAGTCTGGATTGCCAACGGCTCTCTCATCACTGCGCTCAGGGCATCATATGCCCTGCCCGGCATCTTCGAGCCGGTACGCTCCAACGGCCGTACGCTGGTCGATGGCGCCCTGGTCAATCCGGTGCCGGTTTCGGTCTGCCGAACTTATGAACAGACGTTGGTGGTTGCGGTAAACCTTCACTATGATCTCTATGGCCGGTCCGCGGTGGTCAAGCACAATGTCGGCTCGCCCAACGGCGATCTGCTGCGCCGCGAGGATGCGCCCGCCATGAAACTTGGCATGACGGGTGTCATGGTGCAGGCTTTCAACATAATACAGGACAGAATTGCGCGTGCGCGCCTTGCCGGCGATCCGCCCGATCTGGCGTTGCATCCGCGCCTCAGCGATATCGGCCTTTCGGAATTTCATCGTGCTGGCGAAGCAATAGAACGCGGCTATGAGGAAGCATCGGCAAGATTGACCGAGATCCGGCGCATGCAAGAAGCCTACGCGCGTTAAGCCTTGAAAAACGCAATCGGCGCTTTGCTGGGAATTCAGGCCGTTGCTTACCGCAGGCGATCCACCGCGCCGATTGCTTCGGTCACGCCGAACCGCTTCTTACCCGGCGATATAGGCCTTGATCTGCTCGGCCTCGAGTTCGATCTCACGGATGCGCCATTTGACGACGTCGCCGATGGAGATGATGCCGGAAAGCTTGCCTTTCTCCTCAACGGGAACGTGACGGAAGCGGCGCATCGTCATCAGTTCCATCAATTCGTCGGTCGTCGTATCTTCCTTACAGCGATGCACCTTGGCCGTCATCATCGATGCGATCGGCTTGTCGAGGCATTCCTGCCCCTGCTTGGCAACGGCATTGACCACATCCCGCTCGGTGAAGATGCCGGAAATCTTGCCGCCCGGTCCGACGACGACGATGGCGCCGATGCGATTCTCATTGAGAATCTTCGCGGCCTCGGCAACGGTCGTATTACCGCCCGTCGTCACGACGTCGCGGCCCTTGGCTTCAAGTATGGCCTTTACGGAAACTGACATTCGATCCTCCCATCTCGAAAGCATGATGAACACCTGAAGCGTCCGATATGTTCCGAAATTACCCCCGGAGCTCAAACCGGCGCCTCGCCCGTCGGTCGGTCGATCTCCTCATCCCACGACCGACGGATAGCAATGGTGCGCCTGTGTCAGTAAGAAAGCAACAGCTCATTCATCGAGTGGTAAAGCTTCCTGAGCTTCCACGGGCGGCTGCCGGTCGAAGGGTGCAAAAAGCAGGAATCCGAACAGAAATCCGCCAATGTGAGCATCCCAGGCCACCGGCTGCGAACTGTCGCCCGCAAGATTGATGCCAAAGGCGACGAGTGCATTACCGGCGACCCACATGACGGTATAGGCGACGACGGTACGGCTTCGAAGCGACTCCAAGATGCTGAGGCGCGGATTGAGATGCGCCTGCCGCATGGAAACTCTGCGACCGTCCATGGCCGGAAACGCAAAGCGGCAAGCTGCCCCCATCAGCGCCGAGACGACTCCGGATGCACCGATCAAAAGCGTCTGGTCTCCCCAATAAAGCGCTGCATGCAGGAAGGCGGAAGCGGCGGACGAAAAAATCCAGAAAATCACATAGCGCAGCGCGCCGATGCGTCGCGCCACGGGCGCAGCAAAGACCATCAGCCAGAGACTGTTGAAGACGATATGCTCGATCCCGCCATGCAGCAGCGAATAGGTGACCGGCGTCCAAAGCCATTCCAGCCCCTGCTGCGACAAGGGAAAGGCATAGCGGGCCGGGATGAAGCTGAATGCGAAATAAATCCAGTTCAACGTATCGTCCGACCACGAGGGCAGGTTCATGACCGCGAAGATGACGATCAGAACAGCAAGACTCGCCAGAATCGCGGGAGGCAGATTGAAGGCGGGCACATGCTGCTGCGGCCGCGGATTTTCCGGCTCTGGGCGCGGCAGCTGTTCATCGTCCATGTCTTGCTCGGTTTATCGATAGAGCAATTCCAGGAAAAGTGCGAAGCGGTTTTTCGTCCGGAATTGCGTAAAACAAAGGGATGGAGCGTTTTCGCGATTCGAAGAAAAGCGGAAAGGCTCCAGAGGTCTTCGACACATACCGCAGCAAAAATCAAAAAAAAAGCCGCCCGCAGTATGGGGCGGCGCGCCGGGATGCTCCTCTCCGGATTGGACCACGCTGGTCCGTCCGGCGCCCGGGAAATTCGTGCTGAAGGTCACTTGGTGAAGTGATGAACAAAGCCTTACACCGACCATCGGGCGGAGCAAGCGAAACCCCTTGTTAACCCTAATGGCCCGGTTCTGGCATGGAATTCGCAACGGTGGAGTCGAGGGCAATGAATGCCTTTGTATTTGAAATGAAATGGGACACGGACGCATTATGCGCCAGAAGACGAGCATCGATATATTTACCTATTGGGAGCATATACGCGGCAACGCTGATGCCCCCTTGCGCAATTTGATACAGCCATCGGCGATCGGACATATTCTTCCCGAGCTGTTCATCCTGGAAAACACCGCCGACGACAATCCCCGCTTCCGTCTGGCCGGTACGGCGATCTGCAACCTCATGGGGCGCGAGATTCGCGGCGAGAATTTCGCGGCGCTCTGGGCTGGCAGCCAGCAGGACGATCCGGTGCACATCGCCGCCGGCGTGATGAGGCACGTGGTTCCCGCATCGATCCATGCAACGGGATATTGCATCAGTGGCCGCAGCATGACCTTCGAGCTGATATTGCTGCCGGTTCGAACATCGAGCGACACTTGCGACAGACTGCTCGGCTGCCTCACGCCCACCGTTTACACGACATGGCTCGGCAATGAGCGCCTGGAATTTCTGGCGCTGGACCGCAGCCGCCTGCTTCGCGACCGCCCCGTCCGGCTCGTGAATGCGCCGCCGCATCCCGATCCGACAGATCTTCTGCCGCATCAGCGAAGCACCAGCCTGGGCGAATGGATGCGCCGAAAGTTAATTCAAGCAAAAAATGGGCGCGAGAGAGCTGGAATTGACCCAGCTCGGAACAAAATCGACGATCATCTCTAAGCCATGCCTTGGGAAAGACAACCTTACTTTAAGGAGTTGCGGCTAATAGTTGGAAGAGACGCAATAGGGTTCAAGACGCTTCATGCACTCATTCCAACCGGCCCATGCGACGCGGCCCAACCAAATGACAGGCAATGCTGTTCGCAATGATCAGCGGACCTTTCAACGGGTTCCGATCAATATGCAGGGTCGCCTGATGCTGGCTAATTACGAGGAGTTCGAGTGCCTGGTCACCGAGATGTCGCCGGGCGACCTTCATGTCACCTGCCTGGGACGTCCGCGCGCCGACGAGCGCGTTGTCGCCTATATCGATCACCTTGGCCGCGTTGAAGGCAATGTCGTTGCCGTCGATGGCCGCGGTTTCACCATGTCGATCAATGCGACCGAGCGGAAACGCGAAAAGCTTGCCGCCCAATTGACCTGGCTTGCCAACAAGCACGAACTTGGCCTGCCGGAAGATCGCCGCCATGATCGCCTGACGCCGCGCAACACCCGCTGCGAGCTTACGCTCGACGACGGTACTCAATATGTCTGCCGCATCATGGACCTCTCGCTCTCGGGTGCCGCGGTCGATGTCGAGATACGCCCCACGATCGGGACGCCGGTGCGCCTCGGCAATATGCGTGGCCGCGTCGTTCGCCATTTCATGGAGGGCGTGGCGATCGAATTCCTTTCGCTGCAGTCGCGCGAGACCTTGCGCGAATTTCTCTGATATTGTCATCCTCCTGTCACGCGGCGTCGCGAAACAGCGATGCCTGTCTTCTTCTCAACGCGTGACGGCAAATGCTTTACCCGGATACAATTCCTTTTGACGAAGGCCTGCTTGAGGTCGGTGACGGCCAGCGGATTCATTGGACGCAATCAGGCAACCGGCAAGGAAGGCCTGTCCTTATCCTGCACGGCGGTCCGGGTTCAGGAAGTTCGGCCGGAACGCGACGTTATTTTGACCCGCATTACTATCGAATCATTCAGTTCGACCAGCGCGGCTGCGGTGACAGCCTTCCGCATGCGTCGGAACCGGCGATCGATCTCTCGGCCAACACGACATGGCATACGATTGCCGATATCGAGCAATTGCGGTTGCGTCTCGGCGTTGAAAGCTGGATCCTATTCGGCAATTCCTGGGGCTGCACGCTTGCGCTCGTCTATGCCGAAACCCATGCGCAACGGGTGGAAAGCTTGCTCCTCGTCGGCATTACCATGACGAGACAATCGGAAATCGATTGGCTCTATCAAGGTCTTGGCCGGTTCTTTCCGGAGCAATGGGCACGCTTTCGCGCTGCCGTGCCCGAAGAGGATCGCGACGGTGATCTCGTCGCTGCCTATTATCGCCTCCTGCTTAACCCAGATCCCGCAATCCACGTGAGAGCTGCAAGAGACTGGCACGAATGGGAGGGCGCCTCGATCCTGATCGATCCGCGCGAGACCCTCCCATCTCGGTGGTCCGATGCTCGCTATCTGACGGCCCGTGCCCGGATCATCACCCACTACTTCCACCATCTGGGCTGGCTCGAGGAACGGCAGATCCTGCGCGACATCCATCGGCTCGCCGGTATCCCCTGCACGATGATTCAGGGCCGTATGGATCTCGAGGCGCCGCTGGTAACCGCCTGGGAATTGTCGCAAGCATGGCCAGAGGCGGAACTGGTGATCGTTGCGAACGCGGCCCACTCGCCGGCCGTCGCGGAGATGGCTGCCGCGATCATTCGCACAACCGACGGGCTTCGCCCCAACGGCCGACAATAAAAATCAAAAATATTTTTTGAGCCGGCTTTCCCAAAATGGGACAGATCGAGGTTCTTGCGGTCATTTCCGGCACTCGGCAGGCCTATCGCGAGGTGGGCTCTGTATCAATACAACACGGTTGGTGCCCAAATCTGCACCCGGACGTTAACGATCCTCATTGTTGAAAACCGTTCCGAAACAGCCGGATACCAGACTCTCGCTTTGCTGCACTTCATACCAAAATTCCTCAAATTTTAATCGAATTTGCCGCAAACTTGAATCAAGTTTTCTGCGTGTTTTATGAGAATTTTCTCCAGATTTGATTCAACTAAGCCATTAATTTAACTGCGCAATTTTGCGTCAGGTAAAATCACGCGTGTCATTCTGATCCCAATAAAACAGGGACAGGGACATGAACTTTCAAATCGCACTTCGCGGCCTTGCCGCTCTGGCGCTTTCCGCTCTTGGCTTCTTCGGTGCGGCTCAGGCGGCACCCGCCAACATGACGATAACAGGCGACGCTGCTCCTCCGATCGGCCATTACGAATTCTGCAAGGAAAATCCGCGGGAATGCGCCTATTCCGGTGGCGATGCAGGGCCGATGATCCTCAATGAGGATAGCTGGAAGACGATCCTGAAGGTCAATTACACGGTCAATACTACCATCAAGCCGATGACCGATATGGAGCTTTACGGCGTTGAGGAAAAGTGGGCGATCCCGACCACCGCCGGTGACTGCGAGGATTTCGCGCTCCTGAAGCGCAAGCAGCTCATCGATGCCGGCTTCTCGCCTTCCGATCTGCTCATGACCGTCGTGCTGCAGCCGAACGGTGAAGGCCATGCCGTTTTGACCGTCCGCACGGATCGCGGCGATTTCATTCTCGATAACATGCGCAACAAGGTGAAGCTCTGGTCCGAAACCGAGTATACCTTCCTCAAGCGCCAGTCCGCCGACCACCCGGCTCGCTGGGTCAAGATCCAGGATGGCCGCGCCGTCGCAGTCGGCAGCTTGAAATAAGCGTTCTTCACACAGGATCATCGGCGACCTAGCGTCGATGGTCAAAGTCAGAGGCCCGGTCTCGTCCCCTGATTTCTGTCCAGGCCGGTGCCTCTGAGCCGTTCCCACTGTCCCAGGGAACGGCTCTTTTTCGTTTAATGAGTGGGCCTAAAGCTAAGGCTGAAAATACCCGGAGAATTTAAGTGCGCCATTAGCATGGCTTGCGACACATATTTAACCGTCGGTTAACCATCGTGGCGCCAATCATCATTTCCAACGAGACTCAAAAAAGTCAGGCGCCGCGAGGCTTTGCCGTCGATGATGGCGACCTGAGCGGAAGGAAATGAAGGCAAGAGTATGGCTCCTCCTCTGTCATCCGCCGCAATGATCGAAGAAAGACCGCTGATATCGAGCGGCTTTGTCTATCGGCTCACGGCCGGTGTCGCCGTTCTGGCAGCCTTGACCGTAGCCATATCCGTTGGTGGACACTGGCTTGGTGAGAAAATTTCGCTGGCAGGGCATACGACGGATACCAAGCTCATCTCTGTCACGATCGGCGACGACACAATGCGTCTGGCTGCAAACACCATTCGCTTTCCGAGCGAGCGTTCGGACGGTATGGCCGAACGTGTCGATCTCTATCTGACCTGGCCGCAGATGCAGGGCTATAGCGAAGCCGATCGCATGCGTTTCGACGATATCTCGCAATCGTCCTCACTGATCTTCCTGCAAATCAGCCAGAGCACGATGTCCCATGACATGTCCGGCCGGCTCGGTCCGATCTATTCGCAACTGATGGATGGGGCGGCCTATGCCGGCCCCTTCGGCCTGACCGCACATCGGCTTCGTGCGGATGCCGGCTACAACGACGAAATCCTTCTGACGGCGCCGCGGCCTGACGAGACCGATTACGTCGTGCGCTGTCTCCTGCCCTCCTCGCCCACGCTGGCAACCAGCGGCGATTGCCAGAGAGACATCAAGGTCGGTAAGGATTTGAGCGTTCTCTACCGCTTTTCCAGCAATCAGCTGGGTGACTGGCGCGCCATGGATGCGGCCGTCCAGAACTTCGTCAAAACGCGTCTTGTGGATAATGCCGTACCTGCGACGACAGCTGTGGGCGGCCGCTAAAATGGCGCAGAAACATGAAACCAACTGTTCATCATAAACCGATTGGTAACGCTAAGCCTCTACTGTCGAACGGAATGGCCGTTCATGGAGGCGGCGGCCGGATAATCGAGTATGTAAATGCAAGCAGAGAGTGATTTAGTGTCCAGATCCATTCTTTCCGTTTCGTCGTCTCAAACCGGTAAGATTCTGGCGAGAGCGCTTCTTGGTTTTTCGATCGCAACGGCGACGGTCGCGGTGACTGTCATTGACGCGAGCGCGGCCGGTCCGAAATATGCGGGCATCGTCATCGATGCCAATACCGGCAATGTTCTCTACAGTGAAAACGCCGACACGCTGCACTATCCGGCCTCGCTGACCAAGATGATGACGGTCTATCTGACCTTCGAAGCACTCGAAGCTGGCCGCATCACCCTCGATACCCCCGTCGTGTTTTCGAAGAACGCTGCAGCACAGGCTCCCACCAAGCTCGGTATTGGCGCCGGCCGCTCCGTGACTGTTCGCGAGGCGATTCTCGGCATCGTCACGAAGTCTGCCAATGACGCCGCAATGGCGCTTGGCGAAATGCTTGGCGGTTCGGAGGAAGGCTTTGCCCGGATGATGAACGACAAGGCGCGGGCGCTCGGCATGACGCGCACGACCTATCGTAACCCGAACGGCCTGCCGAACACAGCGCAGATGACGACGGCGCGCGATCAGGCCCGCCTTGGCATCGCCTTGCGCGAGCATTTCCCGGAATATTACGGTTTCTTCTCCGAAACGAGCTTCCGGCTGGGCAATCGCACGATCCTCGGTCACAATCGCCTTGTGGGCTCCGTGCGTGGCGTCGACGGCATCAAGACCGGTTACACGCGTGCCGCCGGCTATAATCTCGCAACCTCCGTGAAAGTCGATGGTCGCTCCATCGTCGGTGTCGTCCTTGGCGGCGCTTCGACGCCGGCTCGTGACAACCAGATGCGCAAGCTGATCGCTGACTATCTGCCTAAGGCATCGACAAAGCATATTGATTCCAATGTGATCGCACAGGTCCCGGCCGTAACGCCCAATGTGCAGGCAGCCAGCGCACGCATGGCAGATATCAGCCGCGCAAAGATCAAGAATGACGGGACGACCGAAGTCGCCGATTCCAATCCTTCCAGTGCGGCGGCCTTCGCAGCGGTAACGCGGCAATCTTCCTCCTCCAATCCACTGCTTTCGGCGAAACCGGAGTCCGTGAAGCGGCCAGCCTATGACGAAACGGCCTCCGCCGGATCGTCGGACAATGCCGATGAGGATGAGATCGATACCGTAACGACCGCATCAACCTCCAAGAGCGATACGAAGCTCGCAAAGCTGCAGCGGACCGAAAAGACAGAGAAGGTTGCAAAAGCAACCAAAGCCGAGCGCGGGCCGACTGGCTGGGTCGTGCAGATCGGCATTTCCTCCAGTAAGGATGGCGCAACCGACCTGCTTGATACGGCTAAGACCAAGGGTGGCAAGGCGCTGCGTTCGGCAAAGCCCTATACAGTCGCCTTCGATGGCGGTTACCGCGCCCGTTTTGGTGGTTTCGAAGATCAGAGTGAAGCGGTGAATGCCTGCAAGGCGCTCAAGCGAGCCGGCGTCAAGTGCTGGGCGAGCACGGAATAGGAATGTGGCCGGTGTTTTCGCGCCTCATGATCTGAAGATTGGTCGGGCCTTTTGTTTCGCCCGATCTTCCGGTTCCGAATGTCAAACGGGCCGGCCCTGAGTTTGTAACGTGTACGGGGTTTTGAAATGGCAATGAACGAGAACTTTCCCGGTTTCTCGCTCGACGGCGGGGGCAAGATGAAACCGAAGGGCTTTGCTCTTCATCCGCTGCATGAGGCGGCGATGCGGCTAGCGGACCTAGGTCTCAGCCGTTCGCGTTCGCGCAACAAGACGAAAGACCTGATCGGCATCCTGCTTTGCCATGGCGCACGCGCCTGGCGTTATTCGCAGCCGGAAGCGCATATTCATCTGCACATCACCGCCCCGACCGGCCGTGCGCCGATCATGATGCGACTGCGTTAAAGCAATCCGAGTTCGGAAAGTTCCCGCCGTAGATCGGCGGGCAATTCGGCTGCCGCGCCGAGACTGTCGAGATCGCGCGGCACGTCGTCCTGCGGCAGATACCGCCAGCCCTGAAATGGCCGCTTCGGCTGCCCTGTCGTCTCGACAACGCTCGGGTCGAGAATAAGCCGGCAGCGCTGAATGCCGTCCGCGTCGGTGAAGGTTTCGATGCCAAGCAATTTCTGCCGCGCCTGCACCTGCCCTTTGATCACCCAATAAAGCGAACCGCCGTCCAACAGCTCGTCTACCCGTTTCGGCACCATGCGCGTCGTGTGGGTTGTATGCGGCTCGAGCCCAGCAGCAATGGCGTTCATTGCTCGCTCGGAAACCCATTCGCGCAGATCATCCAGCGAATCCGCGCCCACGCACAATTTAATGAGATGCAAAGCCATAATGCCGTTGAAGTCCTTTTGACCGGCAGCGTCAAGCTTTTCACTGCGGACATCCACAGAGTGGGTAACATCACCTGAAAGCGCAAGAGGTGATTCTCGGAGGCGATTATGGGCGGTGCATCGGATTACCCGGCCAATGAGTGGACAACAGTGGATGATCCCGGCCGGTTCGGCTGGTCCAGCACTGCTCTCGCGAACGCCTACCGTTATGCGCAGTCGATCGGATCGTCCGCGATCATGATCGTGCAAGATGGCTTGATTATGAGCTCGTGGGGTAAGATTGCCGACGTGACCGGCATCGCCTCCATGCGCAAAAGCCTGTTGAGCGCATTGATTGGCACGCACGAGATCGAGGGCACGATCGATGTGGCAATGACTCTGGCCGAACTGGATATCGATGATTGCGAACCGGCGCTGACACCGAAAGAGAAGCAGGCGACGATCGCTGATCTTCTGATGTCGAGGTCGGGTGTTTATCATGCCGCCGCCGACCAGGACCCGGCCCTTTTGCCTCCACGAGGTATCCATGCTGCCGGAGAGCAATGGTTTTACAACAATTGGAGCTTCAATGTCCTGGGCGTCATCCTCCAGCAACTGAGCGGCGTTCCAATTGCCGAGGATTTTTTCCGTCGTATTGCGATCCCGCTTCAGATGCAGGATTTGCGGCCGGAACACTTCTATTTCAAGACGATTCCTCAATCGATACATCCTGCCTATAAGATCAGAATGTCCGCGCGTGACCTGGCGCGCCTGGGCGTGCTTCTGGCGAATGACGGCCGATGGCGCGATGCGCAAATCATTCCGGCGGAATGGATCAGCAGAAGCATCGCGCCTTATACGGATCTCGAGCGAGGTGCAGGTTTCGGCTATAGCTGGTGGATCGGGCGATACGCATTGCAGCCGCTAACCGCATCCGACGGCGAAGTTGTCAAAGACAAGCCATTCTACTGGGCATCCGGCATGGGAAACCAATATCTCATGGTGTTTCCGGACTTAGCGACGGTCCTGGTTCACAGAGTAAGCGACACCAATAATGGGCCGAGCAGCGCTCAAATCGAGCAATTGCAAACCATGCTTTTGGGAAGCCGCGTGGCCGGCATCCCCCTCACCACGCCTATAAGCAAATGATCTACTCCCAAGATCGGGCTTCGACCTTGGGCCACATCAGCATTCCACGACATTGACGGCGAGGCCGCCAGTCGAAGTTTCCTTGTATTTCTCGCTCATGTCGTGACCCGTCTGGCGCATGGTTTCGATGCAGGCGTCGAGTGGTACGAAATGCTGGCCGTCGCCCTTGATCGCAAGCGAAGCGGCAGTGACCGCCTTGACCGCACCAAGCGCGTTACGCTCGATGCAAGGCACCTGCACCAGGCCGGCGATTGGGTCGCAGGTCATGCCGAGGTGATGTTCAAGCGCGATTTCCGCGGCATTCTCGATCTGCTCCGGCGTCGCCCCCATGACAGCGGCAAGTCCCGCAGCCGCCATCGCGGCCGCCGAGCCCACCTCGCCCTGACAGCCGACTTCGGCGCCTGAGATCGAGGCGTTGTGCTTGATGATGCCGCCGACGGCGGCGGCGGTCAGAAGATAGTTGCGAATGCCGTCCTGATCCCAATCCTCGTGGAAATGCTGATAATAGCGGATCGTTGCCGGAATGACGCCGGCCGCTCCGTTGGTCGGCGCGGTGACCACGCGGCCGCCGGCCGCATTCTCTTCATTGACGGCCATGGCGTAGACGCTGAGCCAGTCATTGGCGAGCAGCGGATTGATGCGGTTGCTGCGCCATTCTTCCTGCAATTTATCATGGATGGCACGCGCACGCCGGCGCACCTTCAGGCCACCAGGCATGATGCCATCGACCTTGAGGCCACGATCGATGCAGCTGCTCATGGCCGCCCAGATGCGGTCGAGGCCGGCATCCAGCTCTTCGGCGCTCATATGCGTCTCTTCATTGGCGCGCTTCATCTGCGCAATCGAAAGGCCGGAACGCTCGGACATTTCGAGCATCTGCTTGGCACTGGCGAAGGGGAACGGAACACGCTCGCCGGCTGGGGCAGGCTTTTTCCGGTCGGCCTTCATCTGCTCCAATTCTGTATCGGTGACGACGAAGCCGCCGCCGACGGAATAATAAATGCGCTTGACCAGTAGGCGCTCGTCCTTGTCGAAGGCGGAGAAGCTCATGCCGTTGGCATGACCGGGCAGCGGCACCTTCTTGTCGAAGATGAGATCTGTCTTGGGCTGGAATCGATAGGCCGGATGGCCTGGCGGCGTGATGCGCCCGCTGCGCTCCACTTCGTCGATAATGGCATCCATATGATCGGGATCGACGCTATCAGGCTTCTCGCCCATCAGGCCGAGAATAACCGCCCTGCCCGTGCCGTGGCCAATGCCCGTGTGGGCGAGCGAGCCATGCAGGCTGACCTTGATCGACTCGACATGCACATTCGAAGACGGACGCGGCCATTCGTTCGAAAGAACGAGGTCGAGGAAGCGATTCGCGGCCGACATCGGCCCCATCGTGTGCGAGCTGGACGGTCCCACACCGATCTTGAACACATCGAAAACTGAGAGAAACATGGACCTTTGGTGCCTCCAGGCAAATCGATTTCCGGCAAGGCTACGCTATCGGGGCAAGCTTGCACGGCGATTGGCCGACATCGGATTTCATGGCAGCGACATTACATATAGGCATTCGGGGAAGCAAACAGAAGGCCATTGCACGCAGCCCGCGCTGCGCTACAGTCCACATCGGATTGATCTGGAGAATCTCCCTTTATGACGACTGCCGACTATGTCGCCCTCGCCCTCTTCATCCTTCTCTGGGTCGCGCTGAACTGGATCGTCAGCAGCGCCAGCTTCTTCAATCGTACAAGCCTGACGCTGGCAATGAACGAGCGTCGCCGCGAATGGATCTACAACTCCCTTCGCCGCGACCTGAAGATGATCGACACACAGATCCTCTCAGGCCTGCAGAACGGCACCGGCTTCTTCGCCTCCACCTCGATCTTCGCCATCGGCAGCTGCTTTGCGTTGCTCGGCGCCACCGACAAGATCAATGCCTTCTTCTCCGACATGCCCTTCATCTTCAACGGCGGCCGGACAGCTTTCGAAATCAAGGTGGCCGGGCTTGCCTGTCTCTTTGGCTATGCCTTCTTCAAGTTCGGTTGGGCCTATCGCCTATTCAATTACTGCACCATTCTCTTCGGCTCCCTGCCGATGCTGGAAGATGCCATTCGTGATCCCGTGCGTGCCGAACGCGCCGCAGAGCGGGTCATCCGCATGAACATCATCGCGGCCCGGAATTTCAACTCCGGCCTACGGGCCATTTTCCTGTCAATTGGCTATCTCGGCTGGTTTCTGAGCCCTTACGTTTTCATGGTCACGACCATGTTCATCATCATCGTGCTGGTCCGCCGGCAGTTTTTTTCCGATGCCCGTCTGGCCATTATGGATAGCGATGTGCCATGACATGCTCGCGCTGTCTCAAGCGGCGCTCGTGATCTGAGTTCATGCCTGGAAGGACCCGCCAATGGTCGCTATCGCCGAGAGTGCCGATGCACCGCAAAAGACGCCCCGCATCGGCATTCTGGACACGGCGCGCGGCGTCGCACTCCTGGCCATGGCAAGCTATCACTGCACCTGGGATTTCGAGTTCTTCGGCTATCTCGATTCCGGCACGGCGGAAACAGGCTGGCTGAAGCTTTATGCCCGCGCGATCGCCAGCACCTTCCTGTTTCTGGCAGGATTCAGCCTCGTGCTTGCGAATACGCCGGAGATTCGCTGGCGGTCTTATTGGCGGCGGCTGGGCATGATTGTCGCGGCGGCCGCTGCGATCTCTCTCGTCACCTTCATCGGCATGCGCGAGGAGTGGATATTCTTCGGCATCCTGCACAGCATCGCGGCGGCGAGCCTTATCGGCCTCCTGTTCCTGCGCTTGCCGGCATTTGTGACGCTTCTGGTTGCAGTATTGCTCACGGTGGGCATTGTGATCGACAACGTCGTCGCGCCGCTGTCGCTGCATTCGACGTTCTTCGATGCGCCGTGGCTATGGTGGATCGGGCTTTCGGAAAACATGCAGCGTTCGAACGACTACGTGCCGCTCTTCCCGTGGCTGACGCCATTCCTGTTCGGCCTCGGCGTGGCGCAATTGGCGACATCTCTTAGCTGGCTTAAATGGTTGGCAAAATTCGGCCCCGGCAGCAATCTCATTGCCCGGGCCGGTCGGCACAGTCTGATCTTCTATCTGCTGCACCAGCCGGTGCTGTTCGGCCTCGTCTACATTTTGTCACTGGTCGCACCGGCTCCGCCTCAGGACGCGACCGTCGGCTATATCAGGCAATGCGTGGCCTCCTGCACCCGGTCGGGCAGCGAATCCATGTGCCGCAGCTTCTGCCAATGCACACTCGATAAATTACAAGCCCAGAATCTTTTCAAACCATTGGAATCCGGGGCGATCAAAGCAGATAGCGATGAACGTGTAAGCCGAATCGCGATACAATGTACGGATGAAGCGCAATGACAGGGTTATTCTATGAATGCCTATCGTTCGAAGTCGCTGAGTTTTCCGTGGCCGCCGCTGCTCTATAGCCTCGCCGTAATGGCAGCGCTGTATCTGCAGCGGGTGCATGCCTTGCCGTTGCCCTTTGTCTGGGCTCTTGTTTCTTGGGTGTTTGGCGCGCTTCTGACCACCTTCGCCGTGACGCTGAACGTTTGGGCCGTCAAGACGCTCCTAGAGCGCCGCACGACCGTTCTGACGCAGCGCTGTACGGCGCATCTGGTGACGACTGGCCCCTTTCGCTTCACCCGCAACCCGACCTATCTCGGCTATACCTTGCTGACCGCGGGCCTCGGCCTGCTGATCGGCAATCTCTGGTTCCTGGCGATGGCAGCCGTGGCGGCTGCCTTGACGACATTACTCGTCATCCGTTGCGAAGAGATGCATCTCCTCTCGCGATTCGGCTGTGAGTTCGAATTCTATTGCAAGCGGACGCGCCGCTGGCTTTGACAAGCTGAAGGCCTGGTCGCGATCACGTCCCGACGCCAATTTCGGCGAGACGTCCAAGGCAAGCTTCTTCGACATTGTCGAGTTCGCTCAGCGTATCGTCGATATCCTTGCGCTTTTGGCGCAGCTCATCGCGCTTCTCATCGACGCGCTTCATCAGCAGCTTGAGCTGACCGATCTCGCCCGGAGGCTCTTTATAGACCTGAATGATCTCGCGAATCTCGGCAATGGTGAAGCCGATGCGGCGGCCGCGCAGGATTTCCATGATCAGACGCCGGTCGGCCGGACGGAATAGGCGCGTACGGCCTCTGCGCTCAGGGTGGATGAGACCCTCGTCCTCGTAGAACCTCAAGGTCCGGGTCGAAACCCCGAATTCCCGAGTGAGCTCCGTTATGCTATAGTATCCGTCGACCAAGAATCCGCCCCTATCTGCTGCCCATGATAATATTGACTTTTACGTAATAGTCAATTTTCGCGGGTTGCAGTCAGTTCCCGACCCGCCAGTGCCGCCCAAAACCACAGGCTCGCAAGCCCTGACAAGGCAAAATTCCTCGTAAATTCGATGGGAACGGTCATAAAAGCAGAGGACGCCTCAGCCATTCGATGCACGAATCATGCGATGGAGGTTCGAATGGCGGAATGCGGTGATTGCATCTTCAACGATGGCAGACGTCATTCGGCTAGATGGCCTCCGGCTCGATTGAAATCGATGTAAAACAAGTGGATGATGGAAAAAGCTCATAGGGAAAGCGCAGCCATCGGGACGGTGGCATTGCAACCACCTTCCCCTTATTCTGGCAGCCTCCTACCTATGTCTTCCATCCGTAGAGAGCACCATGTCGCCTCGCCCCATCATCCGCTTTCCCGATCCGCTACTACGAACCGCCTGCGCTGCTGTCACCGCCTTCGACGACGATCTGCAAGCGCTCGTCACCGACCTGCTGGATACGATGCGGGCTGCGCCCGGCGTTGGCATCACCGGCCCGCATATCGGCGTCCTCAAGCGAGTCGTCGTGATTGAACTCAGCCGCGAGGATGGCGTGCGCACCTATATCAATCCGGAAATCCTATGGTCGTCGCCGGAAACCATGCGGCATACGGAGGGCAGCGTTTCCATGCCCGGAGTGACGGAAGAGATCGTCAGGGCGAAATCGATCCGCTTTCGCTATCGGGATGTCGCCGGCGAGGCCCATGAAGCGGAGGCGGACGACTTTCTGGCTATTTGCATCCAGCACGAGATCGACCAGCTGGACGGCATTTTCTGGCTGCAGCGGCTTTCCAAGCTCAAGCGCGATCGGCTTGTCAAAAAATGGGAAAAGATGCGGGCTTGATGTCCATAAAAGGAAACGGGCGCCCAAAGGCGCCCGCTCCGTAATCGCTTGGCTTCGCAATCAGCCCTTGAGCTTGGAATTGCAGAGGCTGTAGTAGCCGCCGCCCTTCTGAATCCACTTCAGACCGCCGAGCGAATTGCTGGTCTTGGCGGCGTTGTATGCATCGACGCAGGTGTGGAAGCGGGCTTTGCCGGGCGTCTCGGTAGCATATTTGGGGTCGACCTTTGCCGGGAAGGTTACGCCAGCTGGCGCAGCCGTCGTCGGCTTTGCCGGTTCGGCTGCCGGCGGCTTCGTCGCGTCGGGCTCGCTGGCATCGACCTTGGCAGCCGCAGTGGTCTTCGCCGGCTTGGCAGGCGTCGTAGCCGCTGGTGCGGTGGCTGCGGGAGCGGTAGTCGTAGTGGCGCTGGCGTCCGCACTGCACTGCGTTGCGCGGAAGTCATTCCACTTCTGGCCATTCAAGGTACCAGCGGTCTTGGCCGCCTGGTATTTGGCGCTGCACTCTTTCATGGTTAGCGCAGAAGCCGAAGAAGCGAGGCCCATCGAGCCTACAACTGTGAGAGACGCAAGAGACATCAACAGGATGGCACGACTTGTCATTGGCATATCCTCCGCTCTATGACGAATGTCGAAACTATTAATCGTATCGTCCATATCGATTGTCAATCGACGCGCGATCTGGGGGCGACGGAAGACACCATATGCGGACGAACATGAACGCAAACTGTACAAAAATAGCCATCGAAAAGAGTGGCTTGGCTGGGCTGACAATCCTTGATGGCGGTTCGCCGGCGCGCTGAGTGCAGCTGGAGGTAGAAAGAGACCGCAACCCCGATCTGGCACATTGATCGGCATGATTCTGCTATTCGCAGGTCAGCGATGCGCTTGGGCTGCAATAGCACTCATAACGGGGAGCCGGGCAGGTTGCGGTCGCGAGGCTGAAATCCTGGCAATTGCATTGGACGTGAAACTGTTGATCTGCCGTTGCGGATGTCGCGCTGTAGATCGAAAAGCCGGTGCCGATATCGGCCGGACGAGACCCGACGCTGAAGGAATAGGTCGAAGCTGCGCTTTGCGGCGGCGAGTTATTCTGCTGACCCCACGCCATCAATGGAAGGCAGAGCACACCGAAGATGGCAAGCAATAGCCTTGACGACGATTTGGCCATATCTCGCGCCCACCTTTCCTACTGGCACATCAGATAAGCGTGCGGAACGCAGGTGCATGCGTAAGATTGGGTCGGGCACGTCATGTCCTGCAATGTCCGGTCGTCGCAATTGCACGTTACGAAATAGGATGAATTGTTCGGCATCTTCAGAATGCTCGAGGTGGAATAGCCGCTGCCAAGATCCGCGCGCCGATAGCTGAAGCTTGAAGCCGAATTCTGGGCATTCTGGTTACCGCCGGCGGTCTGCGCCATGACCGGCAAGACGGACACGGTAAGGAGGAGTAGCGCCTTGAAGCCTGTCTTCCAATAACGGGTCACGCCAAAAACGGCTCTCATTGTCCTTACTCCATTCTGCAGTTTTGTTTGGGAATGAACTCTAATTTCGGAATGTTTCTTCCGTTTCTCCGTCTGTTGCTAAACCTTTCTGCCCGCAATTTTCAGCCATGAGATGAACGGAACGTCGCCGGTGCCGCGTCTCGGCACAATGGTTGGGAAAACCCCTGTGGCTTACGTCCGACCCCTTGCCGACGATATCACCACCGCGCGGAGGGAAAAAGTCGTTAGGACCCTATCAAAGGCTGACGGCGATCACGGTTTCGCGAAGAATAGGAGCGATTGTGGGAGGGATACAACCTATCCTGAAACTTGGACCTTGAAGTGCAGACGCATCGCCCTAATTTCATTAGTGCAGTTCCCCTCTCTGTGCCCTGGATGCTCTCCCTTCCAGGGCATTTTTCTTTTGTGGCACTTTTCTTGTCGAGCCGGGCATGCGGTGAAAACGGACCATCGCACCAAATGATTCGCAACGGCTCCCAAATGGGCGTAAGCTGTCCCCACCGTTGGCTACCGAACCCGTAGGCGCCATCGGCTGAGAGAGACGACGCGCTCTCGCCTGCAGAGGTCAAGGAGTTACCCGCATGACCTCGCATGATAATCACGACAATATCTTGAGCGATCAGAAACTGCATGATCTTCTCAGGGCAGAAGACAAAATAGATCTTTTGGAAAAATCGAAACGGCGCGCTTTGGATGAATGGGAAGTGCCCGTGCCAGAGGATGCCGAACAGCTTTCCTTGTGAGGTATGGCGGCTTTTTCGCAGTAGATCGGACAGGTCGTTTGACCTGTCCTGCTTAGCGCTGGAATTCCGCGCAGCATCCTGGATCGCCTTCCGGCGATCACCGATTGGCTTCACGCGTCATTGATCGTTTCGCCGAAGACTTGTTCAAACGCCTCGCGGAGACGGATATCGACATCCGCCATCATGACCGGCAGGCCAAGATCGACGAGGCTGGTGACGCCATAAGCCGAGATTCCGCAAGGAATGATGCCAGTGAAGTGCCCGAGATCGGGGTCGACGTTCAGCGAAAGGCCGTGAAATGTCACCCATTTGCGCACACGGATACCGAGGGCTGCAATTTTGTCCTCCGCCAAGGTACCGTCTGCAAGAATCGGCTTCTCCGGGCGCCTGACCCATACGCCGACCCGATCTTCTCGCCGCTCGCCACGTACATTCATCGAATCAAGCGTGCGAATGATGACCTCCTCGAGCGCGCCGACGAAGGCGCGGATATCCTGCCGCCGACACTTCAGGTCCAGCATGACATAGGCCACTCGCTGACCTGGCCCGTGATAGGTATATTCTCCGCCGCGTCCGGTCGCAAAGACCGGGAAACGATCCGGTTCGATCAGATCGGCGGCATTGGCGCTGGTGCCTGCGGTATAGAGTGGCGGATGCTCGACCAGCCAAACGAGCTCCGGCGCCCGTCCCTCGGCAATCGCGGCCACTTCCGCCTCCATCGTGGCTACGGCCTCCTCATATGGCACGAGGCCGTCGCTGATCCGCCAGCGGACGGGCGGCGTGCCTTGAACGGGAAACATTTGGTGAGAAAGTTCGGTGCGAAGCATATGGCAGTCCTTTGCGCGCCGCGCCGGCCGCATATGTGGAAAACTTGCGTGCCGACGGGTTGTCCACATATGGCGCTATTCGGGCGGGAATTCAAACATGTAAGGCGTTTCCGCCGCATCCGGACCAGCTCGATCGGGCGAGCTGTGAAGGAATTTAAAAAAACTGACATATCGCTCTTGTGCCCCCCGAATGCTTTTGCTACATGCAGCCGCGCCGGAGCAATCTGGCCTACCACGATGCGGTCGTGGCGGAATTGGTAGACGCGCAGCGTTGAGGTCGCTGTGGGGCAACCCGTGGAAGTTCGAGTCTTCTCGACCGCACCAAGAACCCGGCTTTGGCCGGGTTTTTTGTTTTTGAAACAATACCTAGCCAGCTCTTGTTTCAGCGTGACATTATCTGACATGCCATCGTCCGCCCGCGGACGACACGCGAACCGATCAAAGCGTCGGGGATATTGCGGTGCCGCCCCGTTACCCAAACAAATTGCTCACGAAATTTATGCCAAGAGGTAATTCACCTACTCTGATGGGCCGGAACAGCCGTCGTATTTCCATGGTCACTTGACTTCGGGCTCCTCTCTGGCACCGTGAACTTCTTCAGATATGGGGAAGATGAATGACGCCGGAACGCTTTTCAGAATGCCTTTTGCATATACGCTGGACGCCCATCAATCTGGCGAGCGCTCTGCAATGCGACCTGTCATGGGTGGAGGCGCTGGAAGCTGGAAATGCCAAAGTCCCGGAAGGGTTGGCGGAATGGCTGGAAACTCTAGCGCAATGCCATGAGAAAGCCGGCGTTCCAACCACTTATCGCGGCCGCGGACACGACTGAGATTGAGGGATACGAGCCCGGAGAACGAATGACAGCTCGAAACAGCGGATAACTCATTCCAACGGAGGGATTGGAGATGAATGATGATTTTCGCTTGAAGCTTATTAAAATCAGAGGCGAAAAGATCGCCCATCGCAACGAACTGCTGGCGATGAAGATGCAGGGCGCAAATACCAAAGGGGCTGGCCAGGATATCGATCTCGACGGCATGATCGCCCGCGAACAGCTCGCGATCGATAATCTCGACGATACGATTGCCCGTCTCAGTTAGAGCAATTCCAGGAAAAGTGCGTAGCGTTTTTCCGTCCCGAATTGAAAGAAAACAAAAAGATAGAGCGGTTCGGGGATTCCATGAAAAGCTGAGCCTCTCAAGAGAAGTTCAGCGCAGCGCCATGAATGTTAAAGGTCGCCACGCTCAATGCGCCACATCCTTGCTGAGATTGCGTAGCCTGATCTGATGGTCGAGGCGTTCAAGCTGGTTTGTCGTCGCCTCGATCAGCCGGCCGATCTCCTGATAGGCCGTCCGAAGCCGCGAAAGCTCGTTCCTGACAGCTTCCAGCGCGCGTTCGTCGCTGTCTTCTCCCGGCCCATCACCAGATCCCGTCATCAACCATGCCGGAGAAACATCGAAAAGCGCCGACATTTTCGCCAGAGCGGAGGGATTGGGTTCAGCCCGATCGGATTCCCAGGCGAGCATCGTCTCCTCGCTGACGCCAAGCTGCCCAGCGAGCGTCTTGAGACTGATTCCCGCTGCATCGCGCGCCATGGACAAGCGCCCTCCAAGCGTATCACCGCCTTCATCCGAAAAAACGGTCGTCTCTTGTTCTGGTTTGAACATCGGTGCGATCCCTTTCCTGGTTGCGCCGGCAGTTTTGTGCCGCGCATTCATGTTTTAGCTGTTTCCAAAGCTCCAGATAGGTCTAAGGGCGTCATCTCGCCATGGCGATCTGTCCCAATTGGAAAAGTCTGACACTTTTCGCTGGCTGTCGGCGAGACTTGCAGCTCGCTCCTGATCGCGCCTTGATTGCATGCTTTTCCTGTGTTTGATGTTCGTGCATGTCCATCTCTCCCGCCGTTTCCACACAGCAAAATCCGCTTAGAGGCATGGCGATCATGGCAAGCGCCATGATCCTGTTGCCGACGATGGATGCGATCGCCAAATACATGGCGAGCTTCGAAGGCATGTCGCCGGGCCAGGTGACCTTCTATCGCTTCTTCTTTCAGCTTGTGTGCATGCTGCCGCTGCTCGCGACCGCAACCGGACGGTCAGCCTTTTCGGCAAAACGCCCCTGGATGAATCTGCTGCGCGGCGCGCTCCATGGCGCTGCGAGCCTGCTCTTCTTCGCCGCGGTCAAATACATGCCGCTTGCCGATGTCTTCGCGATCTATTTCGTCGAGCCTTTTATACTGACGGCGCTTTCTGCTCTGTTTCTTGGCGATAAGGTCGGCTGGCGGCGATGGCTGGCGATCGTTATCGGCTTCGGCGGCGCAATGATCGTGATTCAGCCGAGTTTTGCGATCTTCGGATTGAAGGCGCTGCTGCCGGTCGCCTGCGCTTTTCTCTATGCGCTGTATCTCTTCATGAACCGTGCCGTCGGTGAGGCGGATTCGCCGCTGACGATGCAGATCATGGCGGGTCTCGGCGGCACCGTCTTCATGGCCCTGGCTCTGCTTGCCGGCTCCTCAGCCGGTATTGCAGATTTTGAGCCGTCCCTGCCCGGCTCGACGCTTGGACTGGCGCTCCTGCTGATTCTCGGGTCGATATCGGGCTACGCGCATATGCTTGTCGTCAGAGCCTTCCGGCTGGCGCCCTTGTCCCTACTCGCTCCATTTCAATATTTCGAGATCATCTCCGCCACCGTCCTCGGCTACGCGATCTTCGACGATTTCCCCAATCTTTCCAAATGGATCGGCATTGCGATTATCGTCGGCTCCGGCCTCTTCATCATCTGGCGGGAGCGTATGCAATCGAGATTGGAAAAAACGACGTAGGCGCAAACATGTTGCGCATGGACCGGGCGCGCAATTTATGGCTAAAACACTGACTGAATAGGGTATTTGGGCGGAGATTGCATGTTCAAGAAAATCCTGATCGCCAATCGTGGCGAGATCGCCTGCCGCGTCATCAAGACCGCGCGACGAATGGGCATCCTTACGGTCGCCGTCTATTCCGATGCCGATCGGGATGCTCTGCATGTCGAAATGGCCGATGAATCCGTGCATATCGGCCCAGCTCCCGCAGCCGAAAGCTATCTCCTCGCCGACAAGATCATCGCTGCCTGCAAGCAGGCAGGCGCGGAAGCGGTTCATCCAGGCTACGGTTTTCTCTCCGAGCGCGCCTCCTTCTGCGCGGCGCTGGAGAAGGAAGGCATCGTCTTCATCGGCCCGAAGCCAAAGGCGATCGAAGCCATGGGCGACAAGATCGAATCGAAGAAATTCGCCAATGCCGCCAAGGTCTCCACGGTTCCGGGCTATCTCGGCATCATTGATGATGCCGATCACGCAGAAAGGATCGCTGCCGAGATCGGCTATCCCGTGATGATCAAGGCGTCCGCCGGCGGCGGCGGTAAGGGCATGCGCATCGCCTGGAGCAAGGACGAGGTGCGCGATGGTTTCGAGCGCGCCCGTTCGGAGGCGAAAAGCTCGTTCGGCGACGACCGCGTCTTCATCGAGAAATTCGTGGTCGACCCCCGGCACATCGAGATCCAGGTGCTGGCCGATGCCCATGGCAACGTTGTTTATCTTGGCGAGCGCGAATGCTCCATCCAGCGCCGAAACCAGAAGGTCGTCGAAGAAGCACCCTCGCCGTTCCTTGATGAAGCAACACGCAAGGCCATGGGCGAGCAATCCGTGGCGCTTGCCAAGGCCGTCGATTATCAAAGCGCGGGCACGGTCGAATTCATCGTCGATCGCGACAGGAACTTCTATTTCCTCGAAATGAATACCCGCCTGCAGGTAGAGCATCCGGTAACGGAGCTGGTAACCGGCGTCGATCTCGTCGAGCAGATGATCCGCGTTGCGGCCGGCGAAAAATTGCCGTTCAAGCAATCGGATATCAAGCTCAACGGCTGGGCGATCGAAAGCCGCTTGTATGCGGAAGATCCTTATCGTAACTTCCTGCCCTCGATCGGCCGTCTGACGCGCTATCGTCCGCCGCGCGAGGGTAAGACGGAGAAATCGGTCGTGCGCAACGATACCGGCGTCTTCGAAGGCGCCGAAATCTCCATGTATTACGATCCGATGATCGCCAAGCTCTGCACCTGGGCTCCGACGCGGCTGGAGGCGATCGAGGCGATGGGTGAGGCACTGGATGGGTTTGTCGTCGATGGCATCGAGCACAATATGCCGTTCCTCTCGGCATTGATGAAACATCCGCGTTGGCGCGAAGGCCGCCTCTCCACGGGCTTCATAGCCGAGGAATATCCCGATGGCTTCGCGCCGGCGACGCCGGACGAGGACCAAACCGCTTTGCTGTCGGCAATCGCCCTTTCCTGCAGCCTCATCGAATCCAACCGCCGTGAACGCTATGGCGACCGGCTGCGTCCGACCGCCGCGCCGCTGCGGGAGAGCTGGGTCGTCAAGCTCGGTGCCGACTATCTGCCTGTGACATTGCTTGAAGGCGTGGTGACCATTCCCTTCGAGATGGACATGCAGATCGGCGCCCAAACCGTAACTGTCGCAACCGACTGGCGTCCCGGCGACTCGGTATGGGTCGGCACCATCGACGGCCGCAAGCTGACGGCCCAGATCCGCACCGTGCTCAATGGTCTGCGCATCGATTGGCAAGGCATTTCCGTCCGGGCCAGGGTGTTCACGCCGCGCCAGGCCGAGCTCGACAAGCTGATGCCCGTCAAATTGCCGCCGGATACGTCGAAGCTGCTGCTCTGCCCCATGCCGGGCCTAGTCGTGGCGATTGCCGTTGCCGAGGGACAGGAAGTCAAGGCGGGCGAAACGCTGGCCATCGTCGAAGCAATGAAGATGGAAAATGTCCTGCGCGCTGAACGCGATCTGGTCATCGGCAAGATCAACGCCAAGCCGGGCGAAAGCCTCGCCGTCGACGCCGTGATCATGGAATTCGCCTGATCGAGAAGCTTCGCCATCGCGGCCATATGGAAAAGCTTGCGTGGCGATTGCTCGGCCAAAACATGATAATTGCGACGCTAAGTGTCTGATTTTGGCTTGAGCCGCCCCGTGCGCCCATGCCAATGTCGCGCGGACCAAATCATAGCAAGAAGGGATGAGATCATGGACGTAAGAGCAGCGGTCGCGGTTGCGGCTGGCAAGCCGCTTGAGGTGATGACGGTTCAGCTGGAGGGGCCGAAGGCCGGCGAAGTGCTGATCGAGGTCAAGGCGACCGGCATCTGCCATACCGATGATTTCACCCTCTCGGGTGCCGATCCGGAAGGCCTATTTCCGGCGATCCTCGGCCATGAGGGTGCCGGCATCGTCGTCGATGTCGGCCCGGGAGTGACCTCGGTGAAGAAGGGCGATCACGTCATTCCGCTCTATACGCCCGAATGCCGCGAATGCCCGTCGTGTCTCTCGCGCAAGACCAATCTCTGCACCGCGATCCGCGCGACCCAGGGCCAGGGCCTAATGCCGGACGGCACCTCGCGCTTCTCGATCGGCAAGGACAAGATCCATCACTATATGGGCTGCTCGACCTTCGCCAATTATACCGTGCTGCCGGAGATCGCCGTCGCCAAGGTCAATCCCGACGCCCCCTTCGACAAGATCTGCTAT
>NZ_JBXSOQ010000023.1:0-30352 GCF_057784475.1 Martinezella sp. CNPSo 3795 | reverse complement strand
ATGCTGTAAAAATTCTGACATTTTTGTAAGCGATTGAATTAAAAAGCGGATTTGTGGGGCGCGACGGAAAACAGGTGGTTTTTGCCTCAAAAGCTGCAAAAATCTTGTCCGGAAGGTCAAATTTTGCTCTGGCGTCAGAATCTGAAGACGTTCTCCCTATTATGCGCCCTACGCATCCATTAAAGCCCTTCCTTACAAGCAACCGAACGACAGATCGGGTTTCCGGGGCAAACCCCTCGACCGCAAGCCTCAGAAAAACCAAGATTTTCCCTAAGGTTTCTGCTATGGTTGAGGCTAGATATAAAGGGGAAGGGAGGAAACAATGCATACTACAAGACCGGAAAGCATTATCGAAGTCAGCTTCGACAGCGCTAATGGCCGCCGTGCGCTCGGTATTATGAGCATGCGCCAGGCATTGGATCTGCCCGACCTGCCGAGCTTCACCTATACGCATCCTGATCCGCAGAAGGCGGCGGCTGGCATTGTCTTGAGCCGGCAAGAGCTGCAGAGCTTCCTGACCTGCCATTGAGCGGGCCGCCTTGCATAACGCGTCGATCGTGCCCGGGCGCGATCGACACTTAAGCGACGCCTGTCTTCAGGCCGCTCTTTTTTCCATTACCGCCAGCGGCAGCAGGACGACGGCATTCAGGCCGCCTCCTTCGCGGTCTTCCAGACAGAGTGTGCCGCCATGCGCATCGAGAATCTGGCGGACGATCGCCAAGCCGAGCCCGCTGCCGCCGAGATCGCGATTGCGCGATTCCTCCAGCCGCACGAAGGGTTCGAGGACCTCTTTGCGTCGCTCTTCCGGGATGCCCGGTCCGCGATCGCCGACAACGATGGCGGCGTGGTCGCCACGACACTCGATGACAATATCGGCCCGGCCACCATAGCGCAGCGCATTGTCGATAAGATTGTCGAGTACCCGTACCAGAGCGGTCTCGGTCATCGTCACGCCGATCGGCTGCCCGATCGGCGCAAAACCCGCGAGGCCCTGCCCGTCCTGCCGCTCCGCAAGGTGACCTCGAATGGCCGCATCGAGATCGACGATGGTCTTGCCTTCCGAAACGACGGTGCTGCGGGCAAAGCCGAGCGCATCCTCCACCAGCCGCTGCATGGCCTCGACATCCGCGATCGCCCGCTCTCGATGCGGCGTGTCCGGCATCATTTCCATGCGCAGGCGGAAGCGGGTGAGATAGGTCCTCAGATCATGCGAGATCGCTCCGAGGATCAGGGTACGATTACTGACCAGGGCGGCGATGCGCAGCTGCATGGCGTTGATCGCCTTGATCAGCATGCGCAGCTCGCAGGCGCCTCTTTCAGGAATATGAACCGGCTGCAGACCATTGCCTATCGAGTTGACGGTTCGCGACAGGCGCGTCAAGGGCCGGGTTTCGCGCGCCACCGCGGCAATGGCGATGACTGCGACCAGCATGCCGAGAATGCCCGAGATAAGGCCGATGGGAATTCCGCGCAATCGCACGGTCGGGGTCTCGGGAAGATTGAAGACCGCAATCTTGCCGCCGGCGACGCCGATCGACACTTCCATGATCCGGTCCGGCGCACCGACCGAGAACCAGCCCTGCGGTCTTTCCGACAGCGAGCGCATGTTGAAGTAGCGGTTGCCGAAGGCGATGTTGACGAATTCACGCGCCAGCTTGCCGGTAAGCGTCAGATCCGAAGTCTCGCTCTTCTCACCGGCTGCCGGCGCATCGGCAAGCCGTATCGCCAAACCATTGGCATGCAGCGCCCGCACGGCGATCGGCTGCGCCTCAGGCGGAACGGCATCGAGAAGACGGACCGCCGTCTTGACCTGCATGGCCGGCGACAGTTCCGGATTGAATGGCGTATCCGGCTTGAGCTGCGCGGCAACGAAAGCCGCAAGCTGGATAATGAACAATGCCACGGCGACGATCATGATGATGCGGGCGACGAGACCGAGTTTCAGCATGGCTCAGACATCTTTCACGTCCATTGTGAGGAGATAGCCGGCGTTGCGCACGGTGGTGATGATATGGGCGCCATCGGGCAGACAATGGCCGAGCTTGGTGCGCAAGCGGGAGACTGTGACATCGATGGTGCGATCGAAAGGATCGGCACCGCGGCCGCGCGTCCAATCGAGCAGTTGCTCACGCGACAGCACACGGCGGGGCCTTTCGAGGAAGCAGACGAGCAGATCGAATTCGGCCGTCGTCAGATGCACGACGCGCTCACCGTCCATCTCGATCACCCGGCCATCAAGGTCGACCGTCAGCCCCGCAAAGCTCTTTCTCCTCGACGGACGGCTGATATCTTCCGGCCGCTCCGGGCCGGAACGGCGGAGGATGGCGCGGATGCGCGCCAGGAGCTCGCGCGGATTGAAAGGCTTGCCGAGATAATCGTCGGCCCCCATTTCGAGGCCGAGGATGCGGTCTATATCTTCCGTTTTCGCCGTCAGCATGAGGATCGGTACCTTGCTGCGGGCGCGGATACGACGGCATGCTGACAGGCCGTCTTCGCCGGGCAGCATCAGATCGAGGATAATCAGATCAGGAAAGCCCTTGGACAAAAGGCGATCCATGGCAGCGGCGCTGTCGGCCGCCTGCACGGAAAAACCCTCACGGCTCAGGAACTCTTCCAGGAGCGCCCTAATCTCGCGGTCGTCCTCGACCAGAAGCAGCGATGCGGAAACCATGGCTCTTCCATGCGGGGCGAGAGGCGGTCTTGGCAACAGGGAAACGGCCTGCGTTACAAACTGTAACAAATTTCCCTTCTTTTGAAAAATCCCAGCAAAAGAAGCAGTGCAGTTTCTCTGCAACCGCGATCCCTCCGGAGCGAATGGCGGCAGCCACGTTGCCGTCTACCCGACCCCATCGCCCGCTCCGGTCCGCGACAGGGCTCGCATCCATGAAATGCGAGCCCTGTCTGCCTTTCAGACCGGCCTTTCCGATCCTGCCTCGACAATGCGATTTGCGTCCGGTTCGCTGCCATGCGAAAGGATTGTGCTCCACCGGCTCCATGCCGGGCCACGGCAACAAGCACATGAGGCAATACGGGTGAGCCAACGGCAATCACCGCAGAGATCCGGCAGGGCGGCGAAAGGCAGGCCGGAGCCAGAGGGCAAGCGCGTGACCTTGCCGCGGGCGCTTTCCAAGCTCGGCTATTGCTCCCGCACCCAGGCAGAGGCGCTGATCACGGCCGGCCGCGTGAGCGTGGACGGGCGCAAAGTGTCAGATCCTGCCATGTGGGTCGATCTCGAACATTCGAAATTCGCGGTCGACGGCACGGAAATCGCTGCGGAGAAAAAACTCTATTTCATGCTGAACAAGCCGCGCGGGCTGGTGACCACCCGCGATGACCCTGAAGGGCGGCCGACGGTCTATGATTGCCTGAAGGAGATCGATGCCCGCCACCTCGCTCCGGTCGGGCGACTGGACAAGGCGAGCGAGGGGTTGCTGCTCTTTACCAATGATACGGTACTGGCGCAGGCTCTGCTCGATCCGGTGAGCCATGTCGGCAAGACCTATCATGTGCAGGTCGACCGGATCATGGATCACGAGCAGCTTTCGCGCATGGAGCGCGGCATCATCGACGATGGCGAACTGCTGACCGCCAGTTCCGCCCGCCTCCTGCGCAGCGGCGATCGCAATGGCTGGATCGAGGTGGAGCTGAAGGAGGGTCGCAACCGTCAGATACGGCGCATGCTCGAGGCGCTCGGCATCGAATGCCTGCGGCTGGTGCGCGTCGCCTTCGGCGATATCGCGCTCGGCGATCTGCCGAAGGGGGCCGTTAGAGCCCTGACCGAGGCAGAGATCCTCGGGTTGCACCGGCGCGCAGGAATGAAGATCAACAGATAGAGGCAGGCTGCCATGCAACCCCATGACTTCTGGCAGGAGCTGCATGCGCCTGACACGTTCGATCCCATGGCGGAGCGCGCGGATTTTCATGTCGCCGAATTGCCGGACGCGCGTCAGCTGCGTCTGCCGATCCGGGTGCTTGCCGATGGCGAACATGCGCTGGCATCGCTGATCGTCAATCAGGCAAGCTTCACCGTGCTGGAAGCTCTGGCGGAGGCGCTTGCGGAGCGGATAGCAGCTTATGATATCGATGTCGTCGCCGGCTTGCCGACCCTCGGCCTGACGCTGGCAGCAGCAGTTGCCCGCGCGCTTGGCCATGCGCGTTACGTGCCGCTCGGGACATCGCGCAAGTTCTGGTATCGCGACGAACTGTCGGTCGCGCTTTCCTCCATCACCACGCCGAACCAGGAAAAGCGTCTTTATATAGATCCGCGCATGTTGCCATTGCTGCAAGGCAAGCGCGTGGCGCTCATTGACGACGTCATCTCCAGCGGCGCGTCGATCGTTTCCGGGCTAGCCCTCCTGGCGTCCTGCGATATCGAGCCTGCCGTGATCGGCGCGGCCATGCTGCAATCCGATCGCTGGCGGGGTCGTGTCGATCTGAACGGGAAGCGATGGAGCGAGAGGATCGTCGGCGTGTTTTCGACACCGATCCTCGAGCAGGGTGAAAACGGTTGCTGGCGCCGGCCGGGCTGACACTTTTCGCGCCCGCGACCCGACGAATGGAGCCGTTTCCATATTATTATATGTGAAAACCGTTCCGATTCCGGCTGCAATGCGCTAAGGGTCCGCTCAAGAAGCATCCGCCGTGCGGATGCACGAGCCTGTTGGTGAACGCGTTGCGAATTCTCTCCGAAGCCCATTTCCCCGAATTGCCCAACTACTATCGCGGCAAGGTGCGCGAGAATTATGATCTGCCCGATGGCAGCCGCATCATCATCAGCACCGATCGGTTGAGCGCCTTCGACCGCATCCTTACCTGCATCCCCTACAAGGGTCAGGTGCTGACGCAGACGGCGCGCTACTGGTTCGAACAGACACGCGATATCTGCCCGAACCATGTCATCGACTATCCGGATCCGAACGTCGTCGTCGGAAAGCGGCTGAATATCCTGCCCGTCGAGGTCGTCGTTCGCGGCTATCTCGCCGGCACCACGGGCACATCGGTTCTGACGCTCTATAAAAAGGGTCAGCGCGAGATGTATGGCATCACGCTCCCGGATGGCATGCGCGACAACCAGATCCTGCCCGAGCCGATCATCACGCCGACGAGCAAGGAATTCGACGGCGGCCACGATGAGCCGCTGACGCCGACCCAGATTGTCGAGCACGGGCTTCTGACAAAAGAGCAATGGCAAACGCTGACACATTATGCTTTTGCCCTGTTCGCACGCGGGCAGGACATCGCCCGCAAGCGCGGGCTGATCCTCGTCGATACCAAATACGAATTCGGAACCGACGACAACGGCACCATCATCCTTGCCGACGAGATCCATACGCCTGACAGCAGCCGCTACTGGCTGGCCGACAGCTATGAGGACAGATTCGAAAAGGGCGCGCGCCCCGAAAGCTTCGACAAGGATTTCGTCCGCGCCTGGGTCACCGAGCGCTGCGATCCTTACAAGGACGAGATTCCGGAGATTCCGAGCGACCTCATCGAACAGACGTCCAAAGTCTATATCCGCGCCTATGAAGCAATCACGGGCATGTCTTTCGTGCCTGACGATCGCGGCGCGACGCCGCTTGACCGGGTTCGCGCAAGCCTCGCACGCTACTTCCCGTAAGGACAGTCCGAACGGACTTTTGACTGGAGCGATTCTGCGAAGCAACTCCCTAGAGTTGCGGCGCGCGTTGGTTTTTGGCTGCGTCGCATCCTTAAGTGGTGTGCAAAAGGGTATGTTTTTTGCAACACCTTAGATTTTTTTTAACGGCACGCTGATATTTCGGCCGATCCCACATATGTTCGCAGCCGAGAATTCGTAAAAGCCACTGTGCTATTGCAAAACTCATTGCTAGATTGACGCCGACCGCTTCGGGTCATTGTTTGTGTTGCGTAAGACTGGAGCGCCAGCATATGGGGTCACGTCGATCCCGAAAAAAACTGATCAGTAAATTGAATTGTGGGACAATGTGATGGTTTCCATTCGTACTGCCGCCCCCGCCCTGCTGCTTGTTTTGGCAGGCTGCGTCAGCGGCCCAGACCATAAGCCACCGGAAATGCCTCTCCCGGCCAAATTCTCGGAGGGCGGTACGAAGGCGAACGGCGATATCGCCGGCTCGCAATGGTGGACCGCTTTCGGCGATTCCAAGCTGAATGCCTTCGCCGCACAGGGACTTGCCCAGAACCTTACCATCCAGCAGGCACTGGAACGTATCAACCAGGCAGAAGCTGCCGTCGTCACGGCAGGTGCAGGCGGCCTCCCGAGCCTCACCGTGTCAGGCGACAACACGACCAGCGGCCAGAAGGGTGGCTCGAGAGTATCAAGCTCAGCTGGACGACGGAACACGACGACGGGCACTGCTTCGGCTTCCTGGCTGCTCGACCTCTGGGGTCAGTATCGCCGTGCAACGGAAAGCGCCAACGCCTCGCTCGACGCAGCCTACTCGACCGTCGACGTCCAGCGCCTGGCCTTCCTGTCGGATCTCGCCAACAGCTACGTCAATGCCCGCTATTACCAGGCCCTGATTTCGATCGCTCAGGAAAACCTGAAGTCGCGGCGCGACACGCTTTCGCTGACCAAGTTCCAGCTCGAAGCCGGTGCGGCATCACGTCTCGACGTGGTTCAGGCGGAAGGCCTCGTCAACCAGACGCTGGCCCTGGTACCTGGTTATGAAATCAGCTACCGCCAGCAGGTGCATCATATCGCAACGCTGCTCAACGTTCCCTCCTCGACGATCATCGCGCAGATGCAGGGCGGCGGCAGGCAGCCGATCTTCCGCGGCAGCGTCCGCAGCGGTGTTCCGGCAGACCTGATCCGTAATCGTCCGGATATTCGCGTGGCAGAGCGCACCCTCGCAGCTTCGACGGCCCAGATCGGCGTTGCCGAAGCCAAGCTCTTCCCGTCGATCACGCTCAGCGGCTCGATTTCGCCAACCTATATCCATACCTCGTCGGCGAGCGGCGGCCTGACCACCTGGTCCTTTGGCCCGGCGCTGAACCTGCCGATCTTCGACGGCGGCGCTCTGCGCGCTGGCGTCAAGAGTGCGGAATCGACGAGCCGCGAAAACTATCTCGCCTGGCAGTCGACGGTACGCTCGGCAATCGAAGACGTTGAAAACTACCTGTCTGCCGTTGCCCGCGACGCACAGACGGTCGCTGCGCTGCAGGCTCAGGTCAAGTCCTACCAGGAAGCCCTGCAGCTCTCGACGGCAAGCTACAAGGACGGCGCATCCTCGCTGCTCGACGTTCTCGATGCCCAGCGCAACGTGACCGCTGCCCAGCAGAGCCTGGCACAGGCCGTGCAGCAGAGTGCACTCGATTATATCGGGTTGAACGTCAACATCGGCGCCGGCTATGTACCAGCCAGCAAGGCAACCATTGCTCAGGCTCCGGCCAAAGCCAAGGTCGTCAAGGTTTCGGCCAAGAAGGCGAACTGACGATATCGCCTGCCTAGCAGGCGCATCGCTTAAAGTGAAAAGCCGCCGCAGGCATCTGCGGCGGCTTTTCTTTTGCCACGCGAGAGATGCCGAAAATGAAAATGGCGCGCTCCGATTTCGTCGGAAGCACGCCATCGCCAAAAAACAAAAAGGCCGGAATGATCCGGCCTTTCGCCATCCGCCTTCGCATCAGTGCCAGTACATCCGTGGTCAAAGGCAAGGGCGGAACTGCAGCCAGATTGATCATGAAAGGTCAACGAAGAGTTAACGCTGCTTCCATGATATCGACGGACCAAACGGCTCGCTTTCCAGCGCGCCAGCGCCCGTCGGCTGCATGACTGGATCGTATATCGGCGTCCAAGGTGTCAATTTCAAGGCCGCTTCTAAGTTTCTTCGAAAAAACTCTTGAGGCAGCCGACGCTGCCACGTCGGTAACGCCGAGGAAGGCAAGTGAGCCTTGTCAAAAAGACTCGCAGCTTTTCAGTTTCGAACTGATGCCGTTCAAGCTGCATTCATGCAGTTACTTCTACAACACATGTAAAGATTGAAGAGGCACCATGGAATCCTATCAGATTCCGTGCAGCGCCAGGCCTTTATCTTGCCGAAATTGGAAAGTCTTACCGAAGAGCGCCGGGGTAGGCGCACGACAGCGGAACAGGCACCAGCCGGCGATTTCGCAGCATGGGTGCGCAAAGGGAGAGTAATCTATGAGGTTCAAGATTCTTGCGGCGGGCATTCTGGCGGCGCTCGTGGCGCTGCCAGCCATCGCGGAAGCGGCAGAAGGCTTTGCCACCGCGAACGTCAACATGCGGTCCGGTCCGAGTACCGCCTATCCGGCAGTGACGATGATTCCCGTCGGTGTGCCGCTTCAGATCAACGGCTGCCTTAACGATACGCCATGGTGCGATGTTTCCTTCTATGGCGGCCGCGGATGGGTTGCAGGTCGTTATATCCAGGCAACCTATCAGTCACGCCGCATCTATGTCGGTCCGCAATATTACCGCCCGCTCGGCATTCCGACGGTGGTCTTCAACTTCGACGACTACTGGGGTCGCTATTATCGCGGTCGCGACTTCTATCGTGACCGCGACCGCTGGCGCCGCGGCCCGGGCTGGGTCGATCGCCGCCCCGACAGCGGCTGGGACCGCAATCCTCCAGGCTGGGATAACGGGCCGGACCGCAATTGGGACCGTCGCCCGGATCGCAATCGCGATTGGGATCGCGGATCGGACTGGAATGACAGACCGGACCGCAACTGGGATCGCCGGCCCGACCGTGATCGCGACTGGGACAGGCAACGCGACGGCAATCGCGACTGGGGCAGACAGCGCCCGGACAACAACCAGGATTGGGGTAACCGGCCGGATCGCCAGCGCGACAACAATCGCCCTGACAATAATCGTCCGGACAACCGCCCGCGTCCGGAACCGCAGCAGGCTCAACCGCAACCACAGCCGCAGCAGCCGCCGCCGCAGGCCAATCCGCGGCCGAATGCAGGCGAGCCGGGGCCTTATAGCCCTGACCACAGGGATCCATGCCCCGCGTCGGAGCCGAATTGCCGGATGTCCGTGAGAGGCTCGAACCGCTGACGGCCAGCCCTGCGACCGCCTGAAAAACCAAAAGGCCGGCGACTTCGAAAGTCGCCGGCCTTTTCATGAGATTGCATCGCCTCCGAGGAGAACGCGCTCACCATCATGCGGGAGCTGCATTCAAGAGATGCTTTCGTGGAGGAAACGCGCTCAAAACTCTCGCCTTCTGCCGCGCTTCCGCCGGTTCGCAAGATTTGGGCGGTTGATCCGCGGTGCTAGCGGCATGCTTCAATGCATCTTGAGATGCGCTTCCCGCGTCGCCGAGATGAACATTTCTCGTGCCTCTTCGGCGGACTTGCGGCCGTCGATGGCAGCCCGGCAAAGGCTTCTTGCCGCCACGTAGAGCGGACCGCGCCGGTCAGGCCAGAGATTGGCCATGCAATTGAGGGCCTCGGACGGGCCTGTCACGACCTGGAACGTACCCTGAGCAAAACCGATCTCAATTGGATTGCTCCATTTGATGTGTCGCATGAACACTCCTCCTCACGCGCTACCAATTGCTTGGAACCGCCCTGCAAGACGGCCACATGTCAATACTATAACCTTGATCAGCCCATTCGAAAATATGGAAGATTGCGTGCGCCGCGCGAAGTATCGACGCATCCGGATCGTAGCCTCGCTCCGTATGAAGGCAAGCGAGGCGCTGTCCTGAGATTTCAGGAGAACGGACATGGTTGCGGATAACGGAAGCCGCACGGGCGATCTATTTTTCACGTGCGATCCGCCTTGCCTCATCCGGGGAAAAACCGGCGCGGCGTGCAAGCCGTTCGAGGCCGAATATCCGGTCAATCTGGTCGACCAGCCACAATTCGAAACGTTTCCACATCGGCATAGCCTCCTCCGCTGCGAATCCCTCGGTCGCAGCAGCCCACGAAACATCGCGCCGGCCTGCCAAATCCTTCAGCGACCCATCAACGGAATTGGGGCGGCCTTTGCGCGTTTGAGAGCAATTCCTGCTTTGTTGCGAAGTCGCCAAACAGCTTTTTCAGCCGGGCTTCCTCCTCCTTGCAAATCCGATGACGCCGGACGAAATCCTCGACGCTCCAGACCTCGCGCAACTTGCTCTCTTCAACTTCCTCTATCTTCAGCAATGAACTCATGGGTTCGCCCTCTATCGTTTTTATGAGAGGATAATGCTCAGGATAGCGAAAAGTTCCCTGCGCACGCCTGGCAGGCGCCGGGCGAAGGCAGCGGCAAGCGGATCGGAATGTTCTTAATCCCTCCTTAAATCGCCGCATTTACAGTTCAGGCGGGACTTAATGTCTTCACGAGTGGTGCGTGGACGAATAGCGGGTTGCTCCGCCTTGAAAGCCAATGAGGGTTTTCGAGGTCGCGCGCCGACCAGGCGACGGAGCAGGCTCAAAGATTTCTACCGCTCCCGTAATCAGCCTGATAGAAGACATGGAATACAAGGGCACCGAGGTACGACCGGCCGGCAATGGCAGATAAGAAGAAATCACGCCAGAGGATAGAACCATCTTTTTCCAGCGGCCGGGAACGCATCGAGGACGGATTCAATGCCGGGGAGCGCATCGTCGGCAACAGGCGCTCGGCCAAGAAATATTCGTCTTCTTACAAAACATACTACGAAGAGCCGGAACCCGACGAAGACGAGGATGAAGACGACGAGGATGAACCCGTGGTCGAAAAGCCTCGCCGCACCCGTGTCAGCAGCCGCCGCAAACCGGCACGCCGTGCGCGGCCGCGGCGCGGCTTTTTCGGCTTCATCCGTTCGACGATCTATTGGGGCCTCGTGCTTTGCCTCTGGGCCGGCATCGGCCTTGCCGGTCTTGTCGCCTATTATGGCTCACGCATGCCGAGCGCCAGCACGTGGTCGATCCCTGAGCGGCCACCGAACGTCAAGATCAACGATCTCGACGGCAGCCTGATCGCCAATCGTGGCACGACGGGCGGTGAAGCGGTCGCGCTCGGCGACATGTCCCCCTATATCCCGGAAGCCATCATCGCCATCGAGGATCGGCGCTTCTATTCGCATTTCGGCTTCGACCCGATCGGCCTTGCCCGCGCCGTCGTGACCAATGTGGTAACCGGGCACGCCGTCCAAGGCGGCTCGACGCTGACGCAGCAGCTCGCCAAGAACCTGTTCCTCTCGCCGGACCGCACGCTGGAACGCAAGGTGCAGGAAGTGCTGCTGGCGCTGTGGCTGGAGCACAAGTACACCAAGGATCAGATCCTGACGATGTACCTGAACCGCGTCTATTTCGGCTCCAACGCCTATGGCGTCGAGGCTGCCTCGCGGCGCTACTTCAACAAATCGGCAAAGGACGTCAATCTCGGCGAAGCCGCCATGCTCGCTGGTCTGGTCAAGGCCCCCTCGCGACTGTCGCCGGCCCGCGATCCGGCCGCCGCCGAGGCCCGCGCGCAGCTCGTGCTGCAGGCGATGCACGACCAGGGCTTCATCAGCGAATCCGACATCAAGACGGCGATGGCGCAGCCGCCGACCCGATCGAAGAGCTATTGGAGCGGTGCTGAGAATTACGTCGCCGACATGGTCATGGACCAATTGCCGAAGCTGATCGGCGGCGACGTCAAGGAAGACCTGATCGTCGACACGACGCTCGACATGTCGCTGGAGGAAAAGGCCGAGAAGGCGCTGAGCGACGTGCTCGAAAAGGAAGGCAAGAAGCTCAACGCCTCTCAGGCCTCGCTCGTCTCCGTCGATGCGACGGGTGCGATCCGCGCGCTCGTCGGCGGCCGCGACTATGCGCAGAGCCAGTTTAACCGTGCCGTGACGGCCAAGCGCCAGCCCGGCTCCGCCTTCAAGCCCTTCGTCTATACCGCGGCGCTTGAGATGGGCCTGACGCCCAATTCGATCCGCAACGACATGCCGGTCAAGATCGGCAACTGGGCGCCTGAGAATTACGAGCAGCGCTACAGCGGCCCGGTGACGCTGGCAACTGCGGTGGCTAAATCGCTGAACACCGTTGCCGCGCAGCTCGTCACCGAAGTCGGGCCGGACCAGGTCATCAAGGTTGCCCGCAGGCTCGGCATCGAATCCGACCTGCAGGCCAATGCCTCGATCGCGCTCGGCACCTCGGAAGTATCGCTGCTGGAGCTCACCTCCGCCTATGCCACCTTCATGAACGGTGGCTACAAAGTGGCTCCGCATGTCATCACCAAGGTGACGACCGCCTCCGGCAAGGTGCTCTACCAGGCCAATACAGACAATCCGGAGCGCGTCTTGAACCCGGATATCGTCACGAACATGAATGCCATGATGGCCGGCGTCATCGCCAATGGCACCGGCAAGGCGGCGCGCATTCCCGGCTGGCAGGCGGCCGGCAAGTCAGGCACAACGCAATCCTTCCGCGACGCGCTCTTCGTCGGCTTCACCAGCCATCTGACCACGGGCGTCTGGTTCGGCAATGACGACGGCAAGTCGATGCGCAAGGTGACTGGCGGCGGGCTGCCGGCGAAAGCATGGAAGGAATTCATGGTCGCCGCCCACAAGGGCATCACGCCGACGCCGATCTTCGGCGGCGGCCAGATCATCGACAACGGCCTGCCGATGGCGCAGACGGGACCGAACGGCGACCAGCCGACCACCATCGGCAACATCATCTCCGGCGTCGCCGATGGTGGACAGCCGGTGCAGCAGCCGACCTTGCAGCAAAGGCCATCGCAGCAGCCGATCCAGCCGCAGATCGTCAACCAGACCGCCGCCAACGACGATCCGCAGGATCTGCCACCGGCAAATCTTGCGGACGACACCAATCCCTACAGCTCCAACCCCTATGATAGCGATATACCGCCCGCCGATGTCGGCGACAGCGGCGCTCCGGTCGCCACCACACGGTCGCACCGCTCGTCGCTGCTCGACGTCATCCTCGGCCGATAAAATTGCAATTTTACGCCTACAGCGCCGCGCGTCATATATCGCGCGCAAAGGCCGCCGCAGCTCTTCATATCTGCTGCATAATTTTTTCCCTAAATCGACCCCGATTTAAGGAATCATGCAGCAGACGCTTGCATGGCCGCGACAAGGCTGCTCTGATACACGGTCGCGTCAAATCCGCTGATCCCCGGCGCATACGGGACCACGTGGAATTTGGGCGACAAACCATTTGTTTTGCTGGATTTCAGGCGATTTCCTGCCTTGCAGTCAGTAAAACCGCTACTTATATACGCGGCATCACCGCAGTCATGGCTGCGCAATCCTCAAGACCATCCCGTAAGGGGCTGTCAATGGAATGCCTGACAGGGGTTCCGATAGCTTGCTTCAAGGAGAGAATGACATGGCAAAAGTAATTGGTATCGACCTTGGAACGACAAATTCCTGCGTCGCCGTCATGGACGGTAAGGACGCAAAAGTGATCGAAAATGCCGAAGGCGCCCGGACCACCCCCTCCATGGTTGCCTTCACCGACGACGGTGAACGTCTCGTCGGCCAGCCGGCCAAGCGCCAGGCTGTCACCAACCCCACAAATACCCTCTTCGCTGTCAAGCGCCTCATCGGCCGCCGCTACGAAGATCCGACAGTCGAGAAGGACAAGCACCTTGTTCCCTTCAACATCGTTCGGGGCGACAATGGCGACGCCTGGGTCGAAGCCAACGGCAAGGGCTATTCGCCCGCACAGATTTCCGCAATGATCCTTCAGAAGATGAAGGAAACCGCCGAATCCTACCTCGGCGAAAAGGTCGACAAGGCCGTTATCACCGTTCCCGCATACTTCAACGACGCTCAGCGCCAGGCAACCAAGGATGCCGGCAAGATCGCCGGTCTCGAAGTTCTGCGTATCATCAACGAGCCGACGGCTGCAGCACTCGCCTATGGCCTCGACAAGAAGGACGGCAAGACCATCGCCGTATACGACCTCGGCGGCGGCACCTTCGATATCTCCATCCTCGAAATCGGCGATGGCGTCTTCGAAGTGAAGTCGACCAACGGCGACACCTTCCTCGGCGGTGAAGACTTCGACATGCGTCTCGTCGAATACCTCGTTGCCGAGTTCAAGAAGGACAACGGCATCGACCTCAAGGGCGACAAGCTTGCCCTGCAGCGCCTGAAGGAAGCTGCCGAAAAGGCCAAGATCGAGCTGTCCTCTTCGCAGCAGACCGAAATCAACCTGCCCTTCATTACGGCGGACGCCACCGGCCCGAAGCACCTGACGCTGAAGCTGACCCGCGCCAAGCTGGAAAGCTTGGTCGACGATCTCGTCCAGCGCACCATCGCTCCGTGCAAGGCAGCGCTCAAGGATGCCGGCGTTACGGCTGCCGAAATCGACGAAGTCGTTCTCGTCGGCGGCATGAGCCGCATGCCGAAGGTACAGGAAGTCGTCAAGCAGCTGTTCGGCAAGGAGCCGCACAAGGGCGTCAACCCGGATGAAGTCGTCGCACTCGGCGCCGCCATCCAGGCCGGCGTTCTGCAGGGCGACGTCAAGGACGTTCTGCTCCTCGACGTGACCCCGCTGTCTCTCGGCATCGAAACGCTGGGCGGCGTCTTCACCCGTCTGATCGAACGCAACACGACGATCCCGACGAAGAAGTCGCAGACCTTCTCGACCGCCGACGACAACCAGTCGGCCGTGACCATTCGCGTTTCGCAGGGCGAGCGTGAAATGGCTGCCGACAACAAGCTGCTGGGCCAGTTCGACCTCGTCGGCCTGCCGCCGGCACCGCGTGGTGTTCCGCAGATCGAAGTCACCTTCGATATCGACGCCAACGGCATTGTTCAGGTTTCGGCCAAGGACAAGGGCACCGGCAAGGAACAGCAGATCCGCATCCAGGCTTCCGGCGGTCTTTCCGACGCCGACATCGAAAAGATGGTCAAGGATGCCGAAGCTCACGCTGCTGAAGACAAGAAGCGCCGCGAAGGTGTCGAAGCCAAGAACCAAGCTGAAAGCCTGATCCACTCCAGCGAGAAGTCGCTGAAGGATTACGGCGACAAGGTCACCGAAGCAGATCGCACCGCGATCTCCGACGCGATTGCAGCGCTGAAGACGGCGACCGAAGCTTCCGAGCCGGATGCCGAAGACATCAAGGCCAAGACCCAGACGCTCATGGAAGTTTCCATGAAGCTCGGCCAGGCGATCTATGAGGCCCAGCAGGCGGAAGCCGGTTCCGGTGATGCCTCGGCAGCAGGCGGCAAGGACGATGTCGTCGATGCCGACTACGAGGAAATCAAGGACGAAGACGACCGCAAGCGGTCTGCATAAGCGAGAATCGAAAGGTTCTTGAGGAAACTTAGCTCCGGCTGCCTTCGGGCAGCCGGAAATCCATTTCCGGGGTTCTAATCCTTAATATGGCAAAAGCGGATTTTTACGAGACATTGGGCGTCTCCAAGACGGCGGACGAGAAAGAGCTGAAGAGCGCCTTTCGCAAGCTGGCAATGCAATATCATCCGGACAAGAACCCGGACGACAGCAACGCCGAGCGGAAGTTCAAGGAAATCAACGAAGCCTACGAAACGCTCAAGGACCCGCAGAAGCGCGCAGCCTATGACCGATACGGCCATGCTGCTTTCGAGCATGGCGGCATGGGCGGCGGTGGCGGCTTCGGAGCCGGTTTCGGCGGTGGCGGCTTCTCCGATATTTTCGAGGATATTTTCGGCGAGATGATGGGTGGCGGCCGCTCGCGCGGGCGTTCATCCGGCGGTCGCGAGCGCGGCGCCGATCTTCGCTACAATATGGAAATCTCGCTCGAGGAAGCCTTCAGCGGCAAGACGGCACAGATTCGCGTGCCGACCTCGATCACCTGCGACGTCTGTTCCGGCTCGGGCGCCAAGCCCGGCACCCAGCCAAAGACCTGCGGCACCTGCCAAGGCTCCGGCCGCGTCCGCGCCGCCCAGGGCTTCTTCTCCGTCGAGCGCACCTGCCCGACCTGTCACGGTCGCGGCCAGATCATTCCCGACCCTTGCACGAAATGTCATGGCCAGGGCCGTGTGACCGAGGAGCGTTCGCTCTCCGTCAATATCCCGTCGGGCATCGAAGACGGCACGCGCATCCGCCTGCAGGGCGAAGGCGAAGCCGGCCTGCGCGGTGGTCCTTCGGGCGACCTCTACATCTTCCTCTCCGTCAAGCCGCATGAATTCTTCCAGCGGGATGGCGCCGACCTCTATTGCGCCGTGCCGATCTCAATGACCACGGCAGCTCTCGGCGGCACTTTCGATGTCGCGACCCTCGACGGCACGAAATCGCGCGTCACCGTTCCCGAAGGCACGCAGGTCGGCAAACAGTTCCGACTGAAGGGCAAGGGCATGCCGGTGCTGCGTTCCAGCCAGGTCGGCGATCTCTACATCCAGATCCAGATCGAGACCCCGCAGAAGCTGACCAAGCGCCAGCGCGAGCTGCTGCAGGAGTTCGAGCAGATCTCCTCGAAGGACAACAATCCAGAATCGACCGGCTTCTTCGCTCGCATGAAGGATTTCTTCGATACGTTCAGCGACTGATTCGCGAATCAAAATGTTTCACATGAATCCGGCCGATGATTCGGCCGGATTTTTTATTGGCATGCGCGAATCAGCCCCAGGTCAGCGGATCAAGCCGGAGATAGAAGGCGAGACGTTCGCGGTCCGGCTCTGCGATTTCCAGGGTTTCGAACAGGATCGAAAAGGCTCGCTCTCGTTGTTCGGGCGTCACCCAGCTCTCGTCGGCATTAGCAATCATCAGCGAGAGATCGACATAACGATCGGCCTTGCCGACACGGCCTAGATCGATCAGCCCGGTACATTGCAGGCTATGTGGATCGATCATGAAATTGGGCATGCAGGCATCGCCATGACAGAGCACCCTGTCGATGGCTTCCTGATCGAGCCGAAGCGGCAGGTCGCGCTTGACGCGATCAAGCAGTTCGCGGGCCGGCCTATTGTGATCTTCAGGCGGCAGGAAATCCGGGTTTACGGCATCTCGCGAAACCACATCCGCTGCCTTTGCGAACATCAGCGACAGGCTGCGATCGAAGGGGCATCGATCAATCGGCAGCTCATGAAGAGATTTCAGCTGCCGCGCCATCGACGGCCAGGCCTTCAGCAATGCTTCGCCATCCAACTCGACTGCCGGTACGCCGGGAATTGTTGTCATGATCAGGCATGCACCCTCCTCCATCTCACGCCAATCGATAACTTCTGGGACGGCGATACCCTTGCCCTGCAACCAAAGCAGCCGGTCGCGTTCGCCGACGAGATCGATGGAGCGCTCAGCCGAAGCGATTTTCGCATAAGCAAGGCCATCTTCGCGGCGATAGACGAGATCGCCCGATTCGCCCGTTTTCACGCGCGCCCAATCGGCGCGCGTATGCACGAGCAGTGCTTTTGCAAATTTCAATTGATGCCCCCTTTCACTCAAAACTTCCCCGAGCATGGCGATATAGGTAGTGCCGTGCGCTAATGCCAATATCGGCGGGGATTCAAACAGATCTCTTCAAAAGACAAGGATGCCGAATGGCGGACGAATCACCCGCCCTCGTGGTTCGAGACGGCCCCTTGGCCTCTCACCATGAGGGCTCATCCCCTCGCTTTGCCCACAGCTTCCCTCAGCCTGCTGCCTCACTCCACCCTCATCCTGAGCCTGTCGAAGGACGAGGGTGGCCCGTGACGGCGCTTACATTTCGAACCGTCGGCAAAAACCTTGCACTTGCGCGGGGTTCGGCATACCCCTCGGCCATCGATTGCGAATCTTAAAGACAGATGCCGAACAAGGTTTCCATCTCGCGCCTCAAGCTGACCGACTTCCGCAACTATGCGGCGGCGGCGCTGACGCTTGACGAGCGGCATGTGGTGCTGACCGGCGACAACGGCGCCGGCAAGACCAATCTCATGGAAGCGGTCTCTCTGCTATCGCCTGGCCGCGGCCTGCGTCGCGCCGCCTATGCCGATGTCACCCGGGTCGATGCGCCAGGCGGCTTTTCCATCTTCGCGGAGCTCGAGGGCATGGATGGCAGCGTCGAAATCGGCACCGGCATCGATACGACCGACGAATCAGCCGCCCGTCGGCTGCGAATCAACGGCACTCCAGCCAAGACGGTCGACGAACTGACCGATCATCTGCGCGTTCTTTGGCTGACGCCGGCCATGGACGGCCTGTTTACCGGCGGCTCCTCGGAACGCCGCCGTTTCCTCGACCGGCTGGTTCTATCGCTCGATCCCGCCCATGGCCGCCGCGCCAGCGATTTCGAGCGCGCCATGCGCAGCCGCAACAAGCTTTTATCCGAAAGCCGGTTCGATCCATCCTGGCTCGGCGGCATCGAGGAACAGATGGCAAGCCTCGGCATCGCCATGGCGATCGCGCGGCAGGAAATGCTCGGCCTTCTCTCACGGCTGATTGCCGAGACGCGCGAGACGACACCATTTCCATCCGCGGCGCTTGAGCTTTCCGGCTTCCTCGACAGACAGTTCGACCGGCCGGCCGTCGATCTCGAAGATACCTATGCCGATATGCTGCGCGAGGGACGTTACCGCGATGCGGCCGCCGGCCGCACACTGGATGGGCCGCATCGGGCCGATCTTCTGGTGAGGCATCGCGAGAAGGATATGGAAGCGGAGCGGTGCTCCACGGGTGAGCAGAAGGCGCTGCTCGTCGGCCTCATCCTTGCCCATGCGCGTTTGGTTGGCAATCTCACAGGCTATGCGCCGATCCTGCTGCTCGACGAGATCGCCGCCCATCTTGATGAGGGACGGCGTGCTGCGCTTTTCGATCTCATCGACGGGCTCGGCGGCCAGGCCTTCATGACCGGCACGGACAAATCCATGTTCTCGGCCCTCGGCAAGCGCGCGCAATTCTTTACCGTGGCGCATGGCGGCATTACGAAATCCTAGCGCCTCCTCGCCCTCGATTGTGCTAGACTTGCGCCCATGGATCCTTTGAGCTCAGACGAAATCGCCCGCTATCACCGCCATATCCTCCTGCCGGAGGTCGGTGGCACTGGCCAGCAAAAATTGAAGGCGGCGCGCGTGCTTGTCATCGGTGCCGGTGGCCTTGGTGCGCCGGTGTTGCAATATCTTGCTGCCGCCGGTGTCGGCACGCTTGGGATTGCCGATGACGATCGCGTTTCGCTGTCCAATCTGCAGCGGCAGGTGATTCACGACACGGGCACGATCGGCGAGATGAAGACGCAGAGCGCGACCGACGCGATCGCGCGGCTGAACCCGCATGTAGGCGTCATCCGCTTCGAGGAGCGGTTCAGCCTCGATACGGCCGCGCGGCACCTCGCCGGCTTCGATTTCGTCATCGACGGTTCCGACAATTTCGATACACGCTATGCGGCTGCCGACGCGACAGAGGCGGCGCATCTGCCGCTGGTGACAGGTGCAGTCGGCCGATTCGATGGTTCCGTGACCACATTGAAGCCTTATGAAAGCGACGCCGATGGCAACCCCAATCCGCGCTATCGCGATCTCTTCCCAGCACCGCCGCCGGAAGGTCTAATCCCGAGCTGCGTCGAGGCGGGCATCATCGGCGCCTTGACCGGCGTCATCGGCACGCTCATGGCGATGGAAGCGATCAAGCTCATCACAGGCATCGGCGAGCCGCTGATCGGCCGCCTGCTGCTCTATGATGGGCTTTCCTCGCGCTTCGAAACCGTGCGCTATCGCCGCAAACGCGCCCGGGTTGCTGCCGAATGAGCGATATGACGCTTCGTCGCCTCGATGACGGCTTCGATCGCTGGGATGCGTTGCTGGATCTGATCCTGACGTCCTTCGCCTATATGAACGGACGCATCGATCCGCCCTCCTCGGCGCTGGCGCTGACATCCGAAACGCTGAAAGCGAAGGCACTTAGCGAGATCGCTTATGTGGCGCTCGATGGCGAACGGTTGGTCGGCTGCATTTTCTGCCGGCCGGAGGCAGAGAGCCTTTATGTCGGCAAGCTCGCTGTGCTGCCGGCGGCACAGGGTAATGGTATCGGCAGGCAACTGCTGGGCCTAGCCGAGACAACGGCCCGAGAGCTCGGCCTCAAGGCGTTGCGGCTGGAAACACGGATCGAGCTTACCGACAATCACGCCACCTTCGCCGCATGGGGCTTTCGGAAGACTGCCGAAAATCGCCACGCCGGGTTCGATCGGACGACATCGATCGAGATGCGCAAGGCAATTGCCTAGCGCACCCTCAGCCGGTGGATGGAGCCGTCACGCCTCGCGCGGCGGGATGCGGGTGATGCGGGCACCCAGGGCGTTCAGCCGCTCCTCGATGCGCTCGTAACCGCGCTCGATCTGCTGGGCATTGTTGATGACGCTCGTGCCCTCGGCGCACATGGCCGCGATCAGCATCGCCATGCCGGCACGAATATCAGGGCTTTCGAGCTGGGCGGCGCGCAGCTTGGAGGGGCCGGCAACGATGGCGCGATGCGGATCGCACAGCACGATGCGGGCGCCCATGGCGATCAGCTTGTCGACGAAGAACATGCGGCTTTCGAACATTTTCTCGAACATCAGCACGACCCCATCGCATTGCGTGGCGGTGACGATGGCGATCGACATGGTATCGGCCGGAAAGGCCGGCCAGGGCTGGTCTTCGATCTTCGGAATATGGCCGCCGAAATCGGGCTGGATCTTCATCTCCTGACTGGAGCGGATGATGAGATCGTCACCGTCAATCTGGCAGCGGATGCCCAGGCGCTCGAAGGTCATCAGCGTAGAGCGCAGATGCTCGACGCCTGCATGGCGAATGGTGATTTCCGAACCGGTGACGGCGGCAAGGCCGATCAGCGAGCCAACCTCATTGTGATCGGGACCGATGCGATGCGATGCACCGTCCAGCCGCTGCCCGCCGTGAATGGTCATCATATTGGTGCCCACGCCTTCGATTCGGGCGCCCATGGCAATCAGGAAGCGGGCGAGATCCTGAACATGCGGCTCAGAGGCGCAATTGCGCAGGATCGTCGTCCCCTCGGCGAAAACGGCGGCGCAAAGAGCATTTTCCGTCGCCGTCACGGAGGGCTCGTCGAGAAAGACATCGGCGCCGCGCAGTCCTTCCGTGCGGAAGCTGTAGACGCTGTTGACCTCGATCTTCGCGCCGAGCTGTTCCAGCGCCAGGAAATGCGTATCGACACGCCGGCGGCCGATGACGTCGCCGCCAGGTGGCGGCAGGGTGATCTCGCCACAACGCGCCAACATCGGTCCAGCAAGCAGGATGGAGGCGCGGATGCGGGCGCAGAGATCGGGATCGAGATTGGCGGGGCGCAGCTCGCGCGCCTCGATTTCGAGCTCGTTCCTTCCCAGCCAACGCACTTTTGCGCCGACCGATTGGATCAGCTCCACCAGCGCCTCGACATCGCGGATACGCGGCACATTGCTGAGCTCGACACGTTGATCGGTCAGAAGCGATGCGGCGATGATCGGCAATGCAGCATTCTTGTTGCCGCTCGGTTCGATCTCTCCCGACAGCTTGAAGCCGCCCTCGACCACATATTGCACCCGCTCATGCGGCAACGCCCGCGCCATGATTTCCGCCCTTCCTGATTTATGTTTGTGGTCACCTCTGGGCCGGCTTTGTGACATGCACATGACCGGCGAGAGGGAAGTGAGATCAAATTTGCAGCCGGGTATTCAGCCGCATTTCGGCGGGCGAATTAGCATACTTCAGTCACCGAAACGGCAGAACGCGATTGGGCGGGCGATGGCCGTCGATGAAGGTGCGGATGTTGATGATGACCTTGTCGCCCATGTCGATTCGGCCCTCGAGTGTGGCCGAGCTCATATGCGGCAGGATCACCACCTTGCCTTCGTTGGCGAGCTTCACCAGCTTCGGATTGACGGCGGGTTCGTTCTCGAACACGTCAAGGCCGGCGCCGGCAATCTTGCCCTCGCGCAGGATCTTGATCAGCGCCGTCTCGTCGATGACGTCGCCGCGCGCCGTGTTGACGATATAGCTCGTCGGCTGCAGCAGCGCTAGGCGGCGGGCCGAGATGAGGTGGTAGGTAGCCGGCGTCGACGGGCAATTGACCGAGACGATATCGACGCGAGCGAGCATCTGGTCGAGGCTGTCCCAATAGGTCGCCTCCAGTTCGTCCTCCGTCGCCGGATTGACGCGCTTGCGATTGTGATAATGGATTGAAAGGCCAAAAGCCTTGGCGCGGCGGGCAACGGCCGTGCCGATCCGCCCCATACCGACAATGCCGATGCGCTTGCCATGAATGCGGCGGCCAAGCATCCAGGTGGGCGACCATCCGGCCCATTCGCCGGGGCTGTCCGTCAGCACGCGCGCACCTTCCGCTAGCCGCCGAGGCACGGCGAGGATAAGCGCCATGGTCATGTCGGCGGTATCTTCGGTCAGCACATTGGGCGTATTGGTGACGGTGATGCCGCGGCGGGCGGCGGCTTCGACATCGATATGATCCGTGCCGTTGGAGAAGCTGGCGATCAGCTTCATCTGCGGGCCGGCTTCTTCGATGATCTCGGCATCGATGCGGTCGGTGACTGTCGGCACGAGCACGTCGACAGAGCGGACGGCCTCAATCAATTCGTCCTTCGTGCGCGGGCGATCATCGATGTTGAGTTCGGCATCGAAGAGCTCGCGCATGCGCGTCTCCACCGCGTCAGGCAGTTTGCGCGTGACATAGACCTTCGGTTTTTTCTTCGTCGTCATGGCGAGCGGCGATGCCTTGTTCAGATGTTCTTAACCAAGAAGCAGGATAATTTTCCCGTTCCGGGCATTTCTACCAGACCCGCAGGCGAAGACAAACAAAACTCGCTGACGCGATCCGAGGATTTGCCGCTCACCGGAGCGAAAGGTCGCCGGAATGGCGCGCCTTTGTCATGACGAACGAACGGAAATCCCATGCGTGGCAACGTCTTGAAGTCCTGCGCCATTTTCGCAATCGGCCTGATGATGGCCGCTGTGTCGGCCGATCTTGCCGCGGCCCAGGCGGCCAAGGGGCCGAGCGGCCTGCCGCTGCCGCGCTTCGTCACACTGAAATCGAAGCGGGTCAATCTGCGCATCGGCCCGAGTGCGGATTACGCCGTATCATGGCTCTATCTCAAGCAGGGTCTGCCGGTCGAAATCATCCAGGAATATGATAATTGGCGGCGCGTGCGTGATGCCGACGGGACAGAGGGTTGGGTCAACCAGTCGCTGCTGTCGGGCCAGCGCTCGGCCATTGCCGCTCCCTGGATGAAGGGCAAGGGCAAGGCCGTCTTCGTCAACATGCGCCGCGAATCCCAACCGTCCGCCGCAGTCATTGCCAAGCTTCAGCCCGGCGTGATGATGAGCGTCAAGGAATGCACGGGCGATTGGTGCCTCGTCACCGCCGACGGCACCGAGGGATGGGTGGCGCAATCCGAGATCTGGGGCGCTTACCCCGGCGAAGCCTTCAAGTAACGACCGCTCGCTTGGCGCCGAACGCAGCCACGCGACTTTCGCTACGCAATGCTGTATCCGGGATCGGATAGGGAGACCGGCGATCTTGGGTTACGTGCTAGGCGTTTTCGGCGTTGCCATCGTCATGTTCGCATCGACGAACATAGACGACATATTCGTCCTTCTCGGCTTTTTCGCCGATCGGAAATTCCGCCTGAGACAAATCGTCATTGGCCAATATCTCGGCATCGGCGCGCTCTATGGCTTCAGTGCCCTCGCCTCGTTTCTGGTTCTCGTCATTCCCGCTGCCTATGTTGGCCTGCTCGGCCTTGCGCCGATCTATTTTGGCCTCAGGCGACTATGGGAACTCTGGAACGGCATCGAGACCGGCGAAGATCCGGAAGATCATGCGAAAGCTTCGGCGGGACATGGAAACATTGTGGCGGTCGCGCTGGTGACGATCGCCAATGGCGGCGACAATATCAGCATCTATACGCCGATCTTCGCGACACGTTCCGCCTATGAGATCCTCGCCATCGGCTGCATGTTCGCGGTGCTGACAGCCATCTGGCTTGGTGCCGCGCACTCGCTCGTCAATCATCCGACCTTGGGTGCACCGATCCGTCGCCACGGCCACAGGATCGTGCCGTTCGTCCTGATCGCTCTCGGCATCCTCATCTTCTACGAGGGCGGGACCGCAACGCTCTTCTGGCACTAAAGCACGTCGCGATCTTCAGATTCGCTTCCTGTGTTTTAGGTCCTTGATTTTGCGCATGTCGTTCTCGCAAAACCGTTACACACTTTTGCGCGGCACGCTTTAGGCAGCCGTGTCAAACGTAAAAACCGCCCGGCGCTTTCGGCAGCGGGCGGCTTTTACGATCATGCGGGACGGATTTCCGTCAGAGCAGGCCGAATTCCTTCGCGGCCTCCGAGAGTGACCGCATCGGCCGCGGGCCGATCTGTTCGATGACAATCGCTGCGGCGAGGTTGCCGAGCTTGGCGCAATCTTCCAGGCTGCGGCCCTGCGTATAGCCGAACAGGAAGCCGGCGGCGAAAAGATCGCCGGCGCCGGTCGTGTCGACACGTTCCTCGATCGGATGGGCGTCGACGACATAGCGTTCGCTGCCGCGCACGATGACGGCGCCGTCCTTGCCTGTCGTCACGGCGGCGATCTTGCAATCGGCCGCAATGAGCTTCAGCGCCTTCTCGAAATCGTCGGTCTCGTAGAGCGAGAGGGCTTCGTCGCGATTGGCAAAGACGATATCGACGGTGCCGGAGCGCATGAGATCGAGAAATTCGTCACGGTAGCGACCGACGCAGAAGCTGTCGGAGAGCGTCATCGACATTTCCCGGCCATTGGCATGGGCGATACGGGCGCATTCGCGGATAGCTTCCTTGGCGCGCGGCGGGTCCCAGAGATAGCCTTCGAAATAGGTTACCTTGGCATCTGCGACGACCTGTTCCTCGACGTCTTCCGGACCGAGTTCGACGCAAGCGCCGAGATAGGTATTCATGGAGCGCTCCCCATCCTCGGTGACGAAGATCATCGAGCGGGCAGTCGGCGGGAACGTGCCCTTCGCCTTGGTCTCGTAATGCACGCCCTGGGCGCGGATATCATGGGCGAAAATCTCTCCGAGCTGATCCTCTGCGACCTTGCCGAAATAAGCTGCCCTGCCGCCGAAATTCGCAACACCCGCAGCCGTATTACCGGCGCTGCCGCCGGAGGCTTCGAGAGCCGGGCCCATGCGCGAATAAAGGAGCTCGGCACGTTCGGCGTCGATGAGGTTCATCGCGGCTTTGGTGATCTTGTTGTCGATCAGGAACTGATCGTCGCAACGGGCGATAATGTCGACGATGGCATTGCCAACGGTCAGTACGTCGAAACGAGTCATCTATTGGAGGATCCCGGTATTGGTGATAGCCGGTATCCGGTAATATCGGTTTTTCCGAAGTTTGGAAGAAAAATCAGCGCCGAGGCTGCCAACTTAATTCCAATCAGTCATTTGCCTGTCACTTTCTATCTTTAAATGCTTATCAAGCGGCTGGGATGGGAAGCTCGAAAGACTTCCGAGCCAGTCTGGGAAGGAATGATGCCTTCCGCCTCACCGGTACGCGGGCCGACCACGGATGAACTGGCGGCATGTGCACCGGGGGGACTTTCCGGCGAGACCGGACACACAAGCGGGCAATGCCCGCTTTTTTGTTTTTGTGGGTTCTCACACGTCGGCGAACTGCTACAACTCCCGGATCACCCTCCAGAGTCACACTTTTTTCACGACCTCGCCCGGCATGTCCGAAATCCTCACCGATGTTCTTCCGGTCTTCCTGCTCATTCTTGTCGGCTGGATGATCGTTCGCACCGGCCTGTTGAAGGCCGAGGTCGGCGAGGCGATGAGCGAGTTCGTCTTCAAGATCGCCGTGCCGCTCCTGCTGTTCCAGACCATAGCGGAGGCGGATTTTCGCGGCGCATCGCCTTTTCGGCTCTGGATCGCCTATTTCTCCGGCGTCGCCATCACCTGGACCGCCGGCCATATTGTCGCGACCCGGTTCTTCGGGCGGGATGCTCGCATAGGCGTGCTTGCCGGCGTTTCCTCGGCCTTCGCCAACACGATCTTCATCGGCCTGCCGCTGGTCGGGCGCACGGTCGGGCCGGATGGCGTCATGGCGATGTCGATCCTGATCGCCGTGCACCTGCCGACCATGATGATTGCCGGCACGCTGCTGATGGAACAGGCCGAGCGCAAGGAAAATGCCGGCGCCGGCCGCAGCACCCCCGAGCTGCTGCGGCAGGTCGGCAGCAATCTCGTCCGCAATCCGCTCGTTATCGGCCTTTTCTGCGGCCTCGTCGTTCATCTGACCAGCCTTCCCATTCCCGCGACGCTCGGAACCGCTATCGACAGCATTGCCAATATCGCCGGCCCGGCGGCGCTGATCTCGCTCGGCATGGCGCTGCGTCAATACGGAATGTCAGGCAATCTCGGCATCACCAGCGTGATCGCCTCCTTCAAGCTATTCCTTCTGCCAGCCTGTGTGCTGGCAGCCGGCCACCTCCTTGGCCTTAGCGCGGAATGGCGCGCCGCGCTCGTGCTGACTGCCGCAGTTCCTACAGGTGTGAACGCCTGGCTGATTGCCAATCGCTTCGGGGTCGGCCACAGTCTCGCGGCCTCGACGATTACCTTGACGACAGCGCTTGGGGCGTTCTCAGTGTCGCTTTGGGCCTATCTGCTCGGATAGCCGAAGCTCGACCCGGCAGACAACAATGGCATCTCTCCGCTTACGGAGAGGCAGGCAGGAAAATGGTCATATATTTTGCGCATCCCGGCCTTCCCACCCGGAGCGCAGCAAAGGATGGCACATGAATATTGCAGCTCCAGTCACCAACCCCGCGTCAGCCTATTCGCAGAAGGTCTTTGTGCTTCAAGGCGGCGGCGCGCTCGGCTCCTATCAGGCGGGTGCCTTCCAGGCACTCAGAGAACAGAATATCGAACCGGATTGGATCGCCGGCATCTCGATCGGCGCGATCAATGCCTCTATCATGGCCGGCAACGTGCCCGGCGAACGGCTTGAGGCTCTGCGTTCCTTTTGGAACAAGGTGACCGTGCATCTTCCCGTCGATCTGCTGATGGAAGATCGGCGCGAGACCAATCCCTTCTATCGCTCGGTCAGCAGTTGGTGGGTTTCGACCTTCGGCGTGCCCGGCTTCTTTTCCCCTTGGCAGATTCCGGCCTGGTTTCAGACACGCGGCTCGGCGGGCGCGACCAGCGTCTACGATACCGGGCAATTGCGCCAGACGCTGCTCGATCATGTCGATTTCGACCGAATCAACCATGGCCCGGTGCGTTTGAGCCTTGGCGCCGTCAATGCGCGCACCGGCAATTTTGCCTTCTTCGACAACAGGGAGATCAAGATCGAGCCTGAGCATGTGATGGCGAGCGGCGCCTTGCCGCCGGGTTTTCCAGCGGTCAAGATCGGCAACGAGCACTTTTGGGACGGCGGCCTGGTCTCGAACACACCCCTGACCTACGTGCTGCGCAATGGCGCTGCGATCGATACGGTCGTCTTCCAGGTCGATCTCTTCAGCGCCGTCGGGCCGCTGCCGCAAGATCTCGAAGAAGTGGAAGAACGGCGCAAGGACATTACCTATTCCAGCCGCACCCGGCTCAACACCGACCTCTTTCTCGAGCGTCATCGCCTGCGGCGGGCCATCTCCGATCTTTATGCCCGCCTTCCCGAAGAGGCTAAGGCCGATCCGGAAATCAAGAAACTGGAGCAGCATTGCTCCGATTACGGCGTGACGATCATCCACCTGATCTATCGCAACAAGCAGTTCCGCTCGCATTCGAAGGACTACGAATTTTCGGCGCTGTCCATGCACGAACATTGGGAGGCCGGCCTGCGCGATGCGCGAAAGGCGCTGATCGCCGAGGATTGGCGCATGCCGCCAAGCGCCGAGGATGGATTGAAGGTCTTCGACCTCGATCAGCGGACGCGATCCCGTCGGCACACGATCTGAAAGATGCAGCGCAAAAAACCCGCCCTGACGGCCGGGTTTTTCAATTGATCTTCCGCTTTGCCTCAGTTCGTCGCGGCCGGTGCGTTCGGATCCGGCAGCGGCACCTGGGTGTCGGCGAGCGTGCGCAGATAGGCGATCACGTTGGCGCGATCCTCTTCCTTCGGCAGGCCGGCAAAGCCCATCGCCGTTCCGGCGACGAATTTCTTCGGAGCGGCCAGGAAGTGATAGAGGTGGTCATAGGTCCACTTTTCCGAACCGCCCTTGGAGAAGTCCTTCATGCCGGCCGAATAGGCAAAGCCCTCGTGCTCTGCGACCGGGCGGTCGACAATGCCCCAGAGATCAGGGCCAACCTTGTTCGGCCCTCCCTTCTCTCCGGAATGACAGGCCTGACACTTCTTGAAGATCGTCTCGCCGGCCTTGGCATCAGCCTTCTGCAACAGCTGAGCGATCGGCGTTTCCGCCTTGGCAGCCGCACCCTTGTCTCCACCTGCAGCCGGTTCCTCGGTTGCGACGATGGCAAAACCGGGCTTTTCCGGTGCCTCTGAATGGAAAATAAATCCTGACGCGAGCGACACGGACTTCAACACGAACAGCGTGGCCAGAAGCGCCCCGACACCCATGTTCACGTAGGATGAATTCATCTGCTATGCTCCCCTCGCCGCCGGCATCCTCCGCCGGCCCATCTTGAATTCGCGCGAAACCTATGTCTTTTGGCTGTTTCTTGCAACTCTGTAAACGGTCTCCACCATGAGACGTTTTGACACTTTTCCCTTGGGAATAGAAGGCCCAACAATGACTGATCCGAATTTAGACAAGACGCTGGTCCTCATTCCCGCCCGGATGGCCTCCACGCGCCTGCCGGGCAAGCCGCTGGCTGACATTTGCGGCCTGCCCATGATCGTACAGGTTGCCAGGCGCGCGCGCGAGGCGGCGATCGGTCGCATCGTCGTCGCCGTCGACCATGAGGATACCTATGCCGCAGTCGCCAATGCCGGCTTCGAAGTGGTCATGACGCGCACCGACCATCAATCCGGCTCGGACCGCATCTACGAAGCCCTGCAGGCCGTCGATCCCGAAGGTCGCGCGGAGATCATCGTCAATGTACAGGGCGACCTGCCGACCATCGATCCCGAGACGATCCGCGCCTCGCTGCGCCCGCTCGAAAATCCGGCCGTCGACATCGCGACGCTGACGGTCGAGATCAAGGACGAGGAAGAAAAGAGCGCGCCGAGCGTCGTCAAGGTCATCGGCTCACCGATCTCGGACAGCCGTCTGCACGCGCTCTATTTTACCCGCACGACCGCACCGTATGGCAAAGGGCCGCTCTATCACCATATCGGCCTCTACGCCTACCGCCGCGCCGCCCTCGCGAAATTCGTGAGCCTCGGCCCATCTACGTTGGAGCGGCGCGAATCACTGGAACAGCTGAGGGCGCTGGAGGCCGGCATGCGCATCGATGTCGAGATCGTTGACACGATACCGCTCGGTGTCGATACTCCCGCCGACCTTGAAAAGGCCAGACGTATCCTCTCCGCCGCCTCTCTCTGACGGCATTCCCCCAAGGGCAGTCCCATGATTACCAAGACCAATAAGATCTCCTTCCAGGGCGAGTACGGCGCCAATTCCGACATGGCCAGCCGTGACATGTTCCCGACCATGGAGCCGCTGCCCTGCCAGACCTTCGAGGATGCCCTCACCGCCATCGATAATGGTGATGCGGATCTCGGCATGATCCCGATCGAGAACACGATCGCCGGGCGCGTCGCCGATATCCATCATCTGCTGCCGGAATCGCGACTGCATATCGTCGGCGAATATTTCATGCCGATCCGTTTCCAGTTGATGGTTCTGCCGGGCGTGAAGAAGGAAGAGATCCGCACGGTGCACAGCCACATCCATGCGCTCGGCCAATGCCGCAACATCGTGCGCCAGAACGGCTGGAAGCCTGTCATTGCAGGCGATACGGCGGGTGCTGCCAAGCTGGTGAAGGAAACCGGCGATCGCAGCATGGCGGCACTGGCGCCCCGGCTTGCGGCCGATCTCTACGGGCTGGAAATCATCGCCGAGAATGTCGAAGACACCGAAAACAACATGACGCGCTTCGTCATCCTGTCGCGCGACGAGGACTGGGCCGAGCGCAGTGCGCCGGACGAAAAAATCGTCACGACCTTCGTCTTCAACGTCCGCAACATTCCGGCCGCGCTCTACAAGGCACTCGGCGGCTTCGCCACCAACGGCATCAACATGACGAAGCTCGAAAGCTATCAGCTCGGCGGCCGTTTTGTGGCGACGCAATTCTATGCCGATATCGAAGGTCATCCTTCCGATCCACATGTGCGCCGGGCGCTGGAAGAACTGCGCTTCTTCTCCGAAAAGGTCCGCATCCTCGGCGTCTACAAGGGTCATCCGATGCGGGGCGATCTCTAGACCTAGTGGCGCCAGAGGCCGCCTCGTCCTTCGAGGCTTCGCTCATCGAGCTCCGCTCCTCAGGATGAGGCGGAGCGAAGGTCGCTATTGACGTAGAAGGTTAGCCGTCATGGTGAGGTGCGGAAGTCCATAGAGGGCTGAG
>NZ_JBXSOQ010000022.1:0-41805 GCF_057784475.1 Martinezella sp. CNPSo 3795 | reverse complement strand
ACCAATATCTATTTCTATACGGTGACCTACCACGCCATTCGCGGCTCGAACCTGCTTGCGGTCGAGCGAGGCCAAAGCTTCAAGGGCTTCGAGAATTCGAAATACGCTTCCGGCGAATATTTCGACAAATACACGAACCAGGAATGGAAGCCGGCGACCGGACGTGTGGCCGAAATCTTTGAGAAAGCCGGTATCGCTATCCCGACGCAGGAGGATTGGCTTGCGTTAAAGAAGGCCGTCATGGAAGGCGGGCTCTATAACCAGAACCTCCAGGCCGTGCCGCCCACGGGCTCGATCTCCTATATCAACCACTCGACCTCCTCGATCCATCCGATCGTTTCCAAGATCGAGATCCGCAAGGAAGGCAAGATCGGCCGCGTCTATTACCCGGCCGCCTTCATGACGAACGACAATCTCGACTATTACCAGGACGCCTACGAGATCGGGCCGGAAAAGATCATCGACACCTATGCGGCCGCGACCCAGCATGTCGACCAGGGCTTGTCGCTGACGCTGTTCTTCCGTGACACCGCAACCACGCGCGATATCAACAAGGCGCAGATCTACGCCTGGAAGAAGGGCATCAAGACCATCTACTACATCCGGCTTCGCCAGATGGCGCTCGAAGGCACGCAGGTTCAGGGCTGCGTTTCCTGCACGCTCTGAACCCTTGAAGGACGATGACAATGAACATGCAATTCAAGCCGGCAAGCCGCGTTCGCGCCATCAACTGGAACCGCATTGAAGACGATAAGGATCTCGAAGTCTGGAACCGCCTGACCGGCAATTTCTGGCTGCCGGAAAAGGTGCCCTTGTCGAACGACATTCAATCCTGGGCGACACTGAAGCCTGAGGAGCAGCAGCTCACCATCCGCGTCTTCACCGGCCTGACGCTGCTCGACACGATCCAGAATGGTGTCGGCGCCGTAAAGCTGATGGCTGATGCCGTAACCCCGCATGAAGAAGCGGTGCTGTCGAACATCTCCTTCATGGAAGCGGTGCACGCGCGCTCCTATTCCTCGATCTTTTCGACGCTCTGCCTGACGCCCGATGTCGATGATGCCTATCGCTGGTCGGAGGAGAACGAATTCCTACAGAAGAAGTCTACGCTGATCATCGAGCAATATGCCTCTGGCGATCCCTTGAAGAAGAAAGTCGCGAGCGTCTTCCTTGAGAGCTTCCTGTTCTATTCCGGCTTCTATCTGCCGATGTTCTGGTCGAGCCGCGCCAAGCTCACCAACACAGCCGATATGATCCGCCTCATCATCCGCGACGAAGCCGTGCATGGCTATTACATCGGCTACAAATTTCAGCGCGGGCTTGAGCGGCTTTCGGACGAGCAACGCCAGGAGATCAAGGACTTTGCCTTCGATCTTCTGCTGGAGCTTTATGACAACGAGGCTAAATATACCGAAGCGCTCTATGACGGCGTCGGGCTAACAGAAGACGTCAAGAAGTTCTTGCATTACAACGCCAACAAGGCGCTGATGAACCTCGGCTACGAGGCGCTCTTCCCCGCCGAAGCCTGCAAGGTCAACCCGGCCATCCTCTCGGCGTTGTCGCCGAATGCGGATGAGAACCACGACTTCTTTTCTGGCTCGGGCTCGTCCTATGTGATCGGCAAGGCGGTCGCCACAGAGGATGAGGATTGGAATTTCTGAGCAGCGCTTTAAGTCCGCCATCCAGTCGAAGGTTGCATCGATCAAGCAAATTGAGGCGGGATATTTCGATTTACCGATGAATCGGCGGATCCAGGACAAGGGAGACTATGGTCCTCTTGGCCCGTTTTCGCGATATAGCGTGACCGGCCACACAAGGGTGAGCGGCCGGTCGCACGTTTCAATGAATGGCCAAACGACCCGACGCGCGTGATGTCGGAACAATGCGCTCGACGACTGCGCCGAACACAAGGCCTAATGTGCCCCACATCAGTATCTGAGCAACCATCGACGCGACGCGGAACTTCCAGAGCAAATCGGCCGGGAAGCCTTCCGGAACTTCATTGATCCCTGGCAGAAGCTGTCCAGCGAGAAAGACAACCGCAAAGTAAACGGCGGTTACGATAAACGTCGCATTCCAGGCTCCCCAACGAGCTATCAAGCCGCTGCGAAGTTTTGCTGCGAAGATCATGCTGATGACGGAGATCAGGATCATGCCGAAGTAAAGTTCGGTTCGAGGAGCGATCGTTTCAGGATTGCCGATCGATGGCGGATTTGCCGGATACTTGATATTCGGCACGAGATAGACCGAAATGAAACCCGTCAGGGCAACCAGGGCGGCAGAAACCCGTGGGGAGGCCGTGCCACCAAAGCGTCCGTAGGAAAACGCGAAGGTCAGTGCGAACAATCCGCCGAAAGCCGTGCAGTAGACCATGACGCCCGTCAATAGGCCCCAACTGGCCTGCATCGGTCGGCTGACGAGTTCCGGCTCTTCAGATGGCATGGCCATGCCCTTAGCCATCTCTTCTTTCGCCTTTGCCTCATCCATCTGCGATTCAAAAGCGATCGCACGGTCTACCTGCGGTTCTCCGTAGAGCTTCAAAAAGCCAAAACTGATAAGTCCGGCGATGATGCCGACAAGCATCCCGCGAACGAGTAAATCTCTTACCATTTAAAGGTCCCTCTTAGTGGCAGGGAAAACCGAGCAGATGGCGACCGTCATGCACCCATTCATGGACATACATGCCATGGATGATTGACGTTGCGCCTTCTTCGGCGCCGACAAAGTAAATCGCCAGCAGGCAGAGAAGGCCAGCAAAAATTGCCCACGGGACAATATCCCGCAATGGTATGGGAAGAGCAGGTGAAACGGTTGGTGCGAAAGCAGCGCTTGTCATGGTGAACTCCTGGGGATTGCGCGTCCTGGGTTGGTACATGCCTATTCAGGTTGAGGGTCTGGCTCGCGATACAGCCCCATAGGGCCGCATCTCTTACAGTGGCGCGACCGCGCCGGATTTTCACCGGCTTCCTCGACCTTGAAGATGCAAGACCACCATGAGACCAAGGCTGGCGGAGTGTCAATATCGGCAGCTTAAGAAGGGCGCTTGTAGTATTGGGCAGAGACGCTGTACGCCATTGATTTTCTAATTTTGCGCGCGTCCGCATTGCCGCGTCGGATTGGATTTTTGCCGGAAGCTGCGATATAAATCGTCATCGACGTTTCATCGGGTGACTCGAGATGATCAACCGCCGCCAGTTTCCGCTACGTGCCTCCGCGCCGGCCTTTGCAGCTGCCTGGGTACTGATCATCGCCGGTGCCAGTGTCGCCCTCAGCACGGTTTTTGCCTGCATCACGCCTTTTGTGGCATTGGCTACTGTCTCAGTAATCATGCTGCCGCGCCGGATGGCTTTCACTGCTGTGCTGCTCGCCTGGTTAGCCAACCAGATGGTTGGGTATTTTATTCTTGGCTATCCGCGTAATTGGGACAGCTATGCATGGGGCATCGCCATCGGCTTCGCAGCCCTGGCGGCGTTCCTGGCAGCCACGCTTGTCGCGCGGGTCAAATCTGCAGCTTCCTCGCTTGGGCTGCGGCTTTCGCTGCCGCACTGGTCGCTTACGAAGGCATCCTTTTTGCCGCCACGGCATTTCTTCCTTCTGGAGACGGTGCCTTTTCCTTATCCATCATCGCAAAGGTCGTGCTGATCAATCTAGTGGCTGCCGCCGGCTTGGTGTGCTTGAACGGCGTTGCGGCGATTGCCCGCATTCTCGTCGTCAGGCCGGTGTTACATTTGGCGCGCTAGCAAGCCGCGAACATCTATCGTTTGATTTCTCCCGGCGGTGCTTGCGCCCGGCCAACCGGAAATGCGGCTCCTGCCACTTGATCGAGCGGAATAATGTTCCATTGATCGGCACGGCCAACGGCATTCCTCTTAGAGCGCAGGATTTCGCACTAATCTTGTTCTGTCCCCAAGAAGTCTGATCGGCCGCGTTCGCGCGGAGTGAACGGGTTTCACCCTTTAAGGAAGATCGAGAGCTCCCGAGCCACCGTTTCCGGATCCTCCCGCTGTGGGAAGTGCCCGACGTTCTGAAGGACAATCCGGTCGAAGGGACCGGAAAACTTCTTGTGCAGATCTTCTGACAATTCCGGCGGATTGACACCGTCATCCATGCCCTGAAAATAAACCGTGGGGAGAGAAAGGGATCGCGTCTCCCTGATACGGTCTTCGAGCCAGACGCTTTGCGGATCGGGCTCGGCTTCGCCCCACCTAACTCTGTAGCTGTGGAGGGTAATGGCTACCCAGTCCGGATTGTCGAAGGATTTCGATACGGCGGCGAACGTCTCCTCGTCGAACCAGCCGTCGGGGCTCCAGTTTTCCCATTGAAGCCGCGCGAAGCCGTGCGGATCCTTCTTGATTGCGTCGGCGCCGCGCTTCGTTGCCATGAACCAATGATACCAATAGCGCTGCGCCTGCCGGAAGGGCGGCATCTTCAGTCCGCCCATGCGCGGTAGCGAGGAAAGAAGCGCCATCCTATCGACCCGGTCCGGCCATCCAATGGCAAGAGCTTCGGCGATATTCGAGCCCCAGTCGTGACCGACGACGGAGAACCTCTCGATGCCGAGACCGTCCATGAGGGCGATCGCATCCATTGCGAGAACCGCGCCGTTCGCGGTGCGCAACGCCTTGTCGTTCCGGAAAACGGTTCCGCCGAAGCCGCGAAGGTAAGGCGCAATGAGGCGAAGGTTTCGGTCCTGCAGGTTTGACGACACAGCCTTCCAAGTGGAGGCGTCGTCGGGCCATCCATGCAACAGGAGAACGGGATAGCCGCCGCGTGCTCCGGATTCGTCGAACGCAATCTGCAGGTCGCGAATGTCGAGGTGCGGCATGACGATACTCCTGGTTCGACTAAGCAACACATAGGGCCGGCGCTTGGTTCCGGTGAATGGAACATTACAGCGCCACCTTGGTTGATGCCCTGGGCGGTGACGCCCGCACGTCGAAGGCCGCAGCCATGAAATTCCAGCACCGATTTCCGATCAGCCGACGATCCGTACTTGCGGAAGCAAGCGCGACGCTCGCGGCGCCGGTCTTTTCAAGCGTCGTCTGGTCGATTTCGAACATGCAGGAGGACACGCAAATGGACGATCCCACAACGAAGTACCCGAAGCCGCCGTTCCAGAAGCAGAGCCAGCCGTTTCCCGGCCTTGCCGGCAAGATGAACCCCAAGCCGGATCATGGCGAGATATCCTATAAGGGCTCCGGCCGTCTCGCTGGGCGCAAGGCGCTGATCACCGGAGGCGATTCCGGAATGGGACGCGCCGCAGCCATCGCCTATGCCCGCGAGGGCGCAGACGTCGCCATCAACTATCTGCCCGACGAGGAGCCCGATGCGAAGGAAGTCATCGCCCTCATCGAGAAGGAAGGCCGAAAGGGCGTGGCGTTGCCCGGTGATCTCCGTGACGCCGCCTTCTGTGAAAAACTGGTCGACGATGCGGTCAAGGCGCTGGGCGGTCTCGACATCCTCGTGAACAACGCCGGGCGACAACAGCAGGCTAAGTCGATTGACGACATCACCTACGAGGCCTTCGACGCGACGATGAAGACTAACATCTATGCGACGTTTCTTCTGACGAAGGCTGCCCTCAAACACATGAAGCCAGGTGCGACGATCATTCAGACGGCGTCGGAGCAGGCCTACGACCCGTCGGAGAACCTCGTCGATTACGCGATGACCAAGGCGGCAATGATGAACTTCACCAAGTCGATGGCGAAGCAACTCGGTCCGAAGGGCATTCGCGTTAACGGCGTCGCGCCCGGTCCGATCTGGACGCCGCTTCAGGTCAGCGGCGGAGCGACGATGGAAAAGCTCGAAAAGTTCGGCGGCGACACACCGATGGGCCGTCCCGGTCAGCCCGCGGAACTTGCATCGATCTACGTGCAGCTCGCAGACCCCCAGGCGAGCTACGCCACGGGACAGGTTTACGGCGCGGCGGGCGGCGGCGGCCAGCCGTAAACTCACCTGCTTCACCGAAACGCCGATCGATGCGTGGCCGTCTACGACACCGAGGAATGACGGTGGTCGGTGGGGCTCCCGACCTTCACTTCATTCGTAACTACCAGCCGTCCACCGACGCATGCGAAGCCGAACCCTCGTCATCCTTCGTCTACAGACCTGGCGTTACCATCACGCCCACGGCGGCGAGAGCGAATACCGGTTTCGATACGGCCAAGGGAGCAGCCCTGATCGGCGCTCGTCTCGCCGATGCCGTCGCCTGTGGGGTGCTGTTTCTCGCCAATCCCGACCTCGTCGCGCGGTTCGCAGATGACAACGAGCATTTCAACAGACCCGATCCGTCGACCAAGGAACGTCTCGCTCCATGATAAGCCAATCCACGTGGTCCACCGCACTTTCTCATCAACCTAGCTGTCGCGCTTGGCCGCCCATATCAACAAGGCATCAAGTGCCGGGCACAGATCTTGGCCCCAACTGGTCAGGCTGTATTCGACCTTGGGCGGAACCTGATGGTGGACGATGCGGCGGACAACTCCATCCGCCTCAAGCTGCCGCAGTTGCTGGATGAGCATTTTCTGCGAAACATCTGGAATCGCGCGCTCGAGATCAGAGAAACGCAGCACCTTGCCCCCGAACAGATGGAAGAGAATTACCAACTTCCAGCGTCCCTCCAGTATCTTGAGGGTTTGCTCCACATCCTCGGCAGCAGATACCGGCGTGTATGCTTCCCTACTTTTCGGTGGGTACCTTACTTTTTTGTCCGTTCTTGTCATTACGATACCATACACATAGCTTTCTCCCGAGCAATGAGGCCGAAGGCCAACTGTGTTCAGATAGAGAGGTGTTTCATGACGATAAAGCTGCCAACGCCGATATCGGCATACTATGAGGCGGACAGGAACGCCAAGAAGGATGTAGCAGATTGCTTTACCGAGGACGGTGTCGTCATCGATGAAGGGAATACATACGTCGGCCGAGATGCAATTCAAGAATGGAAGGAGACCTCGGCGAAGAAGTACAAATACACCGCGGACCCCTTTGCGGTCGACGTAAAAGAAGGGCGGACGATCGTAACCGCTCACTTGGTTGGCGATTTTCCCGGGAGCCCGTTGGATCTGCGATACGCTTTCACTTTGCGGGGTGATAAGATCGTATCGCTGGAGATCACCCTGTGACTTTCGACCTTGGACTTGTTGGACATCGGGCGTTTGTGACGGGCGGCACCAAAGGGGTGGGGGCGGCGGTTGTCGAGACGCTGCGAATTGCGGGTGCAAGGGTCGTTGCCACCGCGCGTTCGGCTCCCGATGCGTTTCCCGACGGTGTGAGCTACGTCGCAGCGGACCTGACAACTGCAGAAGGCTGCCAGATGGCCGCGCAGGCGGCACTCGATCGGCTTGGCGGCATTGACGTCGTAGTCAATGTCATTGGTGGATCAGAAGCTCCTCCTGGAGGCTATGCTGCGCTAAGCGACGAACTATGGCAGACCGCGATTAACTTGAACCTGATGACTTCTGTGCGGATAGATCGCGCGCTGCTGCCCGCAATGTTGGAACAGGGTGCGGGCGTCATTGTCCATGTCACGTCTATTCAAAACAAACTGCCGCTTCCCGAATCGACCACGGCCTATGCAGCTGCTAAGGCAGCGCTTTCGACTTATAGCAAAAGCCTCTCCAAAGAGGTGACGCCTAAGGGCGTGCGCGTGGTCAGGGTGTCGCCGGGCTGGATCGAGACCGAAGCGGCCGTTCGTTTTGCCGAAAGACTCGCAGAGCAGGTCAAGACTGACTACGAGGGAGTGAAGAAGATCATCATGGACTCGCTCGGAGGAGTGCCGCTCGGCCGTCCAGCGAGACCGCAGGAGGTTGCCGATCTGATCGCCTTTCTTGCATCTCCTCGAGCCGGATCGATTACAGGGGCCGAGTACGTCATTGACGGGGGAACCGTCCCGACAACGTAACGAACCAGCCATTTCGATCCTGCGTCCGCTCACCAGCGGCTCAAACTGGCGCGCGGTCGGTGTCACCTAAGCCATCCAGGTGTTTGGGACAAAAGCTGAGATTGCCGCTTCCCGCCCCAGTCGAATCGCAGGCGCGGCGCGAACGCTTGGTCAACTTCAAAAGTGCGCTTGTCTGGGCACAAAAGGAGCAAGGTGTCTGAGTGTTCACCCACCTCCCACACATTCCGATACAACGGGACCGGCTGTGGCGATCTACGCCGCCATTGCGGACAGCTCAGCGCCACTTAAATACCGCTAAGCAGCCGGTAACTCGATCAGGGGGCGGTAGTTTGTTTGTGATGCCCTCGATCGTCGTCTCGAAAGGCATGCTTTTCTCCACCAGCCTTATCGTTTCACTCAAATGGCACCCCGTCCGGCCTCTTTCTTCCTCTCAAATCATGCAAGTATGCTCGGGGCGCTTTTCGTCATTTTTGTCTGCGTTGACGGCCATTGAAGTTTCTTCTCTTGGTTAACGACGGATTGGTTTCCTTAGGGCGAGCCTGTTGCAAGGACATTTCCTTGGTCAGATCGTCGAAGGAAAAAATCTTCCACTTCGCTGCCATGAGCAAATCAAGCTCGACAGAAGAGGGGCCGAACCGCACGAACAGGTCTTCGGCCGTCGCGTCATCGAGTCCGTATTTCTTCTGGAAATCCGCGAGAGAATAGGCAGCACCTCTTATCGGCCGGTGCCGTGCGAAAGGCCGTTGTGTTTCCATATTTGATGATCTCCCAATTTCGATCCAAGCAACTCGATTGGCGAGCTGAAAGTTCCTTTGAGGATGAAATATTCAGGGAAAGGCAGCGGCTAACTCGTGATGGCTGTCGATGGTAACTGAAGAGGAACATTTTGATGGTTGAGCAATTCTCCTTTCAGCTCACAAGAGCTCGCATTAAAGGAGAATGCTATGAGAACGAATCTTATTGTTTCAGCCGCCGCTTTCGGCCTTCTCGCTGGTTCAGCCTTCGCGCAGTCTTCCACAGTCACAGGCGCCGCCGGTGGTGCCGTGACCGGAGCAGTCGTAGGTGGCCCCGTCGGCGCTGCAGTCGGGGGCGTCACCGGCGCGATTGTCGGCAGCGCGATCGACCCGCCCCCGCAAAAAGTCGTCACTTACGTTCAGGAGCAGCCCCTGCCTTCCACCGAGGCTGTCGTGCAAGACCAAATCGTCGTGGGTCGCGCGCTGCCGGAAGCGGTTGTCGTCACACCGGTCCCCGACAACCCGACCTACGCCTATGCCGTCGTGAACCACAAGCGCGTCATCGTCCAACCACAGACGCGTAAGGTCGTTCGCATCCTAGAATAGTGCCGAGGGGCCTCCGGAAGAGGCCCCTTCATTCCATGCGAATCCGACGCGCTATGCGGCCAGCAACGGTAAACTTGCGCTCCGCCGGGTGCGTCTCCCATGCTACATTTTCCTAACATCGATTTGAAACGCCGATGCCGATCGTGGCCACGAGATTGGGATAGAGTTCGTGCAGCACTGACAATTGGTCAATTGTTCGAGAAGCCCAGGCGCGCAACTAAAACGATACAATGCTGAGAGTGACGGCAATTTAAAAGCGTGCCAGTAAGTCACACTGACGAACCGATCCGGAATGATGAAATATAGAAGAGCTTAGGGTCCGATCCCATACCAACGCACCCGTTCATTTGCGGGTGCTTGGGACGACGTCGATCTCTTTGGCGGCTTCCCGCCATTGAGACATTGACGCGACGCAACCCTCGGAACCCATCCCACAGGCGCCTTCCTTTACGTAGCCCGACCCTCTCTGGCTCACACTCCGATGAAGCCCTTTCCAAGCCGATGCAAAGCGCCCCAAACGGAGGGAACATTCTAGCACCCGAGGTGTTGTCTCTGCGTAGTCGAAACTCGACATGAAACCGGAGGAACTCCATGAAAATATTGGCTTTTACCGTAGCCGTCGCATGCCTTGCAGCCCCTTCGGCATTTGCGCAAAGCCAGACGCCCACAACGTCTCAGACGACCCCTGCGGTATCTAGCTCAGGTGAGACAAACCCGGGGGCACCCGTTGCCGGCAAGAACAGCTTCACCGAGGCACAGGCGAAGTCGCGAATGGAAGATGCAGGCTATAAGGACGTTTCCGGATTGAAACTGGACGACCAGGGCGTGTGGCGGGCAACGGCCACCAAGGATGGCAAGCAGGCGAACGTCTCGTTGGACTTCCAGGGCAACGTCGTGATGGCAAATTGATCGCAGCCGCGATCCGATCGAGACAACAACGAAGAGGATACACCCATGAAATATGTCAGCGCACTTTATGACAGCTATGATGACGCAAGATCGGCCGTGAAAACCCTAGAAGATTCGGGCGTGCCCTCCGACCATATCAGCATCGTTTCCCGCAAGGACGGGAAGCAGGAGGTTGAGGGCCAGGGCAACAATGCCGCTGAGGGCGCCGGAACCGGTGCCGGCATCGGCGCAGTTGCGGGTGGCGCCGGCGGCCTGCTTGCAGGACTTGGAATGCTGGCTATCCCAGGCGTCGGTCCGGTCGTCGCGGCGGGGTGGCTGGCGGCGACCGCCGCAGGTGCGGTCGCCGGCGCCGTGGTCGGTGGAGCGGCTGGCGGCATCGTCGGCGCGCTGATCAACGCCGGCGTTTCGGAGAAGGATGCCGAGATCTACGCGGAAGCGTTGCGTCGCGGCGGCTCGGTCGTGATTGCCAAGGTCGAGGACGACATGGCCGTCCCATCGCAGACGATCCTCAACAATCTTCGCCCTGTTGTCCTCGAGGACCGTCGGGCGAAATACGTCGCCGAAGGATGGTCGCGTTTCGACGAAGCGGCCGATCCTTACACGCCCGATCAGATCGCCGCCGAACAACGGCGCTATCGCAACGATCCGCGCATCTGAGCGCACGAGAGGGGCGGTCCTCATGCCGCCCCCTCTTTTCTCGAAAGGCAAGGCGGCGGAAGAGACTTTTGTCCATGCTCGCCAGTCGCGAGCGGGGCCGCCTCGGTGCAAGACCCGGCCGCCCACGGATAGACGATCGGCACATCTGGCCGCAGATGAGGCAGCTTCACCCTCCTGACTTCGCTCAGATGAACGAACCCTCCTGGCCAGTCAGGCGCCACAAAGCCGTGGCCCCTTACTCATCTTGAACCACTTGACTTTGCCCTCTCGCGATAATGTTTCCCCTTTGTCGACTTGCGGCTATACATCGCGATCAGTCTGCGGGATTGGCTTTACTCGCATAAAACTCGCTTGTGGGGTTAAGGCGCTGCTGCATGTCCTTTCCCGCCTTGAAAAACGGGACCCATTTCTCCTCGACAAAACCGACATGCTCGTCTTGGGATTTCTTCCTGATTTGGACCGGCGATAGCGCACGCTGAAGGTACCGAAGCCTCGGACTTCAACCCTGTCGCCGCGCATCAGCGCCTGAGGCGGATTGATCGCCTTGTTGCTGACGTTGGAGAACCATAGATGGCATCCGAGAAGACTTTGAACGATCTCTTTCTGGAAACTTTGAAAGACATCTATTACGCCGAGAAGCAAATCCTGAAGGCCTTGCCCAAGATGGCGCGCGCGGCACAAAACGAAGAAGGCAAGCAAGGCTTCCTTCATCACCGCGACGAAACCCAAGCTCATGTCGAACGCCTGGAGCAGGTATTCGAGCTTCTCGGCAAGCCTGCGCGCGGAAAAACCTGCGAAGCAATCCAGGGCATCATCGCCGAGGCCGATGAGATCATCGAGGAATTCAAAGGCACGGCAGCACTCGATGCTGGCCTGATCTCCTCGGCGCAAGCCGTCGAGCATTACGAGATCGCGCGCTATGGCACGCTCATCGAATGGGCCAAGCAGTTAGGACTAAAGGAGGCCGCCACGTTGCTGCAGCAGACGTTGCAGGAAGAGAAGGCCATCGATCAGAAGCTGACGAAGCTTGCGGAAACCGCCGCCAATGCCAAGGCGACGGTGGCGTAAGGCACGGCGTTTCTCCGGTGCGTTGCGGACGCAGCGCACCGTTCAGTCAGCCCCGACGTTGGACCCTTCTCGTTGTCCAGGACGCGCGACGAAATTTTCAGCACGATATTCGGGCCAGAAGGGTTCCATTTCCGCTCGATGAAACCATGGAGCGAGCCCACCGGCGCCCGTTCAGGGGATCCGAACCCTCCAGGACCTTCAGGCGGCCCCAGGACCGATCAATAGAGCGTGGACCGGAAACGGTCCATGCCTTAGAGAAAGTAGGCGCCGCCCCGAGAGCCTCATGGAGGACAGCGAATGCGCGCCGCAAGTCATTCCTTCTACGCTCTGGCAACCAGCGCTGCGCTGTAGGATGCAGGCGTACAGACGGCTCTTCATCGTTCATAGATCAAAAGAGTGTGCTGAACGCGTCAGAGGATATGACTGACAATACAGGTTACGCTTATGGGGCGCGCCTCGTTGCCATCAAGTTTACGATGCCTGCATATTGTCCGACCATAACGAACTAAGCGTTGGAACTTTCTCGCGTCTGCCAAGTTTATCGAGGTTAACGAAGGCGGGCACGGATGCGCACTGAGAAAGTGGGGGGCGCCGACGGCTTCTGCGATTTTCCTTTCGCAGAGGCTTGGAGGAGCGCTCCGGAGATCATTGAGAGGCTACCCATTGCAGTTTACGCCTGCGATGCGAACGGACGAATACTGTGGTTCAACAGGCGCGCCGTGGATCTATGGGGGCGAACGCCGCTACCTGATCATGAAGGCGAGCTCTATTGTGGCGCTTACAGGCGCTTTTTTGGCAGTCGCCTGATCCCGCGCGAGGAGACGCCGATGGCGGCGGTCCTGCGCACCGGAGTTCCAGTTCGCGACGCTGAAGCAAAGATCGAGCGGTCGGACCTTACCTCGATATGGGTAGCGATCGATATAGAGCCGATCCTGGATGAGGACGGTCAGGTCCTCGGAGCCATCAATTGCTTCCGCGACGTCACCGAGCAGCGTCGGGTGGAAGAGCGTGTTCGCCAGCGCGATCAACGGCTCGCAACGACCTATGAGCGTGCAGGAATGGGTATAGCTGAGGTGAGTGCTGGGGGCAAATTCGAACGTGTGAACGAGCATCTCTGCGATCTGCTGGGCTATTCGGCGGAGGAGTTGGTGGGGAGATCGATCTTTGATCCCGCTTTGACGGAGGACGTGGAGGCCGACCGCCAACAGTTCGAGCGGCAAGTTCGCGGCGAGATCGAAAGCTACGTTCACGAGAAGCGTTTCATCCGCAGAGACGGGACAAAAATCTGGGCGGCCGTCACCTCATCCAGCGTCCGCGATGCTCAAGGCCGCTTGCTGCGCGCAGTGCGCGTCCAGCAGGACATCACGAAACAGAAGGAAACTGCGGCCGCTCTCGTCCAACACCTGGAACAGCAGGAAGCGCTCTACGAATTTACGGATAGGCTCCAGCGCACCGCCGCCCTTGAGGACGTCTATGAGATAGCCATCACGACCATAAGACGAGCGTTAAAGGCCGACCGCGCCTCCATCGTTCTCTATGACGGCGAAGGAGACCTTCGCTTCGTTGCCGCTCATGGGCTGTCGGAGGCTTACTGCAAAGCGGTGGCAGGGCATTCTCCCTGGTCTCGCGATATGTCAGATCCCCCTCCTGTAGCGATCGAAGATATCGAACAATGCGACATGCCGGACGCCTTAAGAGCTTCCGTTCGCGGCGAAGGTATCGCAGCTCTCGCTTTCGTCCCCATCACGGCGCGGGGACAACTGCTCGGCAAGTTCATGGCCTATTTCGATCGCGCGCATGCCTTTGCTGACACGGAAATCCGGTTTGCGCAAACGGTGGCGCGGCAACTCGGGTTTGCGATCGAGCGGCTAACGATCGAAGCCTCCCGCCAAAAAACCGAACGCGCCGCGAGACAACTCGTCGCCATCGTCGAATCCTCTCACGACGCGATCGTCAGCAAGGATCTCAATGGCACCATCGTCTCGTGGAATGCGAGCGCGGAAAGGCTGTTCGGTTATAAGGCAATAGAGGCGATCGGCCAAAACATCACTCTCCTCATTCCAGATGACCGGCTGGAAGAAGAACCGGAAATCATTGGCCGGATCAAAAGGGGCGAAATCGTCGACCATTTCGAGACCGTGCGCCGCCGCAAGGATGGCAGCCTTGTCGACATTTCATTGACGATCTCACCAATTCGGGACATCCAGGGCCGCATCATCGGCGCCTCGAAGATCGCGCGCGACATCAGCGACCGTAAGGCCGCCGAGGCCAAGCTGCGCGCGAGCGAACGCCAGATGAAAGATCTCCTGGCGGCCATACCGGCGGCGATTTATACGACCGACGCTGAAGGCAAGATCACCTTCTTCAATGAGGCCGCCGTCGAGCTCTCCGGACGTGTGCCCCAGCTCGGCACCGACGAGTGGTGCGTTACCTGGAAGCTCTATTGGCCCGATGGTACGCCGCTGCCGCACGACGAGTGTCCCATGGCGATCGCCCTCAAGGAGGGTCGCGCCATCCGCAATGTGGAGGCGGTCGCGGAGCGTCCTGACGGAATCCGCATCCCCTTCATCCCCTATCCAACACCGCTGCGCGATGAGAACGGCAAAATCGTCGGCGGCATCAACATGCTGGTGGATGTCAGCGAACGTAAACAGGCCGAAACCCAGCAGCGGCTTTTGTTCAACGAACTGAACCATCGGGTGAAGAACAACATGCAGATGCTGCAGTCCCTACTCAGTATGGCCGGCCGCAAAGCTGCGAGCCAGGAGGCACGGGAGGTCTTACGTGAGGCCGGCAATAGGGTCGCGGCCATGGCGGCTGCGCAGCAGACCCTCTACGGGACGGTTAACTCCACCCATTTCAACGCGCGCAATTTTATCCGCGCAGTCTGCGAAACGATCCGGCAAACGTTTCCGAACAATGTCAAAGTTCAATCCGATGCCGAAGACGTCGAGATTTCCAATGATTCGGCAATGCCGCTGGCGCTCATCCTCAGCGAGCTTCTGACAAACGCGGTCAAATACGGAGTTGCCGGAGGAACCGTTCGCGCTGGTCTTCAGCGCGACGGCGAAGCTCTCGAACTCTTTGTCGAGAACGATGGGCCTGGGTTCGACCTTGCTTCCGTTCGCGACCGCTCGTCGGGGCTGAAGCTTGTCCAAGGGCTCGCACGACAACTCCAGGGCGAATTGACCGTCGCTACAAATCCCAGAACTCGCTGCGGCATTCGATTTGCAATAGGCAATTCAGCATTACATGCCGATCAACGTTCCGGAACTTATCCTCATGACTGAAATCGCTGCTCCATCGCACAACGACTCCTCACCTCCTAACAACATCCTCGCATCAGAGCCGCTGGACACAGCGCTGATCGGACGGATCCTGGTCGTCGAGGACGACTACCTGATTTCAATGGAAATCGAGAATACCTTGACCACGGCAGGATTTGATGTCGCGGTTGTTGCCTCGGGCGAAGAGGCGCTTCTCGTCGCAGCAGCGGAACGTCCGGCTCTTGCGGTTATGGATATCCGCCTCGCCGGGCGGATGGACGGTGTCGACACCGCGCTCGAGCTATTCCGCACTCACGGTTTGCGCTCGATATTTGCGAGTGCCCATTCCGATGCTTCCACTCACGCGCGTGCGGCACCGGCAGCGCCGCTTGGCTGGCTGGTAAAGCCCTATACCCCGGGATCGCTGCTGGCAGCAGTCCGTGCCGCGTTCCGATCTCTCCAGCCGCCGCCCTGAGGCCAACGCGGGCAAGATAACGGAGCGGCCGAGGCTAGCTCCTTTCTGTTCGGGTGAAAGGCGAGGTGTCCATAACGCGGGCGAAATCCAGCTAACGGGGAAACTGTATTCGTCGAGGAAAGATGGGTACCGCTTTTCAAAGCAGGCAGAGAAATACTTAGCCGATTGATAAGCGCCGCTAGATTTCATGGCAGGTGCAACGGTTGCGCCCGCTGCAGTGCCTCCTGATCAATTCGAACAGCCGGGCTGCGGATCTGCGCTCCACGCCGTCTCGTTGGCGGTCACGCAATAGTAACGCCCCAGCAAGGACCCGTGAATGATGGCTGCTGCCCGCGGGGCTGAAGACCAGATCGCGTTGCTGGAGGACAATGCGGCGCGGAAAGAGCAAATGTCTGACTTTCAAGGTTCCCGAGGTCGATCCCGGGCAGCCTTGGCTATGGCGCCATCCATGTCGAAGCTAAACCGCGAGCAGGATGTGCTGTCGAGCTGGAGGAGGAGGGGAGAGGGCGATCATAGCCTTGGCTTGCGCCCCCTCGACTTTTGCGCTGGCGGAGTGCTGCCGCCATATTCTTCCCACCAAGCCGCCAGGGCGGCCATCATCGGTCCGAGTCCGCGAGCCTTTTCGGTCAATTCGTATTCGACGCGCGGAGGCACCTCGGCGAACACGGTCCGGGTGACCAGTCCATCTGCCTCAAGCTCTCGAAGCTGCGCCGTCAGCATATGCTGTGTGATCCCGGCAATGCCCTTGCGAAGCTCGCCAAAGCGATACGTTCGCTGATGGAGAAGCCACATGATCTCCAGCTTCCATTTTCCGGAGAGCATGCCGAACGCCCGGCGCATCTCGTCCTGCATGGTGAAGTCATTATCAGCCATAGTATGTTTTTCCATACTTAGTGTCTATATTTCATCCTACTTGAGTTATTTTATCAAGCGCATAAATTTTCATACAAGCTCTTGGTGATGATGCCAATGAGCAAATGTTGAAGCGCAAAAGCAGCCAACCCGCCCACGGGGTGCAATGGCCGGAAGAGAATATGACCTCTACAGTAGTGTACTGGATCAGCACGGGCTTGTTGTCGCTGCTCTACCTCAGCTCGGCGTTCCTGTACGTGATCAAACCAACTTGTGTCCGACAGACTCTTCTCGAACTCAACTACCCAGCGCCTTACCTCGTGCCGTTAATGATCGCAGTGAAGGTGCTCGGTCCGGCCGCGATCCTTTCGCGTATCAGCGTGCCTTTGAGCGATCTCGCTTACGGCGGCATGTTCTTTCACCTGTTGCTGTCCGGGTCGGCTCATCTCCGTGTGCAGGCCAAAAGGTGCGCTCCCCGCCCTGATCGGGCTCGCGCTTCTAGCCGCGTCATTCAGCACACAGAACGTCGCCCGCGGCGTGCCGTCGCCTTACTCACAATTCGCCATGCGCTGACGCATGGCTGAGCCCTCAACCCAACTGGAGATTAAGATGGGAAGACTCAACGGAAAGATCGCGCTCGTAACCGGCGCAAGCCGCGGCATCGGCCGTGCAACCGCCAAGCTGTTTGCGGCAGAAGGCGCCAAGGTCGCGGTGCTGTCGCGGACTGTTGCCAATGTCGAGGCGGTCGCGGCCGACATCAAAGCCGCCGGCGGCACAGCTCTCGCCGTGCCCGCCGATGCTGGCGATGCCGATCAAATCAAGGCTGCTGTCGATAAGGTGATCGCAGCCTTCGGTGGGCTCGACATCCTTGTCAACAATGCGTTCGATCCAACCGTTAGCTATTCGTCGATCGCTGATCTTTCGACTGACCAGCTCCAGCGGAATTTCGACATCGGGCCGATCAGTTATCTGCGATTTATGCAGGCTGCCTATCCGCACCTGAAGGCCAACGGTGAAGGCCGCGTCATCAATTTCGGCTCGATGGCTGGCGTCACCGGTTTTACCGGCATGGGGCCATACAACATGGCCAAGGAGGCGGTGCGGGCGCTGACGCGAACGGCGGCGCGCGAATGGGCGACCGATAAGATTACGGTCAACAGTGTGCTGCCCGTGGCGGACACGCTCGGACCGGAGGGAAACCTTCCTCCACCGACCAATCCGCTCGGCCGCTATGGATCGCCGGAAGAGGACATCGCGCCTGTCGTGCTCTTCCTGGCCAGCAAGGATGCTCAGTTCCTAACCGGCTATTCTCTGACCCCCGACGGCGGGTTCATCATCGATAGCGCCCGCTAACACGACAGGCGTCACCCACTTCTCTGCTCGCCCCCGTCGCTGCGGCGACCGCATTGGGCCTGGCAGAGCGGTGGCCGCGGTAACGTCCCTTCCCTGCACCAAAAAGGAATTGAACATGAAAATTCATGCAATCACCATTGACACAGCAAATCCTCAGAAACTGGCAGCCTGGTGGTCCGAAGCCCTGGGGATCGAGGTCGAGGCCGATTATGGCATGATAGTCCAGTTGGCGGCCTCGACTGCTTTCCCACAGATCCAGTTCCAGAAGATTGAAGATGTGCCAACGCAGCGGAATCGCGTCCATGTCGATATCAAGACGCCTGATCTCGACGGGGAAACCACTCGCCTCGCAGGGCTTGGGGTCACGGTTGTACAGAAGTTCGACCTGCCGCAAATTCGGTATACGACCCTGACTGATCCTGACGGCAACAAGTTCGATCTCGTCGCAGAATAGCTCTGCAACGCGAAAAAGCGGGGCGACGCTCATTAAGCGGCGCCGCTCCGTTCTCCGCTGTAACGGCATGCCGGCGCCCGCCCGTATCCCCTATCTCATCTCATTGGCGGCAAGCTTTGCTGTTACAGTTACCGGCGATGCCAGTGATATTGAAGGGCCGATCGAATAGCCGCTTCTCGGCGAGTGTCTGCTTGCGGCTCGAGAACGCCGACCTCTCACGACCAGCCCGACAAGCGCCCGCCGGTGGATTTCCAGCGGCTTCCAGGAAGAAGATACATCGGCTCGTAGTCGATTGAATTCTGTCGTCTGTTGGCGATGTCCAACTCCAGAAGAGGTAAGTGGCAATTGCCGACACAACCGTGTCAGAGAATGCCGACCGCCAAACCTAACTTATTGAAATATTTTGAAGTCGTCGAAGGGGTCGTCAGTTCAGATCTCATCAAGAGCATCATTTTGCTCTTCATGCAGGCAAAGGCGTTCCCTGACAGCAAGATTTCGATTGACCGTCGGCCGATAGCTCAACTTCCTCACGCTTGTCCAAGACGGTCCATTGCTATCTGCAGCGGCTCAAGGGAGACCCTTATGATGCCGGCGTAGGGGTTTGCCATGTCGGAAATGACGAAGATCGCGCCCGCGACGGACAAGGCCGAAACAAGGATGACAGTCAGGACTGTCTTGTTCGGCGGCGCCTGAAGGCCGAATGTTGCGAACAGAAGTGCGAGCCAGGAGATCATGACCACGAAGAATGGCCACGGCAATCCTTCCGAGCCGGAATCGATCTTCAACCAATGCCCTTCCGCGATCATGCCGCTGACCTCAAGCGCTCGTGTTCGCACGAGGTTTTGTGCCTGGTCGGCGGGGACCAATCGTCGCAAATCGTCTTGCACGGCTTCGATGTCGCGGTAGGCTGGGGTGCTTTCCTTGGAACCGTCGTCTTGCGAGAAGGTGGACCAGCCGCCATCAAGACGCTGTTGCACCAATTCGCGCAGTCGCTTGCGATCGGCGTAGGTTTCTGGACCATAGTGAGCAAGTAGACGGTCGAGCAGCAGGACGTGCCCCGCGGTCGCTTCCATCTCGGAATAGGCATTGTCGAAAGTGGTCTTCGCCGAAGCGATCAACAAACTGAGCGCCAAGGCGGAGAGCGTTCCCACAACCGCCGTCGCCAACCGGATCACCTCCTTGGACTCCAGGCTGAGATGGTGAGCGGGCAGGCGGTCGCGAACAACAATGCCGCATAGGACCGCAGCGACCAGAATGACGAAGACCATGGTTCCAAGCAGCATTGATGTCATGGCTGTTCGACCCCCTCACGTTGCAAGGTTTCCGCGATCGGCTCACGGGCAACGCAATCGCTCTGAGGGGGACGACCAGCAAACCGATCCGCCATCCAATCGACCGCCTGATCCGCGGTGTCGCGGGCAATAAAACCGTGACCAACCCTGGGGATGGTCAGGAAGGTCACCCTGTTGCCGTTCTGGCACAGGCGGCGGACGTAGGAAGCGGTAACCTCCGGACGGACGATATCGTCGTTCATTCCTTGCGCAATGAAGACGGGATAAGCAGGCGGTACCGGTGGGGGAGAGTTCTCCGCAAGGAGCCTGTTCCATGGCTCGGCTGCCGTCGGATCCGAAATCGTCAGGAAGGTCTTGCCGAGCGGCCGCTCTTCCATGCGTCTTGCAAGGAGATCGAAGATGGTTTCGATGCAGCCGTTCGCGAGACGGTCCATCGTCGGCAGAGCTGCCGGAACGACCAGGGAGTCCAGCGGGATGTCGAAGACGCGCGACCAGGACCAAAGGGTCAGTGCCGTGAGGCCTTTGCCGCCGCTCGTCGCAAAGTCATCCTTCATCAGCGTGCGAAGGTCGGTCGCCGGAGCAGCCGCTGCAACACCCACGAGATCGAGATCCGGCGCGTAGGGGCGGGCAAGCAGTCCGGTATAGAGTGCCGCCTGGCCGCCCTGAGAATGGCCCCACACCGCAAATCTCGGCCTCTCCTGGCCGAGCAGATGTCCTGCGGCGCGAACGGAGTCGAGAACCGCGCGACCTTCGCTGTCGCCGATCAGATAGGGATGGACGCCTGGGCCTCCGAGGCCGGGATAATCGGTGGCAACGACCGCGAAGCCCTCCGAAAGCATCCGGTTCAGGCCCTGGACCTGGCGGAAGACGGAGTTGCGCAACGAAGGCGCGCATTGCGTCGCGACGCCGGTCGTTGGATGCGCCCAGGCAACGATCGGTCGGCTCTGGTTATCGCCCTCCTGCGGCACTATAAGGACGCCGGAAACCGCGATCGCCTCGCCATGCAGGCCCCTCGACCGATAGAGGATTCGATAGGCATTCGTGCCTTGCGGTGAAAATGGCATCGGTTCGGATCTTATGATCGTCCCCGGGCGCCCATCGATCGCTTGAGGATCGGCAAGGTAGAATGAACCGGCGGCCTGTTCCTGGCCTTCGGTATCGAAGGCCAGGACGAGCGAGAGCGCGGATGATACGGCGAGCAGGGCTGCGATTGCGACGCCGGCGCGCAGATACCAGGGCGCGCGCCGGCGCCCCACATAGCGGATAGTGGTCATGATCGTTCTCTGGGATGTCAATTTTGGGGAATCGGCCGACCGCAATTGGGTCGGCCATATTGCTCGAAGCCGGGAGGTCTACTGCCAGGCACCGTTCGGCAAACGTCCGTGATAGGGCGTGTCGCGGCAATGACCCCAGGGGCCAATCCAGTACCCGGGAGGGCAAGGGGCGGTTTCGACGACCGGCGGATAATAATAGGGGTAATAATAGGCTGGGTAGACGGGATGGCTGGCGGCGGCAGCCCCAATCACTGCACCCGTTGCCAGCCCGACGCCATACCATGCGCCGCCGTGCCAACCGCGCCAATGATCGATAAAGAGGGCAGCCGGACCTGCGCCCGACAAGCTCCCCTCCAGAACGTTGACGTCGAAGGTCAGCGTCGTTCCATCGAACTTCGGAGACTTCAGGGTTACAACGGCATCGCTGACGTCGTGTCCTTCACCGAGGACGGAAATGGTGGCATTCGGCGGGTCTTTGTCGAAGCTGTCCGGTCCCTCGGACCATTGCCCGATGAGTTCATCGGTCGCCAGATGACCGGCCGCTCTGACCGGCCGATCGGCAAAGACGATCGCGTTCCTGGCGACGCCCGTCAGGATGAGCTTGTCGCCATCCAGCCTGGCATTCTCGGAATTGATGATGAGCAGCGAAGCAATCGGATTCTGTGTCGATGGCTGGCCGATGGTTTTTTGCAGTGGAACGTGCGGCGCATTCGCCTCGGCAGCGAAGGAGCCGCCGGGCTGCAAGGCGTAAAGTGCGCCCGCTACAAGAAGATGAACGGCAATTGAGGTTTTCATGATTGTCTTGTCCTTTGCGTGAAGCTTTTTTGATTGCTCGGGGATTTTCGGCCGATTTTGTCGTCAGCCGCCGCCGTGAGTGGCCGCATAATCGATTCCGGCCTGCACCTCGGCCATGGCCGCTTCGATGAGCTGCACAGCTCGCGCCTTGTGGCCGCCCTTGTTGGACGTCGCGCGATGAAGTGACTGAAGGGCGCTATTCAAGGCGCGCATGGCGGCTTCCATATTGCCCTGCTCGGCATGGGCGGGAGCGGCAATCAGTGCGGCCGCGGGCATGATGGCGGCGCCAAGTGCTAGAGACGCCACAAGTGGGGTTCATTTTGATTTCCTTTCAACAGGGCGCGTGCGGGCTCGGGCCTCTTTGAGACCCCGAAACCGATCACGCCTTTTTGGCGTCCAACTGGACTTGAGAAAATTCTGACACGGTCGTTCGCATCCGCGATGCGATCGGCCCTGCCCGGCGATATCGTCTCTCGATCGGTATCGCGAAAGGATGTTTACAGTGGTAAGTTACCATTGTCAACATTGTTTGCAATTTTTTTGAAGAGCGCGATTTTGCGAGCCGCGCACTATTCGCTAGGCTACTCGATGCATGAAGAGCCTTGACGGCCGGGCGCCTGAGGAGGCACGGCGGTCAATTCGTTCGGTGGGTTGGTGTTGGCAGATCTGCGGACAAGCAGTCCGTCGCCCGCACAGGGCTTTACGATGCGGGAGAATGTTGCGAAGAAGCCTAGTCGATGCCCGCGAAGGAAAGGCTGTCCATGACCGCGTCAAGCAGGGTTTCCGCATTTGCTCCCGGGACAGACGCCATTACGCCGCGAAGGCGGTTTTCGAGAAGCAGCACGACGAAGCCGTGTATCAGGGATCTAACTGCGACCACGCGCGCGGCCTGCGCCAGGGACGAAACATCGTCCAATTCTCCGGTCCTTGCCGAAACTGCCTGTTCCACAGCCGAGCGCGAGACGGCAAGAGCGTCGTGTAGAGCCGGGCGGCTCGTATCGAGCTGTTCAGATCTGAACATGAGAGTAAACAGGCCAGGGTGGGTGATCGCAAAGCCAAGATAGGCGCGGCCCATTGCACGCAGGCGGGCACGCGGATCGTCTCCTGCTGCGTCGGCGCCTTTTCGCAGTGCGTCTGCAAAGCGTAGATAGCCGGCTGCCGCCAATTCGCTCAAGAGACCCGTCATGTCTCCGAAGTGATTGCGGGGCGCGGTATGCGACACGCCCACCCGCCGGGCAGCTTCGCGAAGCGAGAGCGCCTGGATTCCATCCTCTTCAAGGATGAGTTCCGCGGCTTTCAGCAGGGCTTTCTTGAGATCGCCATGGTGATAAGATTTGGTCGCTGCGTCTTCATTCTTCTTCATATTTTTCCCGCTGAAACCTTCGGCAACCAGGATGTAAACCAGGCAGCGGCTGCAAGCGCGGCAATGATGACCGCTGTGCCAAGACCTGTGGTAACGCTAGGCAGATAACTCATTGCAGCGTCGGCGGCAACGATAACGGCGAATGCCGCAGCCCAGGCAAGAGCGATGCGTGTTGCCGTTTTTCGGAAGCGCGCTGTCGAGGCGATTTCCGGCGAAACTCGTTCGCGCGCATATTGTAGCGTGAAGGGCTTGCCGACGGCGATCGAACCCGCGACGATCGCCAGCAGTCCGATATCGACGAACAGGCGCACTTGGACCACCGACGGCGCAAAGGCCGTAAAGATCGTTGCGCCGCCAAGGGCGCCAAACAACACAAGGGAGCCGACCTCAAGGATCTTTGGAGGCTTTTTTAAGATCAATTGGTCTCGCAGGACGATGGCGAGCGAAGCCGCAGCCGCAGCGATCAAGGCGGGAGATGTTCCGATCCGCTGATCGAGCACGGCAAAGAGCAGAAATGGAACGAAGGCCAGCAGCATGTTCTTACTCCATAAATGTTTACGTCGGTAAGTTACCATTGACAACATTGCTGTCAAGCTTTATCTACGTGGAAATCTTAACCCAGCCTGTCGCCAACGGCCTCGATCTGACGACAGCACGATCGAAGGTGAGTTGGATGAGCACGATCACGATCAATGCCGGCGGTGAAGCGGACCATCAGAGCCAGTTCCCGTTTTTCCCCGACAACATACAATTCTGGTACGAGACCAAGCGAGCCTTTGGCGCGAGCAGCTACGGCGGAAGCGAGTTCGGCGAGGTGATGGCGACGGTCATGCGCATCCGTTCCGGGGACTTCGATAGCTGGTATGACGAATGGAACGCGAGTGCCACTCGCGTGGCGGCGGAAGCAGAGGACCAGCTCAGGCGAGGACATCGGGTGAGTGCCCGCGACAGTTTCCTGCGCGCCTCCACATATTATCGCGCCTCGGAATTCTTCCTGCACGAAAACCCCGAGGATCCGAGAATCTATGCTGCCTATGAGCGATCGATCCAGACTTACAAGAGTTGCGCCGCTCTTTTCGATACGCCCATTCTCCCGGTCGAAATCCCATATGAGCATACGTCGCTGCCGGGCTATTTTCATCGTGTCGACGATTCTGGCCGGCCTCGGCCGCTTTTGATCGCTCACTCCGGCTTCGACGGTTCCGCCGAGGAACTTCATGCCGAAGGAGCACGTGCGGCAGTCGAACGCGGCTACAATGTTCTTGCCTTTGACGGACCTGGCCAATACGGCCCCCTTCATCGAGAGCGTCTGACTTTCCGCCACGACTGGGAAAATGTGATACGCCCGGTTGTTGACTTTGCCCTGACGTTGGACGGTGTCGATCCCGATAAGATTGCGCTTATGGGGATCAGCCTGGGTGGACTGCTTGCTCCACGGGCTGCCGCCTTCGAGAAACGTCTATCGGCTCTGATTGCCAATGACGGCGTCTATGACTTTGGCGCAGCCGCCCTGTCGGCCTTTCCCGCCGACAAGCGTGCGGCGGCAAGGCAAGCCCTTCTCGCAAAGGAGGCGCCCGAACTGGACCGTATGCTCGGCGAGGCGATGAAGCGATCGCCGACGGCAGCCTGGTCAAACACTCACGGAATGTACGCCATGGGTGTGCCGACACCCCGGGCCTTTCTAGCCCGAATGTTGGACTTCCATCTTCGCGATGGCATTGCCGAGGCGATTTCATGCCCGACACTGGTATGCGAGGCAGAAGAAGACATGTTCTTCAGCGGCCAGCCTCGCGAGCTTTACGACCGGCTCACCTGCCGCAAGACGTTCTTGCAGTTCATGGTAGCGGAAGGCGCCGGGGCGCATTGTCAGGTCGGTGCCTTTCGTCTGGCATTTGCGCGAATGTATGATTGGCTGGATGAAACCTTCAACTACGATCGCCAATCGCCAGTCGCCCGATGATTTCAATTCTCAATGAAGAAGGGCGACGTAACGCAGGACTACGGTTTTGCTCGACCCGGTCGATTGAAGGAATTTCGGTTGTGACCCGGCTCGGCTCGGCGAAGGCAAAATCTCGCGGAGCGGTAATGTCATGACACAGGATACAATGAGGGAAGAAACCGAGAGGGCACCGCCCTTGTCGCAAGCGGGCCGACGCCGGTTACGGCGTCTGGTACTGGGCATATCGTTCATCGCCGCGCTTTTCGCGCTCTGGCAAGTCCTGACGACGGTGTTCGCCTATACTGACGATGCCTATGTCACCAGCGATCTCATCCCGATAGCCCCGCAGGTCGGCGGTGTCATCGTTTCGCTGGATGTCGCCAATAATCAGGCGGTACGCAAAGGCGATCTCCTCGCGAAGATCGACGACACCCCCTTCCTCCTGGAATTGGAGAGCCGAAAGGCCGCGCTGCAGGCCGCCACCGCTGCCCTCGCAATCGACCAGGGCAATCCTCCGGTCTTGGCCGGTGGTAAGAGTCTCCCGGGGCAAATTGCAGGGGATCCGGCAATTGCGGAACACGTGTCCATGGGAATTGCCCAAGTCGTACGAGCTGCCGCCGTTGCCGAGGCACAGGCAGCATTCAAACTGGCCGAATGGCGCCTATCGCAGACCGAAATCCGGGCACCGGCCGATGGCATCGTCAATAATCTGACTGTGAGCGTCGGAGAAATGGCAAGCGCTGGCAAGCCGCTGATCGGCATCGTGAAGTCAGATGCTTGGCGGGTTATCGCCAATTACAAGGAAAATTATGTCGATAGCCTGAAGTCGGGAGAACGCGCCTGGGTCTGGATCGACACTCATCCCTGGCGGCTTTATCCTGCCCGGATCGAAGGGGTTGCGCGCGGAATTGGCCGCAGCCCTGACGAGACGGGCCTCTTACCCTATGTCGCTCCGACCACCGGCTGGATCCGGCTGAAGAGGCGATTTCCTGTGACGCTTTCACTTGTCGATCCACCTGCGGATCTGACCTTGTATATGGGCGCTGATGCACGCGTTCTGGCTCTTCCATGAAGGGGATGCTGATCGGCCTTGCGCTGGCCCTGCGCGATGAGATGGCAGAGCTCAGCCTGGATGGACCGCGCGCTCGGCTCGCCGCCAACGCGGCTCTCCCGGTCGGCGCGGCAACATTACTGGCACTGTTGCTGAGGCTTGAAGATCCCTTCTGGGCGGGTATCAGCGCCTTTGTCTGCACCCTGCCGGGCAGGCCACAAGTGCTGCGAAAGGGTGCATTTCGTATCGCCGGCACTTTTGGCGGCGCTGCGCTCGGTTTCACGCTCGCCCCGCTTGCCGCCTATGATCCCGCGGCGACGATGCTGCTGCTCTATCTGGCCGGCACGCTTGCCATCCTCGGATCGCTGTTGAGCCCGCATGGCTATGCCTGGCTTCTTGGCGGCATTACCGCCGTCATGGTAGTTCTCGGCGCTCTCGATAATCCGCTGATGGCCGAGCAAGTCGCCTTTTACCGCCTGGCGGAGGTCGTCGTGGGCACCCTCGTCGCCATGATGACGGGTTGGCTATTGGCGTCGCCGGAGGGTCAGCCGCAGTCTCCTGCGCCCGGTTGGGGGAGCCTGTTCGACGCCAACTGGCATATGCTGTCGCATGCGACCCGCGCCGGCACGATCATTGCCCTGGTGCCGCTGATCTGGCGACAATTCGAGCTGCCCAATCTTAGCCAGATGGCTATCTCCATCGCCGCGGTGATGGCAGTTCCGGCGCTCACTGGCCTTTCCGATCGCGATCAGGCGACTATTACCAGGCGCATGGTCGAGCGCGCTGCCGGTTGTGCGCTGGGCGGCACCGTGGCGATCCTGTTTCTCGTCATGCCTCTGACCCAGCTCTTTCTGCCATGGCTTGTGACGTTGATAGCGGGGACAGGGTTCTTCCTGCAAATGCAGAGCGGCCAACACGGCCTTTCAGGGCTCTCAACGCAAGCTGCGGTCGCCTTTATCCTGACGCTCGTTCACGATTGGGGGCCGCCATCCAGTCTAGTCCCCGCCATCGAGCGGCTCGCAGGCATGCTCGGTGCGATCATCTTGCTTCTGCTGATCAACCTGACGATGGGGCCTCCTGTCGGTGCCGAGAAATCCGCGTCTGCGTGATAGAGATCGCGGTAAGCAAGATTGGGGCCGTTGTGGAAGGCACGCGGCACGAAGGAGCGCAGTCAATCAGAGCGGCGTGCCGAGCGGATCTCGTCCCAAGCGGATAATTTGTCTTTTTCATTTTTGTATCTTTACACTGGAAACTTTACACTGTAAACATTCGTCCAGTCGAGAGGCGACGAAAAACTTCGCCTTCACATGAACTCGGTTTCGTTGCCTGTTTTGCGGCCTCTCTGTTTCAAGCGCAGCGGCATCCATGGCCCCTCGAACACGTTCATGCGCTCAGATTGAAATTCCCGATCGGCGGACGCTTTCGAAGCGGACGTAGAAGCGTTCGGTCGTAGGTGCCTGTCTGGGCGGCGCGATCTTGAACGGGCAAAACCACTGAGGTTCATCATGATGCAAAGAACATCCTTTTTGTCTCGCCCCCGACCTCCGTTTTCGGCCGCACGTTCCCGTTTGGGAGCGCTCGATGGGGTCCGCTTTCACCATCCTCGTCAAGTCATCCGAAAGAAATCCCAATGACTGCTCACGCATTGTCTCCTGCCCATGTACATCGCTTCATGCGCGAGGAATGGTTTCTTCCCATTGTCGCTTTCAGCGGTCTCGCTTTCATGTTTCTCGATGGAGCCCTGTTTGCGGCGTTGTCGAATCCCTTCGGGTTCGCCTTTATCTTCATTTGGCTGTTCGCCTCGGTACTTGGAGCGGCTCTCTGCGTCGTGCGACACGCCGACCACCTGGCGGAGCAACTGGGTGAACCTTACGGAACCTTAATCCTTACCTTGACCATCACGTCCATCGAGGTGATTGCGATCTCCGCCGTCATGATCCATGGCGGGAACAATCCAACACTTGCCCGCGACACGCTTCTCGCCGTGGTCATGATCATTCTCAACGGGATGGTTGGCCTCTCGCTTTTGATCGGCGGCTGGAAACGGCGCGAGCAGTCGCACAATATGCAAGGGGCAAACGCCTATCTTGGTGTCATCGTACCGCTTGCGACCCTCGACCTGATCCTACCCTCATTTCTTCGCTCCGACGGCAGCGAGGCTTCCGGTCTAAGCCAAATGATCCTGGCTGTCGTTTCCGTCGTTCTCTACGGGATCTTCCTCACATTGCAGGCCGGCCGGCACCAGCACTTCTTTGCGGAGGAAGGCGGGCAACCGCTCGCGACAGAACGCACGACGGCGCGCTCCTCGATCCTGCTGCACTCGCTGCTGCTCTTGGCCTATATGGCGCCGGTCGTCTTCCTCGTCGAGAAGCTCGCAGTTCCTGTCGACTACGTCATAGAGACGGTGCATGCGCCAGCCGCCCTCGGCGGCGTCATCATGGCCGTGCTCGTGGCGACGCCGGAAGCAATCAGCGCGGTGCGCGCCTCCATTGCCAACCGTTTGCAGCGTGCCGTCAACATCTCCCTAGGCTCGGTGCTGTCGACGATCGCCATCACAGTGCCCGCGATGCTCTTCATCGGCCACATCACCCAGCATCCGCTGACGCTCGGGCTAACTGGCAGCGATCTTGTGATGCTCATTGTGACGCTCGCTGTCAGCATTATCACTTTCGCCAGCGGCCGCACCCACGTCATGCAGGGCGCCGTTCATCTCGTGCTCTTCCTCGCCTACGCGCTGCTGATCTTTCAGCAATAGCTCAGTGGCAGGCGCTTTCCGCAATTTGGAGAAACCTATGCAATCTCAACGATTATCATCCCCTGCGACCATGCGGTCACGGGCCGGTGGCAAGAATGGACCAGCTTGCCGAGCACTGCGCTATGGCGCGCTTCTGTGCCTTACTCTTCTGGTATCTTGCGACAGAGAAGGCAATACCTACGCGCCGCCGCCGCCTGCTAAGGTACGGGTCGCGCGGCCTCTGCAGAAGGACGTGACACGATACTTCGAACTGACCGGGAATACTGCCGCGCTCAATTCGGTCAATATCGTGGCCCGCGTCCAAGGCGTGGTTGAGAGCATTGACTACACGGATGGGCAGAGCGTCGCCAAGGGTACGCCGCTCTTTCGGATCGAGGATGACATCTATCGGGCGCAGGTCGACCAGGCACGCGCGACGCTGGCCTCAGCTCAGGCCGCGCAAGTCGGGGCCAGTCAGGAATACACTCGTCAGCTAAACCTAAGCGCACAGCAAATCACCACGCAGACCGCCGTGGATAACGCGAAAGCTACACTCGATCAGGCGAACGCGACGATTCTGAGCGCGCAGGCGAGCTTGGATCTCGCGAAGATCAACCTTGGCTACACGACCGTGGTTGCTCCCTTCGACGGCACCGTCACAGCTCATCAGATAGACGTTGGCTCCCTCGTCGGTGTCGGTGGCCCGACGACGCTTGCGAGCATTGTTCAAACCGATCCGCTTTACGTTAATTTCAGCGTCAGCGAAACGCAGGTCCTGATGATCAAGCAGCAGCTTGCGGCTCAGGGAAGAAGTTTGAAGCAGGCCGACCTTCCATCGATCCCGATAGAGATCGGGCTTCAAAGCGGGAACGATTATCCGCGTAAGGGCCACCTCGACTATGTCGCGCCGCAAGTCGACCCCGCCACCGGAACCCTTAGCGTGCGAGGTGTCGTCGACAACAAGGATCATGCACTTCTGCCCGGTCTCTTCGTACGTGTGCGCGTGCCCGTCGGCCATCAAGACAAGGCGCTGCTCGTCCGTGATGACGTTGTCGGAACCAGCCAGCAGGGCAGCTATGTACTGGTGGTCGACAAGGACGACGTGGTCGAGCAGAAGTTGGTGAAGACCGGTCAGAGGGAGGGCCATCTTCGGGTCATCGAATCCGGCCTCACCGCCGGCGATCTTGTCGTCACGGAGGGGATACAGCAGGCCATTCCCGGCAACAAGGTCGCGCCACAGATGGTCACCATCGATCCTTCCGCCGCAAATGCTCGCGAAGCCATATCGTCAGCCACTGGCAAGCCGTGAAGACGCAGCTGATCAGAAACACTCACCGAAGGAAGAAATCATGATCTCCCGCTTCTTCATCGCTCGGCCAGTGCTCGCAAACGTGCTCGCCCTTGTCATTATCCTCCTGGGCGCGGTTGCGCTCCTAAAGCTACCGGTCGCGCAATACCCGAACGTTGTCCCGCCAACGGTCCAGGTCACCACACGCTATCCCGGCGCAAGCGCCAGGACGCTAATCGATACGGTAGCACTGCCGATCGAACAGCAGGTCAACGGCGTCCAGAACATGCTCTATATGCAGTCGACGAGCGCGAGCGACGGCACCTATACGCTGACGATTACCTTCGCGATCGGCACCGATCCGGATCAGGCGCAGGTGCTCGTGCAAAATCGCGTGGCGAGCGCCATGTCGTCGCTTCCGCAGGCGGTCCAGCTCCAGGGCGTCAACACCCAGAAGAAGTCGACCTCCATTCTGCAGTTCGTGACGCTTACCTCCACCGACGGGCGATATGACAGTCTTTTCCTGTCGAACTATGCCGTCATCAATCTCCAAAACGAGCTTTCACGGATACCGGGCGTCGGAAACGTCTCCGTCTTCGGCGCGGGGCAGTATGCCATGCGCATCTGGATGGATCCGAATCTATTGCAGGCCCGTGGGCTGACGCCGCAGGACGTCGTGAACGCGGTTCAGCAGCAGAGCCAGGAGGTGACGGCCGGACAGGTGGGAATTCCACCAGTCCCTGGTGGCCAGGATTTTCAGTACACGCTTAACGTCAGCGGACGGCTCAGCGATGCGACGGACTATGAAAACGTCATCGTCAAAGTCGACAATGAGAATGGCGGACGCATCACCCGGGTCCGCGACATCGGGCGAGTGGAGCTCGGAGCCCAGACCTATAGCCAGTCCTTCATGGAGAATGGCCGCCCGGCGGCGGGTATCGCGATCTTCCAGCTCCCGGAAGCGAATGCTATCGACGTCGCCAAGGCCGTTGACGCCAAGATGTCGGAGCTTTCAAAGAACTTCCCGCAGGGCCTTGCGTATCAGGTACCGTTCGACACGACCAAGTTCGTAAAGGCCTCGATCGATGAGGTCTACCTTACGCTTGTCGAAGCAGGCGTGCTGGTTCTGATCGTCATCCTGATCTTCCTGCAGGACTGGCGGGCGACGCTCATTCCGGCGACAACAGTGCCTGTCACCATCATCGGTGCCTTCGCCGCGATGGCTGTCCTTGGCTTTACGGTCAATCTCTCGACCCTGTTCGCGATTGTGCTCGCCATCGGTATCGTCGTCGACGACGGCATCGTCATCGTCGAAGGCGTGTCGCGTTATATCGAGGCGGGATTGTCGGGCAGGGCGGCGGCCGAGAAAGCCATGGACCAGCTATTCGGACCGGTGGTCGGCATTACGCTGGTGCTTATGGCCGTGTTCATTCCCGCAGCCTTCCTGCCCGGCCTTACCGGGCAGCTCTATAAGCAGTTCGCGCTCGTCATCGCTGCGACGGCATTGATCAGCGCCATCATCGCCATGACCCTCACTCCAACACAGGCGGCGCTCTGGCTCCGCCCGCCCGTGCCGATGGAGAGGAGGAACCTTTTCTACCGCGGCTTCAACAAGCTCTATCAAGGCGTCGAGCGCTATTACGCCAAAATGATCGGCGGCATGGTTCGCCATAGCGGCTCGGCTGTAATTGTCGCCCTCGTTCTCATCGGACTTTCGGCATGGGGCCTCACTCGCCTTCCGTCGGCTTTCTTACCGTTAGAGGATCAGGGATTCGTCCTCATCAGCGCGCAGCTTCCTGACGGAGCCTCCAAGGAGCGTACCGACGCCGCAATGGCGCAAATCAGCAAGATCGCGCAGCAGACACCGGGCGTCGATCAGGTGCTGACGATCAGCGGCATTTCCGTGCTCGACAACAGTGCCAGCCTGCCAAATGCGGGGGTGGCTTACGTCGTGCTTAAGGATTGGAACGTTCGCGGCAAGACGAAGGGAGAAGATCTGCTTTCGATATACAAGCATCTGAATAGCGCGCTGGCGGACGTCCTTCAGGCGAAGACGCTGGTGATTGTCCCGCCGCCGATCCAGGGCGTCGGCAATGCTAACGGCTTTACGATGCAAGTCGAAGCCAGAGACGGCAAGTTCGACTACTCCATGCTGCAAAAGGCGACGGACGCCGTCGTCAGCAACGGCAACGCGCAATCGTCGCTGCAACGACTGAGCACGTCGTTCCGATCCGACGTTCCCCAGCTTTCGGTGTCTGTCGATCGCGTCAAGGCCGAGACACTCGGCATCACCACCGGACAGGTCTTCTCCGCCCTATCGGGCTATGTCGGATCGAGCTACGTTACTCAGTTCAACAAGTTCGGCCGCACCTTCCAGGTCTACGCGCAAGCTGCACCCGAATTCCGCATACGTGCAGATGACATCCGCAACTTGAAGGTCAAGGCCGGCGACGGCACGATGGTGCCGCTCGGCACTGTGGTGGATGTACAGGAGACGCAGGGCCCTTCGCTCATAAGCCTCTACAATCTCTATCCGAGTGCCACTATTGTCGGCGGGGCGGCGGCGGGCTTCAGTTCGGGGCAGGCGCTGGATGTCATGGAGCAGATCGCCTCGCAGACCCTGCCACCGGGAATGGGCTATGAGTGGACGGGACTTTCCTTTCAGGAAAAGGCCGTCGGCGGACAGATCTATTTTGTCTTCGGACTTGCCATGTTGCTGGTGTATTTCGTGCTGGCAGGTCAGTACGAGAGCTGGATCCTGCCGTTTTCGGTGCTCCTGGCTGTGCCGCTCGCCCTTTTGGGAACAGTCGGCGCGCTCACCGCCGCAGGCGTTGCCAATAATCTTTATACACAGATCGGTATCATCCTGCTGATCGCGCTCGCCTCGAAGAACGCAATCCTGATTGTCGAATATGCGCGGGAGAGGCGACGGGAAGGGATGGAGCTTCTGGAGGCTGCAGTCGAGGCCGCGAGACTGCGCTTCCGGCCGATCCTGATGACCTCTTTCGCCTTCATCCTGGGCGTTCTGCCGCTCGTGCTCGCGAGCGGCGCCGGGGCTTCCGCCCGGCAGTCGATCGGCATATCGGTCTTCAGCGGGATGATCGCCTCGACCTGCCTGGCAGTGGTGTTCGTTCCGTCCTTCTGCGTCGTCCTGCAGCGCCTCGAAGAATACCACGAGCGTCGGAAAAAATCGGAACTCTCCTCGGCAGCTCCCACCCCGCTCAAAGAAGGTTGATCGAAATGCGAATAAAACGAAGCGCAGATATCGAGCCCCTGTTGCCGCTCTACGTCGTCACCTTCGTCGGCTTCTGTGGCTATTCCTTGATGATAACGCTGTTCATCCCGATGTTGATGGGAAACAACGGCTTTCTCGACCCAGGTGCGACGGCTGGCCCACGCAGCGCGGTTATCGGCGGCCTCCTTGCCATTTACCCGCTGGGTCAATTCCTGGGGTCGCCGGTGGTCGGTGCATTGTCCGACCGGTACGGGCGCAGGCCCGTGCTCCTGATCTCCCTGTTCGTCACGATAACCGCCTACGTCCTCATTTCCGTCGGCATCGAATGGCGCTCACTTACGTTGCTCGCGGCCGGCTGTTTGATCGGTGGGTTGGCCGAGTCCAACATCGCGATCGCGCAGAGCGCAATCTCCGATGTTACCGGACCGGGCGAGCGGCCGCGTCTGTTTGCCTGGGTATATTCCGCTTCAAGCCTCGGCTACATCGCCGGCCCCGTCGCCGGAGGACAGATGGCACTTTATCTCGGCTGGAGCGCGCCGTTCTGGCTGATGGTCCTGCTGCTGACGTCAACCGTGCTCTGGACCTGGCTCAGTTTCCGCGAGACGGCCCAGCCGGGTGCGGGCCAGCAGTTCAGGATCCTCGCCGCTCTCGTCAATCTCGGCACCGTATTCACCGACCGTCCGATCCGGCTACTCTACCTGATCAATTTCCTGATCTATCTCGGCCTGTTCGGTTATTTCCGCATGGTCCTCGTCTACATGGTTGACCGCTGGAATACGACGGTGGACCAGACGACGCTGATTTACTCCGGTCTGGCCGCTATTTCGGCGATCGCCAGTTTTGGAGCGATGGAGCCGATGGCGAGATATATAGGCTTGCATCGGTTGGCTGTCGGTGCGGCAATGATGGCGGGTTTGACCATGATGTCGGTCACTCTCCCTGCGGGTCTCGATTCGATTTGGATCACCGGCGGACTGACCACCTTCATGGGTACGCTTGCGCTTGCCTCATGCCCGACGCTGCTTGCAAACGCTGCCTCCGCCGAACGGCAAGGCCGCGTGATGGGCAACAACCAGGCACTGCAGGTCGGCGCGGAATCATTGAGCGCAGTCATTGGCGGTGGATTGGCCGGATTATTGATCCCGCTTCCACTTCTTGCATTTGGGATATTGCTCGTCGCCGCCGCAGCACTTCTGGCGCTCGTTCCGGCTTCGACCTTGAAAGGTGTCGAATTACTGGAGCATTCGTAAGCCCGGGCCGCGTTGTCGCTGAGCATCAAATGGGCGGTTTTCCGCGAAATCGCAATTATCGCTTTCAGCGAGGCTCACCTGTGGTCACAAGGGGAAACGCAAGAAATTCGCCTAATTGTGCGATAACATTTCTGTCATGACGTTCGAATGATCACCCGACGGCGGTAAGGGGCTGGCCGACGTGCGTGTTCGCTGGTGGACATTGAGCGGCCCAGCCGCTTTAAAAATAAGCAAATAGCCATTCACGCATTCCAAGGCAGGTTTGTCGAATTATGAGTTGCTGCAGTTTTGATGCTAAATCGAGTAAGGGGGCTACCTCAAGTCATGAGGTCGCTGTAGAGAGAGCTATCGCTCCTCCGCCTTGCGATACCCGGGAGATACCTGGGGGCCGGGCGTTCGTGGGCACGCGCAAGCCCCTACTTCCCTTCGATGGTGAGGGACCGATCCGCACGGTGCAAATTCGCGATTTTCGCCTTTCGGTTGGGGCTGTGACCAATGCCGAATTTGCTCGATTCGTGCATGAGACCGGATATGTGACGGAGGCGGAGCGGCTCGGCTGGTCCTACGTCTTCTACAAGTTCGTTGACGGAGGCATCCCGACTACAGGGGTAGTCGGCGCAGAGTGGTGGAGGAGGATCGAAGGAGCGAATTGGGCTGCGCCGTTTGGCCCGCAAACATCTGCTTGCGACGAGATGCCGGTAGTTCATGTCTCCTGGCAAGATGCGACGGATTACGCGCGTTGGGTCGGAGGGCGCCTGCCGACGGAAGCGGAGTGGGAACACGCCGCACGCGGCGGTCTCGAGGAGCCGATCTATCCCTGGGGCGATGAACATCCGACCGACGCCTTCACGCCTTGCAATATCTGGCAGGGGGATTTTCCGCGGCACAATTTGGGTGCCGACGGCTATGTCGGGCTCGCCCCAGCCATCTCGTTCGAACCAAATGGCTACGGCCTCCACAACATGTCAGGCAATTGCTGGGAGTGGACCGCCGACCCTTTTCGCATCCGCTCGATGCGCAAGGAGGCTACCGTTGCAAACAAGGCTTCCAAGGAGGAGGGAAAGAAGCTTCTTAAGGGTGGTTCCTATCTCTGCCACGCCTCGTACTGCCACCGCTATCGCATCGCCGCCAGAATGGGCACTACGGGCGATTCCACCACCGGTCACATTGGTTTCCGGGTGGCATTCGATCGAAAGTGACTCAACGTATTGACAAGGGCGCCTCGCCCAAGTTAATCAATTAACCAGAGTAAGTTAATCAATTAACTTGCGGGGTGTCGGGCGTTCCGGAGGAGGAGCGTCAGCGCCGATCATCGGGCTTCTGTAGGAGGAGGACCAAATGAAGCTGACTCGTTGCATCACTGCGACCGCACTCACTCTCGCACTCTACGCTCCCGCCAATGCCGAGACCCTGAAGGTCTATTGGAATGCGGGTCACGCATATCCGGCATATGCCGATGTGATCAAAAAATTCGAGGCGGATCATCCGGGTTGGACTGTCGAGTGGGGCAGGTTCCAATGGCCGGACATGCGCACAAAAATCGTCGCGGACATGTCCGTCGGCAACGTGCCTGATCTTGTCGCCGATCCAGGCGGCTGGGTCCCGGAGTTTGCTCTTCAGGGAAAGATACTGCCTCTGAACGATTACGTCGCCAAGGACGGAAGCGCGATGGGCTATCCGGACGATTGGCAGGATTTCTCTGTCTCGAGAAACTCGATAGATGGCAAGTATTATGGGGTACAGATGCACCTCACATGCGCCTCCCTTCTCTATAACGTCGATCTGCTAAAGGCGGCGGGCATCGACAAGCCTCCGGCAAACTGGGAAGAGTTCCGAAACGCCGCCATGGCCGTCGCGAAAAACGGCAGAATTGGATTTGCTCCAAACCAGGTCGCCACCTACTTCGTTCCGTGGATCTATCAGAATGGCGGCACCTTGTATCACAAGGCTTCCAACAAGGTCGCATTCGATAGTCCTAATTCCGCGAAGGCGCTACAGTTCGTGTCGGATTTGATCCATAAGGACAAGGCCGCGATCCTCCCGGTGGCTGGTGCCGACTACGAGGGACCGCAGAAGCTCTTCACATCGGGTCGCGCAGCCATGATACTTACAGGCCCCTGGGACGTGGCTCCCATCAAGACTGGAAACCCGAAGCTCCATTGGGAAGTCGCACCCTCTCTCACCGAAAAGAAGCAGGCCACATTCGCTGGTGGCGTCAGCCTGTTCATTCCGAAGGAGGCGAAGCACCCAGCGGAAGCCTGGGATTTGCTGAAGCGCTTCGTCGCGCTTGATACCGAACTGGCTGCCTCCCTGGCGAATGGCATGACGATGCCACGCAAATCCTGGGCAGCGGATCCAAAGGTGAAGGCAGATCCTGTTCTGAGCAAGTTCAGCCAATGCCTGCCTTATGCGGTCGATCCGGCTGCAGACCTTGCCCTGACAGGCAAGAACGCAACGGTTCAGGATCTCTTCAAGGCGGCGGTCCAGGACATCCTCTACAACGACAAGCCGGCACAAGAAGTTCTCTCGGACTACGCGGCGAAGTCCAACGCTGAGCTGTCGAAGAAGTAAGCCCACCTGAAAACCGGAGATGGTCGGTATGAACTATGCTCGAAGCCGAAATGGCAGGCAGGCAATCTTTGCCTATATCGTCCTTTCGCCGGCGATCCTCTATTTCGCCGTGTACTTTTTCTATCCAATTGCGGTCGAGTTCTGGGCCAGCTTCTTTCGTGGTCAACCCCTGATTGGGGATTCGCAGTTCACGGGCCTCGACAATTACATCAAGGCACTCACGGATTCGCGCGTCCGAGACGCGTTCATCCGGACGGTCGTGTTCGCCGTCTGTGGGACTTTGGGCACTCTGGTTCCGGCTCTGTGTCTGGCAGCGATCCTCTCCGGCCCGATCAAGGCCGCCACCACGATCCGGGCCGTCATCTTCTTTCCGTACATCATCTCATTCGTCATCGTCGCCCTGATGTGGAAGAGTATCCTCGACCCTTACACGGGCATGCTCAATGCGGTCCTGCTGCCGTTGGGGCTGCCGACGCAGAACTGGCTCAGTACTCCTTCCACGGCATTGCCGACGATCATTGCAGTCACGGTCTGGAAGGACATTGGCTACGCGATGCTCATCTACATCGCCGCCATCCAGTCGATCCCAAAGGACTTGTACGAGGCGGCTGAAATCGACGGTGCGTCGCGGATGCAGAAGTTCACTAAGATCACCATTCCGCTTCTAACGCCAACGACCCTTTTTTTGGCCGTGATCAGCATGATTGCTCATCTCCAAGATCTTTCCGCCCCATATCTTCTCACAAGCGGCGGGCCGGCCGAAGCAACGCGGCTGTATGCCCTGCACGTGTTCGAAACCGCTTTTGTGGAACTCGACATCGGATATGCGTCAGCGCTCTCGTTTCTGATGCTGATTGTAATTCTCATCGTCACTGCGCTGCAGTTCCGCTTCCTTAACCGCGAGGTCGCGTATTAATGGCTCCCGCGACTCAGACCTCAAAAGGCGTTCTGCTGATCACCTATGTCGTTCTCGCCATCTTCGTGATCCTCGCGCTCTTTCCGTTCTTATATATGGTGTCGCTTTCACTCCAGAGCGATGCTGACCTGCTCAGCGGGGAGCCAGTGCTGATCCCATCGGTCCTGGAGTTCTCCAATTACGTGACAATCTGGGAAAAGGCGCCGTTTGCCCGCTTCATCGTCAACAGCTTCATGATTGCGGGCGGGATCACTCTACTTCACCTGCTATTCGATCCGCTCATCGGTTATGTCTTCGCAAAGCTCGAATTCCCGGGGAACCGGATTATGTTCGGTGCACTGCTGTCGACCCTGATGCTGCCGTTCTTTATCCGTATGATCCCTCTGTACATCCTGACGGCGGAACTTGGCTGGCTCAATACCTATCAGGGCCTGATCATGCCCTTTGCCATGAGCGCATATGGCATCTTCATGATGCGTCAGTTCATTCGGCCGATTCCGATAGACCTCCTTGACGCAGCGCGTCTGGACGGCGCCTCGGAATGGAGAATCTACAGGTCAGTCGTCTTGCCGCAACTCGGCCCGCCGATGGCGACTCTTGCTCTCCTGACCTTTGTGTTCCAGTTCAACGAGTTTCTATGGCCTCTTGTAGCCGTAAGTTCGGTTGAGATGCGACCGATCACCACCGGGCTGACACTCTTCAACTCGGAGTTCTTTACTCAGTGGAATCTGACGGCAACAGGCGGGGTCATTCTCTTCCTCCCGAGCTTGCTGCTGTTCGTCTTTATGCAGCGATATTTCGTCCAGTCGGTCATGACGTCCGGTATGAAATAGGAAGAAGAGGCATCTTATGAGCAGTTCGCCAAACGTTATCGTTTTCTTCACCGACCAGCAGCGATGGGACAGCGTTGGTCTCCATGGCAACCCCTTGAGCCTGACCCCCAACTTCGACCGCCTGGCCGCGGAAGGAATGTTCGTTCCCAACTCGTTCACGTGCCAGCCGGTCTGCGGTCCTGCCCGATCGGCCCTGCAGACGGGCCGCTATCCAACGACCACAGGCTGCTTCCGCAACGACATCCCGCTTCCGGCGGGACAGAAGACTCTGGCTCACCATTTTGCAGCAGGCGGCTACGAGACAGGCTATATCGGGAAGTGGCATCTAGCCTCGCAGGATCCCGTGCCACCGGCACAGCGCGGTGGCTATCAGCATTGGCTCGCGTCGAATATTCTCGAGTTTACGTCCTATGCCTACGACACCACGATGTTCAACGATGCCGAGGAAGCAGTAAAACTGCCCGGCTATCGCGTCGACGCGCTGACCGATGCTGCCATTCGCTACGTCACCAAGCCCAAGGACAAGCCCTTCTTCCTTTTCCTCTCTTTCCTCGAGCCGCACCATCAGAATGAATTCGACGATTACCCGGCTCCCGTCGGCTACGAGGATCGTATCCGGAAGAACATGCAGTTGCCGCCCGATTTGCAGGCGCTGCAGGGTTCTTCCAATGAGCACTATCCCGGTTACATGGGCATGGTTCAGCGCCTCGACGAGGCACTGGGACGGCTGATCGATTCCCTGATCAGTTCCAAGCAACTCGACAATACGATCATCCTATTCACATCTGACCACGGGTGCCATTTCAAGACCCGCAACAGCGAATACAAACGATCCTGCCACGAAGCCTCCATTCGCGTCCCGACGTTCTTCCACGGGCCGGGCCTGATGAATCGCGGCCCCTACGACGGACTCGTCAGCCTCATCGACCTGCCCCCAACACTTCTGGACGCCGCAGGCTTGCCAATTCCCACCGAGATGCAGGGCCAGTCGATCTTGCGGCGGACATCCACCCCGGACGACAACGTGTTCATACAGATCAGCGAGCATCATGTCGGGCGAGCTCTCCGGACATGGCGGTGGAAATATGAAGTCACTGCCGGAGACCTCAGTGGATCGGCTGACATGAATTCTCCGCGCTACCAGGAAACCTACCTTTACGACCTGGAGAACGATCCGTACGAGTTGGAAAACCTCTGTGATCGCCAGGACTATGCGGATGTGCGGAATGTCCTGCGGGCCGAACTTCTGCAGCGGATCATTGATGCGGGCGAGCCGCGACCTGAGATTACATCGACATGAGCAAAGATACGCGTGAATCTCAGAATGCCGAGGCTATGGTGGTCGAGAAATCGGCGACGGTCAGCGATGTCGCGCGGCTGGCGAACGTTTCGACCGCCGCGGTTTCCATGTACTTCAGCGGTCGCGCCGAGCACCTCAAACGAGTGGGCCCCGACGCGCGCGAGAGAATCCGGGCCGCCGTCGAAGAACTGGGCTATGTGCCGAACAAGATTGCCCGGCACTTCAGGCGGCAGAAGAGTGAGAGGTTGTGTGTCGTCTTGCCAAAGCTTGGGATCCCCTACGCAGACAGGATGATCGACGGGCTGGGGAAAGCCGCTCTTGAACGCGGATACCTGCCGATCATATCGACCGCTTCCAACATCAAGGAACTGGAATATATCCTCGGTGAGGTGGAGGCCGGACTGGCGGATGGTGTGGTTGCCGAAGTCGACTATTTGACCGAGGTCGAAGTCGAGAAAGCCTTCTCATCGATGACCAAGCACTGCCTGGTCATCCACTCGACCGCCAGGCCGGGACGCTTCAGCGTCTTGAACAACGGCCTGACGGCAGCACTGGAGAGTGCCTTCGAAGACCTCGTGGTCAAGGGTCATCGCCATATTGGTTATGTTGAGAACACCTTTCCGGGACCGAACCCTCGTCTCGATTCGGTGATCCGCAGAAGGGAGCAACTGGGCGTAGACGTGACGATCTCAGTGCTGACGGGTGCCAGCGAAAGATCAGCGGCGGCAGATTGCGCCCGTCAAATCGCTGAATGGGAACGGCGTCCGACAGCCGTGATTGTCGAGTCTGACTTCACGGCCGTGACCGTCATCGAGGAGCTCTCGCGCTTCGGCATCGCCGTGCCCGACCAAATCGCCGTCGTCGGCTGCGGCAACGCGGAAGAAGGGTATTACTGCCGACCGCGCCTGACGACGATCGGCCCGGAATGGGCAGCGTTCGAAGAGGCCGGCCGGTATCTCATCGACGGGCTGAACTCGAGCAAGACACCTCCAGCCCGGAGGTTCTACTCGCCTTGGAACTACATTCCACGCGACAGCGCCTGACCTGCTCACAAGATTACAATCTCTTTAACGACCGGTTCGCAGAACCTATGGGAGGAATCATGTCTGAAATCGAATTAAGAAGTGTCGGTAAAAGCTACGGCGCACTCTCCGTGCTCTCGGACATCTCGTTGAACATGAACAGCGGTGAGTTCGTGGTGCTGGTCGGGCCGTCCGGTTGCGGCAAGTCCACGCTGCTTCGAATGATCGCAGGTCTCGAGGACATCAGTACCGGTGAGATCAAGATTGGCGGAACAGTCGTCAATCAGATACATGCGAAGGAGCGGGACATCGCAATGGTGTTTCAGAGCTATGCTCTATACCCTCACATGACCGTCGCTGAGAATATGAGCTTCTCTCTGAAGCTGGCAAAGGCTCCGAAAACGGAGATTGAGCGCAGGGTTCACGACGCTGCGGCAATCCTTGGATTGGACAAACTGCTCGATCGGTATCCGCGTCAGCTCTCGGGCGGACAGCGTCAGCGCGTGGCAATGGGGCGGGCCATTGTCCGGAATCCCAAGGCTTTTCTATTCGACGAGCCGCTTTCGAACCTTGATGCAAAGCTGCGCGTAAAGATGCGCAGCGAAATCAAGAAGCTTCATCAGCGATTGGGCAGGACCACGGTCTACGTTACGCACGACCAG
>NZ_JBXSOQ010000021.1:0-48019 GCF_057784475.1 Martinezella sp. CNPSo 3795 | reverse complement strand
TACGGACCTACGGCCCTGCGCACCTCACCATGAGGGCTAATCTTCCGCGCAATATGGCACTTTCACCGGAAATGGGTTTCATGCAGCCGGAATTGGTTTAATGCGACGTTGCTTATTCCATCCTCATCCTGAGGCGCGAGCCCGGAGGGCGAAGCCTCGAAGGACGAGGATGGCCCGGGATAGGTGGCAACCGCGTTATGGGAGGAGCGCAAAAATCCCGCCAACGTCGCCTTTAGGCTCGACTCTTTCGAAATTTCATGTCACTCCGCTGCCATGAACCCCGATATCAAAATTTGCGGTCTGAAGACGCCGGAAGCGGTGGATCGTGCTCTCGAGCGCGGCGCCACCCATATCGGCTTTATCTTCTTTGAAAAAAGCCCGCGCTATATCGAGCCGGATCTCGCCGGCGAGCTTGCCGAGCGCGCGCGCGGCAAGGCGAAGGTTGTCGCCGTCACGGTCAACCCGACCAATGACGATCTCGATGAGATCATGTCGCTGGTGAAGCCGGATATGCTGCAGCTCCACGGCAATGAGAGCCCCGAGCGTGTCTTGACCATCAAAGCGGTCTATAATGTCCCCGTCATGAAGGCCATGTCGGTGCGAGACGCCGACGATCTGAAGCGGGTGGAATCCTATATCGGCATTGCCGACCGCTTCCTGTTCGACGCCAAGCCGCCTGTTGGTTCGGAGCTGCCGGGCGGAAATGGCGTATCCTTCGATTGGAGCCTAATGAGTTGGGTCGACGATCGAGTGGACTATATGCTGTCCGGCGGTGTCAACAAGGACAATGTCGCCGAAGCATTGGCCTCCACCAAGGCCAGCGGCATCGATCTTTCCTCGGCGCTGGAAAGTGCGCCTGGTGTGAAGGATCTCGGCAAGATCGACCAGTTTTTCGACGCTTTTGCAGAAGCATGTCTGCCGGAACCGGCAGCAGGGAGTAGAAAGTGAACCAGACGCCTAAACCCAATTCCTTCCGCTCCGGCCCCGACGAGGATGGCCGTTTCGGCATTTACGGCGGACGTTTCGTAGCCGAAACGCTCATGCCGCTGATCCTGGATCTGCAGGAGGAATGGGCGAAGGCGAAGGACGATCCCGCGTTCCAGGCGGAGCTGAAGGCTCTCGGCACCCATTATATCGGTCGCCCGAGCCCGCTTTATTTCGCTGAGCGCCTGACGGCCGAGCTTGGTGGCGCCAAGATCTACTTCAAGCGTGAAGAGCTGAACCACACCGGCTCGCACAAGATCAACAACTGCATCGGCCAGATCCTGCTCGCCAAGCGCATGGGCAAGACCCGCATCATCGCTGAAACCGGCGCCGGTCAGCATGGCGTGGCCTCGGCGACGGTTGCCGCCCGCTTCGGCCTACCCTGCGTCGTCTACATGGGCGCGACCGATGTCGAGCGCCAGGCGCCGAACGTCTTCCGCATGAAGCTCTTGGGCGCCGAGGTTGTTCCGGTAACGGCCGGCAGCGGCACGCTGAAGGACGCCATGAACGAAGCCCTTCGCGACTGGGTCACCAATGTCGATGACACCTATTATCTGATCGGTACGGCCGCCGGCCCGCATCCCTATCCGGAAATGGTTCGCGATTTCCAGGCCGTGATCGGCACCGAAGCCCGCGCGCAGATCCTGGAGGCCGAAGGCCGCTTGCCGGATCTCGTCATCGCGGCTGTCGGCGGCGGCTCGAATGCCATCGGCATCTTCCATCCGTTCCTGGATGACGAGGGCGTCAAGATCGTCGGCGTCGAAGCCGGCGGCAAGGGTCTGCAGGGTGATGAGCATTGCGCCTCCATCACCGCCGGTTCGCCCGGCGTGCTGCATGGCAACCGCACCTACCTGCTGCAGGATGGCGACGGCCAGATCAAGGAAGGTCATTCGATTTCGGCCGGCCTCGATTATCCCGGCATCGGCCCGGAACATTCCTGGCTGAATGATATCGGCCGCGCCGAATATGTGCCGATTATGGACCATGAGGCGCTCGAAGCCTTCCAGACGCTGACGCGCCTTGAAGGCATCATTCCGGCGCTCGAGCCGAGCCACGCGCTCGCCGAAGTGATCAAGCGCGCCCCCAAGATGGGCAAGGACCAGATCATCCTGATGAACCTCTCCGGCCGTGGTGACAAGGACATCTTCACCGTCGGCAAGATTCTGGGAATGTGAGTTAGACGCCATGACCGCACGTATGGACAAACGCTTCGCCGCTTTGAAGGCTGAAGGCCGCCCGGCACTCGTCACCTATTTCATGGGCGGCGATCCCGACTACGAGACCTCCCTCGGCATCATGAAGGCGCTGCCCGAAGCCGGCGCCGACGTCATCGAACTGGGCATGCCCTTTTCCGATCCGATGGCCGACGGCCCGGCGATCCAGCTTGCCGGCCAGCGCGCCTTGAAGGCCGGCCAGACGCTGAAGAAGACGCTGCAGCTCGCTACCGATTTCCGGAAAGTCGATGCCGATACGCCGATCGTGATGATGGGCTATTACAATCCGATCTACATCTACGGTGTCGAAAAATTCCTCGATGATGCGCTGGCTGCCGGCATCGACGGCCTGATCGTCGTCGACCTGCCGCCGGAAATGGATGACGAGCTTTGCATTCCGGCGATCCGCAAGGGCATCAACTTCATCCGCCTGGCAACGCCGACCACCGACGACAAGCGCCTGCCGACGGTTCTGAAGAACACGACCGGCTTCGTCTATTACGTCTCTATGAACGGCATCACCGGTTCGGCGCTGCCCGATCCGTCGCTGGTGTCGGGCGCCGTCAAGCGCATCAAGCAGCACACCGAGTTGCCGGTCTGCGTCGGCTTCGGCGTCAAGACCGCCGAGCACGCCAAGCTGATCGGCGCTGCCGCCGATGGCGTCGTCGTCGGTACCGCGATCGTCAATCAGATTGCCACCAGCCTCACGAAGGATGGCAAGGCAACAGCAGACACCATCCAGGCTGTCGCCACCCTGGTGCGCGGCCTGTCGACGGGAACGCGTTCCGCCCGCCTTGTTGCCGCCGAATAGCTTTCCCATATAGGCCTCTCATCAATCCCCTGCGGATTGAGGGGAAAAGCCTATGGGCATTTGGTGACGACTAGGATATCGATTAATTCGGTCGATTAGGAGTTTCGAATTGAACTGGATCACGAACTACGTCCGCCCGCGGATCAATTCCATGCTGGGCCGTCGCGAGGTTCCGGAGAATCTCTGGATCAAGTGCCCGGAAACGGGCGAAATGGTCTTCCACAAGGATCTGGAAGAGAACAAGTGGGTCATCCCCGCATCCGGCTTCCACATGAAGATGCCGGCCAAGGCCCGTCTTGCCGATCTCTTCGACAACGGTGAATACGAAGCCCTGCCGCAGCCGAAGGTCGCGCAGGACCCGTTGAAGTTCCGCGATTCGAAGAAATATACCGACCGCCTGAAGGACAGCCGTTTGAAGACCGAGCAGGAGGATACGATCCTTGCCGGCCTCGGCAAGGTTCGCGGCCTGAAGCTCGTGGCGGTCGTGCATGAATTCAACTTTATCGGCGGTTCGCTCGGCATGGCCGCTGGCGAAGCCATCGTGAAGGCTTTCGAGCGCGCTATCGCCGAAAAATGTCCGCTGGTCATGTTCCCGGCTTCGGGCGGCGCCCGCATGCAGGAAGGCATCCTGTCGCTGATGCAGCTGCCGCGCACAACGGTCGCCGTCGACATGCTGAAGGAAGCTGGCCAACCCTACGTCGTGGTTCTGACCAACCCGACGACCGGCGGCGTCACGGCCTCCTACGCAATGCTGGGTGACATTCACCTTGCCGAACCCGGCGCCGAAATCGGCTTTGCCGGCAAGCGCGTGATCGAGCAGACGCTGCGCGAAAAGCTTCCCGAAGGTTTCCAGACTTCGGAGTATCTGCTGGAGCACGGCATGGTAGACATGGTCGTCAAGCGTCATGACATTCCGGACACTTTGGCGACGCTTCTGAAGATCCTGACCAAGGCGCCGGCAAACGACGTATCGGTCAAGAACAAGAATGGCGCGGCACTGGCGATAGCAGCGAGCGCCTGACATCATCGATTGCCGACGGGCGGAGGTGCGGGATGACGTCTATGGATCAGTCCGCAATGAGCGAGGCAGCACGCGAGATCGAGAAGCTCATGGGGTTGCACCCCAAGGGCTTCGATCTTTCTCTGGAACGAATAACCCGCCTGCTCGACGTCCTCGGCAACCCTCATAAAAAATTGCCGCCGGTGATCCATGTCGCCGGCACCAATGGCAAGGGCTCGGTGACGGCCTTTTGCCGCGCGCTGCTCGAAGCGGGCGGCTATAGCGTGCATGTCCATACCTCGCCGCATCTCGTCAACTGGCACGAGCGCTACCGCATCGGCGTCAAGGGCGGCCGCGGCAAGCTCGTCAACGACACCGTGTTCGCCGATGTACTCAAGCGCATCGCCAAGGCAAATGACGGACAGAAGATCACCGTTTTCGAAATCCTGACGGCCGCGACCTTTCTTCTCTTTGCCGAGCATCCGGCCGATGTCGCGATCATCGAGGTCGGACTTGGTGGCCGTTTCGATGCCACCAATGTCCTTTCCGATCCGGCCGCTTCAGTCATTATGCCGATCTCGCTCGATCACCAGCCCTATCTCGGCGACCGCGTCGAACTGATCGCAGCGGAAAAGGCAGGCATCATGAAGCCGGGCCATCCCGTCGTCATCGGCCATCAGGACTATGATGCCGCGCTCGACGTGCTGATCTCGACGGCCGAGCGGCTTCGTTGCCCGACCGCCGTCTTCGGCCAGGATTTTTCCGCCCATGAGGAATATGGCAAGCTGGTCTATCAGGACGAGTTCGGCTTGGCCGATCTGCCGCTACCACGCCTGCCGGGCCGTCACCAATATAGCAATGCCGCTGCCGCCATACGCGCCGTCAAGGCCGCCGGTTTCGTCGTCACCGAGGCGATGATGGAAAAGGCGATGACATCGGTCGAATGGCCGGGCCGCCTGCAGCGGCTGACCGAAGGCGAACTGGTTGCGCATGCGCCGGAACGCGCCGAGATCTGGGTCGATGGCGGCCACAATCCCGGCGCCGGCGAAGTTATCGCCGAAGCCATGGCCAATTTCGAGGAACGCCGGCCACGGGCCTTGTTCCTGATCACAGGCATGATCAACACCAAGGACCCGATCGGCTATTTCAAGGCCTTTGCCGGCTTGGCCGAGAAAGTCTATTGCGTGCCGATCCGAGGCAGCGAAGCCATGGTCGATCCGGTCATCCTGGCCAATGCCGCCTATGATGCCGGCCTCATAGCCGAGCCCATGTCCAGCGTCGTCGAGGCGCTGGATGCCATCAAGGCTCTGGCTGTGCCAAATTCGCCGGCACCGCGCATCCTGATCGGCGGTTCCCTCTATCTGGTCGGCGATGTCCTTGCCGACAACGGCACACCGCCGCGGTGATTTTGGTCGGGTGGTCAGCCACCCGCCCTCGTGCTTCGAGATGGCCTGGGGCCTCCTCAGCATGAGGGCTGACCTTTGCGCCCAGCCGCTCCGGGCTCATTTCGTCGTTGCCTCTGCGTTGCCATGGCGACGAGCCTGCTCCATCCTCCCCCTGAGGCGCGAAGCCTCGAAGGGCGAGGATGGCCCGTGCTCTCCGACCAACAAAAAACCCCGCCGAAGCGGGGCTCTTGTTCCATACGATCGATACCGATCAGGCTGCGCTGGAAATCCAGCTCTGCAGGGCCGTCTTGGGAGCGGCGCCGACCTTGATGTCGGCAACTTCGCCGGCCTTGAACATGGCGAGCGTCGGGATCGAGCGAACGCCGAACTGGGCGGCCAGTTCCGGGTTTTCGTCGATGTTGAGCTTGGCAACCTTGACCTTGCCTTCGAACTGCACGGCGAGTTCTTCCAGAGCCGGGGCGATCATCTTGCACGGACCACACCATTCGGCCCAGAAATCAACGACGACAGGCTCTGCAGACTGCAGCACTTCGGTGGCGAAGTTGGAGGTATCGACTTTAACGGTAGCCATAGGCTGCTCCTTACCAGGATTTGCGGGTTGCTAGATATGTGATGGTGCGGTGCCCAGATGTCAATATTTGGTATTTCACTTTGTCTCGAGCTCCGCAAGCGCCAATGTAAGCGCCCTGTCGGACAGCGTATGGATCGAGGCATTTTCGGTGTAGACCAGCATGCAGTCGATGCGTTTTCCTGGATAGAGCGGCGCAAGAATCTCGCGGTAGATGGCAAGCTGCGCCCGGTGGGCAAAGGGAATAGCGCTTTCCTCAGCAGGCGGCACGCGATTCGTCTTGTAGTCGAGAATGATGACGCGATCATCCAGGTCCGCGAGGCGGTCGATGCGGCCTGAAACGGCATAGGACTGGCTGCCGAGCTTCAGCGTGCCCATGATCGAGACTTCGGCCTGCGCATGAGTGCTGAACGTGCCTTGCAGATCTGGGTGCACCAACAGCGCCAGGACCGAACCGACCAGCGCATCCCGCTCGGCCTGCGGCCAGAAACGCGCCGCCCGTTCAGCGTAGCGTCGGGCGGCATCGGCGCGTTCCTCGGGCGCGATTTCAGGCAAGGTCTGCAGCATACGGTGAATGAAACGACCCTTCTGCAGGGCGCGGTCGGATTTCGCCTTCTCGCCGAAGAGCGCTGACGTGACAAGCAGATCGTCGGCTTCCTCATCGATGACCGTGCCGACGCCGGAGGGGCTTAGCGGCCGTGGTAGGCTTCTTTGCGGCGGCAGTGGCCGATTGAGACCATCAGGCAGGCCGACGCGCTCCGAACGCTTCTCATGCCCTTTTTCGGTCTCGAATTCGAGCTGGACCTGGGCAACCCGCCAGCTCAAGCCCTGCCAGTCGCCATCCGGGCCGGTGAAGGTCTTCTGCGTGCAGTTCAGTTCATGCCCGCGCAGCGCTGCGGAAATCATCGCATGCCAGGTATCGGCATTCTCGCGGATGCCGCGGTAGCCGCAAATGATCAGGCGGTCGGCGGCGCGTGTCATGCCGACATAGAGCAGGCGGCGATATTCCTCCTCCGCCAATGCCTGCAGCCGCGCCGTATCGGCCTGTGTCAGCGAATTGGCGAGCGCCGAGACCGGAACCCAGACCGGCAGCGGGATTTCGTCCTTACCGGTTTCGATCAGCCGCATCTTTGGCAGATGGGTATGGGTAAAGGCCTTGCCGCCACCATCGACGAGGAAGACGATCGGTGCCTCCAGCCCTTTCGAGGCATGCACGGTCATGATCCGCACCTCGTTGCGGTCCTTGTCCTGCTCACGCTTGACCGTTGGCGCTTCCAGCTCCAGCGTCGAGATGAAGGATTGCAGGCCGGGCAGGCCGCTCGTCTCGTGATCGAGTGTGAAGGTCAGGAATTCGTCAAGGATATCGCTGACTTCGGTGCCGAGCCGCGCCAGAAATTTCCGCCTGCCGCCGAAGCTGCCAAGCACGCGCGCATAGAAATCGTGTACGGGCAGGCTCTTGGACAGAGCAAGAAAGGTTCTCAGCCGTTCGACCACCTGCCCGAAGCGGTCATGTCCGTCTGCGGCAAATCTCTGCAGGTGGCTCCAGACGCCTTCCTCGTCATCGCGATAGGCGGCGACCGCAAAGACATCCTCTTCGCTGAGGTCGAACAAGGGGCTCTTCAGCAGCGCACAGAGCGAGAGATCGTCCTCCGGCAGCAACAGGAAACGGCCGAGCGCCAGAAGGTCCTGAATGGCGATATGGCTGGTCAGCACCAGACGATCGGCGCCGGCGACCGGAATGTTGCCGCGCCGCTTCAGGGCGCGGGTCAGCGCGTTGACGAAGCTGTCGCGCTTGCGCACCAGCACGAGAATGTCGCCGGCTTCGATGAAGCGGGCTTTACCCTTCTCGATGATCGTTTCCCGGCCGATGAGATTGCCGATCGTATGCGCCATCCGCCGCGCCAGGATGGCAGCAGGTGCGCTCTCCGGGGTCGAATCGAACGGTGCCGTCCAGTCCTCTTCCTTGGCGGCCGGCTCCGGCGCAATCATTTCCCAGAGGTCGACGGCGCCGGGATGGCCGATGCGGCTGGAACGATGCACGACAGGCTCGTTAACGGCGCTAAGCCCCCGGGCATTCTCCGGACTGGTGAAGACATGATCGACGGCGCCGAGCACATCGGCCGTCGAGCGGAAGGACAGCGGCAGGCGGATCGATGAGAATTGCTGACCGCTCGCTGCCACGCGCCGTCTTGTGCGGTCGCTCTCCTCGGAGAATCGTTCGGGACGGGCGCCCTGGAACGAATAGATCGATTGCTTCTCGTCACCCACGGCAAAGATCGTGCGCAGCGTCGGCCGGGCGCTGTCACCGGAGAAGAAATCCTCTGCCAACGACTGGATGACGCTCCACTGGATCGGACTCGTATCCTGCGCCTCGTCGACGAGAATGTGATCGATGCCCTGATCCAGCTTGTAATGGATCCACGGCCCGACATCCTTCTTGGTCAGAAGATCGGCCGTGCGGGTGATGAGATCTTCGAAATCGAGCTGGCTGCGCCGCTTCTTCAGTTCCTCATAGTCGCGGTTCAGACGATCGGCGAGAATAAGCGCGGCATGGGTGGCCCGATACATCCGCATCAGCTTCAGCCGGTCGCGGCTGGCAACGACATGGGCTCGCGCCGCAGCCACGGCATCGGCGAGGGCAGGCGCATCGGCGAGCATTGCCTTGACGAAGAACTGGCTGTCCGATTTCGGCTCGCCCTTGGCGGTCAGCATGGCCTTTTCGAGGATCTCGGCGCGGGCGAGCGGATCTGCCTCGCGCTTGGCAAGGCGCAGCGCATAAGCCACTTCCTGCGCCTTGGCGCCCCCCTTGTCGTCGGCAAGCGTTAGGTAAAGCTCCAGCGTTGCACCAGACAGACCGGGCAACGGCCAATATTGCTCAGCAATGCTCGTTTCCGTCTCACCGGGCGAAAGGCCAAGTCGAGCAAGCAACGCAGTTTCGACGCCCCCGTTGCGTTCGGCCGTCTCGGTAAAGCGGCGGATCGCATTGCGATTGGCAATGATATCGCCAAGCAGCGTCTCAAGGCCGGATTCATCACCGAGATCGAGCACATAGTCGAAAGCACGCGCCAGTTCGGCGTCGCCGTTCGGCGTCGTTGCCGTCAGCAACGCGCGGCGGGCATCGTCGAGCAGCACTTCAGCGGCGCGATCGTCGAGAACGGAGAAATGTCCGGCGACGTTTGCTTCGAGCGGGAACTGGTGCAGCAAGGCCTCGCAAAAGGCATGGATGGTCTGGATCTTCAGCCCACCCGGCGTTTCCAGCGCCTTGGCAAACAGCCGGCGCGCCTCGGCGAGCTTGAAGAGATCAGGCTCCTTGCCCTCGATATCGGCAATGCGCGTCTTCAGCTCCTCATCCGGCATGGTTGCCCAGGCCGCGAGCCGATCGAAGACGCGGTTCGACATTTCGGAAGCGGCGGCCTTGGTATAGGTCAGGCAGAGGATCGCCGAGGGCCGCGCGCCGGAAAGAAGCAGGCGGATGACGCGTTGCGTGAGCACATGTGTCTTGCCGGAACCGGCATTGGCCGAAACCCAGGCCGAGCGTTCGGGATCGGAGGCGATCGATTGCTGGATCGTCGTCCAGCTGATCCAGACGCCGGGATCGTCGCTTTCGGGCAGGATGGCGATATCATCGGCGGGAAAATCACTCATCGCCGCCGCCTTCCTGCTCGGTCTCGGCCGTCGACCATTCCGAAACGCGGGCGAGGTGATCGTAGTCACCGCCATATTCGAACTGCTGGGCCGGGATCAGCCGCGAGGAAAACCCCTTCTCGCCCGATTGCAGCAGCGAGACGAATTTCACCAGCTGGTCCATCGATTCCTGCGCGAGATCCATAGCCGACTTGGTTTCCGTCTTGCCGCCGCGGCTGGAATGCTCATTGTTGACCTGGTCGACCTTGAAGCGATCGCCGGGCCGCAAGCGGACATAGAGCAGGTTTTCGGGTATGAGTGCGCCGATATTGCGGAAGGCACCGGCCTTCAGCGCATAGGCTTCCAGTGCCAGCTGTGGATCGAGCAGCGCACGCGCCTGTGGCGGAGAGGGATTGTAGCCGGTCTTGTAGTCGATGAGATCGGCACCCTCGTCGCTTTTGATGTCGATACGGTCGGCAACGCCGGTCAACCGAATGCCGATCGGCTCGATCTCGACGCCGGCCGGCACCTCCGTCGCCGTTTTGCGAACCGCCGGCCGCCGTTCCGCTTCCCAGTCAAGGAAGGCGCGCGCCACTTCGCGGAAACGCGGTCGCCAGACGCTGTCGATATGAACGGGCAGCCGCTCGGCATCGAAGAGCTCGGCGATGATCCGATCCATGGCCAGCGCCGCATCCGGCGTGCCGGCCACATGCCCTTCGCGGACGAAACGATCGATGATCTTGTGATAGAGCGTACCACGTTCGGCTGGGCCGGGATCGCGATTGAACGGCTCCACAGGATCGAGCCGCAGCACGCGCCGGGCGTAGATCGCATAGGGATCGCGCCGGAGTCGCCCCACTTCGCTGAAGGAATAGCTTTTCGGCTGCAGCTCTGCAGGGGGCTTCGGTGCCGGCCGCAGCGCCGGCGCCTGGTTTTCTCCCTCGTCGATCATCCCTGCCCACTGGCGATACTGGTCGCCGCGCGCCTTCATTGCGTCCTCTAATTCTTTGCCGCCAAGCGCTATCAGCCGCTGCAGCCAGCGCGACGCGACTGTCGGTGTCGAGCCCTGACGCAGCGCGCGGGAATAGATCAGATCGCGCGTGCCGTTCGCCATTTCGAAATCGTGCGCGAGCTGGCCGATGCGGCGCTCCGGCGGCTCCAGGCCGATCTCTGTCTTCATGCCGCGCGAAATGAAGGGATTGTTTGCCGTCTGCCCCGGCCAAGATCCTTCGTTCAACCCGCCGAGGATCAGCGTGTCGACGCTCTGTAGGCGTGCTTCCAGCGTACCGAAGATGAAGAGGCGAGGATGGCTGAGCGCGCGGGGTTTCACCGCCTGACCCACGCAGAGCGCTGCCATGATATCGATCCACTGCACACCGTCGGCTTCGAGCTGGCCATCGGTCTCGATGACGTCCCGAAGCAGGCTGGCAAGCGTGTCCCCGGCTTCGCCCGCCCAAAGGCCCGCCAGGCTGCCACGTTCATCGACGGCTGTGGCTTCCAGGGCACGGCCTGTGCGTTCGGCCCAATTCGAAAGTGTGAGGAGACCCTCTGACGCGGGCAGGGAAAGCGCCGATATCAGCGGTTCGCATGCCGCGGTCACTCGCTGGGCGAGCGCCCGCGCATGCTCGATGGCCTCAGGCGGCAGCGCTTTGCGCCATTGCGGCGCGTGGCGGTCATGGGCCTGCTCCGCCACGCGGTCGTCGAGCAGGGCTTCCAGCCTGCCGATATCGATGTTGTCGACACCGCCCCTGAGCGCCAGGATCTCCAGCGCATCGACGCCTGGCTGGTGTATCTCTGCCGGCAGGCCGAACAAGGCGAGGGGATGCTTGAGCAGTGAGACGACCGCAACGGGATCGGCAGGGCGAAGGGATGCCTCCAGCAGCAATTGCAGCAACGTACCCTGTGGCGTGGCATTCAGCGGCGTTCCGGCCGAATCGTCGGCGGTGATGCCGAAACGGGCAAGCTCGGCCGTTACGCGCCGCGCGAGATTGCGGTCGGGCGTGATCAGGGCTGCCTGGCTTTCACCGCCGTTGCGCCCCGGCTTGTCCAAAGCGAGCCGCAAGGCGATGGCGATAGCGGTCGCCTCCTCGCGCTCATTGGCCGCCTCGATCAGCGCCACGTCGGCGAACGCATTCGAGATGGCATCGGGAGCGAGCGTCTTGCGCCAGCTTCCCCAGCCGCTCGTCGCCTTGGCCGGCGCCAGCGCTCGCGACAGAATCTGCGCCCGCATCTGCATGGTATCAGACGCATCCGCGACAGGTTCGACATCGCGCCGGGTGACGTGCAATCGTTTCAGCAGCAGCGAAAGACCATATTGCGGATGGCTGCGGGTGGTTGGATCGGCTCTCTCGCCAATCGATGTCTCCGGCGCCACCAGCTGCCAATCTTCCTCCGGCATCGCAAGATCGAGGCCAGGCAGGACGATCACGCCCTGCGGCAGGGCGGCGACGGCTGCGATCAGTTCCGCAGTGGCCGGCACCGAGCCCGTCGAGCCGGCAATGATGACTGGGCCAGGGTGCCGCATGGTGGACATACGCTGCGCTTCGGCACGCAGAATGGCGTTGCGGTTGCGGGCGGGCGATGATTTGCCGAGTTCTTCGAGGCGCGCCGGCCAGAAGGCGCTGGCGATCGCCAGGAATTCGGCCGTCAGCTGCCACCAGAGCGCATGATCCTCCGCGCTGAGGCTGGCAAGCTCGCTCCATTCGCGATCCTCGGTCTCCAGCGAATCGATGAGCTCGGCGAGATTGCGTGCGAGCCATATGGCATCCGCCGGGCTGGCCGGCGCCACCAGCGGCGAATCGGAGTGAATGTCGCGGACGATCTGCGGCAGCTTGTTGCGCCACGCAAGGATCAGCCGCGCCAGCTCAAGAAGCCGCGCCGTATTGGCAAGCGGTTGCGCGAGATCCGCCGTTTCGGGCAAGGCTTCTTCGAAATAGCCGCTGTCATCGTCCGTTTCGCCCAGCGGGCGAATGATCGGCAGGATAGCGGAGCGGCCGCCGAGCAGATCGACGAATTCCGAGCGCAGCACGCGCGCCGCGCGCCGCGTCGGCAGGAAGATGCTGACCTTGGCGAGCGACAACGGGTCGCTCGGATCATGGCGGAAATGCTCGGTCAGCCGCCCGTCGCAGAGCGCCGTCGCCAGCGTTTTCAGGAAGGGCAGGCCTGCCGGAATCGTCAGAATGCGCTGCCGGTGTCCGCCTGCCATAGGCTCACGCAAACGCCCGGAAAGTCCGGATCGTTTCCTCCGCCTCGCCAACAGCCTCCGGCGTGCCGACAGTCAGCCAATGGCCGTCGAGCATGGTGCCATAGAGCCGGCCGCGCTCGATGGCCTTGTCGAAGTAGATATTGACGTTGAAGGCATCATCAGGCGCATCATCGAGGAAAGAGGGGCTCATCGCGATTGCGCCGGCATAGACGACACCGTCGCGTCCGACATCGCGGTAGCGGGCGAGCCTTCCGTCTTGCGCCATGGCGAAGTCATTCTTGCCGTTATGGCCTGTGGTCCGTTCTAGTTCGACGCAGAGCATAGCCATGTCCATGAGCTGCTCGTCGTAGAATCCGGCTAACTTTTCCAGATTGGTGGGATGGCCTGGCTTCTCGCCGATCCAGAACAGATCGGCGTTCATAACGAATACCGGATCGCGGCTCAGAAGTTTCAGGCCTTTGACGAGGCCGCCGCCATTGTTCATCAGCGCGTCCCGCTCGTCGGAAATCAGGATTTCAAGGCCGCGATAGCTGCGGAGATGCGCCTCCATCTGGTCGGCATGGTGATGGACGTTGACGACGGCCCGCTCGACACCCGCCTGCACCAACGCATCCAGCGCATAATCGATCATCGGCTTGCCGGCGATCTTCACCAGCGGCTTCGGGATAGTGTCCGTGATCGGCCGCATGCGGGTTCCAAGCCCCGCCGCCAATACCATGGCTTGCTTGATGGTCATTTCGTCTCGAACTTTCGATTCATATCTTCTTTCCATAGCACAAGGCCGGAAAGCCGTCGCCAGTCCCTGGCTGTTATGCTCGACCGATTCCGGCCTTTTCGCACCATTCTCGCAGAGGTGCGAGCGCTTCGTGCTCGAAGGCGATGGCGAGGTAGGCGAGTGTGCGCGGCATGTGCTTCAGATATCCCGGCTTGCCGTCGCGTTGGAGCAGCCGCACCCAGAGGCCGGCAAGCTTGCAATTGCGCTGTGCCGACATGATCGCCCAGCTCTTCAGGAACTTGGCTTCGTCGAAGCCGCCCTGAGCATGGCGCAGTGCGAGATAATCGACCATTAGCTGGTCATGCAGATCGCGTTCGATCGTCACGCGCGCATCCTGCACCAGCGAGGCGACGTCATAGGAGGTCGGCCCGATCATCGCATCCTGGAAGTCGATGAGGCCGATACGCTTTATGCCCTGTTCATGCGCCCGCCAGATGATGTTTGGCGAATGCATGTCACGCAGCAGCAGGTTCTTTTCCGCATCCTCGAGCTGATCGATCAGCTTGTCCCAGATCGCGAGATAGTCGGCCCGTTCCTCATCGCTTGCCGGCGTGCCGCGCTTCCAGGGTAGATGCCAGTCGAGCAGCAGCCGCGCTTCCATCTTCATGGCGGTCCGGTCGAAATCCGGAATGTGATGGATGTGATCCGGCGTGACTGGAATATCGCCGGGAATCGAAAGGCTGTGTAGATGCGCAAGGCAGGCAACGCTGGCCCGATAGCGCTCGGCAATCGGCTTGCCTTCGGCATCGAGAACGCCATCGGTGCCGAGGTCCTCGATCAGAAGAATACCCTTGTCGTAATCGGCGGCAAAGATTTCCGGAGCGGCAAAGCCGTTTTCGCGGAGGATATTGGCGATCGCCACGAAGGGATAGGCATCCCAAGCCAGATGCGCGACCTTCGGATAGGGTTTCCCATCGAGCACCGGCGGCCCTTCCGGGAGGCGCGGCCAATCCATCAGGATCACGCGGCTGCCGCCATCCTTTGGATAGATGGACTCATAGGCACGCAGCGAGGCATCGCCCGTGAGGAAACGTCTGGCGGCACTGCGATAGCCGTGCGAATCGAGAAAGGCGCGGATGGCCAATACGCGCTCGATGCGCGCCATCTGCTTGGCCGGTGCCGCAATCACGGCGCACCGCCCTTCGCCTTCATGCGTCAGCTTGAGGTCGACGCGCTCTTTTGGCAATTCGTCCTCGGCCATTTCAGGCCATTCCACAAGGCAGATCCCGGTCTGCAGGGCCTCGTCGAAGCCGAGTTCCGTCAATTCGCTGGGATCGCCGAGGCGATAGAGATCGAAATGCGAGACGGGGATACGCAGCTCGTAGGATTGCACGAGCGTAAAGGTTGGGCTTGGCACGTCCAGTTCGGCATCGTCGGCCATGGCGCGCAGCAGCGCGCGTGCCAGCGAGGATTTCCCCGCACCGAGATCGCCTGATAGCGCCAGACAGTCGCCGACCTTCAGGGCCAGCGCCAGATCTTCGCCGAGCTGAGCCGTGGCGGCGTCATCTGCGAGGAAAAGCGAAATGCTGCTCTCTGAGGCTGTCATTCTGCTGCGACGGAGTGAGGCAGTTCCGCCGAAGGAATCCGGCAGGTGACCGTCGTTCCCTTGCCCGGCTGGCTTTCGATCGAAACCTCGCCTTCATGCAGGCTGACGAAGCTTTCGACTATGGAAAGGCCGAGGCCGGCGCCGCTGCGCTTGCCACCCTTGCCGCCGGAGGCGAAGCGGTTGAAAACCGTGTTGATCAGATCCTCGGGAATGCCTGGACCTTTATCCGAGACAGAGAAGACGAAATCCGTGCCTTCGCGTCCGCATTTCAGCGAGATCGTCGATCCCTCGGGCGCGAAATTGGCGGCATTGGTCAGAAGTTTCAGCAGGATCTGCTTCAGCCGCTGCTGATCGGCAACGATAGAGCCGAGATGCGCCGGCACGGTGATTTCAAGCATCACGCCGCTTTCCTGCAGCCGGTCGGCGATCTGCATCGAGACTTCGTCGAGCAGGTCGTTGAGCATGATTTCGGAATAGTTCAGCCGCATGATGCCGGCATCGAGCGTCGCAAGATCAAGAATGTCGTTGACCAGCGTCAGCAGCACGGACGACGAGGTGGAGATATGGTCGATATATTCGGCCTGGCGCTCGTTCAGCGAGCCGATGCCCGGCGTCTTCAGGAGGTCGGTAAAGCCGATGATATTGGTCAGCGGCGAACGCAGCTCGTAGGAGACGTGCTGGACGAAATCGTTCTTCAGCTCGTCCGCCTTCAGCAGCGCTTCGTTCTTCTCGGTCAGGGCGCGCTCGGCGCGCACGCTGTCGGTCTTGTTGACGAATGTCAGCATGGTCTGTGCATTCGGCAGAGGAATGACGGCGTAGTCGAGTACAAGATTGGAGTAAAGTTCCAGCGTGCCCTGCGATGAGGGCCGCTCGTCGTCGAAACTGGTGATCTGCTCGGCAAACCGCTTCCACCCGTCCGGCCGGTCGTAAGAAGGCGCGCACGCCTCGGCCAGGGCTTGAATATGCGTCCCAGGCTTCGCCTGTGCCTCTGTGATGTTCCAGAGAATGCGGAAGGCCGGGTTCGACAGGCGGATGCGGCCATCGGGACCGAAAACGGCGACGCCTTCGGACAGATGGTCGATGGTTTCACCCTGGACCTTGAGCAGCGTGTTGTAGCGGGTTTCGAGATCGACCTGTTCAGTCAGGTTCTCGAACACCCAGGTCGCACCCCCTTGAGGATGCGCCGTGGCGAAGACCCGGAGAATCTGGCCGTTCGGCAGATGCCAGAGATCGGTCTGTGTATCGAGTGCGCGATAGACCGAAAGAACACCGTCCTTCCACGTCTTCCAGTTCAGCTGCTCGGGCAGCTTCTTGGCGCTGCGCAGCCTGTCCAGAAGCTCGCTGTTGTCGGGGCGCTTTTCGAGGAATGCGATGTCGAGTTCCCACAACTGGACGAAAGCCTGATTGTAGAATTGCAGCCGCCGATCGCCGTCGAAGATCGCAACCGGCGTTGCCAGATGATCGAGCGTCTCGGCGTGGCTCTTCAGCGTGCGTGCGAGCTCCGCCCGAACGCCTTCCGCCTCGGAGACGTCGATGGCGATGCCGGCGGAACCGTTCGGAGCCTTCACATCGACGACATCGAAGAAGATGCGGTTGCCATGCACGACGGTTGAAATCTTGTCGTGGAATGGCGACTCCGGCGTGGCTGCCGCACGAATGCGCTCGCGGGTCACGGTCGTCAGGAATTCCCGTCCCTCTCGCACGGCCTCATCGGTCGAAACTGCTTCCACGGCCTCGCCATAGGCCTGATTGACCCAGGTGAGCTTGCCTTCCGCATCGCGCTGCCAGACCGGCAGGTCGATGGCATCGAGCAGGTTCTGGAAGGTGGAGATCGAGGTCATCAGCCGGTCGCGTTCGATCTTCAGCTCGGCGAGTTCGGCGCGCAGGTTGTTGAGCGCGATGAAGCGGACGAAGGCGCGCCCGCCGGAAATGCGGCCTTGCGCTTCCAGAATTTCGTCGCGATTGGTCTCGACCACCATGTCGAAGCTCTGGCCGCTGCTGCGCAGCGTGTCGATAGCCTTGTCAAGCTCGCCGGCCGACCATGATTTCAACCAGCGGCCGAAGGCGAGGAATTCATTGTCCTGCGGCGCGCCGGTCTCGACCGGAAGCTGGCCGAGCAGTTCGGGCCGCGCATTCGGGCCATCCCAGATGACGATGCGGCGGTTCTTGTCGGCAATCAGCGCCTGATATTGCGAAATACGCTGGTTGGCGTCCGAAAGGGCCGTACGGATCTCGCGGCTTTCGCTTTCCATGTTGCCGCGTTGGCGCACCATCCACATGGTCGAGAGGAGCGCGGCGGAGATCACGCCGATAATGACGGAGAAGACGGCCATTTCCGAAGAGGTGAAAAGGCGCATGCTCGCCTGCGCGGCATCATTGCTCTGAGCGAGAACGGGACCTGCCAGGCCGGTCATGAGACCGCCGAAAACGCTGAGCCGCAGTAAGCGGGCCAGACGCGCCAGCCGACCTTTGCCCTGCTTCGTTTTTGTTGAAAGCCGATATGCACTACCCCGCTGCAACCGCGTCGCCACTCGATGTAGCGCTGGTTGATGCAGGTTGTCTTCCCCTTCAAACATAAGAGGTCTGTCTCCGTCCTATAATGTGCCGCATCCTGACAAGACATCCCATTTTCATGGCTCCGGGCACGCCCGGTTCGTCACGAATCAAGTGTAAAAACAATACTGCCTAGGAGAATCTGGGGGAAGGGAGCTGGCTAAAAAATAAGCCCCGGCATTTGTCAATGCCAGGGCCACAAGATGTTGTGGATACTGTTTTAATAATCAGTATCTGTAGTGGTCTGACTTAAATGGACCCTGCGGCGTCACGCCGATATACGCAGCCTGCTCGCTGGAAAGCTCCGTCAGCTTCACGCCAAGCTTGGCAAGATGCAGACGGGCAACTTTCTCGTCGAGGTGCTTCGGCAGAACGTAGACTTCGTTCTTGTACTGGCCGGGTTTGGTGAAAAGCTCGATCTGCGCCAGCGTCTGGTTGGTGAAGGAGGCCGACATCACGAAGGACGGGTGGCCAGTGGCGTTGCCGAGGTTTAAGAGGCGACCTTCCGACAGCAGGATGATGCGGTTGCCCTTGGCGAACTCGACCATGTCGACCTGCGGCTTGATGTTCGTCCACTTCAGGTTCCGCAGGGCGGCAACCTGGATCTCGTTGTCGAAGTGGCCGATATTGCCGACGATCGCCATGTCCTTCATCGCGCGCATATGGTCGATGCGGATGACATCCTTGTTGCCCGTCGTGGTGATGAAGATGTCGGCCGAGGAAACGACGTCCTCGAGCTGAACGACTTCATAGCCGTCCATGGCAGCCTGCAGGGCGCAGATCGGGTCGACTTCCGTGACCTTGACGCGGGCGCCGGCGCCGGAGAGCGAAGCGGCAGAACCCTTGCCGACATCGCCGTAACCGCAGACGACGGCGACCTTGCCGGCCATCATGACGTCGGTGGCGCGGCGGATACCGTCGACCAGCGATTCCTTGCAGCCATACTTGTTGTCGAACTTCGACTTGGTGACGCTGTCGTTGACGTTGATGGCCGGGAAGGGCAGCAGGCCCTTCTGGCTGAGCTGGTAGAGGCGGTTGACGCCCGTGGTGGTTTCCTCGGTCACGCCCTTGATGGCGTCGCGCTGCTTGGTGAACCAGCCAGGCGTTGCCTGCAGGCGCTTCTTGATCTGCGCGAAGAGGATTTCCTCTTCTTCCGAATGCGGATGGGAGAGCACGTCCTCGCCGGCTTCGGCGCGAGCGCCGAGCAGGATGTACATCGTGGCGTCGCCACCGTCGTCGAGGATCATGTTGGAGAGGCCGCCATCAGCCCACTGGAAGATCTTGTCCGTGTAGGTCCAGTAGTCCTCAAGGCTTTCACCCTTGACGGCGAAGACCGGAACGCCGGATGCGGCGATGGCCGCGGCGGCATGGTCCTGCGTCGAGAAGATGTTGCACGATGCCCAGCGCACCTGAGCGCCGAGGGCCACCAGCGTCTCGATGAGAACGGCCGTTTGAATCGTCATATGCAGCGAGCCGGTGATGCGTGCACCCTTCAGCGGCTGCGCTTCGCCGAATTCGGCGCGGCAAGCCATCAGGCCTGGCATCTCGGTTTCGGCGATTGCGATTTCCTTGCGACCATAGTCGGCAAGGCCGATATCGGCGACGATGTAGTCCTTTTCAGCGCTCATCAATGAGTCTCCAGCCTGAACGATGCAATCGCGCCGCGGGCAGACGCCTCAGCCGAATGCAACAAGAATTGCACGCTATAGCGTGTAGGAATGATGCCGTGTAGCAGGCTTCAGGGTGGAAATCAATGATGATATAAAGAAGTCTTTATGTCTTTATATCCACAGGGGGGGGAGGCGGAAAAGCCTAGATTTCCTCGCCGAACTTGTTGGCGACGAGCTGGTCGAGCGCCTCGAGCGCTTCGGCGGCCTGATTGCCGCTTGCCGTGACAAGCACGCTGCAGCCGGGGCTGGCGGCGAGCATCATGAGGCCCATGATCGAGGTGCCGCCGACGGTGGTGCCGTCCTTTGAAACGGTGATGGCGGCGTCGTAGGCTTCGACGGTCTGCACGAATTTAGCCGACGCGCGGGCATGCAGACCCCGCTTGTTGATGATCAGGAGTTCCCGGGAAAGCTCGGTCATGGGGGCGGTGTTTGCCTCGTTATTTGCCACTGAGCACACGGCTGGCCACGTTGATATATTTGCGCCCGGCCTCTGAAGCTTCCACCAGGGCCCTTTCCATGTTGTTGTCGCCGCGCACGCCCGCGAGCTTGATCAGCATCGGCAGATTGACGCCGGCGATGACCTCGGTGTGGCCGCTATTCATGACGGAGATTGCGAGATTGGAAGGAGTGCCGCCGAACATATCGGTGAGGATGATGACGCCGTGCCCGTCGTCGGCACCGGCAACGGCCTGCAGAATATCCTGCCGGCGCTTGTCCATGTCGTCTTCGGGACCAATGCATACCGTTTCTATGAACTTCTGCGGACCAACGACATGCTCGACAGCATGTCGAAACTCTTCAGCCAGCTTGCCATGAGTGACAAGCACAAGTCCAATCATGATATTACTGCTCCCATCGCATACGCAAACAGGTGGCCCATATCGCAATGCAGCAATGTCGTCCACCAGTGGGGGGACATCTTGGCGATGAAAAGACGAAGTGCAAGCTTAAAATACAGGATTTACGCGCCTATGCGGGCCTAAATGGCCGATTCACCAAAACTCGCGCCGATTTTCGCCATTATTATGGCAAGCGGATTCGCAGAGGTTGCGGCCAATCGGATCAATGGCAACCGAGCAGATGCGGTAATATCGATCTGCTCATCCTCGGGTGGTAGTCTTTCCGCCGTTGCCGGGTCGACAGAGCGAACGGCAAAATGCATTTCGGCCTCGGAAATATAAGGCATGCGAACGATACCGGTGTAGCGGATTTCCATAAGCCCTGCGATCGAGGGCGGGCATTTCGCAATGATGGAGCCGTTCTGTTCGGCAATCAGCACGCGGTCGTCTGCGACCAAGCTTGCCGTCAATCCCAGCGGCTTGGCAGCCGCAAGGCAGGAGAAGGCGAGGGCGGATTTGCCGCTGCCCGAAGGGCCAAGGAACAGCAGCCCCGTCCTGCCGATGACGATCGCCGTTGCGTGGATATTGGTCGCCTCACCCGTCATGCGGCCGCTCACGCCGTCGTCTGGGCCGGCAGCGACAGGATGAAGCGGGCGCCAAGCAGCGTCGAGCCGTCGCTGTCGACGATATTCTCGGCGCGCAGCGAGCCGCCATGCGCTTCGGCGATCTGCCGGCTGATCGACAGGCCGAGGCCGGAATTCTGCCCGAAACCTTCGGATTCGGGCCGGTCGGTATAGAAACGTTCGAAGATGCGGTCGATATTTTCGGCCTGAATGCCGGGACCGTTATCCTCGATATAGATGACACAGCGCGTCCGCGTCCGCGTCAGCCGCACGGTGATCTTGCCGGTTTCCGCGGGGACGAAGGATCGTGCGTTTTCGATGAGGTTGGTGACGATCTGGCCGATGCGCAGATCGTGGCCGTCGACGGAGAATTTCGCCTTGTTGCCTGGCTTGCGGTCGACAATATAGTCGATCTCGACAGCTTTCTTGCTGTGCCCGACCTGTCTGGAAATATCGATCATGTCGCGCAGCAATGCTTCTAGATCGAGCGACTTGGCATCCGAACGGGCGAGTTCGGCGTCGAGCCGCGATGCATCCGAGATGTCGCTGATCAGGCGGTCGAGGCGGCGCACATCGTGCTGGATCACGTCCATCAGCCGCTTCTTGGAATCGTCGCTCTTGGCGAGCGGCAGCGTTTCCACTGCGCTGCGCAGCGACGTCAGCGGGTTCTTCAGTTCATGACTGACATCGGCCGCGAAGCTTTCGATCGCGTCGATCCGGTCATAGAGCGCCGACGTCATGTCACGCAGCGCAATCGAGAGATTGCCGATTTCGTCCTGGCGGGCCGAGAAATCCGGGATTTCCTCGCGTTCCTTCGCCCCGCCGCGGCGCACGCGGATGGCCGCGGCCGAAAGCCGGCGCAGCGGATTGGCGATGGTGGAGGACAAAAGCAGCGACAGCACGACGTTGACCAGCGTCGCGACGCCGAAGACGCGCATGATCGCGAGACGTTCGGCATGAACGATCTTGTCGATATCACCAGCCTGGGTCGACAGCAGCAACACGCCGAGAACGGCGCGGAAGCGCTGGATCGGCACGGCGACCGAGACGATCAGTTCGCCCTTCTCCGTGGTGCGGACCACGGCGCCGCGCACGCCGGTCAGCGCATTCATGACCTCGGGATAGATGGAGCCGTCGCCGCCAGGCGCTTCCTTATAGACAGGCAGGTTGCCGGGCTGCAGCATCTTGTTGAGCAAGCCGCTGAACCAGTCGGACCAGCTCTGCTTCTCGTCTTCGACGGGCGGCAGGTCGTAGCGCAGCACCTGGCCGCGCGAATAGAGATGGCGGCTGTCGAGCAGCAGGTTCGCGTCGGCATCGAAGATGCGTGCGCGCGTGCGCGTCGGCGAGATCAGCCGCGTCAGCACCGGCGCCACCTTTTCCGGATCGATCGGGAATTCCAGATCCTCGTCGTTCGGAACGGGCGTGATGCTCTGGCCGGCCTGCAGCTCCAGCAGCTTTTGCGGATCGATGGTGATGGAGTTGGTGTCGACCGATGCCGAAGCCGAGACGGCACCGGCGATGATCTCGCCCTGCGTCAAGAGGCTTTCGACACGGGCATCGATCAGGCCCTCGCGGAACTGATTGAGATAGAGAATGCCGCCGACCAGAACGACGAGGGCGGCCAGATTGAAGAATAGGATGCGCCGCGTCAGGCTCGAAAAGACGGCATTGCCGAAGATGCGGCGGATCAGGACGAAGGGATGAGTCCAGCGCCGGCGCGCGATTCGAGCGCCGCTCGGGCTTTCCGAGTCGTCTATATCCCTGTCCTGCACCAGCTGTGCCAAGCCTATGGCCCTTTCGAAGAACGGGGTCGGCGACCCCGTCCGCATGCTCTTAATCCATTGCCCGCCGTATGGTCCAGTTAACTATCCGTATGGTCTAGCTAACTATTATGCTGCTTCGCGGAAGCGATAGCCCACGCCATACAGCGTCTCGATCATATCAAATTCGAGGTCGACCATCTTGAATTTCTTGCGCAGCCGCTTGATGTGGCTGTCGATCGTGCGGTCGTCGACATAGACCTGCTCGTCATAGGCCGCATCCATCAGGGCGTCGCGGCTCTTGACCACGCCGGGGCGCTGGGCAAGCGAATGCAGGATGAGGAACTCGGTGACGGTGAGCGTCACCGGCTCGCCCTTCCAGGTGCAGGTATGGCGTTCCTGGTCCATGACAAGCTGCCCGCGTTCCAGCGAACGGGCCTGCTGCGCAGCACCCGGCTTGGCAGCGGCTGCGCCGCCGGCAGCGTTTGCGGCGTCACGGGCGGAGGCACGGCGGAGAACAGCCTTGACGCGTTCGACCAGCAGGCGCTGCGAGAACGGCTTGGTGATGAAGTCGTCGGCGCCCATCTTCAGGCCGAAAAGCTCGTCGATCTCTTCATCCTTCGAGGTGAGGAAGATCACGGGCAGATCGGACTTCTGCCGCAGGCGGCGCAGGAGCTCCATGCCGTCCATGCGGGGCATCTTGATATCGAAGATCGCCAGTTGCGGCGGCCGGGCAAGCAGGCCGTCCAGCGCCGAAGCTCCGTCCGTGTAGGTTTCTACCTTATATCCCTCTGCTTCCAAGGCAATCGATACGGAAGTCAGGATATTGCGGTCGTCGTCAACGAGCGCGATTGTCAACATGGTGTTCGTCTCCGTCATCAGTGCGCGTCTCCCGGATTTGGAATCCAGCCCAGGCGGTCTGCCAGCTCGGTCGGCGGTAACCTGGCGCGCTTATGGGGATAAAGGTGGAACAAATTGTGGCAAAGATAAAGGGGAGGATTGTTGTGAGGAAAAACCCTTGCGCAGAGGTTGTGTGACATGACGTCCCTCCACCCTCTATTCAAACGATTTAAAATTGAGGAAATTTATTTAAATCGATTAAATAACTGATATCATTAAATATTTCTCGCTTCTGGCTCTTGTGCTTTTAAAAAGAGCCCTCTACGCTTTAATTAGTTCTAACGGCCAAGCCCCTTTGTAGAGGAAAAAGTGATGGAGCAATTCGGCGTCCGCAATCCCGCGACTGAACTGGGATCGATCGGCCTGGGAGCCGCCGCCAGTGTGCGCTACAACCTCATGGAAGCTCACCTTTACGAAGAGGCGATTCGCCGCCGCGAAGCCGATCTGACCGCCGATGGCGCGCTCAGGGCCTTGACCGGCCAGCACACCGGCCGTTCTCCGAAGGACAAGTTCGTGGTGCGCAATGCCACCACAGAAGACCAGATCTGGTGGGATAACAACAAGCCGATGTCGCCGGAGCATTTTGAGCTCCTGCATGAGGACATGCTGGCCCATGCCCGCGGCAAGGATCTCTTCGTGCAGGATCTGATCGGCGGCGCCGATGTCGACTATGCTTTGCCAACGCGCGTCATTACCGAATTCGCCTGGCACTCGCTGTTCATCCGCAACCTGCTGATCCGCCCGGATCGCGCGGCGCTGGAAAGCTTCGTGCCGCAGCTGACGATCATAGACCTGCCGAGCTTCCGCGCCGATCCGGAGCGCCATGGCTGCCGCACGGAAACGGTGATCGCCTGTGATCTCGTCAATGGCATCGTCCTTATCGGCGGCACCTCCTATGCCGGCGAAATGAAGAAATCGGTCTTTACCGTCCTGAATTACCTGCTGCCGGAACGCGGCGTCATGCCGATGCATTGCTCGGCCAATGTCGGTCCCGAAGGCGATGCCGCGATCTTCTTCGGCCTGTCGGGCACGGGCAAGACGACGCTGTCGGCCGATCCGACCCGTACGCTCATCGGCGACGACGAACATGGCTGGGGTGAAAACGGCATTTTCAACTTCGAAGGTGGCTGCTATGCCAAGACCATCCGTCTTTCGCCCGAGGCCGAGCCGGAAATCTACGCCACGACGCGCCGCTTCGGCACCGTGCTGGAAAATGTCGTGCTCGACGAGCACGGCCGGCCGGATCTCGATGACGGTTCGCTGACGGAAAACACTCGCAGTGCCTATCCGCTGCATTTCATCCCGAACGCCTCGGAATCCGGCATCACCGGTCATCCCGAGACGATCATCATGCTGACGGCAGATGCTTTCGGCGTCATGCCGCCGATCGCCAAGCTGACGCCGGATCAGGCGATGTACCACTTCCTGTCCGGCTACACCGCCAAGGTCGCCGGCACGGAAAAGGGCGTCGTCGAGCCGGAAGCCACCTTCTCGACCTGCTTCGGCGCTCCCTTCATGCCGCGCCATCCGGCCGAATACGGCAACCTGCTCAAGGAGCTGATCGCCCGCCACGGCGCCCGTTGCTGGCTGGTCAACACCGGCTGGACCGGTGGCGCCTATGGCAAGGGAAGCCGCATGCCGATCAAGGCGACACGCGCTCTGCTCGCGGCCGCTTTGAAGGGCGATCTCGATAATATCGAATTCCGCACGGATGCGAATTTCGGCTTCGCGGTTCCGGTCGCGGTCGACGGTGTCGATACTGCGATCCTCGATCCGCGCTCCACCTGGGCCGATGGCGAAGCCTATGATGCGCAGGCCAAGAAGCTGGTGCAGATGTTCGTCACCAACTTTGCGAAGTTCGAGGATCATGTGGACGGCAACGTCCGTGATGCCGCTCCGGGGATGCCGGTCGCTGCGGAGTAAGTGGCTCCCGCGGGAGCAATGACTCACGTGAAACCCACTCGCCCTCGTGGTTCGAGACGGCCCTTCAGGCCTCCTCACCATGAGGGCTAGTCTTTTTCGCCGAAGCAACAGGTCACTCCGTCCTCATCCTGAGGCGCATTCCAGCGCGAAGCGCTGAAATGCCTCGAAGGACGAGGCGGCCCCAAACTCGCCACAACCATATTTTCAACCGCGCATCAATGTGGGATAGACAGGCGCGGAGAAAATCATGGCCAGCGAAGCGCTTTACATTAACGACCGGATCACGATTGCCGGCTGGGAGCTGACGGAACAATTCGTTCTGGCTGGCGGTCCTGGCGGCCAGAACGTCAACAAGGTCGCAACCGCAGTTCAGCTTTTCTTCAACGTTCAGAATTCCCCATCGCTGACGGATCGCGTCAAGGCGAATGCGGTTAGACTTGCCGGTCGTCGCGTCTCCAAGGAAGGCGTTCTGATGATCGAGGCCAGCCGCTTCCGCAGCCAGGATCGCAATCGCGAGGATGCGCGCGAGCGGCTGAAGGAACTGATCCTCCAAGCGGCCGCTCCGCCCCCGCCGCCGCGCCGAAAGACCAAGCCGACGAAGGGATCGATCGAGCGCCGGCTGAAGGAAAAATCCGGGCGCTCCGAGGTCAAGAAGATGCGCGGTAAGGTCGGCGGCGACTAGGTTGGTTTTCGGGCTGCAGTTTTGATTTGGCTGGGTCGAGATGATGATGGTCAGGTGATTTTCATTTTGTCGCACCTATGTGCCTGGCCCCTCATCCTAACCTTCTCCCCGCATGCGGGGAGAAGGGACGACAGCGTGAAACGGCGGCCTTGGTTCCCTTTGGCGACAGCTGGCTTGAGGCACGAAGAACCCCTCTCCCTGCCCTGAGCTTGTCGAAGGGGCGGGGAGAGGGCTGGGGTGAGGAGCCAGGCACAATAGTTCGGCAATAACACGCTCACCTGACCGGCATCATCGTAGGAAACCAAAATGCTGCTCCCCAACGGAATTCGCCATCTGCCCGGATATCTCGACCGTCCCGCCCAGGAAGCGCTCGTCGAGACGATTCGCGGCATCGTGGCCGAAGCGCCGCTCTACACACCGGTCATGCCGGGCACCGGCAGGGAAATGTCGGTGCGCATGACCAATTGCGGTTCGCTCGGCTGGGTGACGGATAAGCAGCGCGGCTATCGCTATCAGCCGACGCATCCGGTCACCGGCCGCCCCTGGCCGGCCATGCCATCGCAATTGCTGGATTTCTGGCACGATATAGTAGGCTATGAAAAACCGCCTGAAGCCTGTCTCGTCAATTTCTACAGCGATGATGCACGCATGGGCCTGCATCAGGATCGCGACGAACAGGATCTCAAGGCGCCGGTGCTGTCGATCTCGCTCGGCAACACCTGCCTCTTTCGAGTCGGCGGCCTCAGCCGCAATGATCGCACGCTATCCTTCAAGCTTGCGAGCGGCGATATCGTCGTTCTCGGCGGCGAGGGAAGATTGTGCTTTCACGGTGTCGACCGCATCTATCCGGCAACCTCGACACTCTTGAAGAATGGCGGCCGAATAAATCTTACCCTTAGGCGCGTTCAGCCCTGAGCCTCAGAGTTTCCTCAGCGCCACCTGCTCGATCAGATGATTCTTACCCTTCTGCAGGATGAGGTCGGCGCGCGGCCGCGTCGGCAGGATGTTCTGGCGCAAATTCTTCAGGTTGATATTCTTCCAGAGCCCCTCGGCAATCGCCAGGGCCTCGTCCTCGCTGATCGACGCATAGCGATGGAAGAAGGAGTTGGGATCGCGGAAGGCCGTCTCGCGCAGCCGCATGAAGCGGGCGACATACCAGTTGTGGATCAGTTCCTCGTCGGCATCGATGTAGATCGAGAAGTCGAAGAAATCCGAGACCATCGGCACGATCTTGCCGTCAGCAGGCAGATGCCGCGATTGCAGCACGTTGATGCCTTCGAAGATCAGGATATCCGGCCGGTCGACCGTCTTGAATTCGTTCGGCAGCACGTCATAGACGAGGTGCGAATAGGAAGGCGCCTGCACATTCGGCTGGCCGGCCTTGATCGCCGAGAGGAAACGCAGCAGTGCCGCCGTATCGTAGCTTTCCGGAAAACCCTTGCGCTGCATCAGGTTGCGGCGCTGCAGCTCGGCGTTCGGATAGAGAAAGCCGTCCGTGGTGACGAGATCGACTTTCGGGCTCGATGGCCAGCGGCCCAGCAGCTCCTTCAGGATACGGGCCGTGGTGGATTTGCCGACAGCGACCGATCCGGCGATGCCGATGACGAAGGGCGTCTTGGCGATATCGGAAAGACTGAGGAAGCGATTGCGCTGCTCGAAAAGGATCTGAGAGGATTCCACATGCGAGGACAGCAGCCGTGACAGCGACAGATAGATGCGCCGGACTTCGTCGAGATCGATCGGATCGCCCATCGAGCGCAGCCGCGTCACCTCGTCGGCGGTCAGCGTCAGCGGCGTGTCGGCCCGGAATTTCGCCCACTCTTCCGACGAGAAGAAATAGTAGGGCGAGTAGGCTTTGGCCTGAAAAATATCGAGCGTCTCGTGTGTTGGCTCGGTCTTGGTCGCTATCGTCATTGGTTTTACCGGCTTGCCTTCTCTTGAAGGCCGGATTGACTGGTGCGCCTTTCGAGCTCACCCATGACATTCTCTAACGGAATGCCGGCAATCTTCAATACGACTAAAAGATGATATAGCAGATCGGCCGCCTCATAGGTGAGGTTGTCGCGATCATTGACGACCGCCGCCATCACCGCCTCGATCGCCTCTTCGCCGAGCTTCTTCGCCGCTTTCGGCTGGCCGGCGGCAAAAAGCTTCGCCGTCCAGGATTCGTCCGGCGAGGCCTTGGAGCGTTCCTCGACGATCCGTTCGAGGTCGGAAAGGGTAAATCCGCTCATCGCTCGCTGTCTCCTAATCCAGCCGCATCGGAATGCCGCGCTCGGCCATGTAGCGCTTTGCCTCGCCCACCGAATAGGTGCCGAAGTGGAAGATCGACGCCGCAAGTACGGCCGTCGCATGGCCTTCCTTGACGCCAGCGACGAGATCGTCGAGATCGCCGACGCCGCCGGATGCAATGACGGGCACGCGCACCGCATCGGCGATCGCCCGCGTCAGCTCCAGATCGTAGCCGACTTTGGTGCCGTCACGGTCCATGGAGGTGACGAGCAGCTCGCCGGCGCCGCGCTCGACCATCTTGCGGGCAAAATCGACGGCATCGATGCCCGTCGCGTTGCGGCCGCCATGGGTATAGATCTCCCAGGCGCTCAGATTGTCGCCGCCGAGCGCTTCGGTCCGCCGACGCTTGGCGTCGATCGAGACGACGATGCACTGGTTGCCGAATTTATCGGCCGCCTCGGCCACGAAATCGGGATTGTTGACTGCCGCCGAATTGATGGAAACCTTGTCGGCGCCGCAGAGCAGCAGCTTGCGGATATCGGCAATCGTGCGCACGCCGCCGCCGACCGTAACGGGCATGAAGCATTGTTCGGCCGTGCGGGCCACCACGTCAAAGATCGTATCGCGATTGTCGGAGGAGGCTGTAATGTCAAGGAAGCAGAGTTCGTCTGCGCCGGCAGCGTCATAGGCCTTGGCCGCTTCGACGGGATCGCCGGCATCGACGAGATTGACGAAGTTGACACCCTTGACGACGCGGCCGTCCTTGACGTCAAGGCAGGGGATGACGCGGGCTTTCAGGGTCATTGCGCTGCCTCCTTGGCCTGTTTGATCAGCGCCAGTGCTTCCTTCGGATCGATCCGGCCATCATAAAGCGCGCGGCCGGAAATCGCACCTTCCAGTTTGCGGGCATCCGGCTGGATCATGCGGCGGATATCGTCCAGCGAGGCAAGCCCGCCGGAGGCGATGACGGGGATGGAAACGGCATTGGCCAGTTCGAGCGTCGAGTCCCAGTTGATGCCAGTCAGAATGCCGTCGCGGTCGATATCGGTGTAGATAATGGCGGCAACGCCAACGCCCTCGAATTTTTTCGCGAGTTCGATGACGCCGAGTTCGGAAGCCTCGGCCCAGCCTTCAACCGCCACCTTGCCGCCTTTGGCATCGATGCCGACGGCGATGTGACCCGGATAGCGCCTACAGGCTTCGACGACCAGCGCCGGGTCACGCACGGCCACCGTGCCGAGGATGACGCGGGCAAGCCCGCGCGACAGCCAGTTTTCGATATGATCGAGCGTGCGGATGCCGCCGCCGAGCTGCACCGGGTTCTTTGTCGCCTTGAGAATGGCATCGACGGCAGCGCCGTTCACGGTTTCGCCGGCGAAGGCACCATTGAGATCGACGACATGCAGCCATTCGAAGCCCTGGTCTTCAAAGGCTTTCGCCTGGGCGCCGGGATCGGGGTTATAGACGGTCGCCTGCTCCATGTCGCCGAGCTTGAGGCGCACGCATTGCCCGTCCTTGAGGTCGATAGCGGGAAAAAGAATCATGATAACTGTCCTTGAAGCGCGAGCCTTATGGCTTCCAGCGCAGGAAATTGGCGATCAGGGCAAGGCCGAGTTTCTGGCTCTTTTCCGGATGGAACTGAGCGCCGGCAATGTTGTCTCGACCGACGAAAGCGGTCATCGGGCCGCCATAGTTCGTCGTCGCGATCACGTCGTCGCTGTGGTCGGCGGCCAGATGGTAGGAATGGACGAAATAGGCGTGCAGGCCGTCAGGTCCGGTCGTAATCCCGTCGAAGAGCGCGTGCGGATGGCGGATATCCAGCGTGTTCCAGCCGATCTGCGGGATTTTCAGATTGGGATCGCCCGGCGTCATTTCCTTGACGTCGCCCTTGATCCAGCCGAAGCCTTGCGTGATCGTCTTTTCCAGCCCGCGCGACGACATCAGCTGCATGCCGACGCAGATGCCAAGGAAGGGGCGAGCCTTGTGTTCCACCACATCGATGACCGCTTCCGTCATGCCGGTTACGGCATCGAGGCCACGACGGCAATCGGCATAGGCACCGACGCCGGGAAGCACGATGCGATCCGCGGTGGCGACGCGCTCGGCGTCATCGGTCAGGTCGATCTCGGCGTCGATGCCCGCCTCGCGGGCCGCCCGCTCGAAAGCCTTGGTGGCCGAGCGCAGATTGCCGGAACCATAGTCGATAATCGCGACGCGCATGGTCAGCGTCCTCCGTCATAGCCGGGAAGGCCGAAGCTCGGGCCTTGGCGGCTGGTATTCGTGTTGGTGGCCGGGATATCCCAATTTTTCACATGGATATTCGGGTTGGGCGCCTGCGCTAGTTCGGAAAAATGGATTTCCTCTGCCGTCGCCAAATCGTGTGCCGAGACGAGGTTTTCAACCGTCCAGCCGCGGGCGAGGAGATGATTGCTGATCGCGTGCCGGCCCTCAAGAGCCGCAAGGACATGCACGCCGAGCAGAAGCGTGGCTCCAGCGGCGAAAAAGCCCGGCTGCCGCATCAGCTCCAGCGCGATGCCCTGCAGCAGAAAGGCTGCGGCCGCATACAGCCATAGCCGGTGAAAGAGCATCCAGAGCGTCGGAAACAGAAACGCCGTCCATGAAAAGCCGTCGCGGATGAATCGCGTATCATCGCGATACCGATCCGATGCTTCGGACCGGTTCGTCGCTCCGGGCGGAGACAAAATCAGATAGCTTGCCATTCTTCACTTCCCCAGGTTGGGGCTCAGGCGAGCGTGCCTTTTGTCGAGGGCACCCGGCCTGCCTGCCGCGGATCGATCTCGGTTGCGGTGCGCAATGCGCGCGCAACGGCCTTGAAGCATGTCTCGGCTATATGGTGATTATTGGCGCCATAATGATTGAGAATATGCAAGGTGATGCCGGCATTCTGCGCTAAGGCCTGGAAGAATTCGCGCACCAGCTCGGTATCGAAGGTGCCGATCTTCGGGGCGCTGAACGACACGTTCCACACGAGAAAGGGCCGGCCGGAAAGATCGACGGCCGCCTTCGTCATCGTCTCGTCCATCGCGAGGTCGATCGAGGCATAGCGGGTGATGCCGCGCCGGTCACCCAGCGCCTTGGCAATGGCCTGGCCGATCGCGATGCCGGTATCCTCGACGGCATGGTGATCGTCGACATGCAGGTCGCCCTTGGTGTCGATCTCCATGTCGATCAGCGAATGTCGCGACAGCTGTTCCAGCATATGGTCGAAGAAGCCGACCCCCGTCGAAATCGTCGATTTACCGCTGCCGTCGATGTTGACGGAAACGGAGACCGAGGTCTCGTTGGTCTTGCGGGAAACGCTTGCCGTGCGGCTCGCTGCGGTCTCTGCCATGGGCTGCTCCATCGGAATACGGCCGTTCCTTATCAGGCGTATCGGGAAATATCCAGAAGTTACGCGCGGGGCTTATGCGTTTAGCCGGCTTGGCGGCATCATTCGGGCGCGGTTGCCATTTGCAATCGTCAAAACCCCTCTTACATAGGTGCTGACGGGGCCGATACGCGGCCCGGCAGAAAGCCCGCCGAAACGGGGGCAAACAGGTGTTAAATGACGACAATCGTGACTATTCGCAAGGGTGGCAAGGTGGTGATGGCTGGTGATGGCCAGGTGAGCCTTGGCCAGACCGTGATGAAGGGCAATGCGCGCAAGGTTCGCCGCATCGGCAAGGGCGATGTCATCGCCGGTTTCGCCGGCGCGACCGCCGATGCCTTCACTCTCCTCGAACGCCTCGAAAAGAAGCTCGAACAATATCCTGGCCAGCTGATGCGTGCCGCCGTCGAGCTTGCCAAGGACTGGCGCACCGACAAATATCTGCGCAACCTCGAAGCCATGATGCTGGTTGCCGACAAACAAGTGACGCTCGCCATCACCGGCAACGGCGATGTGCTTGAGCCCGAACACGGCGCCATGGCGATCGGCTCCGGCGGCAATTTCGCTCTCGCCGCCGCGCGCGCGCTGATGGATAGCGACAAGTCAGCTGAAGACGTCGCCCGCCGCGCTCTCGATATTGCTGCCGACATCTGCGTCTACACGAACCACAATGTGGTCGTCGAGACGCTCGATGCCGAAGCCTAAGACGTTCCTCTCTTGATAGTTTCCAGCCCTGACAGGGAACATACGAAATGACCACTTTTTCCCCCCGCGAGATCGTTTCTGAGCTTGATCGCTATATTGTCGGCCAGCACGAGGCCAAGCGCGCCGTGGCGATTGCACTGCGCAACCGCTGGCGCCGCCAGCAGCTCGAACCCGAGCTGCGCGACGAAGTCATGCCCAAGAACATCCTGATGATCGGCCCGACCGGTGTCGGTAAGACGGAAATCTCCCGCCGCCTTGCCAAGCTTGCCGGCGCGCCCTTCATCAAGGTCGAAGCCACGAAGTTTACCGAGGTCGGCTATGTCGGCCGCGATGTCGAGCAGATCATCCGCGATCTCGTTGAAGTCGGCATCGGCCTGGTGCGCGAAAAGAAGCGCGCCGAGGTGCAGGCCAAGGCGCATATGAGCGCCGAAGAGCGCGTGCTCGATGCGCTGGTTGGCGCCACTGCCTCGCCGGCGACGCGCGACAGCTTCCGCAAGAAGCTGCGTGATGGCCAGCTCGACGACAAGGAAATCGAGATCGAAGTGGCCGATACCGGCTCCGGCATGCCCGGCGGCTTCGAGATTCCCGGCATGCCCGGTGCCAATATCGGCGTGCTCAACCTTTCCGAAATGTTCGGCAAGGCCATGGGCGGCCGTACCAAGAAGGTGCGCACGACGGTCAAGGATTCCTACAAGGAGCTGATCCGCGACGAATCCGACAAGCTGATCGACAACGAGGCGATCCAGCGCGAAGCCGTACAATCGGCCGAGAATGATGGCATCGTCTTCCTGGACGAGATCGACAAGATCGCCGCCCGCGATGGTGGCATGGGTGCCGGCGTCTCCCGTGAAGGCGTGCAGCGGGACCTGCTGCCGCTTGTGGAAGGTACGACCGTTTCGACGAAGTATGGTCCGGTCAAGACCGACCATATCCTCTTCATCGCATCGGGCGCGTTCCATGTCTCGAAGCCTTCGGACCTTCTGCCGGAACTGCAGGGCCGCCTGCCGATCCGCGTCGAGCTCCGTCCGCTGACCAAGGAAGACTTTCGCCGCATCCTCACCGAGCCGCAGGCGAGCCTCATCCGCCAGTACAAGGCGCTGATGGAAACCGAAGACCTGAAGCTCGATTTCACCGATGATGCCATCGACGCGCTCGCCGATGTCGCCGTACATCTGAATTCCACCGTCGAGAATATCGGCGCCCGTCGCCTGCAGACCGTCATGGAGCGGGTGCTCGACGAGATCTCCTACAATGCGTCGGATCGTGCCGGCGTATCGGTGACCATCGATGCCGCCTATGTCCGCGAGCATGTCGGCGACCTCGCAACGAACACCGATCTGTCCCGCTTCATTCTGTAAGCGGGCGGGTGAAGGCGATCTAAAACAGTAAATACTCGACAACGGGCCGTTAACTTTTTAGTTAGGGGCCTGTTTCCTTATGTCGGATGGCTTTATTCGGCCAAGATTATCCGCCAGTCCGTCGCACGGAAACATCGGTTGAAACTTCGACGGGGCAGCCATCGTGCGACGCATACTGATCACTCTCCTTCTGGCGGTCGCCAGCTTCTCCTGGATACCAGCCTATGCGGATGCGGCGACCACGGTGCCTCCGGGCAACCGCAATGCCGAGCAGCCGCCGGTTCCCGGCGCCTCCGTCCGGCGCACGCGTGGCACGAATTCAACCTTCGAACGCAAGTACCAAAAGGTCCGCGAACTGCTGGCGACCGATACGAAGCTGATGTCGAAGATCAAGTCGACGGCGCGCGCCTACGGCATCGATCCGATCCACATCATCGGCGCATTGGTCGGCGAGCATACCTATAATGTGGATGCCTATGACGGCCTGCAGTCTTATTATGTCAAGGCTGCCTCCTATGCCGGCCAGAGCTTCCGCTTCGCTTACAACGGCGAAAACGTCGACGATTTCGTTGCCCGGCCGCAATTCGACACCTGCAAGGGCAAGGGTGATTCCTACAGCCTGTGGACCTGCCGCGAGGATGTCTGGGACGACGATTTCCGCGGCAGGACGGTTGGCGGCAAGTCCTATCCCGACAATCGCTTCAGTGCCGTCTTCTTCCAGCCCTTCTATGCCGGCCAGACCTTCGGCCTCGGCCAGGTCAATCCGCTGACGGCGCTGGAACTCTCCGATCTCGTCAGCCGCACCTCAGGGATTCCGAAGCTGGATGAGAAGGATGCCGGCGGCGTCTACAAGGCGATCATGGATCCGGATCTGTCGCTCGCCTTCGTCGCCGCCTCGATCCGCAAGTCGATCGACGATTATCGTTCGATCGCCGGCATGGATATCTCAGGCAATCCCGGCATCACCGCGACGCTCTACAATCTCGGCAACTCCCGCAAGCGCGCTGCCGCCCTTGCCGCCAAGAACCGTGGTTCCTCGCAGCCGGTCTGGCCGGAGGAAAATTACTATGGCTGGCTCATCAATGATAAGCTCAGCGACCTAAAATCGCTTTTATAAGCGCGCAGCGCGACGTTTTATCGTCTGGATTTCGCAGGCGGCGTTCCCCATATCGAACGGGTGCGTCGCTCTGACTGCGTTCGTTCGGCAATGGCCGGTTTTCGAGGAGAATTGATCTGATGGACATGATTCCGGAAGCCTTCTCCCCACCGGCGCCGATCCCGCGCACCGTGCCGCCCTCCCGTTTGACGATCATCCGCACGATCCTGCGCAATCCGCTCGAACTCTGGGGCGAGCCTTCCTATGCGCTGCCCTGGATCAAGACCAAGTTCTTCAACGAGCGGACGCTGATCGTCAATGATCCAGGCCTGATCAAGCATGTTCTGGTCGACAATGCCGCCAACTACCGCATGGCCGATATCCGCCAGCTCGTGCTGCGGCCGATCCTGCGCGACGGTCTGCTGACGGCGGAAGGACCTGTCTGGAAGCGCTCACGCAAGGCGGTGGCGCCGGTGTTCACGCCGCGTCATGCCCAGGGTTTCGCCGGCCAGATGCTGAGCCAGAGTCTAGACTATGTGAAGAAATACGAGGATGTCAGCAAGGAAGGCGCGGTGTTCGATATTGCTGCCGACATGACCGAGCTGACCTTCGCCATTCTGGCGGAAACCTTGTTTTCCGGCGAGATCGTCACTGAAGGCGAGCATTTCGCCGATGAGGTCAATGAGCTCCTGCATCGCATGGGCAGAGTCGATCCCATGGATCTTTTGCGTGCCCCCGCCTGGGTGCCGCGCATCACCCGCATCGGCGGCCAGCGCGTGCTCGACAAGTTCCGCGGCATCGTCCGCACCACCATGGACCAGCGGCTGGAAAAGATGCGGAGGGACAGAGCCAGCGCACCCGACGATTTCCTGACGCTCCTTCTCGAAAAGGCCGGTCCGGATGGGCTGACCATGGAAGAGATCGAGGACAATATCCTCACCTTCATCGGCGCCGGGCACGAGACGACGGCCCGAGCATTGGCCTGGACGCTCTATTGCGTCGCCAACAGCCCGCATATTCGCGAGGCTATGGAAGAGGAAATCAACCGGGTACTCGCAACCGATGCGGAGCCAGTCGCCTGGCTCGATCTCATGCCGCATGTCCGCGCCGCTTTTGAGGAGGCGATGCGCCTCTATCCGCCGGCACCCTCGATCAACCGCGCCGCCATCGCTGATGACGAATGGACAAGCGCCAAGGGCGAGCGCGTGACGATAGAGAAAGGCATCACCGTCTTGATCATGCCCTGGACGCTGCATCGCCATGAGCTCTATTGGGAAAAGCCGCGCGCCTTCATGCCGGAGCGGTTTCTTCCGGAGAATCGAACAAAGATCAATCGTTTCCAGTACCTGCCTTTTGGCGCAGGCCCCCGCGTCTGCATCGGCGCGACATTCGCGCTTCAGGAAGCGGTCATCGCCCTCGCCGTGATGATGCGCCGCTTCCGCTTCGACCTGACCGAAGAAACCAATCCCTGGCCGGTGCAGAAGCTGACGACGCAGCCACGCGGCGGTTTGCCGATGCGGGTGAAGAGGCGGTAGTCAGCGAGGAGACCGTCGTAGTCTCGAATATGACGCACCTTTGTTACCCCCCTCTGTCGCTTTCGCGACATCTCCCCCACAAGGGGGGAGATCGTTGGGAGTTTGACGCTCGTTACCGCAAAATAGCAAACCGCGATTTCAACGGGTTCGATCTTTGCTTGAGGTGAAAAGGCGCTGCAGGTTACCAATCTCCCCCCTTTGTGGGGGAGATGTCGCGAAAGCGACAGAGGGGGGTGCGCACCCTCCAGGAACACACCACTGACTGAAGGTAAGAACAGCCTAAACCAATGAAATTGCTTTGTCGCCCGCCGGGGGCGAGATAGGCTCTGTGCTTGCCGCTTCGTTCCTATCTTCATAGACGTCGTGGAAGTTCATAATCATTATCCGGGCCAGAGGTTTTATATCAGCGTGACATCTCATTTCTTGCTCGGCATCGATACGGGTGGAACCTACACCGATGCCGTTCTCTTCCATGAAACCGATGGTGTAATCGCCAAGGCGAAATCGTTGACCACGCGGCATGATCTGGCCGTCGGCATTGCCGGCGCCGTCGATGCCGTCATCGCCAAGGCCGGCATTCCCGTTTCGGCCATCGGCCTCGTATCCCTGTCGACGACGCTCGCCACCAATGCGCTGGTCGAAGGGCAGGGCGGACGAGCCGGGCTGGTCATGATCGGTTTCGGCCCCGAGGATCTCAAGCGTGATGGCCTTGCGGAAGCGCTGGGCTCCGATCCCGTGCTCTTCCTCCCCGGCGGCCACAATGTTCATGGCAATGAAAACCCGCTCGATTTGACGGCTCTGCGCGACGCGTTGCCGGAACTGGCGAAATCGGTCTCCTCCTTCGCCGTTGCCGGCTATTTCGCGGTCAGGAATCCGGCTCATGAAATCAGGGTGCGCGACTGCATCCGCGAGCTCTCGCATCTGCCCGTCACCTGCAGCCATGAGCTTTCTTCAAAGCTTGGCGGCCCGCGCCGCGCCCTGACGACGCTGCTGAATGCCCGCCTCGTGTCAATGATCGACCGTCTTGTCGGCGCCTGCGAAGGATTTCTGACGACGCGCGGCATCTCTGCGCCGATGATGGTGGTGCGCGGCGATGGCGCCCTCATTTCCGCCGATGAAGCCAAGCTGCGGCCGATCGAGACCATTCTGTCCGGTCCCGCGGCAAGTCTTGTCGGCGCGCGTTATCTCACCGGCCTCGACAATGCCGTCGTTTCCGATATCGGCGGCACCACCACCGACGTCGCCGTCATGGAAGATGGCCGGCCGCGGCTGGATGCCGATGGTGCCGTGGTCGGAGGCTATCGCACCATGGTTGAGGCCGTCGCCATGCGCACCTATGGACTCGGCGGCGATTCCGAAGTGAAGATCAACGATCGCGGCCTTATCGCTGCTTTCGAACTCGGCCCGCGCCGCCTGCTGCCGCTGAGCCTTGCCGCTCATACGCATGGTGCCGTCGTGCTTGAGGTCTTGGAGCAGCAGCTGCGGGCGACGCATCTCGCCCGTAACGCCGGCCGTTTCGCGCTCCGCACCGGCGTACCCGATCATCTTGCAAGCGGCCTCACCGGACCCGAGCAGGCGCTGTTCGATCGCATCGGCAGCGTGCCTGTGGCACTCGATAAGCTTCTGGCGATGACGTCGCAGAAGGCGACGCTGGATCGGCTTGTCGCGCGCGGTCTTGTGCATTTGAGCGGCCTGACGCCTTCCGACGCCATGCATGTGCTTGGGAGGCAGGGGCAATGGAACGCTGAAGCGGCCCGCCTCGGGCTGGCCTTGGCGATGCGGCTGAAGGATGGCTCTGGCCGTCCGATCGCCGAATCCGTCGAGGAGCTGGCGCAGAAGATCGTCGATCGCCTCACCCGCCAGTCGGTCGACGTCATTCTTGCCGCCTGCTTGGCCGAAGATGGCGTAGCCGATCTCGATCCCGCAAAATCCATCTCCATCGATCGCGCGCTTCGCCGCGCGCCGGGGATCGCCCGCTTCGCCATTTCGCTCGATCGGCCGCTGGTCGGCCTCGGTGCTTCCGCTCCGGTCTATTACCCCGCCATTGCCGAGATGCTGGCGACCGAGAGTGCCATTCCCGGCGATTCGGATGTGGCGAATGCCGTCGGTGCTGTCGTCGGCCAGGTCCGCACCAGCGTCACGGTCTTCGTCACCATGCCGGAGGATGGCATTTATGTGCTGAATGGTGCCGGTGAGAGCCTGCGCTTTACCGACGAGAGCCACAGTTTCTCCGATGCCCGCGCGCGGGCGATCGAAGCTGCAACGGCGCAGGCAAGGCTGAATGGCGCGGTCGACCTCGTCGTGACAGTGGATGAGCAGGTGGATGCGCCCGAGGTGGAAGGCAGTCGCAAGCTGATCGAGGCCCGGTTCGTGGCAACCGCCACGGGCCGTCCCCGAATCGCCATGGATTGATTATTTCCATAAAGGCATAAATCTTTCGAACTATTGCCAAATTGACAGAAGTGAAACCGTGAGCAAAGTGGCAACATGTAAAAATTGAGCCGTAACACGGCCTTGAGGAGTATATGGCATGATCCGCATTGAAAAACACGGGCTTCAGATCGAACCGGTCCTGTACGATTTCCTCGTCAGGGAGGCGCTCCCGGGTTCGGGCGTGGATGCCGACGCCTTCTTTGCCGGTTTTTCCAAGATCGTCCACGATCTCGCGCCGAGGAACCGTGAGCTGCTCGCCAAGCGCGACCGCATGCAGGCAGCGCTTGACGATTGGTATCGCAAGAACGGCGCGCCCGTCGATCTCCCCGCCTATGAAGCTTTCCTGCGCGAGATCGGCTATATCGTGCCCGAAGGGCCAGCCTTCACGATCTCGACCGCTAATGTCGATCCGGAAATTTCAGAGATCGCCGGCCCGCAGCTCGTCGTTCCCGTCATGAATGCCCGCTATGCCCTGAACGCGGCCAATGCCCGTTGGGGATCGCTCTACGACGCCCTCTACGGCACCGATGCCATTCCGGAGACCGATGGCGCCGAAAAGGGTAAGGGCTACAATCCCAAGCGCGGCGAGAAGGTCATCGCCTGGGTTCGGGATTTTCTTGATTCCACAGTGCCCCTTGATGGCGCAAGCTGGAAGGATGTCACCGGCTTCGCTGTAAAGGATGGTGCCTTGGCGGTTACGACCGAGGGCGGCGCCGTAAAGCTCGCCGATAGCAGCCATTTCGCCGGCTATCTCGGTGATGCCGCCACTCCCACTCATATCCTGCTGAAGCAGAACGGCATCCATATCGAAATCGTCATCGACACGAACACCGCCATCGGCAAGACCGATCCCGCCGGCATTTCCGACGTCCGTCTGGAATCGGCAATCACGACGATCATGGACTGCGAGGATTCGATCGCAGCTGTTGATGCGGAGGACAAGGCCGAGGTCTATCGCAACTGGCTCGGCCTGATGAAGGGCGATCTGACCGAGGAAGTCGCCAAGGGCGGCAAGACCTTTACCCGCCGGCTCAACCCCGATGTCACCTATACGGCGCCGGATGGCGGCACGTTCGATCTGCATTGCCGCTCGCTGATGCTGGTGCGCAATGTCGGCCACCTGATGACCAATCCCGCTATTCTCGACCGTGATGGCAATGAGGTGCCGGAAGGCATCATGGATGCCGCCATTACCAGCCTGATCGCGCTCTATGACATCGGCCCCAATGGCCGCCGCAAGAATTCCCGCACCGGCTCCATGTATGTCGTCAAGCCAAAGATGCACGGGCCGGAGGAAGTCGCCTTCGCGGTCGACATCTTCTCGCGCGTCGAGGATCTGCTCGGGATGCCGCGCAATACCATCAAGATGGGCATCATGGACGAGGAGCGCCGCACGACGGTCAACCTCAAGGAAGCGATCCGCGCCGCCCGCGAGCGCGTCGTCTTCATCAATACCGGCTTCCTCGATCGCACCGGTGATGAAATCCATACTTCGATGGAAGCAGGCCCAATGATCCGCAAGGGCGACATGAAGCAGGCGGCCTGGATCGGCGCCTATGAGAACTGGAACGTCGATATCGGCCTGGAATGCGGCCTTTCCGGTCATGCCCAGATCGGCAAGGGCATGTGGGCCATGCCGGATCTGATGGCGGCCATGCTTGAGCAGAAGATCGCCCATCCCAAGGCCGGCGCCAACACCGCCTGGGTGCCATCCCCGACGGCCGCGACGCTTCACGCCACCCATTATCATCGCGTCAATGTCGCTGATGTGCAGAAGAGCCTGAAGAGCCGCGCCCGCGCCAAGCTTTCCGACATCCTGTCCGTGCCCGTCGCCTCGCGGCCGAACTGGACGCCGGAGGAAATCCAGCGGGAAATCGACAATAACAGTCAGGGCATCCTCGGCTATGTCGTGCGCTGGGTGGATCAGGGCGTCGGCTGCTCCAAGGTTCCGGACATTAACAATGTCGGCCTCATGGAAGACCGCGCTACGCTGCGCATCTCGGCGCAGCACATGGCCAACTGGCTGCATCACAAGGTCATCACCGAAGCGCAGATTCTGGAGACGATGAAGCGCATGGCGGCCGTTGTCGACCAGCAGAATGCCGGCGATCTCAATTACATCCCCATGTCAGGCAATTTCGACGGCTCCGTCGCCTTCCAGGCCGCCCTCGATCTCGTCCTCAAGGGGCGCGAGCAGCCGAATGGCTATACCGAACCGGTCCTGCATCGCCGCCGCATCGAGCTGAAGGCAAAGCAGGCGGGGTGAGCCTCACCCGCCCTCGTGGTTCGAGGCTCCGGCCCCTTCCAGGAGCCTACGCACCTCACCATGAGGGCTAACTTCGGAGCCAGGCCTCAGATTGAACTGGATTGATGCCGCGAAGCGCGCTCCATCCTCACCCTGAGGCGCGGAAGCCCTGAGCTTGTCGAAGGGCTGAAGCCTCGAAGGGCGAGGATGGCCCCGGGGCTTCTGACCAACAACAAAAAAGGCCGCCGGATACCGATCCAGCGGCCTTTTTCAATCCGAATGTCCAGTGATTACTGGATAACGATAACCTTGGTGCTGCGGCCCGGAAGAACGCGGCTGTAGAGATCGATCACGTCCTGATTGATCAGGCGGATGCAGCCCGAGGAGGCAGCAGTGCCGATCGAAGCCCATTCCGGCGTGCCGTGCAGGCGGAACAGCGTGTCCTGGCCCTTTTCGTTGTAGAGATACATGGCGCGTGCACCGAGTGGGTTGGAAAGGCCCGGGTTCATGCCGCCATCGACATACTTGGCGATTTCTGGACGGCGGACAGCCATTTCCTTCGGCGGATGCCAATTCGGCCATTCCTGCTTCCAGGCGACGTATGCAGTGCCGGACCAGGAGAAGCCCTGCTTGCCGACGCCGATGCCGTAGCGCATCGCTTCGCCATTGCCGAGGATGTAGTAGAGATGACGCTCGCGCGTGTTGACGATGATCGTGCCTTCCGCTTCATCCGTCTTATATTCGACGATCTGACGGCGGAACTGCGGCTTCACCTTCTGGATCGGGATCGCCGGCAGCTGAAAGCCATTGTCGGTCGTCACGCCGTAGTCGCCATCGAACGTCTTGATGGTTTCGGTGGCCGAATTTGCGGTAGCGGCCGGCGCTGCTGCGGCGGTGGTGGCATAGCCAGCCGATGCGAGCATTGCGACAAGGCCGAGTGCGGTCATAGCATTACGGATGCGCATGGAAGTCTCTTGAATTTTCGTGGCGGGAAATGGATGGCTGTAAACCATCTTTGTCTAAAGTTTATTTTCCATTAAACTTGGCTTTGCAAGCTGCTCTGGCCCTACAAAAATAGCGCCGGCGCGCAAATTAGAAGGACATGGTTTTTTTGCAACAACGCCAGGCCTGTCGCCGAGACAATTCATGACGATTTTGAACGTTTACAATAACAATCCGTTAATAGATGGGCGGCAGTCGGAACGGGCCATGCTTGTACGCAAAGGCGTGCAACTATTACTGCACGACATGCGTCATGCCGTGCTACCGGAGCTGCCGCTCGCCAGCGGTCGCCGCGCCGATCTCATCAGCCTTTCGGAGAAGGGCGAGATCTGGATCATCGAGATCAAGACCTCGATCGAGGATTTCCGCGTCGACCGCAAATGGCCCGAATACCGGCAGCATTGCGACCGGATGTTCTTCGCGACGCACAAGGATGTGCCGCTGGATATCTTTCCGGAGGATTGTGGGCTGTTTCTGTCGGACGGCTACGGCGCTCACATGCTGCGCGAAGCGCCGGAGCATCGCCTGCCGCCGGCGACGCGCAAGTCGGTGACGCTCAATTTCTCACGTGCCGCCGCCCAGCGCTTAATGCTGGCCGAATGGGCGACGGGTAAAGATTTTGCCTTCTCCCCTCGAGGAGAAAGCGCCCGAAGGGCAGACGAGGGGGGCGAGGAGCTTTAGCTTCCAACGCTTTTTGCAACGCGCGCTTACAGCGTCCTTCTCCCTATTTCGGCGCCCGCTTGGCAAGGATGCGCTGTAAGGTCCGGCGATGCATGTTGAGGCGCCGTGCCGTCTCGGAAACATTGCGCTCGCACATTTCATAGACACGCTGGATATGTTCCCAGCGCACGCGGTCAGCAGACATCGGATTTTCCGGCACTTCGGCCTTCTCGCCGGGGCGCTGCGTCAGCGCGGCATAGACGTCGTCGGCATCGGCAGGTTTGGCGAGATAGTCGAGCGCGCCGAGCTTGACGGCGGTGACCGCCGTCGCGATGTTGCCATAGCCCGTCAGCACCACGATATGTGTGTCGTCGCGCCGCTGACGGATGGCTTCAATCACATCGAGCCCGTTGCCGTCGCCGAGGCGAAGGTCGACCACGGCATATTTCGGCGGGGTCGCCTTGGATTTGGCAACGCCTTCCGCCACCGATTCCGCCGTCTCGACCACAAAGCCGCGTGCCTCCATTGCCCTCGCCAGCCGGCGTAGAAAGGGACCATCGTCATCGACGATCAGCAATGTAGCATCCGGGCCGATATGGGCCTCGGCATCCTTGGCCCCGACCGGCGGAGCAGCACTTTCCTTATCCGTCATGTTATCTTCTATCCCGGCGACCATCCGCCTGCGTATTCAACCGATTTTGACGATGGCAGTTTTAAGCCGCGAAAATCATTTTGTCGAATTACTGTCGATTAATACGCGCGGCCATTCGACGCGGACGCGCGCTCCCGGCGTCTCCGGATCGCGATTACCGAAGGAAAGGGTAGCACCCGAGCGCTCGAGCAGCGTCTTGGCGATGAAGAGCCCAAGCCCGAGGCCACCTGCCGTGTCATCCCGCTGGCGTGAGGTGACATAGGGTTCGCCGATCCGTGCCAGTATTTCAGGCGAGTAACCGCCGCCATCGTCCTCGATGATAATAGTCAGAGTTTCGGCGGTGTATTCCACCGTCACCGTCACAGTCTTGCGGGCATAGTCGACCGCATTTTCGATGAGGTTGCCGAGGCCATACATGATGCCGGCATTGCGTGACAGAACAGGTTCGCCCGCCCGCGGGCTCTTCTCGATGAATTCCAGATTGATCCCGAACTCGCGGTGCGGCGCGATCACCTCTTCCATCATCGACGACAGCGTCAGCCGCCGCATATGCGCTTCGTCCTCGGAGGAGAGCGTCGTCAGTCGCCTGAGAATATCGCGGCAGCGCTCGCTCTGGCTGCGCAGCAGCGCCACATCCTCCCGGAAGCGGTCATCCTCGCGCAGTTCCCGCTCCATCTCCTTGGCGACGACGCTGATCGTCGCAAGCGGCGTGCCGAGCTCGTGCGCCGCCGCCGCTGCCAGCCCGTCGAGCTGTGACAGGTGCTTTTCCCGCTGCAGCACCAGCTCCGTCGCCGAAAGAGCATCCGCAAGCTGGGAGGCTTCCATGGAGACGCGATAGGCATAAAAGGCGGCAAAGGCCATGGTGGAGGCGATAGAGCACCACACGCCGAGCTGCATGACGCTATGCACGCTGACCGAAACGCCCTCATACCAGGGCAGGGGGAAGGGAGAGAATGCCAGACCGGTAATGCAGATCATTGCAAGTACGATGAGCGGCATGCTGTAGCGGATCGGCTGCGAGGCGAAGGAGATGATGACAGGCACGCAGACGAGCGCCGAGAAGGGATTGGCAAGCCCGCCGGTGATCAGCAGCAGTCCGCAGAGCTGCAGGAGATCGAGGCTGAGCAGCGCGAAGGCTGCCGGCGGCTCCAGCCGGTGCGTGGGCGGATAGCGCAGCGTCAGGAAGAAGTTGATCCAGGCAAGGCAGGCGATCAGTACGCAGCAGGGCAGCAGCGGCATGGGAAATTTCAGCCAGAAGGCGACGATCATCACGGTCACCGTCTGACCGCCGACGGCAAGCCAGCGCAGGCGCACCAGCGTCTGCAGTCTCAGCCGCCGGCTGGTATGGTGGCCCTCCTGCGCCTTCATTTCGGCTTCGGAGAGCTTTTCCAGTCCCCGGAAGAAGCGTGCCATCGTCATGTCCCCCTTGGCTTGGCGCGTGTCGTCGGCAAGGCCTCGGCCGGATCTTCCGGCCAGGGGTGCCTGGGGTAGCGGCCGCGCATATCGGCGCGCACATCCTTCCAGGATCCGGCCCAGAAGCCCGGCAGGTCGCGCGTCGTCTGGATCGGGCGATGTGCCGGCGATGTCAATTCCAGCACCAGCGGCAATCTGCCGCCGCCGATGGCCGGATGCTGCTTCAGCCCGAACAGCTCCTGCACCCGAATGGTCAACAGTGGTTCCTCGCCATCATATTGAATGGGATGGCGCTGGCCGGTCGGGGCCTCGAAATGCGTCGGTGCCATTCGAGCGAGATCGCGCTGCAGCTCGTGCGGCACGAGAGACATCAACCCGTTGGAAAGGCTGCCCGCGGAGATATCGGAGAGGCCGCGCGCGTCGGGCTGAAACGGCATGAACCATTCCTCAAGCCGAGCAAGCAGCGCCTCGTCGCTCATATCGGGCCACGGATCGCCGATCGTCCGATGCAGGAAGCCGATCCTGTCCCGCAGCTGCGTGGCTTCCTTGGAGAACGGCAGGACACCGATCCCGAGTTCGCGTATGCCGTCGGCCAGCGCCTTTGCCGCCTGTTCACCGGAAGGCCGGGGCAGAGGCGTCTCTTCGAAGATGATGGCACCGAGCCTTGTCGCCCGCCGCGCCCGCACCTGACGACTTGCCTTGTCGAAAAAGCTCTGATCGTCCGTGCGGATTTCGCCAGGGAGATGTTCTTCGACATTGGCGCGGGAAATCTCCGCCGCAGCAAGAACGCGCGCCTGCGCCGCACGTCCGGTCAGGTCGGCGATGACAAGCATCTGGGAGCCGGCAAGCCGTTCGGTCTCCGCCAGTTCCGCGCCGCGCCCATTGGCCATGACGAAGCGTCCCCGCCCGCCACGCTGCAGGGCGATGCGGTCGGGAAAGGCATGCAGCAGCAGCGCGCCGGCAAGCGGAGGAATAGAGGAAAGGGTGCCGCCGTTGCCACCGGCCGCTTGAGCGAGACGCCCGGCAAGACGACGCGCGGCCTCGGCCCGTTCACCCTTCTCGGTCTTGAAGCGCCGCAGCCGGTCTTCCACGTCGATACTCTGCCCACCAAGCCCCTGTTCCGTCAGCAGTACGGCAAGCAGCGCCGCTTCGCGCGCCTGGCCGAAGTCACCAGCCGAAATCACCATCGCCGCCAGTCGTGGCGGCAGGGCGAGCTCGCGCATCAGCCGTCCGCGCGCCGTCAGCCCGTTTTCCGCGTCGAGCGCACCCAGCTGTCGCAGCAGGGCTCGTGCTTCGGCAAGCGTGGTCGCAGGCGGTTGGTCGACGAAGGCAAGCACTGCCGGATCCTGCACGCCCCAATGGGCGAGATCGAGCGCTAGGCCCGAAAGGTCGCTGGAAAGGATCTGCGGCGGCGTGAAGGCCGGAAGCGCCGCGGTCTGCCCCGGATGCCAGAGCCGGATGGCGATGCCCGGTTCGGTTCGTCCGGCGCGGCCGGCGCGCTGATCGGCGGAGGCGCGCGACACGCGCATCGTCTCGAGCCGCGTGATGCCAGTGGAAGCCTCGAAAACGGGCAGGCGCTGCAATCCGCTGTCGATGACGATGCGCACGCCATCGATGGTGATGGAAGTTTCGGCGATCGAGGTCGCCAGCACGATCTTGCGCGTGCCCTGCGGTGCTGGCCGAATTGCCGCATCCTGTTCCTTCTGGCTGAGATTGCCGTAGAGCGGCGCAATCATCGTCTCCGGCCGGAAGCGGCCCTCCAGCCGCTCCACCGTGCGGGTGATTTCCGCCTGCCCGGGCAGGAAGGCGAGGATGGAGCCCTGTTCGCGCGCGTGCGCATCAAGTATCGCCCGCGTCACCGTATCCTCGATCCGCTCTCCCGCTGGCCGATCCTGATGACGGATATCGATCGGGAAGCTGCGACCCATGCTTTCGATCACGGGCGGGTGGTCGAGGAGTGCAGCGACACGCTCCACATCGAGCGTTGCCGACATGACGAGAATGCGCAGATCCTCTCGCAGCGCCGATTGCACATCGAGCGCCAGCGCCAGTCCGAAATCCGCATCCAGCGAGCGCTCGTGGAATTCGTCGAAGATGACGGTGGAGACGCCTGAGAGTTCGGGATCGTCGAGGATCATCCGCGCGAACACACCTTCCGTCACCACCTCGATGCGGGTCTTGGCGGAAATGCGGTTGTCGAGCCGCATGCGGTATCCCACGGTATCGCCCACCTGTTCGCCAAGCAGCGAGGCCATGCGGGCAGCAGCGGCTCTTGCGGCCAGCCGCCGCGGCTCCAGAAGAATGATCCTGTCATCGCCGCGCCCGGCTTCGCCCAAGAGATAAAGCGGCACCAGCGTCGTCTTGCCGGCGCCGGGCGGCGCGGAGAGCACGGCACGCCGCTCTTTAGCGAGTGCTGCACCGATATCGGTAAGCACATGCGAGACCGGCAGTTCCGGCAATAAGGGCACTCTATATGTCACGCCCGCCTGCCTCGCATATATCCATGGGCAAAAACTTGCATTTGCCGGGCCGGCGCGGCCTGCGCCTGCCTTTTATCGAGAAGCACCATATCCGCTCCCTTCAATCTCTCGATGTCTATTAGGTCTTGGGTGTCCGGCTGGCAATGAGAGGCGGATCCGATGCTTGCAACAGGGCGCAAGTGGCCCTTTAGGAGCGCTTTTCTGAATGATTCCAGCAGACGGCGTAAAATGAATCCCGAAATCGCGGCCAATTGCGAAAAAATCTCCAAGATTTCGATCGCATTCACAAATCACCTTTTTAATTCAATCGCTTACAAAAATGTCAGAATTTTTACAGCGAGCCTGTTGACTATATCGGGTTGGGGGGTCTATAAGCCCGATCACTGACGAGGGCGGCGGCGCTGCTGGCGACGAAGTCTCTCGCTCTGGTGTTTCCTGGATTGGCTGCGATGCTGATTGGTGGTTCTGGGCCTGGCCTGGGATTGGCGGGAATGCTGTTTTTGACTGGGTTTTCTGGTCGGTTATTTGACAATTGAAGATGAGAAGAAAGAGAAACGTGGGCGGCGAAGCTTCGCGGGACCGGAAGAGATTTCGGTTCTGGAAAGAGACTTCGACGGTTACGTTTTGAACAAGAGAATACACTTCGTCTTTTTGGCTTCGATGCCTTTCGCCATCCTTACGGATGACGGGATGCGAAGCTGGCCATACGGCGCGCTGTGAAGCGTGTAGTTTGGTTT
>NZ_JBXSOQ010000020.1:0-57947 GCF_057784475.1 Martinezella sp. CNPSo 3795 | reverse complement strand
ATCCTTGTCGAGTTGGATCTTTCCGTGCTCGTCATAGAGGTTCAGCATGGCGTTCAGTGCGTGATAATCGAGCGCCGCATCAGCGGCCTGCGCCTTCAAGGGGCGCTCGAGAACTGCCGTGTCCAAAATCGTTCCAATCCGTGTCTGACATTGGCGACGTCCTCTTCGGTGCCTAGGAGCTCGAACCTATAGAGGTAAGGCACCTGGCATCTCTTTGAGATGATGTCGCCGGCAAGCCCGTAGGTCTCGCCGAAGTTGCTGTTGCCCGCGGCGATCACGCCGCGAAGGTTCGAACGGTTCGCCGCATCGTTCAAGAAACGGATCACCTGCTTGGGCACGGCCCCCTTGCCGCCCTCGCCGCTATAGGTCGGAACGAGAAGCACATAGGGCGACCCTGCCTGCAGGGTCTCGCCAGTGATGGGGATGCGCTGCGCGGGAAGGCCGAGCTTCTCGACGAAGCGATGGGTATTCTCGGATCTGCTGGAAAAGTAGATCACCTCACCCATTGCAGCAGCCACTCAGGCGAGCGCGCTGATCATGTCCGGGCGGAAGCCCGCCCAATGCTGCTCGCCGGCGATGACGACGGGAACCTGGCGATAGCCGAGACCCTGCACCAGCTCGTAGGCGGCAATATCGGTCGAAACGTCGACGACAGTATAGTCGATCCCCTGGCGGTCGAGCGCGCGGGTGGTGGCAGTGCATTGAACGCAGGCAGGCTTGGAATAGACGGTGATCGGCATGGTTTCCTCGTGAAGCTGGACGCAGAAAAGGGTTTCCGGCCTGGTATCGGACCGGAGCGAAAAGGGCTGTGGCAGAAATCGACGGCGCGGATGGCCGCAGTCGAAGCGACTACGGGTCAGCGATGATATGGAATTGTGAATTCATGGCCTTCACCCCGAAGCAGACAGATGACGGGGCAGCGAGGACGGTATAGGACCGGCTTCATCCGGACGCAATCTACCGTACCCTGCCGGACACCCCGCCGGCGGACGTATCGATCAAGGCAGGTCTCCTGGCTCACGGGTCACTGCGCCTTCTCCGCCTTCCCGGGAACTCCCAGTGGCATGATGGACAAGACACTCGCCGTTCACAGTTGCGGGGGCAGCCTCGGCTTCGCGAACATCATGGGCGCTACCGAATTCCCGTCTTAGCCCTTGATCCGAATTCGAATCGAAGGGAACCTCGAACACTAGATATAGTATACGCGGTTAAATCCGCGTCAACGGCTATGATGCGCCTGTGCCAAATTCACAGGGGAAAACCCGGCTGCAAGGCTCCAAGCCGTGGATATTCAGTCCTTCTGGGTCAGAAGCTGCTTGTCGAAGTCCACGCTGGTATCCATCCCTTTTGCCGAGGGATACGAGAACCGGCCGAACTCGCTGTAGCCTTGGCTTCTCCAGAAGCTGAGGGTATCAGGTGTGTCCGCATCGGCATGGAGATAGGACGTGACATAACCGAGATCGCGCGCCTTATTCTCCAGGGCAGCAACGATTGAACCGCCGAGTCCTTTCCGCCGCACGTGTGGCTCCAGATAGACCCGGACGATCTGGCATACATTGGCAGCGTCGCAATAGCGATCTTGCAGGCGGATCGCCGTAGTCGGCTTGTTCTGAAGATCGTAGAGGCCTCCGGCGGCGACGACGCGCTCTTGTTCGTCGCGAACCACGAGGAAAGCCCCGCGTCTTTCATTCGAGAACCAGCTCTCCGAGGACACGTCCAACAAAGAGTCCAGATCGGTGTGCCAGGCAGGGGTATAGTCGATCTTGTAGAAGTCCTTGATGATCCGGAGGCAGAATGCGCGTGCTTCAGTCCGCACAGCGGTTGGATCGTCATCAGTGAGCCATGTCAGTGCGCTTATCGATTTCACAACTCTGTTCTCGAACGTCCCCAAATCCCGACTTAGCGCTAGACTATCCCATTTATATATCGACGCATGCAATACAGGAGCGTTGCACGTTCTTCATTTTCGCAAAGGTTGATCACCCTGCCGAAAAGAATGCGGTGAGTAGCCTCATCAACGGCATTGACAAGTTCGCATTCGAAACTGACCGATGCGCTAAGAAGGACGGGGGAGCCGGCAATCCCTTCATTCCATTGCCCGAATGAAAATCGATCTTCTGTCGGTATCCGGCCTCCGAACGCGTTTGAAATGTCTTCCTGGCCTGGCATCAGGGTGTTAACGCAAAAATAGCGGGCGCCTCCAAAGGCATGAAAACATGAACTTGCACGGTTGATGCAGACGAGAAGCGTAGGCGGCGTATCGCTGACACCACAGACAGCCGAGGCCGTGAAGCCGTATCGCTTGCCCCTAACGCTGGTGCTGACGACATTGACCGACGTGCCAAGGCGAGACATTCCATCGCGAAAAATGGCGCTATCAACAATGTCGAAGCGGTGGTCATCCATTTTCATATCAGCCTCGTTAGCGCCGTCGAGACGGTCGTTTCTCTCAAAAATCAAGTTCGGCAGCGAGCCCCTCCCCACAGAATTGGCAAGGCGCGCGCAAATATTGACGGATATGGGTGAAGCTGTCGCTGTCCCGTGTAAGCAACTCGTTAGGCCGCAGCAGACAATTCCCTGCGGACGATTTCCGCGCCTGCGCTCAATGCCTGCAGCTTGCCTCTTGCCACGCGACGCGACAGAGGGGCCATGCCGCAGTTGGTGCAGGGGCAAAGCTTGTCGGCATCGACGAACCGGAGGGCCTTTCGTAAGGTGGCAGCAACCTCTTCCGGCGTCTCGATCGTGTTGCTCGCCACATCGATGGCGCCGACCATGACTTTCTTGCCCCGGACAAGTTCGATGAGATCCATCGGGACATGGGAGTTGTGGCATTCCAGCGAGATCATGCCGATGCTGGATTTCTGCAGTGTCGGGAACGTCCGCTCATACTGCCGCCACTCCGAACCGAGCGTCTTTTTCCAGTCGGTATTGGCCTTGATCCCATAGCCATAGCAGATATGCACCGCCGTTTCGCACTTCAGCCCTTCGATCGCCCTTTCCAGGGTGGCGACGCCCCAGTCGTTCACCTCATCGAAGAAGACGTTGAAGGCGGGTTCGTCGAACTGGATAATATCGACACCGGCAGCCTCAAGCTCCCTTGCTTCCTCATTGAGGATCCTGGCGAACTCCCACGCCAGCTTTTCCCGGCTTTTATAGTGGTTGTCGAAGAGCGTATCGATCATGGTCATCGGGCCCGGAAGCGCCCATTTGATCGGCTGCTTGGTCTGCTGGCGCAGGAACTTGGCATCTTCAACGAAAACCGGTCTTTGACGAGACACGGCGCCGACAACGGTCGGCACGTTCGCATCATAACGATCCCGGATCCTGACTGTCTCGCGCTTCTCGAAATCAACGCCGTCCAGGTGTTCGATGAACGTCGTGACGAAATGCTGGCGCGTCTGCTCGCCATCGCTGACGATATCGATGCCCGCTTGGCTCTGGTCATCAAGAGAAAGGCAAAGGGCGTCGTGCTTGCCCTCGGTCAATTCCTCGCCTTGCAACTTCCATGGCGACCAGAGCTTCTCGGGTTCGGCAAGCCAAGAGGGCTTCGGCAGGCTGCCGGCAGTTGACGTGGGCAGGAGTGTTTTCATGGCATTCGACCTTGTGATTTCGGTTCGTCAATGAGCGTGCTTGGCAGACCACTGTTCAAGAATGTGCCCGTAAGGCTTGATCAGATGGTCCTCGGCGAACCTCCCCTGCTCCACGGCCAGCCGGCTACGCTCGTCCCGATCGTAGACGATGCGGGTTAGGGAGTAGTCCTGGTGCTTCAGGCTAGGTTGATAGACGCCGCCCGCTGGCGAATTGGCGTTGTAGATTTCGGGACGATAGATCTTCTGGAAGGTCTCCATCGTGCTGATGGTGCCGATCAGTTCGAGATCGGTGTAGTCACGGAGAAGGTCGCCGAGAAAGTAGAATGCCAGAGGCGCCACGCTATGTGGCGACATGAAGAAGCGAACCTTCAATCCCATCTTCCGGAAGTATTCGTCGGTCGTCGAAAACCCATTCTGCTGGTATTCGATCCCCAACACGGGATGCTGATTTTCAGTCCGATGGTATGTCCTGCTGCTCGAGGCGCTCAGGCAGATCACCGGCGGCTTCTTGAAATGCTCTCTGAACGTGTCGGAGTTCAGGAACGATTGAAACAGGTTTCCATGCAGCTCCCCGAAATTCTCCGGTGTGCTGAATTCGGTGCGGTCCTTGTTGTATGAGGGCAGCACGATGCTGAAATCATAGTCGCGGACGTAGGAAGACAGGTTGTTTCCAACGATGCCGTCGATGCGCGCATTTGTGGCTCGGTCGATGATCGTCGTCTTCAGGATCTCTATCAGAGGGAAGGCGTCGGGCCGGTCTCGGGCATCGGTCACAAGCTCAACCGAGATGATGTCGAGGGCGACGGAATATCGATCTCCTGTAGGATTGTCCCAATGAACCAGGGCGTTGAAGCGGTTGTCGATCATCGTCAGGGTGTTGCGAAGATTCTCCTGGCGGCCTGCTCCCCTGGCGAGGTTCGCGAAATTGGTCGTTATGCGCGTGTTGGCTGCCGGAAGGTAGTTCTCATCGAAGGGAATACTCTTGAGGACGAAGCGAAATCCCGCGTCCGGTGCATCATCATCCGTGACATCCGAAGTGAAAGAAGGGTCGCTTTGTTTCTCCTTCATCGCTCTCATCGCTTCTCTCGCCTTTTGACCCGTGAGTACTGCAGGATTCTGCCGTTGGTATGCACATCCCTTATGTCCGAGCCTTTGACGAAGAAAAATTGATTTGATTTCACGCAATCATGAGCGACTCTCATGCTTGGGATGCGAGACCCTCACGCCCCCCTGGACGCCGTGAGAAAGCCCGCAATGAAATCGATGGCCTCTTCCCCACGTCTCAGGCCGAGATGAATGCTCTTGTGGATCCCCGTCCGGCCGATCCGCACCGGGCGAACGCCAAGCGTTGCTGCCTCCTGGCGCACCAGCCAGTCCGGGATGGCGCTGACGCCACGGCCTGCCGCCACCAGCTGGAGCATCATCTCGGTTGTCTCGATATTGCGGTGGTGCCGCGGACTGCAATTGGCGGGCACCAGGAATTGCGTGAACACGTCCAACCTCTGCGGCGGAACAGGGTAGGTCAGGAGCGTTTCATGGGTGAGATCCATCGGGTCGGCATAGTCCCTACTCGCCAGCCTGTGATCGCTCGGTACGGCGAGCACGAGCTCATAGTCGAACACCGGCACATACAGGATACCCGGTGCCTCTATCGGATCCGGAGTGATCAGGATGTCGATCTCGTGGACCATCAGCGCTGACACACCGCCGGCTGCGAATGAGGTCGTCAGCTCCAGGTCTACCTGAGGCCAGTCCACGAGGTAGGGTTTTGTAACCCCCATCAGCCATTGATGGCATGGATGACATTCCATACCGATCTTCAAAGAACCTCGCTGCCCCTGACGATAGTCCGTCAGGACATGTTCGGCCCTCTCGATCTGCGGCAGGACACGCTGCGCCACCGAGACGACGTAGCGGCCGGCCTGTGTGAGACGGAGATTGCGACCGTCCTTCTCCCACATCGCCACGCCATAGCGGTCTTCGAGCTTTCGGATCGTATGGCTGAGCGCGGACTGGGTCACGTTCAGCCGTTCCGCGGCTGCGGTCAGACTTCCCAGGCGATCCACTTCGAGCAGGATCGATAAATGCTGACGGTCAAGCATGAGCGTACCCGTCCTCGCTTCGGGAGAGTTCTACCGCTGGGGCGGCCTCGCGTATGTTAATCGGCCGGCTGTCTTCGCCGACCGCCACCATGTTGAAGAATCCAGTGGCGGTAATGGATCTTTCGCCTGTAAGCAGATTCTCCGACCAGAGCTTTGTCTCAACAAGCATCGAGCTGTGACCCACACGTTCGATACGTGCCTCCGCCTCGACGATCTCCCCGATCTCAATGGGTCTCGCAAAGTCGACACGCTCGGATGATGCCAGGACCACCAGCTTGCCGGAGTAGCGCGATGCTTCCACGAAGGCGGCCTTCGTCATGAAGGAGATGGCCTCGCCCCCGAACATCCGCCCGACACTGTTTGCCTGATCCGGAAAAACGATATCCACCATCTTGACGCCCGCCGTCGAAAGCGGCGTCTCCATGGGCAGGAGTTCCCGCAGGAAGAAATCGCCGGCCCCCTGGCCTTCGGGAATTGCCACCATATTAAAGATGCCGCGAGTGCAGGCATGTCGCTGATGCCCTACAACTGTCTCCGCGAACATCTCCACCTCGACCGTCAGAGACCGACGTCCGGCTCTGACCGGTATCGCCGAAAATTCAACGATGTGGCCGACACGTGCCGGCTGCTTGAAATCGATGCGCTCGCACGAGGCCGTCACGAAGGGGACGCGTCCGAAGCGGCTGGCCGCTATGAATGCGACGCGGTCCATGAAAGCAAGGCCAGCTCCGCCAAACAGCGTTCCGTGATGGTTCGTATCTCCGGGAAAAACGATGTCTATGAGACTGGTCGCCAGCGCTTGCTGGCCAGTTGTTTTGATCGTCGGTGTCATCCGCACTTCCATCAGGTTGAGACGGGGCGGACGCATGACGCAGGGCGAACGGCAGGGCATGCCGATCGCGCAAAGCGGCACACCGGGACACCCCGCCCGTGGACGTTATCTATCGCGGCAGGTCTCCTGGCTTGCGGGTCATCGCTGACGTTCGTCTTCCCGAGGCGTCTTCCTCAGTGACATGTTGAACGACAACTCTCCGCCTACAGTTGCGGGGGCAGCTCCGGTATGGATGCATGACACATCGTCACCAAATTCCCTCTTAGCTCCGGATTTCGACATCCGCAGAACCACGACGGGCACACCATGCCTTGGCGAGAGCGCAGCCGTCAACCATATAACGACATCTTTATATGACTTGGTACATGGTTTATTGGGGTAGAACGCGAAGCCAATGTCTGACTTTATTGGCAAAGGGTGCACCCTACAGTGACCCGAACGCACCGTAAAACCATTTTAGAAACAAGAGCGAACAGACAGGCCTACAATTCTCAGGACGACCGCCTTGAAAGGAGCCGAACTTACGAGCCTCTACTGGTGCCAGCCCTTACAGGTCAGAAGTACACTTTCATCAATGGCTTAGAGATCCAAGCCATGATTTTTGTCACTGCCCCTCCATTTCAGCCGCCACTTCCTTAGCCAACCCAACAAAGACCAGCGCCGCCGCGCTTCGGTAAGCGTCCTTACGTTGCATCAGAACAGCGGTCCGCTGCAAGCGCACGGGATCAAGCGCAACGGCGACCAGGTCCTGATGGGCGAATGCGATTGTTGCGGGCAAGAGTGTCGACAGCCTCGTTCTGCGGACGATTTCGATCACCGCACTAATCGAGTTGGCCTCTATCTGTACTTTCGGGTGAATATCGTGCTGGCGGCAGAAGCGATCGATCTGTTCGCGCGTAGCGAACTCCGCGCTGAGTAGCACCAATGACTCGGTGCTCAGGGCCTGTAGTCCGATTGACGTTTCACTCGCCAGAGGATGCCCGGTGCTGACGACCAGGGCGAGGGTCTCCACCAGCAGGGGGTCCAGATCGATGTCCGGTGTCAGTGTGCCGGAAAACGCGATTCCGACATCGACCTCATCAGCGAGAAGCAATTCCTCCATATGCTCCTGGGAAATCTCCCGCACGTTGAGGAAGATGTTCGGGTAACGACTGTGGAACGCCTCGACGAGAGGGCCGACCAGATATGTCGTGAACGTTGGCGTCACTGCAACGCGCAACGTACCACGGCTGAGATCGCTCACGTCGTGGATAGCGCGCTTGGCTTCCCGAAACTCCTGCGATGCGCGGCGCACGTATTGCAGATAGACCTCTCCGGAATCCGTCAATCGGGTCGTGCGCCCCGATCGGTCGAACAATTGCACGCCGAGGCTTTCCTCCATCAACCTGACCTGCTGCGAAAGCGCCGGTTGCGAGACATGCAGGGCCTCTGCGGCCCGTGTGAAGCTCTGATGCTCCGCGACTGCGAGAAAATAACGAACCTGTCGGGCGAGCATGTCAAAACCTATAAGATTATCTAATCCACCTCATAATAAACGAGACTTTTACATTATGCCATGCCTTCCGTAGCCTTCATATCAACAGATCGAGACACGGAGATTGCAGCGATGAAAGACATTATTGACGGCTTTCTGAAGTTCCAGAGGGAGGCCTTTCCTGAACGGGTTAAGCTGTTCAAGGATCTGGCAAATCAGCAGAACCCGCGGGCTCTGTTCATTTCCTGCTCGGACAGCCGCCTGGTGCCTGAACTGGTTACCCAGCGCGAGCCGGGCGACCTCTTCGTCATCCGAAACGCAGGCAACATCGTCCCGTCCTACGGCCCCGAGCCGGGTGGCGTTTCCGCCTCGGTCGAATACGCCGTCGCGGCGTTGCAGGTCTCCGACATCGTGATCTGTGGCCACTCCGACTGCGGCGCGATGACCGCCATCGCGACGTGCAGGTGCCTCGACCACATGCCCGCCGTGGCCAGTTGGTTGCGCTATGCAGACTCTGCCCGCGTCGTGAACGAAGCCCGCCGGCACCAGGATCAGCCCGCCAAGGTCGCATCGATGGTGCGCGAAAACGTGATCGCCCAGCTCGCCAATATCCAGACGCACCCGTCGGTGCGGCTGGCCCTAGAAGAGGGGCGCGTCGCGCTGCATGGCTGGATTTACGACATCGCGAGCGGACTTATCGAAGCCTTTGATGGCAGCAGGGGTTCCTTCGTCTCCCTTGCGGACAATCCCGACGTCCAGGCCATCAAATACCAAGCCAGGCGCGTTGCCTGAACCCTGTATCCCAACCAAGGAGAGAATGCCAATGCTACAGTCCCAAGCCACACAAACCGCTCGCCAGGACCTGACGGACGTCATCCTCGCATCGAAGCTCAAGAAAGACCTGACCTACGCCCAGATCACTGAGGGCACCGGCCTGTCGGAAGCCTTCGTTACCGCCGCCCTGCTCGGCCAGCACCCGCTACCGGCGGACGCTGCCAAGGCCGTGGGCAAGACGCTCGATCTCGACGACGACGCCGTTGCGCTGCTGCAGACGGTTCCGGTCCGCGGCAGCATCGGGAACGGTCTGCCCACCGATCCGACCATCTACCGCTTCTACGAAATCGTGCAGGTCTATGGGACCACGCTGAAGGCCCTGGTCCACGAAAAATTCGGCGATGGCATCATCAGCGCCATCAACTTCAAGCTGAACATCGAGAAGGTTGAAGATCCGGAAGGCGGCTCGCGCGCCGTGATCACGCTGGACGGCAAGTACCTTCCGACCAAGCCGTTTTGACCGCGCTATTCGTATGCAACGCCGCACTTTCATTACCGCGATCCCCGCTGTGGCCCTTGCGGGCTCCGCGCTTGCCGCAACCGTTCAAATCACGAAAGGAAACATCATGACACGTCCCCCACTCCCCCCGTTCACCCGAGAAACTGCCGTCGAAAAGGTTCGCCTGGCCGAAGATGGCTGGAACACGCGCGATGCGGCGAAGGTCGCTCTGGCCTATACGCTCGATACACGCTGGCGTAACCGGGTCGAATTCGCGACCAATCGAGAAGAGGCTCAGGCCTTCCTGACGCGCAAGTGGAACAAGGAACACGAATACCGGCTCATCAAGGAGCTGTGGGCCTTTACGGACAACCGCATCGCGGTGCGTTATGCCTATGAATACCGTGACGACGGTGGGCAATGGTTCCGCGCTTACGGGAACGAGAACTGGCTCTTCGCCGAGGATGGACTGATGTCGCATCGGCACGCCAGCATCAACGAGATGCCAATCGCTGAAGCGGATCGCAAATACCACTGGCCCCTTGGCCGCCGTCCGGATGACCATCCGTCGCTGAGTGACCTGGGCCTCTGAGCGACGCACCAGTTCTCGTCGATCGCGCCAGTGCTCCGCTCGCACTGGTGCGATTTGCTATCATGGTGGGACGTTGACGTTCCCCCAGGCGCGCGCTCCACACAGGTTCGCGATCCGTTACCGTGCGGCAAACCAGCCTCGCAACGACGCTCGTAGTTGATATTTCTCAGGCAGCAGTTTCGGCATGCGTCGACGGCTGCACGCCGGCAACAATGTGTCAGCAGCCGTGACTGACCGGTCCGGGGCGGCAGTTTCTAAGACTGTGAACCACTTGTTCGACGACAGCAATGCAGGTGCAGAGCAGTCATCCCGCACCTGGCTGCAACGCCACTGTTAAAGATCACGACCTACGGTCAACAAAATCGGATTCGTATGATGTGAGGGGATTAGAATCCACGACCCTATTGTTACCGAAAGCGCTCCACCTTAAACTTTTCAATAGCATGCATCGACTTAACCTCGATGGAACGACGGAATTGGAGCCGACGAGAGTCTCGCAGGTCTTGGCCGATGTCGTAGACTAGCTTCGCCTTGTAGGGAGAAGTTCGGCAGCATTCGTTATCTCGATGAGACGAAGCTCCGACTCAGTGCCCAATGGCCGGAAGAAATGAAGCTATTAACGCAAGGGCGCCCGACGAAATCATGCCCCCTGCCGCGCCGGAAATCGCGTTCCGACAATCCTGCAGTAATCCTCTTATAACGCCATGATCGGGCTTCGAAGCTTCAAGCTGCTGTATGATTGCGCTGGTAGCCTTGTCGACTGCGCCCGCATCTGCTCCCTCCTCCGCCAGATCCCCAAGATGAGCTCGAAGCTGCACGATAAGTCTTTTTACCTCGATCAGGTTCAGATCACCCCCAATGATGTCGCGGACCCGGTTATTGTTGCCTATCACGCCGTTAAAATTCTGGATATTGTAATTGGTCACCACACGTTCCTTCTCCTCTTTCGTGAATGAGAACCCCTCGCCCAGCACACCGCTCTTTTCTAGCTCGAGCGCCCAATCCAAAACCATCGTTCTGACCCTATCCAGGATGCCAGCAATATCCGATCGACTGATATGAACGGACATTTCACCGAAAGGAACGCGGTTGCGCCGATTTATAGCGCTTATGATCTCTGCGGGGAGAGGTTTCTGAAGTACCCCCTTTAAGTCTTGTTTCAAAAGATCCTCTATCTCCGCAATGGACTGTCCCGTGTATGCTTGCGAGAGCATGGCTTGGATCTCGGGGTCTGGATCGATGATCGGAATCCATTGGCCTCTGATTGGATTGTACGCCTTTGGCTGTCCCGTCAATTTCCGATATTCTGGGAGATCGCCGATATAGCCGTTCAGCTCCATGTCCACCCATTTTTCGACCGCTGCGAGCCTCAACTTAACGGCGGCAACTTTGACCTTCCGCAACAAAGTCGAAACGGGAATGCTGTCATTAAGTGCGTCTGCCTGAATTTCCTCGACCAGACCAACCATTGCGAACCCCAATTGGCAGAAACCACGTTTGCTAGATTTTGCGTTCAGTCTGGCTTACAACCAGATCGCCTCCGCCTTCCAGGTGAACGGAAAACCCGCGCTATTTAAACTTAGATATTTGCTGACGGGCATCGTGTCGGCGTGTGCAATCAACCGCGTCCGCCAACTACTGGTCGGATTGATAACCCTCAACATCCAATTGAGAATAACGAGGGCGGCATATAAACGTGTCGGGCTGATAGGCGTTACGGTGACATGATCTAACATCGGGGTGACACCCGTCGCGGGCCAGGTCGGCTGATTGACAAGTGGCTTGTTCCAGAGGCGAGAATGATGGGCACACACGTTTCGCACGTCATTCAGGCAATGAAGCCAAGTTTTTAAAATCTGACCGCTGGGTAACCCATACGCCGTGGCAATCTGATCTTGGTCCGCTATCGTTAAGCCGCCAAAGAGGTGCGACAACGAGCCGAAATCCCATAGTTCTACGTCAATCCAGATCGGAGGATGTACGCCAGCATATTTGGTCTTGAAGTGCTTTGCAAAATCCTCTCGGGAATCCAGAAATTTTTTGTCCTGTCGGTTGAGCCATTCCTGGTGACGAGTGTTCGCGCTACCAGGTTTTGGGCGACGAGCAAAGTTACCATGCAGTAGACGTGGATTGCGATGTGCCCACGGATCTTTTCGACCCAACAGAAGTGCTATGTCTGTTCTCACGGCCACTTCAATGCGCTCTAAGGCATCCAGGACGAGTAGGCGCAGGTTCTTGTCGAAAATATACAGGCCGTGAATGGTCGGAAAGTCGGTGTCGCCTTTGAAGTCGTCAAGAACAGTTGTCGTGGACCTTCCAGAGGTGGCATCCACGACTGTTTGAGATTTTCGAAAGGGATACCAATAGGCGCTAAGACGATAATACCCTATGCGGGCCAAGCAGGCTTTTGCCTTGCCGACATCAGTGATAGTCATGCCCCTGGAGACTAATAGGGCGACTTGCTGATCCAGCGTGAGGTAGGGTTTCGCATATGGAGCCATATGCAAATGAAGACCGACCCGTACAGAAAGCGCAAGCGCTAATTGCAGAGGGGCCGGCCGTGTCTTCCTCTATATGGGGCAAGACGATTCCTACTGCAACAAAAAAATTGGATCACGTAATGAATATGGTAGCAACAAGACAAGTTTGCTTGTTGCTACCATATTTAAAGGCTGCTGTCAAAGGAGCAAAAAACCATGTTTTATATTGATAATTTCGTGATACGAGGCGATAGTTTCGTTTCAAAACTAAAAGTGAAACAACAATGAACAACGCCCTCTCCACCTATTTTGAGCAACGTCTCCAGCGGGAGATTGAGGAAATCGACGCACGAATCAGGGACCTGACAGCCGAAAAATTAGCCCTGCAGCGCCAGCTGATGAAGGCGCGCCGGGAAGTCTCAGGGCTGACCGACGTCAACCGCAAAAATAGCGTAACGCGGATCATGATCGAAAATCGCGTGCTCGATGCGCTTCGAAACAGCCCGAAGCCACTCGGCTCAAAGGCACTCTTGATGGAAGCGATGCATGTCGACTTCCAGCTTAAGGCCACGACGTTTCGCACCCATCTTCATCGCTTGAAGGAGAAAGGCGTGATCGCATCTGCAGGGCAGCGCGGCTTCTGGAAACTAAACTCAGACTTATAGTAAGCAATTGATATTATTTTATTAGGAGTCGTAAAGCAGATGGCGCCCAACGCGCTTGCCATTTTTCGAGCAATTTCGCCCTAATCAGTTCTGGGTTGGCGCAACTCTCTCAATAAGCAGCTTTAGTTGTGAAAAACGAAATAGATCGAGAAAGAATTACTGTTCACTGAACAGGATGTGCCATACCCCTTCAGAAAACGTGGAGCCTGATATGGCGATTATCGATCTCTTTTCTAAACGACAAAAGCGGTTGCGGGGCGAAACAGTAGACATTTTTACCTATGATGCGATACCGCAAAAGCTGCGAGTCCAAATCGTTCACATCATCCGTGAGGCTCTGGGAACCGAAGAATACGACTCAACCGGTAACGTCCAAGAGGTTCTGAAGATTATTACTAAGGCTATCCGCCAGGAACTTGGAGTTTTCGTCCTGCCTCCCACCCAAGTTCCCGATGGTAGGAACCTTGAGGCGGAACTGTTCAATTATTTTCTTAAAGAGCAGTCAACGGAAGCGTGTCTTGACTTCATTGAAATTTCGTTTCGCGCAATAGACCACTTCGTCAGAGACTATGCATTCAACAATGTGCACAACGCGGTCGAGAGAGCGGATGGGGCGATCGCCGACCTAAACGGAAGATTAAGGGAACACGGAATTGGGTACCAGTTTGCAGATGGTCAAGTAATTCGGATTGATTCCGAACTAATTCATGTTGAAGCTGTAAAGCCCGCCCTACGCCTTCTTGGCGGAAAGGGGTATGCTGGGCCACATGATGAGTTTGTTCGCGCGTACCAACATTATCGTGAGGGGAAGAACAAGGAGGCACTCAATGAGTGCTTGAAGTGTTTTGAGAGCACGATGAAGGCCATCTGTAGTAAGCGGAATTGGGCGTTTGGGCCGGGTGATACTGCCAGAGCGCTTATTGATATTTGCCTAAAAAATGGATTGGTGCCGGGTTTTTGGGCGAATGAGCTGACCGCGTTGCGTCAGTTGTTGGAAAGCAGCATTCCAACGGGACGAAACAAGCTAAGTGGCCATGGTCAGGGAGCAACTCCGTCTTCAGTGCCGGAATACATTGTCGCCTATATGCTGCATATGACAGCTTCAACCGTGGTTTTTCTCGTAAACGCTGAGAAAGCGCTGTCCTAGCGGATACCAACGCTTATTTCACACGGCGATTGGGGCATATGGAAGGGCAGTCACGGGACATTTAGCTTCCCAACGCTTTCATCCAGATTTGCGTTTGAGGTCCGTTCTGTGGCGAAGATGCCGTTGATGAACTTGCGATATCGGTATCCGAGGAGATGTGAATCGGCGTCGCCGAATGACCCCACTCGGCTTTGAAATATCAATAGCTTGTGACGACGATTTGCCTCTAATCACCGCGCCGCTTCGCAATCTGTGCGATCGATGAATGCAGGGGGCAGCTTTATCTAGATACCAGCGTAAAAAAAAGGCCGATCCGCTCCCGGCCTCAATCCCGGACATCCGTCGTCTAGGAGTTAACGTCTGCCGTTGACGCTTTCCGACCGAGATGATCATCCAAAGCACGTTCGAGTTTCAACCGACAAACCCCGCAATTCGCGTTTGATGACTTCTTTCTGTCTAACATGAAGACGCAGTTGCCGGATGAAGTGGAGTTCGCCTATTTTGCCCCCATGATCCGAACCGTTCGCCAGACCAACATTAAGTCGAACCGGCCTCAAGATGGCGCACCACGTCCGTTCTCGGATTTTGGAGCTGCGCGTAACCTAGTAGTGCTCGGCGACCCTGGTGCAGGTAAGACGTATGTGTTCAAGCAAGCGGCGGCGGCCGAAGGCGGACGGTTTCTGAAGGCGCGGGCGTTCCTCAGTACACCCGCGCAAATGCTAAGCGGCCAGGCCCTATTTATCGACGGACTTGATGAAAAACGCGCTGGACGTGCTGACCGGGCCACTATCGATGCCTTGGTGACTAAGCTGTTCGAGGTCAATCCCTCCAAAGTCCGAATTTCCTGCCGCATCGCCGACTGGTTGGGTGAGAGCGATCTTGCTGGCTTCCAGCCCTATTTCGAGCAGTACAACGAGGCTCCAGTTCTTCTCCTGGAAAGCCTTTCCCACCCTGAACAGGTTGCCGTGCTCGCTGCCCAAAACGTTGAAGGCGCCGCAGCCAACACCTTTCTGACCGGGGCCGCTGAGCGCGGGCTGAATGAATTTCTGGAGAATCCACAGAACCTCATCATGTTGTGGCGGGCTGTTCAGACTGGCAACTGGCCGTCCACGCGCAAAGAGCTCTTTGAGCTCTCGACCGAGCTTATGCTGCAAGAATTCGATCCGGAGCGCGCGCGGGCCGGCAACGGCGCATTTTCCGTAGCCGAGTTGCGGTCCGCTGCCGGGGCCGTTTGCGCGGCGCGTCTCATCAGCGACGTTGAGGGTATTAGCCTCACCGATCAGGAAGGCAGCGAGAATATACCGGGATATCGCTCGGTGACGTTCTTTCCAACTGAGAAGGTACAGGCAGTGCTGGGCCGCCGCATCTTTGATGCGGGTCCTCAAGCCGAGACCGTCGATTACACCCACCGGACCACGGCCGAGTTCCTCGCCGCTGAGTTCCTGGCGGGCCGGGTCCGCGACGGGCTCCCGTTTGAAAGGATTGTCGCCCTCATGGGAGTCGATGGGCACCCGGCAACGGAACTGCGCGGCCTCCATGCTTGGATTGCCGTTCATCTCCCCGAACGCGCGAGCGAGCTTATTGAGGCCGATCCTTACGGTGTCCTGACGTATGGTGATGCCGCGTCGCTAACACCATCGTCTTGCGCACTCCTTGCACGTGCGCTCGACAGGCTCTCAAGGGCGAACCCTTGGTTTCGGTCAGGCAATGGGCAAGCCAGAGCCATCGGCGCATTGGCCCGCAAAGAGATGGTGGGGGAATTCCGGGCAATCCTCAATAATCCGACTTCATCGTTTGGTATTCGATCCATCGTTGTGGACGCACTTATGCTCGGCACGCCTATGGAGGAGATGCTACCCGACCTCGCCACTGTGCTAGGCCGGCAAGTCTCTCCTTACGCTGAGCGTGTACATGCGCTCGCGGCACTGCTGCGTATCGACGCGGGTAAAGCGATTATCCGGGACGTGTACAGCCAACTCGGCAACACGACGAACGATTTCCGTCTCCGGGCTGAAGTCATTATGGCACTCTACGGGGAACCCTATGGGGCGGCCGACGTGGTCGCCCTTGTGAACGGCTTTTTTAGCGTTGACGATATAGCGGGATCGGGATCGCTGTGGAAGCTTGCCGAGAACTTGCCACTTGCCGACCTTCCTCAAATACTTGATGGCATCGCGCCACCGGCACGCAACGGCGAGGGGGTTGACCGGCGGCATTGGGAGGTGGGTTCATTCTATGCCCGCGTTCTGGTTCGCGCATGGCGGACGCCCTTGAAGCCTAATCCAGGCCAGGCGCTTGGCTGGCTGCTCAAGCAAGCCATGATCAAGGGCGCTCCTAGCCGCGCGCAGGATTTGCGCGCTGCTTTGCGTGACACGCCCGAGCGGCTGGCAGAAATAGCACGTCATTTCTTTCGCACCATCGTGGTCGATGGCCAGAGCTGGCTCGCCTTCAACCGGTTTCGAGAAGCGATGTTGCTTGAGCTGAGCGCCGACGCAATGCTGGATTTACTTATCGACGAACTGGGTATGGCAGAACCCGGCGGCGACCGGCAACTTCTGCTTTATGAGTTTGCCCTTCGGCTTTGCTATCAGGGAGCTCAACCGCATGTGGCGGATGTGTTTGCGCGATTGTGGTCGCAAGCCGAAACGGACCCGCGGCTCTTCGATGTCCTTAGCCAGACAACGCACTCGAAGCTTCCCGACGATTATTTTGAAGGGCGCTCCAATCACCATCTCGATGAGGAGATAAGTCGCGAGCGGCAGCGGCTAGAATTCGACCACGAAGTTGAACGGATTCGGACCGGCCAGCATCTGGGATGGCTAACGCATCTCGGTCAGATTTATTTTGCGCGATATAGTGACATAAGCCGAAGCGCCGCACCGCACGAGCGGATTTCCGCATGGCTTGGCGAAGAGCGGGTTAGCGCTGCCCTCGAATGTCTCAAAGCTGCGGTTGCTCGCGGCGACACCCCTACATTTGCGAATGTGATGGCGCTTGCGGCTGAGCGCAGTCACTATGATTGGTGGTACGCGTTGGTCGCGGGCTTGAATGAACTTTGGTCCGATGGAGATAGCCTTTCCAGGCTATCGGATGATTTCTTCAAAGGGATGCTGGTGTTCGACCTAACTGATCCCGTATCGGAAGAACGCGACGGAGCCGAACGCTGGGTTGTTCATCCATGGCGAAAGGATTTGATGGAGCGTCGGCCTGAACTGGTGCGGGACGCCTATATCTCCCTTGCGCGCCTTCGCTTGTCCCGGAATGAACAATCGTCCGAGGGGCTCCACGAACTCCTCACCGATACGACATTCGAGCCTTACCGCGCCGACATTGTACTGGACCTGCTTCGCGACTATCCCAACACTGACCCATTCCGTCTGGATGAACTTTTAAGCGCAGCAGGTGAGCTGCCGGCTACTCACGACCGCCTGCTCTCGTTGGCACACAACGTCCTTGCAGGAACGTCGTTGGATGAGCGGCAGCGCGATCTCTGGCTGGCAACTGCCTTCATTCTCTCTCCGGCGGCGTTCGAGATCGATGTCAGGCAACGCGCCGTTGTCCATCCCGCGTTAATATTCGATCTCCGCGACAAGAGTGGTTTCGTAGACAATGCACAGCCTGAGCAAGTGCCGTCCATACACATGCTCGAATTCATGGCGAGATTGGCAGGCAGCCTTTTTCCCGAGGCGCCGCATCCCGTCAACGGCTGGAGCGGTGATCGGAATCCCTGGGATGCCGCCGAATGGATTCGTGCAATCATCACTACGATTTCGGCCTCGGCAAGCCAGGCGGCGACCGAAGCACTCGAACGGTTAAGCGGCGACGGCGAGCTTGCGTCGTACAGGCTGCACATCCTTCATGCGCTCGCAAATCAGCAGCAGCGGCGCAGGGATGCAGAATACGAACGGCCGAGCTGGCGCGAAACGATTGCGGTCTTGAACAATGGACCGCCGGCCACCGTTGCGGATCTCCACGCCTTGCTGGTCGCACATCTACTGGATCTGAAGCACCGTATTACGCGGACAAATACCGATATTTTCAAACAGTTTTGGAATCTCGATCAATATGCACGCCCCACCGAGCCCCGTCCCGAGGAGGCATGCCGGGACGATCTCGTCAATCTGATGCGGCCATCCTTGCTGCCGCTCGGAATCACCGTGGAGCCCGAATGCCACATGGTCGCTGACAAGCGGGCCGATATATCGGTAGCGATGCCATCGCGCAAAATTCTATGCGAGTTGAAGCGCGACTATCATGCGGAGGTCTGGACCGCCGTCCAGGGACAGCTGGAACGATTCTACGCGCATGACCCTGAGGCGAGAGGGCTGGGCGTTTATTGCGTATTCTGGTTTGGTGATAAGAAACAGCACGCCATCCCCGCTCCACCCAACGGCATCAGCAGGCCGCAATCTGCTGCCCAGATGGAGCAGATATTGGTCAACCTCGTCCCGCAGGATATGCGCCAGCGGCTGGCCGTCATCGTCATTGACGTATCGGGAACAGTGTAGTTGGTACGCCGTTATAGCAGCAATCCAAACGCTCTCGCCATGCAGAACACGGAACATTCTCACTGAATGCGAAGAAAGCACCATGTCCAAACAGCTTGCTCCCTACCCTATCCTGGATCAAAATTTCTGATTGCTCGTTTTCGTCTCCGTTAACCATCTGTATTAACTATATGTTTTCCTAACAAGGAATCTAATTCTCCCTTCATTTCCGTCGCTCAGACTGCATTTTGTTTGGCCTTTTACTATCGATAGTAATCAAGTATCGATAGTGATGGATTTCGAGGCGCAAAACCGATAAACTCGGGGCACAAATCACAGCGCCGGAAACGATCTTGCCGAAGCCAAAACCACTCCGCTCCCCCACCGATCCGGTGCTAGTCCGCGCTGAAGAACTCGATGCGCTCGACGCTATCCTACCCTTCGCCCGCCGCGATCAGCTAGCCGCACTGCTGACCGACGACGACGTCGCCACCCTCAAGCATCTAGCCAAGGAGGGCATGGGTGAAAATACACTGCGCGCACTCGCTTCCGACGTCGGCTATCTCGAGGCCTGGTGCGAGCTGTCGACAGGCAGCCCCCTCCCCTGGCCGGCGCCGGAGAGCCTGCTCCTGAAATTCGTCGCCCATCATCTCTGGGACCCGGTCGAACGCGCCGAGGATTCTTCCCACGGCATGCCTGATGACGTCGACATCGGATTGCGCGCCAAAGGCCTGCTGCGTGTCGAGGGCCCGCACGCGCCCGATACGGTGCGCCGGCGGCTGACCTCGTGGTCGATCCTCACCCGCTGGCGCGGATTGACGGGATCTTTTGCTGCTCCGTCTCTAAAGAGTGCATTGCGGCTTGCAGTCCGCGCCGCGCCGCGGCAACGCCGCCGCAAGAGCAAACGAGCGGTCACCGCTGACGTTCTGACAAAGCTGCTTTCCACCTGCGCCGGCGAGCGCCTGGTCGACCTGCGCGATCGCGCCTTGCTGCTGACCGCCTTTGCCTCCGGCGGCCGGCGGCGCTCCGAAGTCGCCGACCTGCGGGTCGAGGATCTGGTCGACGAAGACCCGGTGCATGCCGATCCGCAAAATCCCGCCTCTCCTCTCCTGCCGTGTCTCACCGTTCATCTCGGCCGAACCAAGACAACGACGGCCGAAGACCAGGTACATGTCGTTTTGATTGGGCGGCCGGTCGAAGCACTGAAGCGTTGGCTTGTGGAGGCTAGGATCGAGAATGGGCCGATCTTTCGTCGTATCGACCAGTGGGGGAATATCGACCGGCGCGCGCTGACGCCGCAGTCGGTCAATTTGATCCTGAAAAGCCGGTGCAAGCTGGCGGGGTTGGATGCAGAGATGTTTTCGGCGCACGGGCTGCGGTCTGGCTATCTGACGGAAGCCGCCAACCGCGGCGTTTCCCTGCAGGAGGCGATGCAGCAATCGCTGCATAAGTCGGTGCCGCAGGCTGCAAGTTACTATAACAACGCCGAACGGAAGAACGGGCGCGCAGCGCGACTTGTGATTTGAGCTATTTGGCGGTCGATGCGCCGATGCCGGATGACCACCCACATTGGGACGTCTAGGGCTTTTGTGATTCATTGCCCGGTGGATTACCTGTCAACATTGCCTTTTGCCTGGCAAAATTATCGGCTCCGCGTTTGTATATTCTGACTACCTCCCGGCAAACATCTTCTACCGACCTCTGTTGCTCATTTGCGATGTCAGAGATGTTCTTCACGATGCCCCGGCCAGATACAACCCCTGCTCTCCCGGCTGCTTCAGCCTCGTCTCCTTTGGACGAACCCAACACGGGGTCATATAAACTCGCCGCCTCGCGAAGAAATTCCAGAGCTCCGGCTTCGGACACACCCTTGCTTTGACAGTATTCCAGCACGCCCAACATGTTTCGAGTTTCTTTTTGCGCCACCTGAATGTCATCAGTCATTGAGGGTTGGGCCATTGCAAACGCTGCGTTGATGCAACTGAACGCAACGGCAAGAACGGTCTGCTTCACAAGGAATTCTCCACTGAGGTTTCGATCATCCATGAGCTTTTGGCGCGGCGCCTAACGGGTGATTTCGGCACTGTCGATTGAGTAATCATAGGCGCCATCCTGCCATTCTGAGTGCGTTCTTAAAAAGTAGCGAAGCTCTTCGACATAGTATCCGTTGCTTTTCGATTCTGGATAGTCGCATGCCATTGGCCAAGCTCGACCGGCGAGAGATTGATGAAGGGTCTTCGCCTCGATCGGTTGGCCGATCTTACAGGAGGCTTTTGAGGGCTTTGTCCCGCCGGACATCTCCGTTTCGAATGCAAAGAAAGCATCGGCCGCCCAGGTTGAAGCCGACAGTGCGAGCCTTGTCGTGATCGTTATCCTCTTGTCTTCCGAGGGACCGTACATGCCCCGTTGATTGTCTTTAGATTTCAACTGCACCGGGCCAACATATTCGCGATCCATCGAGAAGTTTTTGTAGTTTTCGCGGACGCGGGTCGGCCCGCTTCTAATCGGTTTGATCAAGAAAACGGTCTCCCTGCCCGGCTTGGAGGTGTCTCTCTCTTTGATCGTTAGCTTCGCTTCCGATACGGTAGGTCCATCCGGCAATATGGATAGGAGCTTTGCGGAAGCAGACTGAATATTCGCCGGCACAGAAACATCATCGAGCCCGGGACTATCGCGGTACCCAGGTTCGTTGATGTCATGAAGAACCGACTGAAACGCTACACGTGCTTGGCTGGAGATCGGTTCATCGGGATGACCAGCGCATCCCGCGAACGTTCGGCGGTAAAGCTCTCTCATTTCCTTCGCGCCAAAATCATTTCTGATGACCGTAGACTGGTCCATGATCGACATCAAAATGAAGTTGGCCCCGACAGTGATGACCGCCTGGTTCTCATCCCGCGCGGCATCTGCCAGGATCTGGCATTTCGATTCCGTCGTTAGACTGTCAAGGATTGCCTTGGTGGAGACGTCAGCGCTTCCCGTGGATATTTGTTGTGCCGCGTAGGTACCCGCTGTCCCTGACCAAAAAACCACTGCAATGATTGTGCCAACTAAGCCAGATCTTACCATTCGCCTATTTTTTCTCGATTTTCCAACCGACCCGTCGCAGTTCATTGAAGTTGTAGTCGGGCGAGTGGGGAGAGCAACAGCGATTGATCGCAAAACGTGCAACTTGCTTAACGCGACCCAAATGGCCACCTTGCGATCGCGTATCGGCAGGATCGAGATCGACAACAACAGCATCGAGCGGACCATCAGGCCCATTGCCCTAAATTGGAAAACGCACTGTTCGCCGGACACCTGCCTGGGCTGAGAACCGGACCACTATCGCCTCGCTCGTCGAGACGTGCAACCTCAACGCACTTCCTTTCCCCGCGTTCTTGACTCTTCTGTCGCTTGTTAACAAATGTGGAACGATGAAACATTCCCGTGGCATCGAGATCGGTCGCCCAAGACGGGATGCGATCACCTATATCGGGCCGGTCCAGGACCCGCTCGGCACCGCTATCGATGATTTTCCCCAATGGAATGCCCTAGGCGGGAACTGTCCTGCTTGTGAGCGGGAAGGTTGGCTTGATCGTTACGAGCTTCGAAGGAAATGGGGCAACGCCATTCTTCAATCCCTGCAACCCCGTCTTCGTTGCCTTGGATGCGGAAACAAGCTTGGAAACCGCTGGATTCTCGGCCAACTACCGCGTTGACCGGCTTTCCTCGACGTCCTCGACAATTTCGAGCAGTCTGTCGTGAAGCTCGGAACCGTCGTAGTTGATTTGGTGCAATTTGCCGCCAGAAAGCGACGCGACCATCACTGGCTTCTTGCGCGAGTTATCTATCAGAACAGCTTCATCGACAACCAGAAGGGCGCGGAACAGCTTTTCGAAAGCCGCTTCATAACGCCGGATGATTGTGTCCTTGGGAATATCATGACCGCCGTCGGCCACACGAAATCTCACCCGTTCTACATTTCGCTCAGCTGTATCCAGGCACACAAAGATCATGTTGACGTGAAAGCCAGCTTCTTTCGCCCGCTCCATGACCTTGATCGAATGTTCGCTACTGAGGGTGGTTTCGAAGACGAAGTCTGCCTTCGCCGCGATCAGCTCGTTGATGCGAGAGACAGCCAAGCGACCGGCTCGTACGCGCTTGACGCTGTCCCCTAGCTCTGCAGGCAAGCCATTCTCGATTTCGTCTGCGTTAACGAACTCGCCCGGTGGCCGATACTTTTCATAGATTGAAGATTTACCGGAGCCATTCGGGCCCGCAAGGATCGTGCAGACTGGCTTCGACATCAAAGGTTAGCCAGCAGCCCTAGTTTTTCTGCGCTTACGAACAACGGTACGTGTACGGGCTAGTCTCATGTCGCGAAGCTTCTGGAGACCGCTTCTCGATTTTGCAGACTTTGGAGGCGTGCTCTGCGATCCGTCCAAGACTCTGACTTCAGGAAGCTCAGGCTGCCACGACGGTTCGATGCCAAGGACCTTCCCACGCTTTTCAGCGTCGGAGCCGATCTCCTTGATAGCTTTCCATTGTTTTTCGAGCGATTGCAGTAGCATTCGAAATCCTGTTGTCTAACTGACGCGGACCATAGCAGGTTTCTGCGTCAGACTCCATCGTCTTCCTCTATGCGGTAAACGTCCGCATTGTCCTGCCGTTCCCGCAGCCCTTTATATAAGGCGTGGCGCAGCTTTTGGTCAGGTGTCCATTGGCGGAATTCGACTTCGGCAATCAATGTCGGCTGCACCCACACCACCTGACGTTTGCCCGAATAGGGAACCGGCGGCTGCTTGCGACGCCATGGTAGCTTGTCCCTCATAGTCCGCAGCGCGACCGAAGGACGCTCTTCGAATCCAGTTCCGACGCTACCCACATAGCGCAGCTCGTCCCGTTCGTACGCAGCCAGGAGCAACGCCCCGAAGCCGTCGCGTGCGGACTTGGACGGTTCGTATCCGCAATTCTCGGGTAAAAATTAAAGCTGATTTCAGCGAACTCATCTCTTTGAAGTTGCCGACGAATTTTAAGTTTTGACGGCAGTCAATCTTCGGTGCAAAGCCCTTCGCATTCTATTTTCGTCACCAAGAGAATCAGGTCTTCTTTACCGAAATGGCCGTTAACCTTTCGTTAACCCAATTTTCCTTGCTGAGAATCGAGAATCGGACATAATGACGGCAGATTACGAAATTCGGTTATTTTACCGGCAGAATGGTACAAGGCTTGATGAACGCGTTTTCGCTACCGTCGTTTGAACTCGACGATAAGATATTAATGCAGGGTGCTGAGATCAGCCGCAAGCTCAACCAACTGCGGCTTGAGAACTTTCCGCCGAACGCCAAGAAGACGCTGCGGCAGTTTTCCGTCGCGGAAGTGGCACATTATCTTGGCGTCACGCCGTCGAACCTGAAAAGGCTTTACCTCGATGGCAAAGGTCCCGTCCCAACAACGATGTCAGGGAACCGGAAATACTACACCGCCAAGCAAATGCTTGAATTGCGGCGCTACCTCGCGGAAACCGGCAAGAGCGAAGCCAAGAAGTATATTCCGCATCGGAAGCCGGGCGACAAGCTGCAGGTTATTGCCGTCGTGAACTTCAAGGGCGGTTCCGGGAAGACGACGACGGCGGCCCACCTCGCCCAGCACCTGGCACTCACCGGACACCGCGTCCTGGCAATCGATCTCGATCCGCAGGCGTCGCTTTCAGCGCTGCACGGGTTTCAACCGGAACTCGATCAGAACCCTTCCCTCTACGATACGATCCGCTACGACAATGAGCGCAAGCCGATCACTGAAATTATCCTGCCGACTAACTTCCCCGGCCTCGACATCATTCCAGCAAATCTTGAGCTTCAGGAATACGAATACGATACGCCACTCGCGATGCAGGCTGGGAACGAGGGCAAACGGTTCTTCACCAGATTAGGCAAAGCCATTCTGGATGTCGATGACCGCTATGATGTTGTTGTCATCGACTGCCCCCCGCAGCTTGGCTACCTGTCGTTGACTGCCCTCACCGCTTCGACCTCAGTGTTGATTACGGTTCACCCACAGATGCTCGATCTGATGTCGATGAGCCAATTTCTCCTCATGCTCGGGAACATTACGAAGACGATCAAGAACGCCGGGGCTGAAGTCCGGATGGATTGGCTGCGATACCTGATCACTCGTTTTGAACCGCAGGACGTTCCCCAAGTGCAAATGCTCGGCTTCATGCAGTCGATGCTAGCCGAGGAAATCCTAAAGACGCCAATGGTGAAGACGACGGCAATCTCAGACGCGGGCCTGACGAAACGCAGCCTCTACGAGTTGGATCGGTCGAACTTCACCCGCGAAACGTATGATCGAGCAATCGAGTGCATGGATGCCGTCAACTTCGAGATTCAGGGGCTTATCCACCGGGCTTGGGGGAGAATGTGATGATGTTGACTGCCGTCAAATTTTACCAGCACGCCAAATCTATCAAGCATTTAGCTAAATTTCGAGGATAGCGATATGGCTCGGAAAAACCCATTCATGAACGTAATGAGCGAGGAAGCGCCGGATAACTCCAGGGCAATCCTCGACTATACGAATAGAGGTGCCTCAAAGTCACTGATCCATTCCCTCGACGAGCTGACCGCCCAGGCGGATCGGCTGCTGGAAGGAGAAACCGTTGCCGAACTAGATCCTAGCATCATTGATGAGTCATTCGTTCGAGACCGGCTCGAAGACGACGAACAGGATTTCAACGACCTTGTCACAGCGATCCGAGATCGCGGCCAGGACACCCCTATTCTCGTCAGGCCGCATCCTACAGCTGCGGGACGATACATGGTGGTCTTCGGCCATCGTCGCCTGAGAGCTGCAAAGGTTCTGGGGCGAAAGGTTCGCGCTGTCGTCAAAGACCTCAAGGATAGCGATCATGTCGTTGCCCAGGGGCAGGAGAATACTGCACGAGCGAACCTGTCGTTCATCGAGAAGGCGATGTTTGCAGCCGAGGTCTCCCGTCGCCAATTCGACGGTGACAACGAGATAGTTATTTCCGCGCTCTCTATCGACCGCGCCACCTTGTCTAAGATGCTGGCTGTCTCCTCGATCCCAAAAGAAGTTCTTGATGCCGTCGGCGCTGCCAAGGGCATAGGACGTGACCGTTGGTATGATCTCAAGAACTTGTTGGAGCGGCCTTCGACACTTGAGCAAGCGAAAGCCTACATCGAGACCGACGTCTTCAAGACGATGACCGGCGACGACCGGTTCAATTCATTACTCGCTTTCGTGAAAAGCCTCGGAAGGCGGGCTCATCCGAAAACGGCGAAAACTCAGAAATGGGCCTCGGACGACAAAGCTGTGTCAGCGGAGATTAAAAGCGACGGCAAGACCTATACAGTCGCTTTCAAGGCAAAGGATGCCGGAGGCTTTGGCGATTACATCACGGAGAACCTAACCGACCTTTATCAGGCCTACCGGAGTAAGCAGGATCAACAAGGAGATTAGACAGCAAAAGAAAAAGGCCCCCAAACGACCAAGTCGTGGAAGCCTCTCTCGTATTCGTGACAGATCGAGAATCGCATTTCCCCGAATCCCAGTCAAGAGTCTTTGGCACCGTTTTGGTGAGCGGATTTCTTTTGCCTATTGAAGGGTGAAGGAAATGGAGAATGGAAGTGTGACGACGCCCTTTGGGCGGCGGGCGATGACGCTTGGCATGCTGGCAAGCCAGCAGTTGGCCGAGGAGATCGAGCCCGGCATTACTAGGAACAAGTGGAAGCTCTTTCGCGCGATCTGTGAAGCCAGGCCTTCACTCGGCGTGTCGGACCGCGCCCTGACAGTTCTCGACGCATTGTTAACATTCTATCCGGGCGATGAGATTTCGGAGGAGCGAGGGCTGGTGGTTTTCCCATCGAACGCCCAGCTCTCCATCCGTGCCCGGGGAATGACCGCTGCAACGCTTCGACGGCATCTTGCTGTTCTGGTGGACGCTGGTTTGATCCTGCGGAAGGATAGCGCCAATGGAAAGCGCTATGCGCGACGCGACGGGGCAGGCGAGGTCTCAGAGGCTTTTGGCTTCTCGTTGGCTCCATTGCTCGCACGGGCAGCCGAGATCGAGACTCTTGCCGCCCAGGTTCAAGCAGATCGAGAGCTTCTCCGTACGACCAAAGAACGCCTGACCATCTGCCGCCGTGATATCTCGAAGCTCATCAATGTAGCGATAGAGGAGGGCGTGGAGGGTGATTGGGAGAAGATCATGCTTATCTTCCGGGACATCATTGGGCGGCTTCCACGAGCCGCTACGATCGATGACGTTGCCTCGGTGCTCGATGAACTGACGATGCTTCGCGAAGAGGTGCTCAACCGTCTGAAATTACAGGCCAAAATGAATAAATTGAGCGCCAATGAGTCTCAAATTGAGCGGCACATACAGAATTCAAAACCCGAATCCATTTCTGATTTTGAACCAGCTCTCGAAAAAGAGCAGGGGGCGAAATCGAGCCGAGCCATCAAACTTCCGAGGGAGCCGATAAAGGCGTTCCCCCTTGGTATGGTCCTGCAAGCCTGCCCTGAGATCTCAAATTATGGGCCGGGGGGCTCGATTAGCAGCTGGCGAGAGCTGATGTCAGTGGCAGTCGTGGTTCGATCCATGCTGGGCGTCAGTCCGAGCGCCTACCAGGATGCTTGCGATATCCTCGGTCCCGAAAACGCCGCCGCAATGATGGCTTGCATCCTCGAGAGGGCAGGGCACATCAATTCGGCCGGGGCATATTTACGTGATCTCACCCGGAAGGCCGAGCGCGGCGAATTTTCAATAGGTCCGATGTTGATGGCGCTAATGCGCACAAACTCCGCCCAGGCTCGAGTTGGATAGCAAAGATCGCCCGTCTTTCCTTCGATTGGCGGTGGGAATAAGCATCTACGGTCAGATATTTTGGAGCGGATGAATAATGAAGACGACGATGGCGGCGAATCTTCTTGTGGTTCACGACAAGACCCCGCTGCCGCAGGGTCGCACCGACGCGGCGGTAGCCTTAGAACTCGAACTCGTCGCAGATCGCGAACATCTGCTTCGATCAGATATTCTAATGTTGATAAGTAGTAGGCGTCAGTGATGTCTCGAAACATGGAAAAGTTGCGCGGCGCTGCCGTGCGGCGTCTAGCCACTGATCGCTATCGCTTCCTGGGCTTTGACCAGTCGGTAGTCCCAGCGGTGCGTCACCCCGCAGGTGGATTTTGGAAATATAGACGATGGGTTGCGTCAGCTAGATCAAAAGCGCTTGACGCGTAGATCACTTTACCCGCGATGTCTTTGTGCCGATCGTAAAAATGGTACGGTTCGAGTTCCTGATGGGTAAGAAGGATCACGCGTCTCAGAAATGGGTTGTTGAGGGACTTGGCCAACTCGATTTCGTCCGCCGTGAACACCGATAGTTTAGCAAGCAAAATGTACGTCGTGACGCGGTCTCTCGGAAATGCGTCGGCGACTTGACGTAAATTCTCGATGTCACGGGCATCGATCACGCCGCCTGCATCCTTGCATTCGCCGATCACGACCGCCGGCTTTGGGGAGCGAGGCTCGTGAAGCAGAGCGACGAAGTCGGTCTCGCAGACAGGTAGACCACTTCTGGGATCAATAGGCTTTAAATCGTAGGAAGCACCATAAGTTGCGGTATTAAGCGGACTTCTCAAGTTCACATAGAGTTGCTGCAGCAGCATAGCGACAGGGATAGCGCCCGCGGCGTTCTTCTCGATGCCCAGAACTCCGGTGCGTCTATATGCAAATTGCCCTTCAACCAACTGCCGGGTCGCGTCAAAGTCGGCACCGCAAAGCGAACAGGTCGATTTCTGCGTCAGGGTGTCGAGCGGCGTCCAGGTCTCCAACTGACACGTCGGGCAGCGCAGATCTGAACCGATTCGAAAAAGGCCTTTTTCGACGAGATGAGTAAAAACCGCGGGGGGCGTGAGGTCCGTGCGCAGCTCTCTTTGCTCAATGAACAATCGTCGATGATCGGCAAACGTAGACCCAGTAATAGGATCCTTGGAGCCAATTTTGTTGATGGCATCCTTTCTCGAAAACGAATGCGTCGGGCCAAATGACTTGATCAGCTTTCGGACGCCGGGAATCTTGAAAGCGCGAACGCTATCCAGCCCACCCATGCTGGTGATAAGCTGCCGCGCAATAAGACCGCTTCCACTCAGCTTGGCCTCGAAGCCAGCCAGCGTAAACATGCGTTCTATCAGCGCCGGAATAGGAAGAGCGCCGAGTCTGAGATCGACATCGGTGACGTCAATGATAATGCCGACGTGCTCGGGCTCCAGCCTAAGCCTATCGTGCTGCATGGCCATCGTCCGGCCGGCGAACTCGTTTAGCTCCGGGATGCATGGTGGGTCGAAGGTATAGTTGCTGCCATCGCCGCGTGCGCCCAATACCAAAACGGAAGTCATAAGGTGTTGTTGGTAGAACCAAGGCTCTGAGGCAAACGGCTTGTCCTTCAAAGCGAAGCTAAGATAAGGCAGTTGAGCAGGCCCCCGAGCACTGCGAGTGCGGATTCGGTGCCGAAATGCATTTTGGCGGGTGTGACGTTTTGCCCGTTCCATGTTGCCTCATTGACACCGCAGACGCTCCATGCCCCGGGGCCAAGGGTCGTGGCGGCGTTTTGGTGGTTCACGTCCTGGCACCAAATAGCAGGTTTGTTCCTGAGATCATCGCGTCCAGCAAGGTCTGCACGCAACATTTCCTCACAATAAGCTTTCACAAGGTCGAAACGTGCATGGTGCTGTAGGTCGTGCCAGACCATTTGAATTCCGCATGCCCGAAGATTCCAGAACGTAACGAGGTCATTGATGTCAGTGGCGCTGCCCAGGTAAAAGCCTGGATAATCCCATCCTGCGCGTGCCGAGTAATGTGGTTTCAAATCATAGCGGCTCAGATGGGTGATTCCCGGATGCTGCATAATCTCTACAGGTATAGAGGCGCCATCTCTAATGGGCAGATTGATTGCCTGTACTGCCTGATCCAGAATGCTGCGATAGTCTATCCCGACTTCTTCCCGAGTAGGATATTCGCCAAACTGCATCAAAAAGACGTCAGCGAGCGGGTCCGCGTTGTCCCATGTAGCGACCCGCACCCCATGCTCAACCATTGCCTTCCAATCAGGATTATCCCGGCGATGGATCATAAGGTTCCGCACGTCGAGTACGGTGGCCGAGCCCTCTCGACCGTCGTATGGTGGGCGAAACAAATTGGCGGCGACGCCGATATTCTGAAGGCCTGCGTATCTCTCCTTAAATGGGGCAAGGTCTGGGTGATTGCCCAGCGAGGTTACGATATCCGGGCGAAACACCTCCGTCAGCTGGTGCGCCTCTGGCCTATCGACTAGGATAATCGGGTTGTAGCGGCCGCCCCAAAGGCAGTGGCAGTACCGCACAGCAGTGCGCACGCTATCAAGATCAGTGGAGTGGACTGCGAACGCAATTCGCAGCGGACGGTAGACAACATCGACGCGAGCAGTTTCCATACAGTAACTCTGCCATCATGTCTGCGTTTCGCCAATACGGACCGACGCCAGAGATACGCTACATCCGAATTTGACCAGGGGAGCTGCTCCAACGGTGTTCGGGCGAAAGCACTGCGACGCCTTGCTACCGGCGGACTGATGCTCGCTGGCCTGAGCTACCTGGGGACGCATTTCCCAAAGTGTCCATAGCGCTGTTTGCGATTACGAAATTAGGCGGGCTCGCGCTACGGCGACTAAGAGCGGTGCAAGATCAAGCTAAGTCCTGAATCCTCCTGCGTCCAGGATGCCCCTCAGGCAGTTCGAACAGTTTCTTGTAGTCATAACCCTCGTACGACCAAACCTGCCCGAGAATGCGATGCCACCAAGGAATGAAAATTCTCTGGCTTGCTGGATAGAGTTCGGTGGCACCCATCGCATCATTATATGCCTTGGAATCAAGGGCGCGAAGTATCGGCGGCTCATCACCGGCAATTCTACTCATCTGTCCCCACCAGCGCGCAATCTCAGCCGCGGACGGCTCTGGGGTTTCCTCGACCTCCGCCAGAAGATGATAATAGTCCCTCTGCAAAGCTTGGTGGTCTCGGGCTTTCCCACCGAAATCAAACACAAGCTGCGCCGCACCGACCGCTGCCACAAGAGCGCCGACTACGCCTTCTGACACGTCAACGTGGAAGATAAGCATGAACTTCCCGACGGCTTGGGCGCCTAACAAAATGACAAGGAAATTGAACCAGCGATTCCAGCGGTCAAGCGTAAGCCTCCGAGACGTGTGATAAAGCGCATTTCGAAGGGCATTGAATCGCACCAAATCCCGGTCCATGTCTTACCTCATTTTTTCGGTCCAATTGGTGCGGCTGGCTTCGAGGGCGATGGCTGACGAGGGCCTGGACCGGCGCCGGCGCCAGATCCAGGGTTGACACTCGTCATCGTAGGCTGGCGCGGGCCTGCGCCTTTGGTGATAACTTCGGGCTGCCGCGGGCCACGGCCGTCCATTGTGAAAGTCGGTCCTTTAGCCAAGATTGTCTCCATGTAGTGTGTTCAGATGGGAATGCTAGGCGCCGGTAGTACGGCAAAGCGAGCTGGCATTGCATTTATTTCAACACAAGATTGCACGGGGAATCATCTTTGCGTCAAGGATCAAAAGCGCTTCTCACCGGTGCAGTACCCCCAAATATGTGGGAAAACTTTCCGTCGCATAACAACTTCATGTTCGGCTGCCCGCCCAAAGGTACCTCGGGGCGGGGGTGGGAAGCGTGGTCATCCGGCGGGATCAATCCCTTCGCGAGTGCAAAATGGTCCGCTAGAGCTTATTCTGGTCAACGGAATCAAGGGCTCTGTTTTCGAGCGAATTCTGCTGATTGGGCGAGTTGCAAAAGACTAGGCACGTCCAAGCCTCCCGGCCGAAAATCTAAGAAAGCCGATCAGCGATCCCAGCGTCACCGGAGCAAATGAGCACCTTTGTGCAATGTCGGCCGGTCTCATCTCGGTTGACATTGCATGATATCTCTCACCACCTCGGCCCACCACGGCGGCGTCTTGTCTAACGAAGCGAGCCACGAGTCGATCTGCGGATCACTGGCACCGCGCTTGATCACTTTTAGCATGCACTCACATTGTCCAAGCGTCTCGTCGAACGCGCGGGCGCCGTTGTTGTACATGTTTTTCAGGCATCCAGCTTTTATATCTTGATCGCGCTTGGAAATGCGCATTGTTTCGTCGGCCGAGAAAATATCTCTCAGTATTTTTGACTGCTCTGGGTTGGTATATGCGTAGTCGAGCCGTCCCTGACGTAAATCTGCCTTGAAGGACTCGCAAATAGCGACGTTCCCTTCCAACGGATCTACTTCCGGCCGCAGTTGCTGCGCCAATTGTTCCTTCAGCGCGGGAGTGAGTGTGGCAAGTATCTTATCTGCGGGTAAGGTCACGTCCATGTTGTCAATCGCCGTCAAATGCAGAAGGAAGCGCAACGTGTAATCGCTATTGTCGTGACTGATGCAGCGCTCGCCAAGCGCATGGATACGATGGCGCGCTCGTTCAACGGACATTGCCGCGGATTTTTGTTGATCAGAGTAATCGCCAGATAATGGAACTGCCCGTGCAAGAGCTATCGAAATCATCGCCGCCGTCAGGGCATATAGAAAAAATCGCGTAACTCTCTTCAAAATCTTGCGCATTTTGCTAACCTCACCCTCAAGTTGCTCGAGGCTGATTTCCGGAAGTTATGCGGCAATCGGCGTAATGTCGATAGCCCCGGCGATGTTGGTTTTCGCATAGAACAGATGAAGTGGATGTCGATGACTTGGCGCCAAAATCATCCCGTTGGCATTTGATTGGCACATCCCAGATTAGGATAGAGCCGGTTCTAAAGACTTCGCGCACTAGCCGTGCCATCGTCAGCTACCGTGCAGCCTCTCAACATCTTTCGTACTTTTAGCGAGACTTCATCCAGAGTTGCCATAACTCGATTCATCTGTGAGAGCGTAGCCTTCGTCTCCGGCCCACAACTGACAACTTGATACTCTCTGCTTGATGAGAGAGTTGCCAAATGCGCCGCTGTACGCTTGCGCAGAACCAGGCCGATATCCATCGCGATGCGGGTCCGCTTGTTAAAATCGCGCTCAAAGCCGCGGATTGTCTCGCGATCAAGCCCGTTAGCAAGCAGAAGAGCATCCAGATAGAGATCAATCGAATGGAGAGCCAGAAGACGTCGTGGAAGGTGGTTGGGCTTCGACAAGCCCTCGCCAAGCGTTTTGGCGGCGTCTCGGTATCGGGCCGCCAAATCTAGAATGCCTCGCACGTCCGCTGCCTTGCCGAGATATGCAGGTCCATTGCCTGGTTTCGGCCGGGCGTTGTCCGTCAGGCGAAGGAGATCCTTCAGCATCGTCCGCAGTTCGGGCCAAGGTGCGTCTTCGAGCTTCAGGCCGGGATCGTGCGTGACGATCAGGCAGTGGAGCTTGGCGGTGACTTCGATCAGCGAAGAGGGCCGTGTGATCCACATGACGCGCCCGGAGATCCCAGCCCGTTCCGCGAGTTCTTGTTCTTGGGCAACGATCGCACTGTATCCCAAACGCTCATCCGCCTCTTTCCACCGTTTCCGGCGCCGACGAAGCTCGGCGCGCGCCTGAGACAGGTGTTCGGCATCGAGCTGAGAGGCCATCCGATTGAGGTCGGCAAAAGAGCGAACCTCGACGACACCATCCTTTTCGACATTCGGAAGCATAACGACCGGAAGACCGTCGGCCTCTTCGAACAATTCCGCCTCCAGCTGTTCCCTAAGACGGATGACCCTCATGTGCTGCTGGTGGCATGCATACCAGCGAGGCCACATTTCTCTGACGGGCGTCGGACCACTCTGCCTGGGTTGCCGGGATTCCGCGATCAGTGCGCTCAGCAGGCGCGCCGCGACGGGAAGCAGGTTCCGGCGGTCGATCAAGCGCGGTAAGATTTCGGTGGCGCCGCTCACTGAGTGCTTTTTTCTAGGCGTAATTGCAGGCAAAGTTCTGCTATTCTCAGAATCAGCCATGATCCGAGCCTCACTTATGGATTTTGGTCGTGCCGCTTGTGGTGGGCCAACCAGGAGCGGTGGAACGATGAAATCGTAACATGGATACGATATCCGCCAATGCAGCAGACTTCAATACAAAATCGTATCGGTGTTACGAAATGATTCCGATTCAGTGCAAAATGGCGCGCGCGGCGCTGGGATGGGGAACTCGCGATTTGGCCAAATTCGCGCACGTATCTCCCGATACAATCGCCAGGTTAGAACGAGGTGAACAGCTTCGGGCTTCAACCGTTGAAGCTATCCAAGTTGCCTTCGAGAAGGCAGGTATCGAATTTATCCCCGAAAACGGTGGTGGCGTCGGCGTTCGGTTCTCTAGGCCAAAATCACAATGATAATCAGGAGGCGGCTTTGGCCCTGGATATCTCTCGAAGATTAGTCGCCGACTACCGCAAAGATAAGCCGACTGTCCACCGCAAGTGCTGTCGAGTCCTCCGCAAACCGCCGCTGGCATGGCCTTCACCAACGTATGCTCGAAACACCATGACCGGACCAACATCATGATCGAGAGCGAGACACGACAAGCGGATTGGCGTCGGGCAAATCCGGCAAAATACGACGCCCATCTGGCGGTCCAGAGAGCCTTGAAGACCGGACAGCTGGAAAAAGGTGTCTGCGAGGTCTGCGGCATTGAAGCGGTCGACGCCCATCACGATCAGTACGAACACCCATTGCAAGTTCGTTGGCTCTGCCGGCGCCATCACACGCGCCTTCACCATTATGGGGAAGACATGTTCCCCATAAGGTCGGTTGCGGCGCACCGCGAAGCTTAGGAAGAGCGATTTGCATCGTGAGGGTGGCTTGTAGGAGGTCCTGCGAACCTGCCTGTGACGGGGCGTCGACCTTCCGGAGACCGTTCACGCAGGATCGAACGTCCCTTCGAATTCCGCATCGGCATAATACCGCAACTTCTTGACCCATGCCGGCCGCTGCCCCTGTCTCAGCACAATCATCTTGTCGTCCGGCAGGCGCAGGATCTCATCGGCGTTGATGAGATCACGTGCCGAGATGTGTTCCGACGAGGAATTCTTGCCCTCGCTCCACGACCGGGTGATGTACTGCGCGTCGGTTTTGCCAATCGAGCGGGTGATGAGCTCAGCGGTGTCGATATCATTGACCCCGAAGACTTGAAGCACAGCGGCATTCGACAGGAAGGTGCCGGCGCGCTTGCCATAGGTGGCGCGTAGCTGATGGATGTCCTGGAGGATCGGCCAGAGCTGAACGCCATAGCCGGCCATGAGACCCATGGCGCGTTCAACGGGAGCGAGATGGCCAAGAGCGGCGAATTCGTCGAGCAGGTAGAGCACGGGCCGGGCAGGGGAGGCGGGATCACGCGCCATGTCGGTGAGGCTTTGGGTGACCAGCAACCGCAGCCATCTCGAATAGGTGGAAAGCCGATCCGGCGGCAAGACCAGGAACACCGTTGCGTTGTTGCGCTTGAGATCGGCAAAGCGGAAATCCGAGCGGCCGAGCGCGACCATCATGCGTGGACTGTCGAGGAAATGGGTATGACGTTGGGCAGCCGAAAGCACGCCGGCCGCCTCGCGATCGGACTTGCCGAGATGTCGATTGGCGGCGCGGGCAATCAGACCGTTCACCTCTTCCATCTCCTGCATGACGGCGAGCAGCGTGCTGAACCGTTCCGGTGGAAACGTCAGATATTCACGCAGCGTTCCGAGGTGTCGGCGCCCGGGAGATTCCCCAACGGCAATCGCGAGGATCAGCCCGGCAATGAGCGCCTTGGCCTCCTCGTTCCAATGCGCTTCGCCGGCCATGCCAGGTTCATCGAAGACGAGGGCGTCGGCAAGCGTGCTTGCGTCTTCGGCGACGTCGAGGCCATCCGGATCGAGCGTATCGAGGGGATTGAAGGCGGCGGATCTTTGTCCCGTCACGCCGAACGGATCGAGGATATGGACCGGCCCGAATTGCGCTCGAGCACGACCGGTGACCTTGGCATTCTCTCCCTTCGGATCGATGCAGATCACCGAACGCTCGGCGGTCAGCAAATTGGGAATGATGGTGCCGACGCCCTTGCCGGTTCGTGTCGGCGCCATCGTCAGCAGATGCGCCGGTCCGTCATAGCGCAGCAGCTTAGTTGTCACCGGATCCCGGCCGATCAGCAGGCCGTGATCGGTGGCGGAGAGCGTCTGCAACTCTTTCGCCGTTGCCCAGCGGGCAGAGCCGAATACGGCAGTGATCTGAGCATCCGTCATGAAGGCCGAGAGGAAACCTCCGACACCAAATAGAACCGGCAGATATTTGGCGCCGGCAATGAAGAGCTGGCTGGCTGGCCCATGCTCGATCCCGGCAACCAGATGGACGAGACCATTGGCAAGCACGAGCAGTCCCGCAAGCAGAACGCCGATGATCGCGCATCCGAGGGCCATGACCGGCGCCTTGACAGTCAGTTTCAGCATCCGTGTGAACGTCATTCACCGCCGCCCATCGGTTCAGACGAGGAGGCCGGCTTGAGGATGTCGTCGAACAGGGCTTTGTCACCATCGCGGGTGAGGAAGCCGGGTAGCTCGCGACGCAACCAGTCGCCCAGGCGCCGGGTGAAGTCGGCATCGTTGGAATTCTCCAGCCGATGCAGCACGAGCGCCCCGAGCAGCACCTTGCGCCGCGTGTCTTCGGCGCGCTCCCGTTTACCAAGGCGCGCCTGCAGCGTCTTCTTGCGAACCTCCAGTTCGGCAATGCGTTGTTCCAGGGTTTTGCGCGCCATGTTATCCTTTCATGTCGGCTGTCTGCCGAACTGTTCTGAAGGCGAACAAAGATTGCCGTTGGGGTGATGCATTGTTTTCCGGCTCACTCACAAGACTACACGGCGTTGCGTCTGCAACAACCCTGAATATATGGGGGATGGTGCGCCTGGCCTGATCCCGGAGTGACGTGAGCGAAGCGAACAGAAGTCCAAGGGCGCACTTACGAGTTGTGGGACAACTCGGCGTTTGCTATGCTGCATTTCCAAACGGGAAATTGTGCTTGGCGATTTATCATTGCAGCATGAAGACGATAGCCCGTAGCGGCGGCCGCAGCGCGGTTGCATCCGCCGCCTATCGTGCGGCCGTCAAACTCACCAATGAGCGCGATGGCCTGGTGCACGACTTCACCCGCAAGCAAGGTGTCGACCATGCGGAGATCGTGCTACCGGAAGGTGTCGCAGCCGATTGGGCGCGCGATCGATCCAGCCTTTGGAATGCCGTCGAGCGCGCCGAGGTGCGCAAGGATGCACGGGTGGCGCGTGAGTTCGAGATCGCGCTTCCGCATGAGCTCAATGCGGAGCAACGGCTTTCGCTGACGCGCGACTTCGCGCGCGATCTTGCGAACCGTTATGGCGCCGCGGTCGACTTTGCCATTCACCAGCCGCAAGGGGAAGGGGACATCCGCAACGTCCATGCCCATCTGTTGATGACGACGCGGATCGTGGGTGAGACAGGGCTTGGCGAGAAGACGCTGATCGAGCGCGAGAACAAGTGGCTGTTGAACAACGATCAGCCCACCTCGCACATGCAGCTTCGCGACATTCGTCAGGCCTGGGAGCATCATGCCAATCGCCATCTGGTGCGCGCCGGTCTTGAGGTGCGGATCGACCATCGCTCGCATCTGGAGCGCGGGCTTGAGATCGAGCCGACCGAGCATATGGGTGTCCATGCCTCGCAGATGGATCGGCGTGGGCTGGATGTGTCGCGCAGGCGTCTGGAAGAGCGGGCAGCACAGCGAAACGCCGCGCTGATCCGCGAGAAGCCGGAGCAGGTGCTGACGATCATCACGGCTGAGAAGAGCGTGTTCGATCGTCATGATGTCGCTCGTGCGTTGCATCGCTATATCGACGACGATGCGCAGGCATTCCGCAATGCGTTTGCCGCGGTGATGGCGTCGCCGGCGTTGGTCGAACTGCAGCCCGAGCGAGACGGCGAGTTGGCGCGTTACTCGACGCGAGAGATGGTCGAGATCGAACATGCCATGGCCGAGAGAGCATCGAAAATGGCGAGCGCTCTCGGCCATGGTGTTGATCGACATCATGTCGATCAGGCCATAATCCTACAGGACAGCGCCATCCGGGCAAGGACCGCGTCCTCGCTTTCAGGAAAAGTTGAACGCGGCGCGATGCTGCTTGCCGATCGAGAGCGAGCGATCGAGCGGTCGGGCTTGAGCGAGGAGCAGCGCCTGGCGATTCAGCATGTCACCGGTGCGCAGCAGATCGCTGTCGTGATCGGGTTTGCGGGGGCGGGTAAGTCGACGATGCTGGCGGCCGCGCGCGATGCCTGGGAGCGCCAGGGCTACCGCGTTCATGGGGCCGCACTCGCCGGCAAGGCGGCGGAGGGATTGGAAGAATCCTCCGGCATCGCCTCGCGCACATTGGCCTCGTGGGAGTACGGCTGGCAGGCAGGGAAGGGACAGCTCGGAAAGGGCGACATCCTGGTCATCGATGAAGCCGGCATGGTTGGCAGTCGACAACTGGCCCGGTTCGTCGCGGAAGCGGAGGCGCGCGGTGTAAAGCTGGTGCTCGTCGGCGATCACGAGCAGCTGCAGGCGATCGGCGCCGGCTCACCGTTCAGGGCGATTGCCGAGCAGGTAGGTGCGGTCGAGCTCTCGGAAATCCGCCGACAGAAGGAGGATTGGCAGCGCCATGCGTCGATTGCGTTTGCCACCCATCGAACGGTCGAGGGACTGGCCGCCTATGCCGATCGGGGTGGGGTTCAGTTCGGTGCTGACAGGGACGAGACACGGGCCGCATTGGTGCGCGACTACCTGGCAGATCTGGAACAGCATCCGTCGGGCTCTCGCATCGCATTGGCGCATCGCCGCGCTGACGTTCGGGCTGTTAACGCCGATATTCGTGCCGCGCTTCAGGAGCGTGGACTGTTGGCGTCTGGCGCAGGCGAGGGTGCGGCCAAGGACAACCGGGACCCCGAAAAGCTCGGCCGCGAACTGGTCTATCGGACCAATGACGGCAAGCGCGCCTTTGCACCCGGCGATCGTATCCTTCTGTTGGAGAACAATCGCGATCTCGGTGTGAAGAATGGCATGTTGGGAACGGTTGATGCCGTCGAGGCGGACGCAATCCATATACGTCTCGACGGCCCTGGCGAGGGGCGGAACGGTGCCCCTGTTCTATCCATACCCGTTCATCGTTACCAAGCCTTTGATCATGGCTACGCGACGACGATCCATAAGTCTCAAGGAGCGACCGTCGACCGGGCGTTCGTCATGGCGTCCGCCAGCATGGACCGGCATCTGACCTATGTGGCCATGACGCGTCATCGCGACGGCGTGAAGCTTTATGCGGCTTCGGACGAGCTCAAGAACATGGAAATGCTCAGCGCCAGTATGAGCCGGTCCGGCGCCAAGGAAACGACGCTCGATTACATCAATGCCTTTGCCGAGCGGCGGGGGATTGCCGAGGCGTTCGGCGTTCGCAGCGAGATTGCCGTCGATCTTGCGCCATCGACGCAGGCGCAGATGTCGGCACCACCGGAGCAGACCAAGCGGGTAGGGGAGACGCAGCTCGAAACGGTGGCACCACTCGTGCCGGCGATTGCGGGATATTCCCAAAGTGTCGAGGACATAGCCCGTGAAAGAGCAAAGCCGTACCTGCAGGATGCCATGGACGTGGTGCGTTCGGTTGGCCGCCATGTCTATACGGATCCCGTCGGCGCCGCCGAGAGGATCAGAGCGGTGATCGTGGACAAAGGGATGGGCCGCGAGGTGCTTGCCAAAGCTGTTGCGGTGCGTCCCGAGCAGTTCGGTGAGCTGTCTGGAAAGGTGGGCCTGTTGGGTGAGAACAGGCAGCGCAAGGCCGCGAGGTACCACGCCGTCGCACTGAGCAATCATGTCGCGGCCGCAGGTCTCACCTGGGAGCGCCGGCTGGAGGCGGAGCGCCAATCCGAAACCTGGCACCGGGAGAAGCGCGATGTTGTCGAGGTGCCAGGGCTGACCAACCGCAGCGAGGTGCTGCTGAAGCAGTTCGATGCCCTCTCTCAGGCCGATAAGCCGAAGTTCCTTGAGCAACTGTCCGGCACGCCGGAAGGACGACAGGCCCTCCATGAGGCGAAGACGATCGTCCAGGCGCTCGAGCAACGGTTCGGCAGCTCCGATCCGCGCGAGTTGAAGAAAGGGAACCTGCGGCTTGGGCCGGAGGTTGCCGATAAGCTTCATCGCATCGAGGCTGTCGCTCGTATAACCGACCGAGCGCTCAGGGCGGAGCTATCGCGTCAATACGAGTTGAAGCGCACCCTGAACAAGGGGCTGGGATTGGGGATGTAGTTGCTAGCAAGTGGGTGTCCCGGGTTAAGGCACCAGGCCATTTGGCTCCGGTTATCCCGCCCCTGTTGCAAGCGAGGAGGGGTCGGTGTTCATTTTTGTCGAGATTTCATCCACCTTTGCATCTCGTCGCGAGCCATTCCAGATGGCGATATCGCAGATTCGTCAATAAGTTCTCAGCCACAGAATGGATCGGTCGCAAATACAAATTCAATCCCGAAATCGAGACAACAATGCCTGCAGAGGCGGCTGCCGGTTGTGAGTCGTCGGTGAAGCCTGCAATCTTCCCTTCAACTCAGGAATCAATGAGGTGCAGACGCCTCATCCGAAGATGCTGCCAAAAGTAAAATGCGAATAAGGGCGCTTCGCACGCAGCTTGCGGCCGCCTTATGGGAGACCATCATTCAGCTTCTGTATGTGCTCGGAGCACACGGTGTTCACCAGATCGATCAGGACCGCTGTCCGCTCTGCGAGCCAGTGAAGGGCCTCCTCGCTGATCTCGTAGTGCTTGGAATAGCGCGCCTTTACGTAGGCTTCGTTGATAGTGTTGAACCATGCTCTCTCCCGGTGCTGATCGCGGGGAAAGGCTTCCGCCAGTTGACGATCCTGCCCCTCCGCCAGCGAGCGCAGGAACTTGAGATTGTGGGACGCAGGACCGTAATTTGTCAGCGTGAGCAAAACACAGGAATATGCCTGTTCCAACGATTGATGAATATCAAAGGCGGCGACGTCGATATTGCCGCGAGACATGTGAAACGCGGCTCCGTCCAGAAACTGTTTTGCGAGCCTGCTACGGGAAGAAAAATGTCCCTTAGCAACTGCCAGCCTGTCCTGCGAAGATAGCACACCGGGTTCAGCGAGGGGTTCGTCATCCAGCTCGTAAAGGACGATGCCTTCCTTGCGAATGTCGGAAAAGAAATACTGCCCTTCCTTCAGATAGGTGTTCACCTCACGCCGGGAGTGAACGATGAAGCTTACCGGTGTCTCGATCGTCTTGTCATGGATCAGCCGATCGGCGGCCTTGTACCAATAATCCGCAAATTCACAGAGCTTGCGATTGTTGACGATGATCAGAAGATCGAAATCCGAACGATAGCCCTTCATGGTGAAGGGTTCGTCCACCCAGCTGCCCTTCGCATAAGACCCGAACAGGATGATCTTGAGGATTCGTCCGCGCTTCTTGAAATCGGCGGTGCCTTCCTTCAGCGCGTCCTCGAACTCCTCATGCAGGATTTCCAGGACCCTTTCCAGCTCACGCTGCTTGCGAGGCGGCATGCGATCAATGGACGATTTCATCATATGCGGGTTCGACGGACTGCATTTGAGGGTTCTCGGTCTGGCTTCTATTCGGGAGTCTAGCATAGGTAAAGTTGCATTGGGAATCCGAAACATGCGCGATTGACGGTCATACGGGTCTGACTCCGCTAGCCGGATTCCGCTTCCATGGAATGGGGTGTTGGTTTCCACGCGGAACTGAGCCGGACAGGAAAAACGAACACATCGACATTTTGGGCGATGAGCTGGAATCGCCAGAAGCTTGCGGCTGAAGCCAAGCTATCCGGCAAACGCCGCGCTCCTGGATGAGCGGGAGACCTTTGCTTCTGTATTGGCGAAGGACTTGCAGGCGCCGCTCCGGCGCGGGTTCGTGCATGAAGGCGCAAAGTAGTCGTCCGGCACTAGGCTGCATCGCCACTTTTAAAAGATCACTGCCGGCAGTCAACGAAGTCAGATCCGTTGATGTAAAGGGAGTCGAACCGACGACCCTGTGGTTACAAAAGCTATCCGTCTGAAATTCCTTGGTAGCGGTCATCCGCTTTATCAGCATGGAATGACCGGAGGAGTCTGGTGCTGCAGGCGGTCCCCCAACCGTCGCATTCATTGAAATTGTCACTACTTTTTCTGCTCGCGAATCTGGAACAAGGAGATCGCTATGGTGAAGCTTGCATATGGTTTAGGGGACTGCTTGTTCTGATCGGTCTCGTTTGGATGGGTCAGGGCAGTGGGTATTTTCCATATCCGGCCGAGAGCTTCATGATCGACCAGTCACCCTGGATTTATCGGGGAGCTCTGGTCGCCATTGTCGGCGTTGTGGTGGTCGCGCTGGCGCGACGCAAGCGGCCGCTCCCGTGATTGCTCCTGTTCACTAGGGTCACAGGAATCTCTTCGCTCCGCGCTGCAGGACCCCGGCGAAAACGAGCGGAACGCCTGAAGGTGGGCGCACTGAAAAGTGCATCTTGACAGGCGATCCTCATCCGGCGGGGCACACTCGCTCCGCTGGATCGCGAAGATTTCTCAAGCCGGCCCCCTGCCAAATCGTCCAAGCGCCAATGGCGATCGACATCTGTGCGGCTTGAGGCCGTTCAGCAGTCGTTCAGATGCATGTGGCTAGCAAGTAATAGGTGGTATTCTGTGGAGGGCGGCATGGCGTTAAAGGGTACTGTCGGCTCGAAGCGGACACCGCAGACGATTAAAGTCCCGGCCACATGCCGCCGTCGAGCCGTAGGTTCGCTCCCGTGATATAGCTGGCGCGCGGGCTTGCAAGAAAGGCGATGGCATCGGCGATCTCATCAAGCGTTCCAACCCTGCCCATGGGCACTTCGGCAAACATCGGCAGCACGATTTTCTCGATTTCGGTCCATGGTGCGTCTGACGCAAAACCTTGCGCGGCGGCGACCTTTCTGAAGCCTTCGTCTAATCTGTCGCTGTGAATCGTTCCGGGCGACACCGTGTTCGCCGTAATACCATCCATGGCAACCTCCTTTGCCAGCGAGGCCGTCATCGCGATCATAGCAGCCTTGGCGGCAGCGTAATCGGGCCTTTTCGCAGGAGCCATCATCGCGGCCATGCTGGAGATATTGACGATTCTTCCCCATTTAGCAGCCCGCATGTTTGGCAACAGCCGAGCGGTCATCCTTACTGCCGCCAGCACGTTTCGGTCGTACTCAGATGCCCATGTCTCCGGGCGAGTGGTGCTCCAGTCTTCAGGCTCGCCAGAGCCCCCCGCATTGTTGATCAAGATTTCTACGGGTTTAACGAAAGCCTGGGCATCATTGACGAGCCCTTCTACGTCATCGTCATTCGTCAGATCGCCAAAGACCGCATAGGCGCGGCCACCCTGGGTGACGATGTCGTGGGCGACTTCTTCGGTACTCGTTTTGTTACGGCCATGGACGATGACGATAGCGCCCTCACGCGCCAGACCTTTGGCAACGCCTTCGCCGATACCCTTGCTGCTTCCTGTGACAAGCGCAATTTTTCCATCAAGTTTCAAATCCACTTGGCAATCCCCATCTTACTGCGATGTACTGATAAGGGGACAAGACGATGAACGAGGCAATTACGCACTTTAAGGTGCCTATCGAACGAGAACCAAGGGAGGTTTGTCTCGGCCCCGATGGATCGGTTGCACATGTGACCAGAGTGCTTCGAATGATCACTGGTCGTTGGAAGCTACCCATCCTGTTTCGGCTGTTTGCCGAGCCATCGATGCGAGCGTCACAGTTCATGCGAGACATCCCAGACATTTCTCAGAAAATGCTCACACAACACCTTCGGGAGTTGGAGTGCGACGGCCTTGTCGCAAGACGCGACTTTGGTGAGCAGCCGCCCCGGGTCGAATATTATCTTACGGTTGCTGGCCGTGGTCTTATGCCGGTCTTGATGGCGGCGCGGGAATTTTCGAGGGACTACCCGGAAGCGTCCGACCGACGACCATGAGCGCTGAGGAAGCGGCCTGTTGCGCTTAGTCAACGTGCGAGGGAAACGCCGCTTACCGATCTTCTCCAAAGTGAAGCCATTGAAATTATTGGCATGTCGCAGTCGGAAACAGAATTTTATATTTAGCCGGTTAAATAACAGATAATCTAATTTATGGAACATAAAGGGCTCGGCTCAAGAAGTCCTGGAGGCTACCGGGCGTTTCTAGCCGGCCCGGACCGCCAATTCTTTGGCATGGAACTCGATATGACGATTGATCGGATATCCGCGCTGCTACCGAAGTGCGCTCAATTTTCATCCTTACGTCACCGGTCGCCCGACGGTGTTTACTTCTAAAACGGCAACCGAGTGACCCCTTCAATTATTCCGAGCCATGCGGGTTATCGATGAGGTAGAGCCATTGCCCATCCGGCTGTCGCAGGACCACCTCCGATGTCTTTCCGCTTAGAGCGACAGGCTGATCATCGGGACCTAGTCCGTCGAGAAGCCATTCTGCGCGCAGCATGGCGATGTCGCCGGCCTGAACGGCCGAAAGAGTTTGAACGGTCATCCGACCTTTGATCGCGAATAAACCTACCAGCTCCTCGCGTATCGCATCGGGACCGATCGCTACCCTCCCCGAATCGGAGACGAGGCGTGCGTCGACGGTATAAAGCGCTAGCAGTGCTTCGATGTCGCCAGAGTTAAAGGCGTCTTCGAAGTTGCGGTGCGCATCTTGTGGTCTGGAGTCAGGCATGTTCCGTCCTTGATGTTATGCTACTTGATGACGTGCAGCTATGATGCGCTATCGGCTTCACCGATTAGCGGACATCCAGTAGGCTATTAGACTCTCATAATTTGAGGCTCTACCGTTTGCCGATCGGCAGGTATTGTCCGGAAGGCATCAGGGAGCTTTGCGAGCTCAGGGGATTTCCTGCTTCCTCGACGCCTGCGTTCATAGACCGGTCAACTTCAGCATGGCCTCGGGATAACGTGCACCCTGGATCTGGATATCCGCCTGATCGATCTCATCGAAGTCTGCCTTTTCAAGCTCGATCTCGACTGCAGCGATATTCTCGTCAAAACGCGACAGCTTCCGGGTTCCGAAGACCGGCACGATCCACGGCTTTTGCGCAAGAAGCCAAGCGAGTGCAATCTGTGCGGGCGTGGCGTTCCGCCTCTCGGCGATCTTGTATATGAGGTCGACGAGCTTCTGGTTTGCCTGGCGTGCCTCTTCGGAAAACCGTGGCGTATGGCCACGAAGGTCGGACGGGTCAAACTTCGTGCGGCTGTCCATCTTGCCTGTGAGAAATCCCTTGCCGAGCGGGCTGTATGTCACAAATCCGATGCCCAGTTCCTCGAGCGTGGGGATAATTCCGGCCTCCGGCTCTCGGGTCCAAAGCGAATACTCACTCTGGAGCGCAGCGACCGGTTGAACCGCATGAGCGCGCCGGATGGACTCCTCGCTTGCTTCGGACAGGCCGAACCAGAGCACCTTACCTTCACTGATGAGGTCTTTGACAACGCCCGCGACATCCTCCATCGGCACTTCCGGATCGACGCGGTGCTGGTAGAGAAGGTCGATGTGGTCGGTCCTGAGCCGCTTCAAGCTTCCCTCGACAGACCGGCGGATCTGAGTAGGTTTGCTGTTTGCCGCCATGCGGATCTCGCCCGTATCCTGGTCGACGTCCATGCCGAACTTGGTCGCGATCTTGACCTTGTCTCTGACCGGGGCGAGCGCCTCGCCGACCATCTCTTCATTCGTCCAAGGGCCATAGACCTCGGCCGTGTCGAACATATCCATGCCACGGTCGACGGCGGTTCTGATCAGTGTGATCATGTCCTCGCGGTCCGGCAGGTTTCGTTCCTGGCCATATCCCATGGTTCCCAGAGACAAAGCCGAAACTTCCAGGCCTTGGCCGAGTTTGCGCTTTTGCATGTCTATCCCCTGTCGTCGTTTACGTCTGTTCTGGTTCGTTTTCTCACGTTCGGTCGATGTGCAGTCGGTCCCTGCTGCCAGTCGCAGTGATAACGACCTGGGGTCAGGGGCGATCACGAAAACCGATCAGACCTTGCGCAGCACGTTGGCAATGTCTGCGCGCCATTCGTCAGGCGTCAGTTTCCTGTAGGGCTCATCGCCCATCGAGGCGCTGGAAATGACCACGGTTGGCGACAGCTCGCCCAAAAGCGCAAGGCTTGCCCGGAGGTCGAATCTCGAACCGCCCCCAACAAACCGATTGACGCGGGTTTCCCAGGCGCCGTCATGCCGATAGATAGTGTCCCCGGTCAGCAGATAGGTTTCTTCGCCGGAAGGCACCAGAAAACAGACGCTACCGTCCGTGTGACCAGGCGTGTGGATGACCTCCACGCCACCGGGCAAATTTTCCCTTCCCTCGAACAGGTGATCGATGGCCGCCACTCTGTCTACCGCCTTCGCCTCCAATAGGTGGCAGCAGAGTTTGGCACCAAACCGCTGCTTGATTTTGAGCAAGGCTGGCCCGACCTCGTCCCTGTGGCTGATACAGTGGTAAGCGACACCGCCAAGGGCCTCCATATGATCGAGGTCCTCCGGGACGCCAGAACTGTAGAACAGGATGTTGCCAGTCTCACGGATGAGCAGGTATGCGTGGGAACTGACCCCCGAGAACGGATGCTCGGCGCGGGTCTGCCAGAGATCGGGATAGATTTGTTTCACCCTTGTCTCCCTATAGTTGTCCGTATCTGTGAAGTGATCCGGATCTTGCTTTTTCGAATTGAACACTGCGTCAGGTTTGCGGGAGGGCGGTTCTCGGAACGGCCCTCCCTCACCCGCGCGGGAGTTATCCGCGCAAAGCTTTCGGGTCTTCGGCCGGCTTGAAGTAGGCGCCGCTTGCGAGGTCCGATAGCAATGTTGGCATCGTCGGCTTCCAGCCCAGACGCGCCTGCGTGAGGTCGCTCGAGGGATCGAGGTCAAAGGCGACGAAATTCGCAAACCATCCGAAGTGAGCCTCTGCTTCAGGCATCGACTTGGAAACAACAGGCACGCCCAGCCCGCGGCCGATCGCGGTCGCGATGTCCTTGAAGGGAACCTTCTCTTCCGCAACCGCGTGATAGCGGTGGCCTGACTCACCCTTCTCGAGCGCAAGGCGATACAGCGCCGCCGCGTCGAACCGATGCACGGCCGGCCAGTTGTTCTGACCGTCATCGATGTATACGGAAACGCCAGTCTTGCGCGCAATCTCGATCAGCATAGGCACGAAAGCGTGGTCGCCCTCACCATGGACCGACGATGCGAGACGGACGGTCGTAGCATGCACTCCCTTCTGGACGATCGCATCGGTTGCTTCTTCCGTCGCCGCGCGCGGGTTGAACCCGCCGGTTTCCGGCAACGTGTCCTCGGTTACCCTGACGCTCTTGGGGAGAATGCCGACGGCCGAGGTAATGACGAGGCGGCGCGACGTACCTTCGACGGCGGAACCGAGGGCCTCGATCAGCCGGCGATCCGCTTCGCAGTTCTCGACGAACTTCGAGAAATCGTTGCTGAACGCGGTGTGGATCACAGCGTCGCTTGCGATTGCGCCTGCCCCCACGCTATCGAGGTCCTCGATATCGCCGCGATGAGGCGTTGCGCCAACTGCCGTGAGCTCAGCTGCGGACCGGTCGGATCTGACCAGGCCGAGAACTTCATGACCGGCGGAGAGGAGGTCTTTCACGACTGCGGAGCCGACGAATCCGGTCGCTCCGGTAACAAAAACGCGCATAGTAATTTTTCCATCGTTTCGTGACTATTGGTTCGCTCTTAGCGCGATTACTCGCGCGAGAGCTACGCATCGCTTATAGTCCTGAGGACAAATACGATCTATGTTAGATCGTCCAAGTTTCCTTGGTCATCGTCCACCGAGATCGAAAACAGCCTAGACGGCGACCTCTTGCGGTTAGCCCACCTTCGAGCCGATCGTGTCGAGCTCGGCTACCGCATCGGCGGGCAGCGAGAGCGCGGCGGCGGCAAGGTTCTCATGTAAATGCGCGACCGAAGAGGTGCCCGGGATCAGCAATATGTTGGGCGAGCGCTGCAGCAGCCAGGCGAGGGCCACCTGCAATGGACTGGCCCCGAGACGTCCGGCGACCTTGGAGAGGCTTTCCGATTGAAGCGGGTTGAACCCACCGAGTGGGAAGAACGGGACGTAAGCGACCCCGTCTTCTGCAAGACTGTCGATCAGTTCGTCGTCGTCGCGATGGGCAAGATTGTACTCGTTTTGGACGCAGACGACCGGCGCGATCGATCGCGCTTCCGAGACCTGCGGCAGCGTGGCGCCGCTGATACCAAGATGTTTGATCAGTCCTTCTTCGCGCATGGCAGCAAGCGCGCCGAAGCTTCTTGCCACCGAGTGGTTGCCCTTTGCCTGATCGTCCGGATGGACCCGCAAATTGACGACTTCGAGATGATCGATGCCGAGGTTCCTCAGATTGTCTTCGACAGAGGCCCGCAGCTCATCCGGCTCCGCCGCCTTCTGCCAGGAGCCATCATCGCCCCTGATAGCGCCGACTTTCGTGACGATGGTCAGGCCAGCCGGATAGGGCGAAAGGGCCTCGTTGATCAGCTTGTTTACGACATGTGGCCCGTAGAAATCGCTCGTATCGATGTGATTGACACCTGATGCCACGGCCACCTTCAAGACCGATATCGCGGCACCATGGTCGCGAGGCGGGCCGAAGACGCCTGGGCCTGCAACCTGCATCGCGCCGTAGCCCATGCGGCTGACCTCGCGACCACCAAGCATGAAGGTGCCGGGCTTCCCGGCGGCGGGCTCGATCGTAGTCATGGATCACTCCTCTGTTCGGTCGCTTGGGCCGATCCATAAGAGCGGCCGAATGCAACAAGGCCGGCAGCAAAGCACGGCCGGCAGAGGCGATCCATTTTCGATCGTCCAAGTTTCGTTCGCCTTCGTCCATGGGGGTCTTTTTCAGTTCACTCGGCGCGGATCATCCGAAAAGATAAATTGCGCGCCGTCGCAACCTGCTTTCCCGGCGCATTCTCCGTAAAAAATTGACAAGGACCTATCCCTCCGATGGTAGACGATTTAAAAGAAGTTCAGCGATTTTACTTTCGATTGTCCGAGGCGCCAATGGATCCACTCTCCGATCTGCTGTCCCTATTGAAGCCGGTGAACTATATGTCGGCCGGCTTTGACGCAGGCGGCGATTGGGCAATCGATTTTCCTGATCAGCAGGGAACAATCAAAAGTGCGGCCGTGGTGGTCGGCAGTTGCTGGGTTTCGGTAACAGGCGTTGCAAAGCCGGTGCAATTGCATGCCGGCGACTGCTTCGTCCTTCCCCGCGGCCAGACCTTCCAGCTCGCAAGCGAGCCTGGGCTAAAGTCCATTCTGGCCGAGACGGTGTTCAGCGGCGCCGAAAACGGCGGTATCATTCAGTTGAATGGCGGTGGTCGGACGTTCATCGTCAGCAGCCGGTTTTCCGTCTCGGAGCAGCAGATTGGCATCCTCTTGAGCCTGCTTCCGCATATCGTCCACATCCGCAACGGCACGGAGCACACGCCATTGCGTTGGCTGGTCGAACAGATGATGGAGGAGTTGCGCTCGCCGACGGCGGGCACGGTCCTGGTGTTGCAACACCTTGCGCACATGATCCTTCTTCAGGCGCTGCGCCGCAACCTCGGCCAGGGTGGCGTCGGCCTGCTGTCCGCACTGGCCGACAAGAATGTCAGCACGGCGTTGATCGCGATGCACCAGAACCCTGCCCGGTCGTGGACAGTGCAGGAACTTGGCGAACTGACTGGAATGTCCCGGTCAGCTTTCGCCCAGCGTTTCAAGGAAACCGTAGGAACAGCACCGATCGACTATCTGACGCGATGGCGGATGTTGCTCGCCGGTGATCGTCTGTCGCAGTCCGACGAGCCGATTTCCGCGATTGCATTTTCGCTCGGCTACGAGTCGGAAAGCGCGTTCAGCACCGCCTTCAAGCGGGTGATGGGAAGGTCGCCCCGACGCAACGGTTTGCACCACGTGGCGCATAACTGACAGCGACCGGGCTTTCGTTGCAGAAAGTCCGGTCGGAAATGTTCGCCAGCAAGAGATGTGTCAGAGTTAATTGTTCAACGCGGCATAGATCTTGCCGATGTCAAACATGTTGTGCACCGAGATGAACTTCTTCGTTTCGGTGTCAATGGTGTGGAGTGCTCCCCGTTTCACCGGACATGTCGGCTAGTTTGATTTAGCCCTGATGAACTGCCGTGGGGAAGCCATCTTGAGCGCGGAATGGGGATGGATTTCGTTGTAATCTTCAATCCATCCGTCGATGAGCCGGAGCGTCGTTTCGGAGTCCGGTAGAGCTGATAGGCGGATGTAATCCCGTTTCAGAGTTTTCACGAATGCCTCGGACATGCCGTTCGACTGGGGGCTGGCCACCGGCGTGAAGCAGGGCGTCAGATTGAGCGCCTGGGCAAACATCCGTGTCTCCCGTGCGGTATAGGCCGAGCCATTATCCGAGAGGTGCTCGATAGCATGCGGGGCTCGGGTTGCGCCGAAGCGTTTTTCGACCGCCTCCAGCATCATGTCGCGCACGTCTGAGCCGGAGATGCCTGCATTGGCGACCGCCGCCCAGGCGATGATTTCGCGATCGAAGGCGTCGATGATGAAGGCGAGACGAACGACTTCGCCATTCCAGCAGTTAAACTCCAGTCCATCCGAGCACCAGCGCAGGTTCGAGCGCATGACCATGACCTTGCCGTCATGGATGCGGCCCTTGCGAACGGCCGTATGCTTCTCCAGCAACATCGCGTGGTTGCCCATGATGCGATGAACCCGCTTGGCGTTGACGACAGGCTTATCGGCGGCTCGCCTTTCGCGATTGAGGAGCGCGGCGATCCGCCGATAGCCATAGGTTGGCCTTTGATCAACCAGCCTGCGAATGGCGGGCAGAAGCTCTGTATCCTCGGCCTTGTGATAGGGCCCGCGCGGCTTTGATCTGCCTTTTAGCCGCTCAACGAGGTTGGAGCGGGAGACGCCCAGCGTGTCTGCGACGGTCTTCATCGGGAACCGTCCTTCGGCAACAAGATCGGCCGCGATATCCGTTTTTTTGAGTCTGCTTTCGAAAGTGCTTCGCGGAGGATTTCGACCTCCATCGTTTTGCGGCCGAGCATGCGCTCCAGCTCGCGGACGCGGTCCTCCAGCTTCTTCACTTCCGAATTGCCCACAACCGGCTCGTCAGAATCCACGGCTGCAGCACCTCCCTCGCTCAAGAGCCTGCGCCACCGGTAAAGCAGATTGGGCGCAACGCCATGGCGGCGAGCGGTGGAAGATACCGTCTCGCCTGGTTCGAAACTCTGCTCGATGATTGTCAGCTTTTGCTCGGTTGTCCACCGTCTGCGCCGGACATCACCCGTCAGCAGTTCAACGTGTCGATACTCGTTAGACATAAGCATGTCCTCAAGCCTGTGCTTGAGCCTTTCTGCTTATGCCGACTGTCCGGTCAGAACGGGGTGCAGTTCATGGTGAAGATCGATGTCGCCGGCAAAGCGATATCGTCCGAGCCTTTTGTAAACGAGAAGATCGGAAGGGCAGTCGAGGCTACGGTCACAGCGTGCTCGCGTGAAGGCTCAAGATCGACCGGGACGATGTTGCCGAGCAAAGGCGTTTTCCAAATCTCGATCATCGTGTGGTGAATGCCTGCGACTGCCAGAGAGAACCCGGCTGTAAATGCTCTGATCGCTTCCACGGTCACAATAGCCGGGTCAGCATTGAACTTCAGAGTAGTCGTCGGCGCATCCAGATAGAGGGCGGCCAAACGATCAGGATCTCGCGAATCGACGGCGCTGTAGTAGGAGCGAACGATTTCGATTATATCGTGATTGCTCAAAGATATATTACTATCCATGGCGGTGTTTCCTAAGTTGCATGTATTGGGCTTACCGGTGCTGGCCCCGGCAATTATCTCGCGGTTGCAAGTCTTCTCTGAAGAAGCACTCAACCAAGTGGCAGCAAACTCATCGGGTGCATGTTTTCCCATGCCGGATCGTTTGCGATAAGCTGCCAACCCTCCTCACCCGGCACCTGCTCGAACAGGCCAAGGTTCGAAAGGGCAAACCAGTATCCTGGCCTATGCAGGTCAGCTGTCAGGACCGGAACGAGACTGTGGTCGCGGGGAAAGCCGATGGCGTCCTCCTTCCAAACCTGGCCGACACGTTTGAAGATCGAAGAGGGTCCAGCTGAGGGATGTCGGCTGAACGTGGCTTGGCGATCATTCTGGCTGTCGTGAAGTTGCGCCTTCCAGTCGCGGCCGTGTGCCATGCCCGGACTGGGCGATGCGGCAACGCGAATGTCGTCAGGATCCGACGGGTTAATCGACATTCCATAGAGGTAGACCATTTCCTCGAGACCGCGGCTGACGTAGTTCCAGGACTCGCCGCCATCCAGGCTTTCGCCGAAGGACCGGCCCGGCATCATAAGTCCATCTCCAAGCGCGCCGTAGATCCTTCGCGGTGCCAGCGGATGGGTTAGCAAGACGTGGGTATCAAGCGGACTGTCAGAACGGCGATCCTCGAAGGTTTCGCCGCCATCCATGCTGCGAAGAAAGGCGCCAAATTCGATTGATAGGTAGATCTGTCCGCGTTCACCGTGTGCGATCCATCGCACATGGTGCGTCGCCGGCCGCGGCGGATAGGCCCAGCTACGTCGGGAGGGCAGACTGTCCAATGCGTTGACAAGCTGAAAGGTTAGGCCGTGGTCGTCCGAGCGATAGAGCTTGCTGGGTTCTGTCCCGACCCAGACAGGATGCCGGCCGTCATGATTTTTCTGCGGATCGACACTGACAAAAGTCGTCTCGCGTTCGGGCAATGCGCCATCGACCTCTGGGCCGTAATAGCTTTGCGGCGTCCCAACCGGAAGCCAGGTGCGCCCCGTGTCATCGCTTCGCCAAAGACCGCGATTGTAGGTAGCGCAATAGATGATCGCTGGTTCGCTGGGATCGATCGCAACCGCGGTCGGTTGCGTGGCCGGCATAAGCGCCTCGAGCTTTTGGCTATCCCGTTCGAAGCGGAAAAGCCCGCCACTCATGCCAATCAGGAAATGTGTCATGATGCCTCCAGTCGTCGGATATCGTCAGCCAAAGCCGGTCAGGACGTGAGTATGATCGCCCCACGCCTGGGACCAAGCTCGGAGAGTTCAACGGCTCGTGCGGCTTCAGCCAGAGGATACTCGGTTTCGACATCAAAAATATGCGGACTCTGTCGTGCCGCCTCGAAGATCTCTTTGAAACACGCCGCACGGTCTGCAGCCGGCATGGCAGAGGCCAGTCCTGCGGACGAAAGCCCTTTTATAGTAAGGCCGCGGGCTGTGATGAGCAGCGTCGAGATCGGCGATGGACGGGGATCAAGCCCACCATAGACAATGGCGGTGCCGCCTGGAGCAAGTACGCCCAGCAATGCGGGCAGCAGCGCGCCCCCGACGGGATCGACAACAACACCGATATCGCCGCCAGCGGCAGCCTTAAGCGTGTCCTGCCAGTCGCTCACGCTGGTGTTGATCGCAGGCATGCCTGGAAAATCCTGCTGGATTGCATCGACGGCATCATTGCGCCTGACGAGTCCGATGACCTTGCGGTTCTGGATTGCGGCAAGCGTTATGAAGATTCGGCCGACGGTCGAGGTTGCGGCGGAAACGAGGATGGGTCTGTCTTTTCCCATCTCGCCGTTCGCCTGGACCGCAGTGCGCAATAGCAGCAAGGCGGCCATGCCGTTGGTGAGCAGCTGGCTGAGAACCGCATCGCCGATATCGTCTGGTAATTGGACCAACGTGCCGAGCGGCATTGCGACCCGTTCCGCCCATGTGCCGCGCGTCGGGTAGAAGCCGACTCGGGAACCGACCGAGAACTGTTGGTCGGCCAGCGCTCGCTCACCAAAACTTTCGATCACCCCGACCCCGTCAATGCCGGGAATGCCCTGTTCTGAAAAGAACTGCCGGGGAAGGAAGCCACGAACCGCTTGGTGATCGGCGGCATGAACAACCCTTTTCGTTACCCGAACGATCGCCTCGCCTGACTTGGCGATGGGTTCGTCGACATCACCGAGTTTGACCACATCTTTGGGATCGCCAGCCGCATCGACAATAACCGCTTTCATAATACCCTCGATTAGCGTTACATTCCTCTGATATCGACATCCTACGAAACTACTCGCGCGAGAGCAATATGTCATCCATCCGCTTTTTCATTCTTTCATGTTTCGAGGAAATCGGCCCGACCCATGGTCACCACTTAAGGAAAGAAGCCGAACGCAAGCGCATGCCGCTCTGGACGGATATAACGGTCGGAGCGGTCTACGGCGCGATAGGCCGGCTGGCGTCGGAAGGATTGCTGCGGGAGATCGACCGGCAGTCGGAGGGCAACCGACCGGCACGGCAGATATTCGAGATCACCCAAGAAGGTCGCGCAGTGTTGCAGGACCTTCGTCGGCAACTCCTAGAAGAGGTCTGGTTTCGATATGATCCGTTTGACCTGGGCATTAGCGTTGCAGAAGGATACGATCAAAAATGGCTTCATGATACGCTTATCAAGCGTCGCGAGGCGACAGCGAACTTGCTTGAGCAGCGCCGGAAGATAACCAGCGACGCCATGCAATGCGTCAGCGGGATGCAGGTCTGGGCTCTCAAGCACAGTGAGCGGCGATTGGCGGCAGACCTCGAATTTCTCGACGAGCTAATCGCGTCAGCTTTCAAAAAGCCTCCGTTGAAAGCCAACGGCTAAGGCGCGTTCGATAATCCGCGTTCCTTTTTGCCAGCTTCGATCGCACGCTGCTCTCCCGCGCGAGCTTTTTCCAGCAAGCCTGCAAGCTCTTGATTGTAAATTGCGCCAGCGCCGGTCAGCGCTATGCGGCCGTTGTGTCGACGCAACAGATCAAGATCGAGCCATCTGATTGGAGGATGATGTACACGCACGCCTTGAACGGATTCGAACCGACGACCACGCGATTCCCTCACGCGGCATATCGTTGATCTATGGAACCGAGAAAATGATCGACAGACGGCTTCACGTACTGGCGGATTCGGCATTCAGCCAACTTCGAAGATGGGATCGAGATATTCTATGCACCCGGGAGTTCGACACCGCCGAGGGTTGCCTGCGTTAGCGCATTCAGGAACTCGGTAACGACGATAAGTCGCTCGAACTACCCAAGACGGCGTCCGAGATGTGTGGAGGCAATCGTCAATGTTGCCCCAAGGCCATCCTATCAGGAACAATCGCAGGGGCCATGAAGCGTAATCGGAGCGTGGCGCTCTCCCATCCCTCGGGTATCCGAGGTTGCTTCCAGCCTTCGAGCTGTGACGCGGGGTTCGAATCCCTGCACCGACAACCATATTCGATAAATCGAACAAAGCCTGCGATTTCTCGTCGGCTGCCTCAGCTCGCCGTCGACACGGCACCCCTTCTCCGAGGCTATGGGATCACCTCCCCATCGAAACTGAGCCGCCGTCAGTCTGGCGGGTTTCGATCCGATCCCGCCGCCAAGGTCGGGCGGGCTCCCTGCCCCGTTATCCGCCACGGTGGGGAGGATATCCGCTCCCTTCCATGGTCAGCGTGATCTCCATGCTCCCGCTATCGTCGTTCGGGAAAGCGTATTTGGAGGCGTTCGAAGTCCGCCTTGGGAATGGTGACCAGAGTTTATGCCACTCAGTGAGAGGTGAGCGCAGGACCGCTGGACACGAGATGCTCTGTAATGGCGCGCCGGATTTCGGTAACCGTGTCGAAGAGCCTGTTGTCCAAGTCGATGACATTGAAGCGGACAGCGATAAATTTGAGGCGATTTTCGACAGGGACCGCGATCCCAACTTCCTCACCATTGAATACGACAGCTTGCTTTTGCATAACAAACCTCGGGCGCGCCACACGGGAGCGCCATCTTAGAAAAATGGAACAAAGGGTTTACGACGCGTCAGATCGCCGTCGTAGGTCGGTATCGGATCGAGACGAGATCACGCACTCGCTGCACCGATGCGAAGAAACGAAGTCGGACAAACAACGTCATCATCCTCCCTCAAGCAAGGTCAAGCGACCGCTGAGTATCGTCGGCAAGGGCCGGTTATTTCGGAACCCTTCTGTAAAAAACGTAGTCGAGAAAGTTCGAGCAAGCAACTGATTTTTGTGGTTATTTAGCGTTTTAAATCGTATGACAATTACCGCAGATGCGAAGTAACAAATGATGTACGTTCGTCCGACGCCGTTTGTCGAAGGCCTGTCAAAGGCTTTACCCGCAATATTACAGACCGAGCGGCCGGGACTCTTCTTAGAGGGGCGGCAACCGCCGTTTGACAGATTTCCCCTTGACGACGGCGGTGCTGGTGACGGCGTGTTCCGAGAGGCCTTCAAGAACATCGCTGGGTTTCGGGTGCACGACCAGGCGACGCCTGGTCGAGAGGGTCGCTGCAAAGCGGGGCTGACCCGATCAAGCATCGCGGACGTTTGTGGGGCTTCTCCTGGTCGCCCGGGCGAGCCTCAGATGCGGTATCTCAAGTCCGCCTTCGTAGTTCTTAACGGGAACACGATGGCGGCGGCGAGTAGACCAGCCAAAGCCCCCAACGCTGTCTCCCATAGCCGGGCGGCGAGAAGAGTATAGGAGTGCTCTCCGGTGGCCGCCAACGTCACAACCAACGTATAGGCGTAAGCGCCGCACGCGATGTCATACCGTTCCGGCAGCGCCATTGCATAGATTACCATAGCGACGGCAGCGGTCCCCCAGATCACGAGCGGATAGTCCATCGCGGCAGGCAGCATCGCAAGGCCGATCGGAACACCCACTGCTGTGCCAAGGATCCGCCGACGAGCACGATCCATCGTTCCCGACATCGATCCTGCCACGACATATGCGCCCGCCGTCACCGCCCAGATCGACTCCTCGAGCCCGAGGAAGGCGCTCAGGATAACGACAGCGAGAGCGGCGGCGCCGGCCTGAAGTCCCATGGCCAGCTCGGGTGAAAACCGGCTTGGTAGAACCACCGGCACGGACATCGGAGCCGCCGGATGTTCGGACGGTCCGCTCAGAATCCTTGGCATGATGGAGGCGACGGCCGCGATCGCTCCAGATACCAGTATCAGACCTATGTCGTCTTTGGTGAGGCCGGCGTTATAGGCGAGAAGCTGGCCAATGAAGAACTGGGAGCCCATGCCCGCACCGGTGGTTCCAAGTCGCCGAAGATAGCCGACGAGAAAGGCCCCCAGCACGAGCACGATCTCCGAAATCGACGGCATCAAGGAATTCACCGCCGGAACGGTGGCTGCCGTGACGATCGCGCCACTTACTGCAGCCACCGCTAGGAGAAGCAGATCTCTCGTCGATTCAAGCCGAGTGGCGCGCGCTTCTGAAACACTGCCCCAGAGGGCAAATCCCGCGGCGAGAACGCCCAAGGCATTGCCTTTAGGAACAGAATAGGTGCTCGCGTAGTGCGCCCCCGCAAGCGCCGCGATGCCGAAGGCGGTAACAAGCCGGGTCCCTTTGATTCGACGGTGGCATCCTGGATCCACCGTCTCCAGCCAGCACGCAATTGAGCTCAGCATGGTTCCTCCCAAGACAGCCAAGCCTGCTCACTCGCCGGCCTGTGGCGCCATTGCCCCACTCTGTGGCCGCTTACGATATTCCCCCATGCGTTGCAGGACAATGTAGAAAGGCGGAACGAACACCACTGCCAAGCATGTCGGCACAATCAGGCCGCTGAAGACCGATTGTCGATCGACTTCCGCGAAAGCCGCCGAGCCGATCGCGAACACCCGCGGCAGGACCGGTCGGATTTTAGTGAGACAGGTTTGGCTGCCCGATCAGCAAGTGCTACCGGACCATACCAATGCGCTAGTTGAGCCTGGCACCCGTCGATGCATTGAAGGTAAGAACCTTGTCTGGGTCGATGCCGAGCTGGACGATATCCCCGACGGCGACCCTGCTTTTGGAAGGAACGATCGCCTGGATATCCGTGTTGCCCACTCTTACCACGATTTCCTGTTCCTCTCCGGTGGGTTCGACAAGCAAGACCACGCCCTTCACTCCGGCCGAAGCAAGAGTTATGTGCTGCGGTCGGATCCCGTAGGTGATTTTCGTGTCTGGAGCCAATCCTTGCGCCAGCGGGAACGACGTCCCGTCCGCGGTGACGGCGGAGCTTCCCCTGACCTCGGCCTGAAAAAGGTTGATTTCCGGAGATCCTATGAATCCCGCGACGAACGTGTTTGCCGGATTGCGGTAAAGCTCCAGCGGAGGTCCGAACTGTTCGACCTTTCCGCCGTTGAGCACGACGATCTTGTCTGCCATGGTCATCGCTTCGGTCTGGTCG
>NZ_JBXSOQ010000019.1:0-66488 GCF_057784475.1 Martinezella sp. CNPSo 3795 | reverse complement strand
CCGAACCACCAGGACTTCTATCCGGCTGTTATCCTTCGACCTTGGTAACGACCTCGATTCGATGTCCGTCGGGATCGATGACGAAAGCTGCAAAGTAGCTCGGGCCATAATGAGGCCGAAAACCCGGCGGTCCATTGTCCCTTCCGCCGTGAGCGAGCGCGGCTTCGTGAAAAAGAGCGACGGCCTCGCGACTTGCCGCGGCGAAGGCGAGGTGGAAGCCCGCGCCTGGCGCACGAGCCTCGCCAGCGCGCAATTTGATGGCGAACTTGTCACCCCCACCCGCGGGACCATATCCAATGGCTTGATCGGGATCGCCGGGGGTCAAGTCTTCCCAAACCCTGACATAGCCGAGCGGCGCGAAAGCCGCGTCGTAGAAAGCAGCGGCTTTCTCGATATCGGATACACCGAATGAAATATGATGGAGCAATTGGCCCTCCGGTGGCTTTGGGTGCATTGATCAGTGTCTTTTGCAAATGTTGGAAGTCAACACCAACGAAGGGCGGGAGGCTCCGCAAGCCGCTATTATGAAATAGTCTTTGCCTATCCTCTCAAGCCCCTCATCCGGTCTCCTGAGCTTGCCGAAGGCCGGTCCCCTTCTCCCAAAGGGGAGAAGGAGCTTATGGTGCTCATCCGCCTCCATATGCGATAGCCCTGCCGCGAGCGGAGAGAGCTAGGGTGAGGGGCAAGCAGGGCAGAGAGTCACTTATCCGGCTCACAAACGCGCAGCCGATGTCCGTCCGGATCGAGCACGACGAAGGTTGGGCCGAAATCCATCGTCGTCAACTCCTGCGCGATCGGCAGGCCGCGTGCCTTCCAATCCCTATAGTGCTGCTCGACGGCGCCAGCGCCTTCGACCATGAAGCCCAGTTCGCCGCGATTGCCGATGGCGGAGGGCTGGGGTTCGACGCTGCTTCGGCGCCAGAGGCCGAGACTTAGGCCGTTGTCGAGCGCGAAAGCCACGAAGTTCGGCGACGCGAATGCCGGCTCACGGCCGAAGAGATCGCGGTAGAACGGCGTACTTTCGCTGGGGTCCTTAACATAGAAGATGATGAGGTTGGGGCTGGTCATCTGAATAGTCCTCTTGTTTTGATGGATTTAAGGGCATGCGGCTGTAGCCCGGCGGACGGAGCTCAGCCCGCCGAGGATGGCTTTGTCTGTCATGATGAGTGCGTGCGAAGCCACGTTTCCGAAGCCTGCTGCAGCCTTCGGATCAGTGTCTTGCGCTTGAATTTCCGATTTTACCGATATCGTTATCGCAAAGTCGCGGCGAACTTCGCGTGGGATGCTCCGGGGCGGTTCAGTCTTTCGCGGAATCTCCGAACCGCCCTACCTCTTTATTTCCCGCAATTCCTGACGGAAAACTGCCGCGCAGCTTTCCTGGAACTGCTCTAATGCATCCGCTCTTCCTCGCGGTAAGGTGCACGGCCATCGAGAAAACCGAGATCCCGCATCACGGAACTCGGCGCTTCCTCGATATCGAGACGATTCCAGCGGCGGCTGAAATAGCCAAGCGCGAGCTCAGAGAGACGGGCCGGCCATGACTGATGCTTGCCTTCAAGCGCCTCGACGCCGCCGCGATGCACATGTTGCGAAATGATGGAAACGTTGCCTGCCATGATCGGTCCTCCTTCCTGATTGGATGGACCCATCATAGCCGTATCTACTGACAGTTTCTGGCAGTAGCATCACACTGAAGCGGGTCGCGATCTCTAGGATTCGCCTCCTGTGCTTTGGGTCTTTGATTTTACGCATGTCGTTGTCGCAAAACGCTGCACACTCTTGCGCGACATGCTTTGGCGGATCAATTGTGGACCATGCCCTCACGGGCATGCCATTCCCTGGCAAGCGCGACACGCCGGCGCGGATAGCGCGCCTCCAGCACCGCAAAATCGACGATGCGGTCGGCGCGGAAATGGCGGAAATCCTGACGCAGCTCGCACCAGGCCATGATGATGCGGGCATTGTCGAAATAGCCGAGCGCGAAGGGCCAGATACGCCGAGTGGAAATGGCGCCGTTCACATCGCCATAGGTCAACTGCACCATGCGCTCCGTGCGGATCGCCTTGCGCATGAGGGAAAGATCGGCCTTGTCTTCCGTGACACGGCGCGTGGCAACGACCACTGCCGCCTGGTCGACCTCATCGCGAAGGTCGGCGGGCAGCACGGCGGCGATCTTGGCAAGCGCGTCGGCGCCGGCTGCCGCCAATCGCGAATCGGTAGCGCGGGCTACCCATCGCGATCCCAGCACCAGCGCCTCGATCTCATCCTGCGAAAACATCATCGGCGGCAGCATGAAGCCGGGCTTCAGGACATAGCCGATCCCCGGTTCGCCCTCGATCATCGCACCCTGCGACTGCAGGCTGGCGATATCGCGATAGAGCGTGCGCAGGCTGACGCCGGTTTCCTCGGCTAGAACGGCACCGCTCACCGGACGACGATAGCGCCGCAGCGTCTGCAACAGCGTCAGCAAGCGTTCCGAGCGAGCCATGGCACAATAGTCCTAGCGCTTCCATTCCACCCAATCGCGCATCAGGCGATGGGCGATGGCGCCCTTGGGCGGAGATGTGTTGCCGGAGGCCGAGACGCGATCGAGCATGGCGAGCGTCTCTTCCGGAGTAAACCAGCGGCAATCCTCAAGCTCGGCCTCGTCCATATGAATGTCCGTCGACTTGGCCTCGGCATAGCAGCCGATCATGAGGGAATGCGGCATGGGCCAGGGCTGCGAGGCGTGATAGCGCACGCGGCCGATATGAATACCGGATTCCTCGAGTGTTTCGCGGCGCACTGCATTCTCGATGGTTTCGCCCGGCTCGACGAAGCCGGCGAGACAGGAATACATGCCTGGCGCGAAATGATGGCTGCGGCCAAGCAGGCAGCGATTCCGCTCCTCGTCGATCGTGAGCATGATGACGACCGGATCGGTGCGCGGGAAGATCACATGTTCGCAGGCCGTGCAGACCCGCTTGTAGCCCCCGATGCGGCTTTCCATGACGGAACCGCACCGACCGCAGAAACGGTTGTCGCCATTCCAGCGAATGAGGCTCATGCCCTGCGCGGCTTCGCCGAGGATTTCGCCTTCCAGCAGAAGATCGCGCCAGAGCGCGCGCATATCAGCCGGTTTGTACTGGCTGGCAAGCTCGTCTGGATTGACGCGCACAGGCACGGCAAGCCGCGGCTCGCCGGTCTTGCGATAGCCGAGGAGAACGGCCTCATCCCAATTCGGATCGAGGTCGTTCAACTCATAGCGGGCAAACAGCGGGTCCAGCACCTGGCCATCATGCTTCAGGACAAGCCGATCCTGGGCGAAGGCCAGGATGTGCGTGCCTTCCTTGGCGAGCGCATGTTTGATCGATTCCTCGTCGCGATGCTCGGCATCCCGGTTGAGCTGGTTTTCCGCAAAAGCGGTGAGACTGCTGGCTTCCGGATGGGGCGCATCCGAGGAAAAGATGGAATGGCTCATTGTGAAAGCGTTTCCCGCAACTTGGCTATGAGGCTGTTCATGTCTTCGTCCGAATAGGGTTCCGCCTTGCCGTAGCCCCAGACGGGGCCTGGCCAGTTGGCATCACCTTCGAACCGCGCGATGACATGAACATGCAGCTGACGGACGATATTTCCAAGTGCCCCGACATTGATTTTTGTCGCACCCGTCACCGTCTTCAGGGTGCTTGCGACCTTATCCGTTTCGAAGGTCAGCAAAATCCGGTCGAGCGGAGTCAGCTCGAAGACCTCCGATTTGCCGGGCCGGCGCGGGATGAGCACGAGCCATGGCCAGCGGCGATCCTTCATCAGCCTGACGTCGCAAAGGCCGGTTATGGTGACGGAAACGCTGTCATTCGCAAGACGATCGTCGAGCGTAAACTCCTTCAAGGGGGCATCCTCCATTGTTTTATCAAATGTTTAGCAGTTTTTTTTGACCTTGGCTTGCTTTTGATGACGATATTGCCGATATGTGCATCCGGGAGGTTGGTGGTGGACGAGCCACTCGCCAACCGGGTCAGGTCCGGAAGGAAGCAGCCCTAACGAGCCCGGCACGGGTCATTCGTGCCAGCCTCCCACCCTTTCCGAAAGCAGGACCCGGCTTTCCGGGCGACAAGCAGGGCACCGGGCAATAAGCAGGGCGATGAGCGACACCGAGCGACAAGCAAAAGATGCCGCTTCGACCGGCACCGGCTACCGGGTGCTGGCCCGCAAATACAGACCCAAAGACTTCACGGATCTGATGGTCGGCCAGGAGCCGATGGTTCGCACGCTGACCAACGCGTTCGAGACCGGCCGCATCGCCCAGGCCTATATGCTGACCGGCGTGCGCGGCGTCGGCAAGACCACGACCGCCCGCATCCTTGCCCGCGCCCTCAACTACAAGACCGCTGACATCGATCGGCCCACCATCGACCTGCGCGAGCCGGGCGACCATTGCCAAGCGATCATGGAAGGCCGGCACGTCGACGTCATCGAGATGGACGCCGCCTCGCACACCGGTATCGACGATATAAGAGAGATCATCGAGCAGGTGCGCTACCGCCCGGTCTCGGCGCGCTACAAGGTCTACATCATCGATGAAGTGCACATGCTGTCGACGGCCGCCTTCAACGGGCTGTTGAAGACGCTCGAAGAGCCGCCCGAGCATGTGAAGTTCATTTTCGCCACCACCGAAATCCGTAAAGTGCCGATCACGGTGCTGTCGCGCTGTCAGCGCTTCGACTTGCGCCGTATCAGCGCCTCCGATCTCGTCGGGCTCTTCACCACCATTGCCAGCAAGGAAGGCATCGAGGCCGAGCCGGAAGCGCTCGCCATGATCGCGCGTGCCGCCGAAGGTTCGGCGCGCGACGGCCTGTCGCTGCTCGATCAGGCGATCGCCCATGGCAGCGGCTTCGTTGCCGCCGATGCCGTGCGCGCCATGCTCGGGCTTGCCGACCGCGCCCGCATCGTCGATCTCTTCGGCCATGTCGTCAAAGGCGATGTCTCGGCCGCACTTGCCGAATTCAACAGCCAGTACGAGGCCGGCGCAAATCCCGTCGTTGTATTGACCGACCTTGCTGATTTCACCCATCTCGTGACCCGCCTCAAATATGTGCCCGATGCCGCCGACGATCCGTCGCTCAGCGAAGTCGAGCGCACGAAAGCGGCGGAATTCGCGCAAGGCGTGGCGGTGACGGCACTTTCCCGTATCTGGCAGATGCTTCTCAAGGGCATTGCCGAGACGGAAAATGCCTCGCGCACGGCCGGCGCCGCCGAAATGGTGCTGATCCGGCTGGCCCATGCCGCTCATCTGCCGGCACCGGAAGATGCCGCGCGCAGGCTTGCCGAATTTTCCGACGGTAATGGCGGCTCCCGCCCCTCGTCGTCTACGAGCGGCGGCAGTGGCGGCGGAGCAGTGTCCTATCAGGGCAATGCCATGGCGCGTGCCGTGGAAACGCCAGCGCCAAGACCTACGCCTTCCGCACCGGTCGCTATGCTGCGCTCCGTTCCGAATACACAGCCGGACGTGCAGCCTGTCGGCCGCATCGAGCAGAAACCGGTTGAAGCGCCGAAGCCGCTCGTACCGGTCAATTCGATGGCCGATATCGCCGAACTTGCGAGCCAGAAGCGCGATCCGAAGATGAAGGCGCTGGTGCGTACCTTCGTGCGCCCTGTCAGGCTGGAGCCGGGCCGGCTCGATGTCAGCCTGGCACCGGGCGCTCCCGGCACTCTGCTGAATGAGCTTGCCGTCAAGCTGAAGGAATGGACCGGTATTCACTGGATCGTCAGCCTCAGCCGCGAGGAGGGCCAGCCGACGCTTGTCGAAGCAGAAGCGAACGCCCAGAAGCAGCGCGTCGCCGATGCACGGCAGGACCCCGATGTCGCGGCGATCCTGGCGCAATTTCCGGGCGCAAAGATCATCGATGTGCGGGTGCGGGCGCCCGAGACGGACGAAGAGGACGAAGCGGCGGCTCCGCCGGCAATCGCCGAATCCGTCGATGGCGATATTCTACCCGGCGACGACATCGAATTCTAAGGCTAGGATGAATGCTGACGGAACCGCTTCGGCTTGAAGCGGTTGACGACCATGACGACATATCCTGCCGCTTAAAGAGAGACTTGGAGAAGAAGGACCAAAGACGATGCGCGACATCATGGGCATGATGGGCAAAGTGAAGGAAATGCAGGCGAAGATGGAGAAGATGCAGTCGGAGATCGCCGACATTCGCGTCGAAGGCAAGGCCGGCGGCGGCCTCGTCACCGTCACCGTCAACGGCAAGGGCCTGATGGTCGGCCTCAAGATCGATCCCTCGCTCTTCAAGGAAGACGATGTCGAAATCCTCGAAGACCTGATCGTCGCCGCCAACAAGGATGCTCAGGAAAAGGCTGAGGCGATCGCCGCCGAAAAGACCCGCGAGCTGACCGCCGGTCTGCCGATCCCGCCCGGTTTCAAGCTGCCGTTCTGAGGTTGGACTATTTCTTTCAGCGTGCGGCCGCCTTGCGAATGAGATCGCGGCCTACCGCCTTTACAGGTTCGTTCCGCAGCACCAGCGATGTCGTCACCGCACCATGGCGGGCAATGGAATCGACGATGGTTTCAAGGTCTGATGGTGTCGGCACGAGAACCTTGAGCAAAAAGCAATCCTCGCCCGTCAGCCTCAGCACCTCGATAATTTCGGGCATTTCCGAAAACTGCTTGAGATAGGGCCGGATATGCTCATGCGTCGTGCGCAGCCGGATGACCGCCATCATGCCGAGCCCGACGGCAGCGGGATCGATGACGGCGCGATAAGCGGCAATCACACCACGCTCCTCCAGCCGCTTCAGCCGCTCCGATGCCGCCGGCTGCGACAGGCCGACACGGCGGCCGAGCTCCGATACCGAGATTCGCCCGTCCTGCTGTAGGATTTCGATGATCGATAGATCTGTCGGATCCAGTCCTCTTTCGAGAGTATCCATTGCTCGCCTTCAATTCATCGGTTGGGACAAGTTTTATCCAATGGATTGCAATGTCAATCGGCATCCCGGCATGCCAGCTTTTCTCCGTGTAAAACCATGGAGAAAGGATAGAGATGAGCGACATCATCACGCTACCGGGACTGAACGGTTCGGGAGAAGGTCACTGGCAAACATTGTGGGAACGGGACGATCCGACCATGCGGCGCTTCCAGCCGTCGAGCTGGGACAAACCGATACTTTCGGATTGGATTGCAGCGCTCGAGGGCGAAATCTCACGTTCCAAAACGCCGCCGATCCTGATCGCGCACAGCCTTGCGTGCCAACTGATCGCCCATTGGGCGCCCATCAAAAAGACTGCGATCCTTGGCGCGTTTCTGGTGGCCGCGCCTGATCCAAAGGGCGAAATCTATCTTGCCGAAGCCGGCAGCTTTGCCAATCCTCCACGGCAGCGACTGCCTTTTCCGTCCCTTCTCGTCGCCAGCACCGACGATCCTTTCGGCTCCTTCGATCATGCGCGTCGCAGTGCCGAAAGTTGGGGCAGCACCTTCGTCGATGTCGGGCCGCGCGGGCATATCAATGCGGCATCCGGACTGGACGACTGGCCGGAAGGCAAGGCAATCTTCGGGCGTTTTCGCGCCGAGCTTGGCTGAACATAAATCCGGTATTTGGAAAAGCCGCGCCGGAATGCTATCTCTGGCGCTCTTCTTCCAGATATCGTCCAGCCTGCCCTGTTGGAGGGAATGCGATGAGCTTATCGACGCTGCTTGTTTTTGCCGGTGCCTTATTCATTGCGGCGGGATCGCCGGGACCGAACATAGCTGCACTTGTGGCGCGTGTGCTGACGAAGGGCGCGCGAAACGTGCTGCCCTTCCTCTCGGGCATGTGGCTCGGCGAGGCGATCTGGCTGACCTGCGCCGTTGCCGGCCTTGCGACCATCGCCGAAACCTTCCATTTGGCCTTCGTGGCGATCAAGTGGCTGGGCGTCGCCTATCTGCTCTACCTTGCCTGGAAGATGTGGTTTGCCTCCTCCGATACGGCGGGAAAGGAACTGCCGGACGAGCAATCAGCCATGCGGCTCTTCCTCGCGGGCTTCACGGTTACCATGGGCAATCCCAAGATCATGGTATTTTATGTGGCGCTGCTGCCCTCGATCATTGATCTGCACGGCGTGACGATTTCGGGCTGGGCCGAGCTGGTGGCGACGATGTTTGCGGTGCTCGTCGTCATCGACCTCTCCTGGGCGATGCTTGCCGCGAAGGCCAGAACTTTCCTCAAGAGCCGCCGCGCCGTACGCATCGCCAATCGCGCCAGCGCTGGCACCATGGCAGGCGCGGCCGTCGCGATTGCCATGCGGTGATTTCAGACTGCTGCGCCGCTTTCGATGAGCGCACGCAGCTTGTGATGAATGGGCGCCGCCAGATAGCGCGCCCGATCCTCCGGTGACAATCGCCTGCCGAATGTCGCCATCATTTCCGGCATGGCCACCCTCTCGCCGGCATAGGGCAGGTAGGTGACCGGCATATCAGCGCTCACTGTGCCGCTCGCAAGAACGCGGCAATAGATGCCGGGCCGCCCGGCCCGGATGTATCGCTTGACGATTTGCGGATCGCCCATCTTCGCCGCGAAGGTGGAGCAGGGAATGCGCGCCGAGGTCACTTCCAAAACAAGATCGTCGACTATGAATTGGTCGCCGACGGCGGCTTGGCAATTGTCCAGGCCTTCGATGACGAGGTTTTCGCCGAAGGCGCCAGGCTCCAACGATCGTCCAAGCTCGGCTGCCCACCAGTCCAGCGTCAGCGAGCCCTCGATATAAACAGCCTGATCACGGCCGCCGTGATGCTTGCGATTGCAGATGGCATCGCCGAGCAACCCCAGCTCATCGACCATGACGGCACCGCTGACGGCGTGCTTATTGATCCCCGTCTTCGCCTTCTTGCCCGGCAGCGTTTCAGGGGCACCGCGGCACACGGCCAGAATTTTCATCGCTCAATCGCCCCTTCCGTGATTCCGTTCTTGGGGCTTATGGGCTAAAAGCCTCCCATGGCAAAGCGAGTCACCGGCCCCGAAATCGAAAAACTCATCCAGCTTCTGGCGAAGGTGCCGGGCCTCGGGCCGCGCTCTGCGCGCCGCGCGGCGCTGCACCTGATCAAGAAAAAGGACCAACTGCTCGGGCCTCTCTCCCATGCCATGGGCGATGCCTATGACAAGGTGAAGATCTGCTCGCGCTGCGGCAATGTCGATACCGTCGACCCCTGCACTGTCTGCACCGACGATCGCCGCGACCAGTCCGTCATCATCGTCGTCGAGGACGTCTCCGATCTCTGGGCGCTGGAGCGATCAGGCGCGATGAACGCCGCCTACCATGTCCTCGGCGGCGTGCTATCGCCGCTCGATGGCGTCGGGCCTGATGGTCTCAACATTCGTGGGCTGATCGCGCGCGTCAGCGAAGGCGGCATTCGCGAGATCATCATCGCCGTCAATGCGACGGTCGAGGGGCAAACAACAGCGCACTATATAACCGACCAGCTTGATGGCCTCGAGGTTAAGATCACTCGCCTTGCCCATGGCGTGCCCGTCGGCGGCGAGCTCGATTATCTCGACGAAGGCACGCTGGCGGCGGCGCTGAGGGCGCGGACGGCGATTTGAGAGCCGCAACAAAGGAAAGAGTATGAGGAGAGTTTTTACCCCCCTCTGTCAGCTTTCGCTGACATCTCCCCCACAAGGGGGGAGATTGGTCGCTCGTAGCACCGTCTTCGACAAACAATTTGGCACTGCAATCGCAGAAACTTCAGACCTCCGGTATGGCGCAAAGCCCACCGCCAACAATCTCCCCCCTTGTGGGGGAGATGTCCCGAAAGGGGCAGAGGGGGGTATCTCGCGGCACGTTCTGCGACTGCTCATCCTCCTCCTCACCCTCCTTCCCCTCCCCGCGCTCGCCGCCTCCAAGGCCGATGTCGAAGCGCAGTTTCAAACCTGGATTCAGAAGGATCTCTGGCCGGAAGCGCGAAAGGCCGGGATTTCGGAAAAGACCTTCCAGGCCGCCTTTGCCGGCGTGATGCTGAACTGGGATCTGCCCGACCTCGAGCCGCCGGGTTTCCCGAAGCCGAAGGAGCAGGCACAGACACAGGCGGAATTCTCCTCGCCCGCCCCCTATTTCAACGAGGCACGGCTGCAGAAGCTCACCGCGACCGGGCGGAGCCTCGCCTCGCAATATGGGCCGGTGCTGCGGCGGATCGAGAAGACCTATGGCGTTCCGGGACCGATCCTGCTTGCGATTTGGGGCCGCGAAACCGGCTTCGGCGCCGCCAAGCTGCCGAATTCGGCGATGCAGGTGCTGGCGACCAAGGCCTTCATGTCGACGCGCAAGGATATGTTCCGCACCGAAGTGATCGCGGCACTGCGCATCCTCGACCATGGCGATGTGACGCCGGATCAGTTCAAGGGCTCGTGGGCCGGCGCGCTCGGCCAGCCGCAGTTCATGCCGACCAACTATCTGAAATATGCCGTCGATTTCGATGGCGACGGCCATCGCAACATCTGGACCTCAGTGCCGGACACTTTGGCCTCCATAGCCAACTATATGGTTCAGAAGGGCTGGCAGCGCGGCCGTGGCTGGGGATACGAAGTGACCATTCCGCAGAATGTGTCCTGCGCGCAGGAAGGACCTGATCTAGCGAAGCCGATCTCGCAATGGGCTTCGCTTGGGATCAAGCCGGTTTCCGGCAAGGCCTTCCCAGCGGACGAAATGCGCGCCAGCGGCATGATGTTGGTCCCGGCCGGCCGCGATGGACCTGAATTCATCGTCACGCCGAATTTCTACGTGATCAAGGAATACAACAATTCCGATCTCTACGGCCTCTATATTGGCAATCTTGCCGACCGCATTGCCAATGGCAGCGGCGCTTTTCAGGAAAAATGGGGCGATGTCGGCAAGATGCTGCGCTCGGATGTCGCCAATATGCAGAAGGTTCTGGAGCACAAGGGCTACGATGTCGGCGGCACGGACGGCCTGCCCGGCTACAAAACCCGGCGCTCGATCGGTCAATGGCAGGAAAAGAGCGGCATGAAGCCCACCTGCTATCCCGATAGCTCCATGCTCGGCGTGCTGAAATAGCTGCGGAAAAGGCTTTCGGCGCGAATGCCTTGCAATTTGCCGGAAAGAGGCTTATATCCGCATCAAATTCTTGATCGTGTGATGAAGAGTGGGCCGCAAGGACCCGCTCTTTTTTATTAGCGCGATCTCCCAATGCATGAACAATGCGGAGTGAATGCTTGTCGGACGTGACAAACGCAGACAATACCAATGAACCCCGGCTGATCGTCGAAACCGGCCTTGATCAGCGCGTCGCCGCGATCATCGAGCCCGTGCTTGTGGGCATGGGCTTCCGTCTGGTGCGCGTGCGCCTCCTCAATCTGAACGGCCTGACACTGCAGATCATGACCGAGCGCAACGACGGCACCATGACCGTCGAGGACTGCGAAGAGGTCTCCATGGCCATTTCTCCGGTCCTGGATGTGGAAGATCCGATCGATAAGGCGTATCATCTCGAAGTGTCTTCGCCGGGTATCGACCGCCCGATGGTGCGAAAGTCGGATTTTCAGCGCTGGATCGGCCATATCGTCAAGTGCGAAACCTCGATCCTCGTCGATAACCGCAAGCGTTTCCGCGGCAAGATCGCCGCCGTCGACAATGACGGCTTCACGATCGAACGCGACCAGGTCGCCTATGGCGAGGAGCCCAAGGTGACCATTCCGTTCAGCACGCTGGCCGAGGCCAAGCTGATCCTGACGGACGATCTCATCCGCGACGCGCTGCGCGCCGATAAGCTGGCGAAAGCCGAGGCAGCGAACCAGAACGAAGCGGACGACCAGGAATAACCGATCAACGAACCGCCTGACGGAACGGGAAACCTGAAGGCAGGAAGACGGAGACTAAGAACAATGGCAGTCAGTGCGAACCGGCTAGAACTTCTGCAGATCGCAGATGCAGTGGCGCGCGAAAAGGTCATCGACCGCGAGATCGTGCTTGCCGCAATGGCGGATGCGATCCAGAAGGCCGCGCGCTCGCGTTATGGCACGGAATCGAATATCCGCGCCGATATCAATCCGAAGACGGGTGAAATCCGCCTCCAGCGTCTGCTCGAAGTGGTCGAAAAGGCCGAAGACTATTCCACGCAGATCCCGCTGGAACTGGCCCGCGACCGCAACCCGGACGCAGCCCTCGGCGATTTTATCGCCGATCCGCTGCCGCCGATGGATTTCGGCCGCATCGCCGCCCAGTCGGCCAAGCAGGTCATCGTGCAGAAGGTGCGCGAAGCCGAGCGTGACCGCCAGTTCGACGAATTCAAGGACCGTGTCGGCGAAATCGTCAACGGCACCGTCAAGCGCGTCGAATACGGCAACGTCATCGTCGACCTCGGCCGTGGCGAAGGCATCATCCGCCGCGACGAAATGATCCCGCGTGAAAACTTCCGCTATGGCGACCGCGTCCGCGCCTATGTCTACGACGTGCGCCGCGAGCAACGCGGCCCACAGATCTTCCTGTCGCGCACGCATCCGCAGTTCATGGTCAAGCTCTTCACCATGGAAGTGCCCGAAATCTACGACGGCATCATCCAGGTGAAGTCGGTCGCCCGCGATCCGGGTTCGCGCGCCAAGATCGCCGTCATCTCGAACGACTCGTCGATCGATCCGGTCGGCGCCTGCGTCGGTATGCGCGGTTCGCGCGTTCAAGCCGTCGTCGGCGAACTGCAAGGCGAAAAGATCGACATCATTCCCTGGTCCAGCGAGCCGGCGAACTTCGTCGTCAACGCGCTGCAGCCGGCCGAAGTCGCCAAGGTCGTTCTCGACGAAGATGCAGAGCGCATCGAAGTCGTGGTGCCGGACGAGCAGCTTTCGCTCGCCATCGGCCGCCGCGGCCAGAACGTCCGCCTCGCTTCGCAGCTGACCGGCTGGGACATCGACATCATGACGGAAGCCGAGGAATCGGAACGCCGTCAGAAGGAATTCAACGAGCGCACCAACCTCTTCATGGACGCGCTCGACGTCGACGAAATGGTCGGCCAGGTTCTGGCTTCGGAAGGCTTTGCCGCCGTCGAGGAACTGGCTTACGTCGATCTCGACGAAATCTCCTCGATCGACGGTTTCGACGAAGACACCGCCCAGGAAATCCAGACGCGCGCCCGCGAATATCTCGAAAAGCTCGAAGCGGAGATGGACGAGAAGCGCAAGGCGCTCGGCGTTTCCGACGAGCTTCGCCAGATCAACGGCATGACCGCACAGATGATGGTCGCCCTCGGCGAGGACGGCATCAAGACGATCGAGGACTTTGCCGGCTGCGCCGCCGACGACCTCGTCGGCTGGAGCGAACGCAAGAACGGCGAAACGAAGAAGTTCGAAGGCCTGTTCTCCAAGCTCGAAGTCTCGCGCGTCGAAGCCGAACAGATGGTCGTGCAGGCCCGCCTGCTGGCCGGCTGGATCACCGAAGCCGATCTCGCCGCCGAAGCCGAAGAGGCATCGGAAGGTGAAGGCGAGGCCGAGCAGGAAGCATGATGAGCGCAGAGGGGCCGAAGGCCGCGCCCGAAGACAACGATCTTTCGGGTGACGGCGCAAATGGCCGTATGTGCATTGTAACACGCGAAAGCGGATCGCCGGATGAGCTGATCCGCTTCGTCGCCGCTCCGGACGGAACAGTCGTTCCGGATCTGAAGCGGCAGCTGCCGGGGCGCGGATGCTGGGTCAAGATCGACCGGGCGCTCGTGGACAAGGCAGTAGCAAAGAAGTTGTTCTCCCGCGCCCTGAAGGCGGAGGTGGCCGCGCCGAGCGATCTCGGCGCCACCGTCGACCGCCTTCTAGCGGCGCAACTGGCCGGGATGATGAACATGGCACGCAAGGCGGGCCAGTTCGTATCCGGCTCGTCGAAGGTGGATGGCGCCGTTCGCAACGGCTCGGCACTTGCCGTGTTCCATGCGATGAACGCCGCCGCCGATGGCGTGCGCAAGATCGATCAGGCAAGGAAGGCCTGGCATCTCGGCATGGAGACCGAAGCGGAAATACCGTCCTTCCGTGTCTTTACGGAGGCGGAAATGGACGAACTGATGGGCCAGAATGCTTTTATCCATGCCGCAGCGCTTGCAGGGCAGGCGGGTGAGGGTGTAGTGAAGCGCGCAAACCTGCTCGAACGGTACCGCAACGGCGGTCAGTCCCGGGCAACGGGCGGCGCTGGCCGGCGAAAACAATGACGCGGTCACCGGCCTTTGCCGGACGCCTCATTAAGGTACATGCATTGAACGACAGGGTCTGACGGACGTTTCCGTGCCCTGTCCGAAGGAACAGGAACGGAATGACCGACAATCAAGACGACAAGACGCTGAGTGTTTCGGGTAAGAAGACCCTCACCTTGAAGCCTTCAGGCGTAAACCAGGGCACCGTGCGCCAGGACATGGGCCGCGGTCGCACCAAGGCGGTCGTGGTTGAGACCCGTAAGCGCCGCCCGCTACGTCCTGAAGACGAAAAGCCAATCACGCCGGTAACGACATCGGCGCCCTCGGTGACGCGCGTCGCCGAACCGACGCCGCAGCCGCCGCGCCCGCCGCAGCCGGCTCCGCGCATTCATCAGCCTGGCGGCCAGCAGCAGCGGCCGGCACAATCCAACCAGGGCTATCAGCAGCGCCCGCAGCAGGAGCGCTCGTCGCGTCCGGTGGTTCTGAACCATCTGTCGGCCGACGAGATGGATGCTCGCCGCCGCGCGCTGGCTGACGCACAGGCCCGCGATGCGGCAGACGCCGTTCGTCGCGCCGAGGAAGAAGCTCGCCGCCGCCAGGAAGAAGAAGCACGCCGCGTCGCTGAACAGGCCGAAGCTGCCCGTCGTGCTGCAGAAGAGGCCGCTCGCGCCGCAGAAGCAGCCAAGGTCGCCGAACAGACCCCGGCAGCTCCGGTCGAGGCGAAGGTTGAAGCTCCGAAGCCGGCTACGCAGCCTGCTCCGGCGCCGGCCGTTGTGCGCCGTCCGGATGCTTCCGCTCCGCAGTCTGCCCGCCCCGGCGCAGCCGCCGCGGAAGCGCCGGCCAATCGCCGTCGCCCGGGCAACGAGGATGAGGAAGGCCGTGGCCCGTCCCGCGGTGCTCCGGTCCGTGGCAAGATCACCCGGCCTGAGCCGGCAAAGCCGGTCACCACGCGTCCGAAGACCGACGAAGAACGCCGCCGCGGCAAGCTGACGGTCACCACCGCCGATGTCGACGAAGACGGCAACGCACGCGGCCGCTCGCTTTCGGCCATGCGCCGCCGCCAGGAAAAGTTCCGCCGCAGCCAGATGCAGGAAACACGCGAAAAGATCTCGCGTGAAGTCGTGCTGCCCGAGACCATTACCATTCAGGAACTGTCGCAGCGCATGTCTGAGCGCGCCGTCGACGTCATCAAGTACCTGATGAAGGAAGGTCAGATGATGAAGCCGGGCGACGTCATCGACGCCGATCTGGCAGAACTCATCGCCGGCGAATTCGGCCACACGGTCAAGCGCGTTTCGGAATCCGACGTTGAACAGGGCATCTTCAATGTTGCCGACGAGGAAGGCGAACTGGTTTCGCGTCCGCCCGTCGTCACCATCATGGGCCACGTCGACCACGGCAAGACCTCGCTGCTCGACGCCATCCGCCATGCGAACGTGGTCGCCGGCGAAGCCGGTGGCATCACCCAGCATATCGGCGCCTATCAGGTCGAGCAGAACGGTCAGAAGATCACCTTCATCGACACGCCCGGCCACGCCGCCTTCACGGCGATGCGTGCTCGCGGCGCCCAGGCGACCGATATCGCGATCCTCGTGGTGGCGGCTGACGACAGCGTGATGCCGCAGACGATCGAATCGATCAACCACGCCAAGGCGGCGGGTGTTCCGATCATCGTGGCGATCAACAAGATCGATAAGCACGAAGCCAATCCGCAGAAGGTCCGCACGGAACTGCTGCAGCATGAAGTCTTCGTCGAATCGATGGGTGGTGAAGTGCTCGACGTGGAAGTCTCCGCGAAGAACCGCACCAACCTCGACAAGCTGCTCGAAGCCATCCTGTTGCAGGCGGAAATCCTTGACCTCAAGGCCAATCCGAACCGCACGGCGGAAGGCACGGTCATCGAAGCGCAGCTCGACCGCGGCCGCGGCTCCGTCGCCACCGTGCTCGTGCAAAAGGGTACGCTGCGTCCCGGCCAGATCGTCGTCGCCGGCGATCAGTGGGGCCGTGTTCGCGCGCTCGTCAACGACAAGGGCGAGCATGTGAAGGAAGCAGGGCCGGCCATGCCGGTCGAACTGCTCGGCCTTTCCGGTGCACCGCAGGCCGGTGACAAGTTCGCCGTCGTCGAAAGCGAAAGCCGCGCCCGCGAAATCTCGGAATACCGCCAGCGCCTCACCCGCGACAAGGCAGCCGCTCGCCAGTCCGGCCAGCGCGGCTCGCTGGAGCAGATGATGTCGCAGCTGCAGACCTCGGGCATCAAGGAGTTCCCGCTGGTTATCAAGGGCGACGTGCAGGGCTCGATCGAAGCCATTGCCGGCGCGCTGGAAAAGCTCGGCACCGACGAAGTGCGCGCCCGTATCGTCCATTCGGGCGTCGGCGGCGTGACCGAATCCGATATCTCGCTCGCCGGTGCATCCGACGCGGCGATCATCGGCTTCAACGTCCGTGCCAATGCTCAGGCCCGCACGCTGGCGGAGCGCGAAGGCATCGAGATCCGCTACTACAACATCATCTACGATCTGGTGGATGACGTGAAGGCAGCGATGTCGGGCCTGCTCTCTCCGGAACGCCGCGAAACCTTCCTCGGCAATGCCGAGATCCTCGAGGTGTTCAACATCACGAAGGTCGGCAAGGTCGCGGGTTGCCGCGTCACCGAAGGCAAGGTCGAGCGTGGTGTCGGCGTTCGCCTGGTTCGCGACAACGTCGTCATCCACGAAGGCAAGCTCAAGACGCTCAAGCGCTTCAAGGACGAAGTCTCGGAAGTCAACATGGGCCAGGAATGCGGTATGGCCTTCGAAAACTACGAAGACATCCGCGTCGGCGATACGATCGAATGCTTCCGCGTCGAGCACATCACGCGCACGCTGTAAGCAATCCTTCGATTTGCTAGATATCAAAACCGCCGGCCGAGACCGGCGGTTTTTTTTAGATGCCGCCGAATGGGGTATGCCATTGAGATGATGACAGAGCTTGCAGGCGATCAGTCCCTCACCGTCTTCTTCGTTCGCCAGCCCGCGGAACATGTCGCCGTGATGCGCCAGGCGGGACAGCGCTTTGCCCTTCGCCGCCCAAGGAACGCACAGAGCGAGACGGCCTGGTTCTTTGTGTCGGCGATCGTGGTCGGCGTAGCGCTTCCCGTCTTTTTCCATCTTCTTCGGGAATATGTTTTCATTCCCGTATTCGGGCTGTCGCGATCGATCGGCCTCGGTGAGATGGCGATCATTTGGCTCGTACCGACACTGATCTGCTACGCACTGATCTTGCTCTATTTTAGGTGGGCCACACGCCGACGCCTAAGGGTGATGCAATCGCGCCTGCGCCCTGATGTCATCGTCACTGTCACGATCACCCCCGAAGGTGCCGCCTGGAATTCGGCACAGACATCGATTTGGCTTGGCTGGAGCGAGATCTTGAATATCAGCCGCCGCAGCGGACGGATTGAATTCGATACCGAAACCTTTGTCACCTACATCCCGGCATCCGCCTTTGCCAATCAGGACGCTCAGGATGCCGCTTTTGCAAGGATTCTCGGCTTCTGGCAGGCCGCAAACTCTCTCCAGCCTTGACCTTTGCGCCGGATCGAGTCATTTGACCCGCTTTATCGCGTCCAGAGGACGCTGCTAACGGAACAACCATGACCAGACCAACTTCTTCCGCGCCTTCGCAGCGCATGCTTCGCGTGGGCGAGCAGGTGCGCTCAGCGATCACGCAGGTTCTGCAGCGCGGCGAAGTGCGCGACGACCTGATCGAGCGCACCGTGATCTCCATTTCCGAAGTGCGCATGTCGCCCGATCTGAAGATCGCGACCGCCTTCGTGACGCCGCTTGGCGTTTCCGACCACGGCGCCGTCATCGAAGCGCTGAACCGCCATGCGAAATATATCCGCGGCCGTCTCGGCCCGCAGCTTCGCCAGATGAAGTACATGCCGGAAGTCCGCTTCCGCGACGACACGAGCTTCGATAATTACAAGAAGATCGACGCGCTGCTGCGCTCGCCCGAGGTCAGCCGTGATCTCGACGACGATAACGACCAAGATCAATAACAGAGACAGAGAATGTCCAAGCCACGCAAGCCTAAGGGCCGTCCGATTTCGGGCTGGCTCATCCTCGACAAGCCGGTGGATTTCGGCTCGACCGAAGCCGTTTCCAAGATCAAGTGGCTGTTCAAGGCCCAGAAGGCCGGCCATGCCGGCACGCTCGATCCGCTCGCCTCCGGCATGCTGCCGATTGCGCTCGGCGATGCCACCAAGACGGTTCCCTACGTCATGGACGGCCGCAAGATCTATGAGTTCACCGTGACCTGGGGCGAGGAACGCGCTTCCGACGACCTTGAAGGCGAAGTTACCGCCACCTCCGACAAGCGTCCGAGCGAAGAAGATATTCGCGCGCTTCTGCCGAAATATACCGGCGTCATTCAGCAAATCCCGCCGCAATTCTCCGCCATCAAGATATCAGGCGAACGCGCCTATGACCTCGCCCGCGAAGGCGAGACGGTCGAGATCCCCTCGCGCGAAGTTGAGATTTTCCGCCTGACGCTGCTTGCCTGCCCGGATGCCAATACGGCGCATTTCGAGGTCGAATGCGGCAAGGGCACCTATGTGCGTGCGCTCGCCCGCGATTTCGGCCGTGATCTCGGCTGTTACGGCCATATTTCCGGCCTGCGCCGCAGCTTCGTCGCTCCCTTCGCCGAAGAGACGATGGTGCCGCTTGCCGATCTCGTGGCGCTGGAAGAGATCGAGGATGCGGACGAGCGACTTGCAGCCCTGGACGCACTGCTGATCGATACGGCCGAGGCGCTGTCTTCGCTGCCACATCTCGTCATCAGCGACGATCAGGCACACCGCCTGAAAATGGGTAACCCGATCCTCGTGCGCGGCCGCGATGCGCCGGTTGCCGAAACCGAGGCCTATGCCACGGCGCGCGGCAAGCTGATCGCGATCGGCGAGATCGGCCAGGGCGAGTTCCGTCCGAAGCGCGTGTTCGGGTGACCTCAATCAACCGCAAATAGCGGCTATTGCGGGTGATGGCTATGCGATATGCTCCCCGACGGGCCAGCATGGCCCGTTCAAAGGGGGCAAACATGCGCAGCGTTGCATTCGGAATAGTTGCATTCCTTTCTCTGTTCCTGACGGTGACGAACGCCCAATCCGCCGAACGGTGGGCCGGGCTACCGCCATTTCCGCCAATGCCGCAGCCGAAAGCGAGCGGCATGGCCGATGTCAACGACATCAAGATGTATTATGCCGAATATGGCGAAGGCGACCCGATCCTCTTCATTCATGGCGGTCTCGGGAATGCCGATGTTTGGGGCGCTCAGGTTGCCGATTTCGCGAGAGATCATCTCGTCATCGTCGCCGACAGCCGCGGGCATGGCCGCTCGACGCGCAGCCAGCAGCCTTTCGGCTACGATCTGATGACCTCGGATTACGCCGCGCTGCTCGACTATCTGAAGGTCGGCAAGGTGACGCTGGTTGGATGGTCCGATGGCGGCATCATCGGCATCGACATGGCGATGAAACATCCCGAAAAGCTGACGCGCGTGGTCGCCCAGGCCGCCAATGTCACCACCGACGGCGTGAAACCCGATGTCATGAGCAACAAGACTTTCAACGACTACATCAACGTCGCCGGCTACTATTACAGGAAGCTGTCGCCGACCCCGAACGAATATGACGCCTTCGTCAAACAGATCTCGAAGATGTGGGAGACGCAGCCGGCATGGATCGCAGCCGACCTCGGCAAGATCACGGTGCCGGTGACACTTGCCATCGGCGACCATGACGAAGCGGTGAAGCTGGACCATACCGAGATGATGGCGAAGGAGATCCCGGGCGCCAAGCTCGTCATCCTGAAGGATGCCAGCCATTTCGCCATGCTGCAGGATCCGGAAGGCTACAATGCCATGATCCGGGATGCCATGGCGGGGCGCTGAAAGGCGCCCCGGGGAGAACCCTCTTTCCATTGGCGCTCATTTGGTTTATAGGCAGCGCCAGCATCAGGCATGCCTGATTGCATTCGCGGCCAATGCTGGACGACATCCCGGCGTTTGGCGACTTCAATCTCCTCTCATAGAAAGGACCATCCGATGTCGATCACTGCTGAGCGCAAGGCTGCGCTGATCAAGGAATACGCTACCGCCGAAGGCGACACCGGTTCTCCGGAAGTCCAGGTTGCGATCCTGACCGAGCGCATCAACAACCTCACGGAACACTTCAAGGACCACAAGAAGGACAACCACTCCCGTCGTGGCCTTCTGACGATGGTTTCCAGCCGGCGCTCGCTTCTTGACTACCTCAAGAAGAAGGACGAAGGCCGTTATACCAAGCTGATCACCAGCCTCGGTATCCGCCGCTAACGGAATTTCCGGCGGGCGTTCACCTGAACGCCCGCCGGATGCTTATGAAGGGTATGAACCCTTGAGACCAGTTTCCCTCGCGCCTTACGCCGGTGCGATACGAAACCGCCGGCAGGCCGGATGGGCCGGTGCTGCCAACAACAACCGTTGACCTGTCATGGGGCAGGATTGCCGGATGCTTTCAGCCGAAGCTTCACGCTTCGGCCGACTTTCGAAAGCCTCTCGTTGTCTTGCCCGTGATGCGTCACATTTCGTGCGGTTGAAGATGTGCCCTGCCGAATTCGTCGGCCTCGGCGCCTTTTCCCGCATAGTGCAAGGACAAGATATGTTCGATATCCATACCGTCGAAATCGAGTGGGCAGGCCGCCCGCTGAAGCTCGAAACCGGCAAGATTGCCCGCCAGGCCGACGGCGCCGTTGTCGCCACCTACGGCGAGACCGTGGTGCTTGCGACCGTCGTTTCCGCCAAGGCGCCGAAGCCGGGCCAGGACTTCTTCCCGCTCACCGTCAACTATCAGGAAAAGACCTACGCAGCCGGCAAGATCCCCGGCGGTTACTTCAAGCGCGAGGGACGTCCGAGCGAAAACGAAACGCTCGTTTCCCGCCTGATCGACCGCCCGATCCGCCCGCTCTTCCCGGAAGGCTACAAGAACGACACGCAGGTTGTCGTCACCGTCATCCAGCATGACCTCGAAAACGATCCGGACATCCTGTCCATGGTCGCGACCTCTGCAGCCCTGACGCTCTCCGGTATCCCGTTCATGGGCCCGATCGGCGGCGCCCGCGTCGGCTACATCAACGGCGAATACGTGCTGAACCCGCATCTCGACGAGATGGACGAATCGAGCCTCGACCTCGTCGTCGCCGGCACGCAGGAAGCCGTTCTCATGGTTGAATCCGAGGCCAAGGAACTGCCTGAAGACATCATGCTCGGCGCCGTCATGTTCGGCCACCGCGGCTTCCAGCCCGTCATCGACGCGATCATCAAGCTCGCCGAAGTCGCCGCCAAGGAGCCCCGCGACTTCCAGCCGGAAGACTATTCCGAGCTCGAGAAGGAAATGCTCGGCCTCGCCGAAGCCGAACTGCGCGACGCCTACAAGATCACGCAGAAGGCCGATCGCTACGCCGCCGTCGACGCCGTCAAGGCGAAAGTGAAGGCACACTTCCTGCCGGAAGAAGGCGAAGCCAAGTACACGGCCGAAGAAGTCGGCGCCATCTTCAAGCACCTGCAGGCGAAGATCGTTCGCTGGAACATCCTCGACACGTCGAGCCGCATCGACGGCCGCGATCTGCAGACGGTTCGCCCGATCCTCGCCGAAGTCGGCCTGCTGCCGCGCACGCACGGTTCTGCGCTCTTCACCCGCGGTGAGACGCAGGCGATCGTCGTTGCCACGCTCGGCACCGGCGAAGATGAGCAGTATGTCGACAGCCTGACCGGCATGTACAAAGAAAACTTCATGCTGCACTACAACTTCCCGCCCTACTCGGTCGGCGAAACCGGTCGCATGGGTTCTCCGGGCCGCCGCGAGATCGGCCATGGCAAGCTCGCATGGCGCGCCATCCACCCGATGCTGCCGTCGGCTGAACAGTTCCCCTACACGCTGCGTGTCGTCTCCGAGATCACCGAGTCCAACGGCTCCTCCTCGATGGCGACCGTCTGCGGCACCTCGCTGGCGCTGATGGATGCCGGCGTGCCGCTGGCAAAGCCGGTTGCCGGCATCGCCATGGGCCTGATCAAGGAAGACGAGCGCTTTGCCGTTCTCTCCGACATCCTGGGTGACGAAGACCACCTCGGCGACATGGACTTCAAGGTTGCCGGCACGGAAGCAGGCATCACCTCGCTGCAGATGGACATCAAGATCGACGGCATCACCGAAGAGATCATGAAGGTCGCCCTGAACCAGGCGAAGGGCGGCCGTCTGCACATCCTCGGCGAAATGGCAAAGGCCATCTCCGAAAGCCGCGGCCAGCTCGGCGAATTCGCACCGCGCATCGAAGTCATGAACATCCCGGTCGACAAGATCCGCGAAGTCATCGGCTCCGGCGGCAAGGTCATCCGCGAAATCGTCGAAAAGACCGGCGCCAAGATCAACATCGAGGACGACGGCACCGTCAAGATCGCCTCCTCCTCCGGCAAGGAAATCGAAGCGGCCCGCAAGTGGATCCACTCGATCGTCGCTGAGCCGGAAGTCGGCCAGATCTACGAAGGTACTGTGGTCAAGACCGCCGACTTCGGCGCCTTCGTCAACTTCTTCGGCGCCCGCGACGGCCTCGTCCATATCTCGCAGCTCGCTTCCGAGCGCGTTGCCAAGACGCAGGACGTCGTCAAGGAAGGCGACAAGGTCTGGGTCAAGCTGCTCGGCTTCGACGAGCGCGGCAAGGTTCGCCTCTCCATGAAGGTCGTCGACCAGGCCACCGGCCAGGAAATCGTTGCCGAAAAGAAGAAGGACGACGCGGCCGAATAAGCCCGCGCCTTCATCCAAGCTCCGGGGCGCGGGATCTTTTCCGCGCCCTTTTTATATTATCGGTGCCGACCGTTTGTAGAAAATGGGTGCCCGGCCCCTCACCCTAGCCCTCTCCCCGCATGCGGAGAGAGGGCTAGGGTAAGGGGCAAGCCCAGAATACGACGATGGTGCATATCCGACAGACGAAACCCATTCCCATAACGAGACCACGCCCATGAGCCGCGATGCCCTGAAGACCCTGTTTCATCCCTTTGCCTCCGGCACCGTCGAGGCGCCCGGCGAGGGTCAGCGGATCCTGTTCCTCGGCGCCGAGGCGGGCTTTGCGCTGCCGGAGGGATTTGCTGCCGAGCTTTCCGCCGTCCAGGGCTTCCGTCCCTTTTATCGCCAGCTGCAGGCGCAGCGCATCAACGTGACGCCGGAGATCGAAGGCGAAGGCTATGACGGCGCGCTCGTGCTTTGCGGTAAGCACAAGGGCGAAAACGAGGATCATATCGCCGAAGCCCTGACGCGCGTGAGAGAAGGCGGCCTCATCGTCGTTGCCGGCGGCAAGGAAGATGGCATCCAGCCGTTGCGCAAGCGCGTCGAGGCCTTCGGTCTTGCGATCGAGCACATGCCGAAATATCACGGCGTTGCCTTCTGGTTTACCCGCCCCGCCGATATCAAGCTGCTGACGGCGCAGCTCGCAAAGCCGGCGACGCTCGTCGACGACAGCTTCACCACAGCGCCCGGCATGTTCTCCCACGACCGTATCGACGCCGGCTCCGAACTTCTTGCCTCGCGCCTGCCGACCGATTTTACCGGCGATGCTGCCGACTTCGGCGCCGGCTGGGGTTACCTCTCCGTCGAGCTGGCAATGAAGTCGCCGAGAATCGAACGCATCGACCTCTACGAGGCCCATTACGGCTCTCTGGAGGCCGCACGCGCCAATCTGCTGTCGCACTGCCCCAAGGTCGCCCAGCGCTTCTTCTGGCACGATCTGGCGAGCGAGCCGGTCAAGGACAAGTACGACCTGATCATCATGAACCCGCCCTTCCATGAGGGCCATGCCGCCGAACCTTCGCTCGGCCAGGCGATGATCAAGACCGCCGCTTCGGCATTGCGCGGCGGCGGACGGCTGATGCTGGTCGCCAATCGCGGCCTGCCCTACGAACCAGTGCTGGCGGAGAATTTCAAGGAGTTCGGCGAGACCTGCCGCAACGCCCGCTACAAGGTGCTTTGGGCGAAGAAGTAAGCAGAGAAGGCGGCCGTCGGCCGCCTTTCTTTTATGCGAGACTCAACCTGCGCCGCTTGGCGCCGCAGAGTACCCGCAGGACTCTTCCTCTACCGTCATCCTCGGGCTTGACCCGAGGATCCACGCACAAGCGTTCCAATCGGACGCATCCGGTTGAGCCACAGAAGAGAGTCCACCGCGGATCGTTGTTACAATGCCCGAGGACGCGGTAACGCATACGGGGCTTGTGTCTGGATCCTCGGGTCAAGCCCGAGGATGACGAAGTGTGGGTATGCTGCGTTGTTGGCGAACAGATCACGCCTCACGCGGCGCCCTCGCGGCCCATTCGCGGCTCAGCACGGCGTAGACGCATTCATCGCCCCAGACACCATTGAAGCGATCGTTTTCAATCAAAAGCGCCTCGCGGCGCAGGCCGAGCCGTTCGACGACACCGACCGAGCCGGCATTTTTCGCATCCAGCCGTGCAAAGATCCGGTGGAAGCCGAATTTTTCGAAACCGAGGGTAATCATGGCTTCCGCCGCCTCGGTGGCATATCCCTTCCTGGCATAGGCTGGGTTGGAGGTATAGCCGAGCTCGGCCTGAAGTGCGGCCTTGCTTGCGAATGTCAGGCTAACGTCACCCACCAAAGCGCCATCCTCCCGCCGTATGACAGCGCATAACAGCGTATCTCCGTCCTCGGAGAAAGGGGAGTTCAGGCGGATATCGAAACGCTCTCGCAACACCTCAGGCGAAGGTGGATCGCGATAAAGAAAACGATAGATCTCCGGCAGGGAGCGATAGGCGCTGTAGGCGACAAAATCCTCCGGCACAAAGCGGCGGAGGATAAGACGGCCGGTCGATGCCAAAGGTTCTGCGTCGTCGATGGACGTCATCGGGAATCCTCTGAAAGGATATCCGGAAATTGATCCTCCCGGCCAAAACCGGGAGGACACGACTGAGATCGGAGGCTTATTCCGTGTCTGCGCTCGACAGCGTTTCCAACGTTGGCATGGAAGTGATGTTGTAGCCAGCATCGACAAAATGGACTTCGCCGGTGACACCTGCTGCCAGATCCGACAGGAGGTAGAGCGACGACGAGCCGACCTGATCGATGGTGACGGACTTGCGCAGCGGCGCGTTGCGCTGGTTCCAAGAGAGGATGGCACGGGCGTCGGAAATGCCGGCGCCGGCGAGCGTGCGGATCGGACCGGCGGACACGGCGTTGACGCGGATGCCGCGCGGGCCGTAATCCGCAGCCAGATAGCGGACGGAAGCCTCGAGAGCCGCCTTGGCGACGCCCATGACATTGTAGTTCGGGATCACGCGCGTCGAACCATTATAGGTCAGTGTGAGCATGCTGCCGCCTTCCGTCATCAGTTCGGCGGCACGCTTGGCGACCTCGGTGAAGGAGAAGCAAGAAATCACCATGGTACGGGTGAAATTCTCTCGCGTGGTGTTGGCGTAGAGTCCCTTCAGTTCGTTCTTGTCGGAAAAGCCGATGGCGTGGACGATAAAGTCCAGCTTGCCCCAGCGCTCCTTGATGGCGTCGAAGACGGCATCGACCGAAGCGAGATCCTCGACATCGCACGGCAGAAGGAAATCCGAGCCGACTTCGCCTGCGAGCGGCTTCACCCGCTTGCCGAGCGCTTCGCCCTGAAAGGTGAAAGCCAGTTCCGCGCCTTCGGCGGCCAGCGCCTTTGAAATACCCCAGGCAATCGAATGGTTGTTTGCGACGCCCATAATGAGGCCGCGCTTACCCTGCATAATTCCCGTCATTGCCTTATCCGTTATAGCGCTGGAATACGAGCGTGGCGTTGGTGCCGCCGAAGCCGAAAGAGTTCGAAAGAGCGATATCGAACTTGGCGTTATCAATACGCTTGCGCACGATCGGCACGCCTTCGAATTCCGGATCGAGTTCGGTGATATGGGCGCTTTCGCCGATGAAGCGCTCCTGCATCATCAGGATCGAATAGATCGATTCCTGCACGCCCGCTGCGCCGAGCGAATGGCCCGTCAGCGACTTGGTCGACTGGATCGGCGGGATCCTGTCGCCGAAGACTTCGCGGATCGCGCCGATTTCCTTGCTGTCGCCCACCGGCGTAGAGGTGCCGTGGGTATTGATATAGTCAATATCGCCCTTCACGGTGGCGAGCGCCTGACGCATGCAGCGTACCGCGCCTTCGCCCGACGGCGCGACCATGTCGTAACCGTCGGAGGTGGCGCCGTAGCCGATGATTTCGGCATAGATCTTGGCGCCGCGGGCCTTGGCATGCTCAAGCTCTTCCAGAACCAGAACGCCGGCGCCGCCGGCGATGACGAAGCCGTCACGCTTGGCGTCATAGGCGCGCGAGGCGGTTTCCGGATGGTTCTCATTGAAGTCCGACGACATGGCGCCCATGGCGTCGAAGAGGTTCGACATGGTCCAGTCGAGATCCTCGTGGCCGCCGGCGAACATGACATCCTGCTTGCCCCACTGGATCATTTCAGCGGCATTGCCGATGCAATGCGCCGAGGTCGAGCAGGCGGACGAGATGGAGTAGTTGACGCCGTGGATCTTGAACCAGGTCGCAAGCGTGGCCGAGGCCGTCGACGACATCGACTTCGGCACGGCGAAGGGACCGATACGCTTCGGGCTGTTGTTCTTGCGGGTGATATCAGCCGCCTCGATCAGCGTGCGCGTCGACGGGCCGCCGGAGCCCATGATGATGCCGGTGCGCTCGTTGGTGATATCGCTTTCCTCAAGGCCGCTATCTGATATCGCCTGCTTCATGGCGACATGGTTCCAGGCGCCGCCCTGTGACAGGAAGCGCATGGCGCGGCGATCCACCAGGTCGGTCGTATCGATCTTCGGCGCGCCCCAAACCTGGCACTTGAAACCGTGCTCGGCGAAATCGGGGGAGAAGGAAATGCCGGATTTGGCGTCGCGCAGCGAGGCGGTCACTTCTTGAGCATTGTTTCCAATCGAAGAGACAATACCCAGACCCGTAACAACTACCCGTCTCATGTCGATGACCTTTTCTAAAACATCTGTCTTTGTGGAGGCGGCGGAGCCGCAGTTCAGGCAACCTTGTCCTTGGACAGGCCCACGCGCAGGTCCGTCGCCTGATAGATGGTCTCGCCATCGGCCTTCAGCCAGCCGTCGGCGGTGCCAAGGACGAGACGGCCGCGCATGACGCGCTTGAAGTCGATGCCGTATTCGAGAAGCTTCGTGTCCGGACGAACCATGCCCTTGAACTTCACTTCGCCAGTGGAAAGCGCCATGCCGCGGCCGGGCTCGCCGAGCCAGCCGAGGAAGAAGCCGGTCAGCTGCCACATGCCGTCGAGGCCGAGGCAGCCCGGCATGATGGGATTGCCGGCAAAATGGCAGGGGAAGTACCAATCATCGGGGCGCACGTCGTATTCGGCGCGAATATAGCCTTTGTCGAAGGCTCCGCCCGTTTCGGAAATATCTGTAATGCGATGGACCATCAGCATCGGTGGCAGGGGAAGCTGTGCGTTGCCCGGGCCGAACAGCTCGCCGCGGCCACAGGACAGGATTTCCTCGTAATTGAAGCTGGATTGTCTCGTCGTCATAAAAATTCCGTTTCCCCCGCATGAATGCCGATGGATGTGAAGCTTTAGTGCAAGATCGACAGAAAATGAAGCGTAACCATCACACTCTCATTCAGCCGTTCGATCGAACACAGTAGCTCCTATGTGGTGGTCGCATACAGGAACGCCAGAGCTGCTACCAGTGCCAAATGCGGCAAAAGCCCGATTTTTCCGGCTTTTGAGCACCTTCCCACCCCATGGAAACTATTGAAAGCAATCAAGGCAAAAGTTATATGGCTTAGTAAAGAATTATAGAGATCAGGAATCCGGAGTCCCTGAATGGCGGAAGAAGCCGAAATCGCGATCGAAACCAGGCTGCGCAATGTCGGCCTGAGACCGACCCGACAGCGGATCGCACTGGGAGACCTCCTCTTCGCCAAGGGCGACCGGCATCTGACGGTGGAAGAACTGCACGAGGAAGCCGTTGCCGCCGGCGTTCCGGTTTCGCTCGCGACCGTCTACAACACGCTGCATCAATTTACCGAGGCAGGCCTGATCCGCGTGCTCGCCGTCGAAAGCACCAAGACCTATTTCGACACCAACGTCTCCGACCACCATCACTTTTTCGTGGAAGGCCACAATGAGGTGCTGGATATCCCGATCAGCAACCTGACGATCGACAATCTGCCCGAACCGCCGCAGGGCATGGAAATCGCCCATGTCGACGTGGTGATCCGCCTGCGCCGCAAGCAGAGGCAATAGGCAATAGGCAATAGAATTGTTTCATAGCGTCCCGCTATTGCCCACTGCCCAATTCCTGATGCCTCGCGTCTACATCACATCGTCCGGATGCCGGCCTGGCTTGTGGTGATAGGTCGGAAAGGTCCAGCCGAACCAGAGCGCGCCGCCGCGCACTGCGAAGGCCGCGATCACGCCCAATCCCGCGGAGGCATAAAGCGGCAGCATCGTTGCATTGGCGGCGGTGAAGACGCCGGCGCCGACGATTGAGGCCGTCACATAGATTTCCGGGCGCAGCAGGACCGAAGGTTCATTCGCAAGCAGATCGCGCAGGATGCCGCCGAAGGTCGCCGTCAGCGCGCCGGTGACGATCGCGACGGTAGGCGAGCCCGTGGCCGCCATACCCTTGGCCGCTCCCATCACGCAGTAGGCCGATAGTCCCACGGCATCGAGCCAGATGAGCAGCCGATAGCGCGATTCGAACAGGTGCGCGGTGAAGAAGACCAGAACGCCGACCATGGCGCAGATAATAATATAGGTCGGATTCAGCACCCAGAAGACCGGCACCCGGCCAAGGACGATATCACGCAGCGTGCCGCCGCCGATACCGGTGACGGCCGCCAGGAACAGGAAGCCGATCAGATCGAGCTGCTTGCGCGAAGCCGCGAGCGCGCCGGTTGCGGCAAAAAGGGCGACGCCGGCATAATCAAGAAACGAGAGAAGCGACATCGAAAACTCCAACGGGAGGCCGGCAATTTTTTCGAAATGAATCACGACGGCAAGGGCCGCGCAAGCAGGCGCGTGCAAAGATGTCGCAGCGGCTGCGGCTGCTATCGTGGCCGTAACGGCGCTTCGAAAAGGAATCCCCCGTGAAATCCCTGCTGATCGTAATCCTCAACCTCTTCGCTCTCGTGATCATGCCTGCCGTGGCCGAGGCGCAGCAATCGATCCTGCAGGACCCCGTGGCCTTCGAGAAGGATCACTTCACCAAAAGCTGCGACGGCCAGGTGAGCTTCGGCGATCATTTCGCTACCCAGCAGGACATCAACAACGACAAGCTGATGGATATCGTCATTAATGAGGGCGAGATCACCTGCAAGGGCGAAAAAGGCCCCTACTGCACGGACGAAGGCTGCCCCTACAATTTCTACGTCCAAGTGGCCGAGGGCGGCTATCTGCTCGTCGCCACGGCGAAGATCTACGGCTACGATTTCATCCAGCGTTTCGGCAACATGGTGCTGGTCATGAAAATGCATCCGCGCTTCTGCGACCGCAAGGATGGCGAAGCCGCTTGCGAAATCACCGTCAGGGTGCGCGGCGTCAAATTCGTCACCATATCTCAGAAATAGAATTTACGGTGCGTGCACGTCATTCGGCCCGGACATGTGGCGACGGTCCGGCCACATAATATTATGGTCCGGGATAGAGTGCCGAGGTCCGGCCGACCGCGTAATAGCCGACCAGACCGACCCATTCGCGCAGGCCCGTCGCCAGCAGTTGGGCATTGCGTGATGGCTGGGTGAAATCGAGGCCGAGGCTTTCCTTGCCGGTGCTGCGGTAATCGACCGGCCAAGGTACGACATCGATGCCCTGTTTGCGGAAGATGCCCATCGAGCGCGGCATATGGAAGCCCGAGGTGATGAGCAGGCAATTCGAAAGACCGTTCTGCGCCAGCAGCTCCTTCGTATTGACGGCATTCTCGAAGGTCGTGCGTGACGTCTTGTCCTCGACCATGCGGCTTGTCGGAATGCCGAGCGCGGTGAAGAAACGCTCGGAAATCACGGCATCGCCCTCATAGGTGCCGCCGATCGAGCCATCGCCGCCCGAGATCACGATGCGTGACTGCGGGTATTTCTGCGCGAGACGTAGCGCTTCGATCAGCCGGTCGCCGGCCGAATCGAGCTCATAGCCGCCTCGGACCGTCGTCACTTCGTTTTGCGTGGCACCGCCGAGAACGATCATGCATTTGAGATCGGCGGGATCGGCTGCGGGGTGCGGAAAACGCTCTTCCAGCGCCTGAACAACATAAGCGCCGGCCGTCGTATACAGCGAGACGAACAGGATCAGCGCCGACAAGAGCGCCGAGATGATAACAGTAGCGCGCCAGCGCAGCAGAGCGGCAATGAATGCCAGCAGGACAAACAGAAAGGCCAGCGACAGCGGCTGACCGAAAATCCAGACAAGTTTCGAAAAAACGAACACGGCACATCCTTACGCTTGTCGGCAAAACGATTCGCTTACTCCCTAGCAGATTTTTGTGCACTGCAATGTGGCTATTTCGCCCGTCGCGCCGTCGGGGCCGCCGCCGCCAACCGCTGGCTGAAGTGGCACTGCAGTGGGCGAGGGATAAACAGAGTGATGAGCGCGACTATTGAAACCAGCGCCCCAAAGGTGCGGGCGAGGAGAGCTCCGATGACGGCGCATGATATCATGCCGCTCCAGGGCACGATCTGGTCATGGGAGATTCGGATGGGTTAAGGAGGATGCGAGGCTAGCATGAAGCTGGGGGATGAAGAGGATTATGACGCCGGTTTTAAATGAAGGGCATCTTTCCAAGCGCGGTTACAATCTCTTCTTGGCAAAGGCGCGACCCGATCCGGATTTGAGATATTTTTCAAACGCGAACGCCTGCGCCTCATCGGAAAAGCCGATATAGGTTTTGAGCGACCACGGCGCATATTTTGATGTATGAGGCACTTCTCTGGCATTATGCTTCGCCAGACGTGTTTTCAGGTCTCCAGTCACGCCGACATAGTAACGATCAGGAAAATCATGGCTTTGAAGGATATAAACATACTTCATACACAGCATGATAGCGCACAGAAGCACAAACACAATCATTGCGCTAATGCCAATAAACAGACAGTGTCTTAGAATTTAACTATTGGTGGGATTCGGGGAAGGTCCGCTTACGTTACTGCGTAACTTCAGCGCGACAGCCTTCGCCATCTTCTCGCCTTCGGATCACCAAGCCTGACGGCTTGCCGAGCCGAAGCTCGGAGAGCGAAGGCTGGTGGAGCTAAGCGGGATCGAACCGCTGACCTCTTGCATGCCATGCAAGCGCTCTCCCAGCTGAGCTATAGCCCCATCAAGATGGTGCCGGTTGACCGGCCCTGGGTCCCTTCCGAGCGCTTCGCCCGTCGGGGTGGCGGCTTATTACTTGTGGTTTTCACAGATAGCAAGCCGAAAAATTCGGCCCGGGAAAATTTTTCTTGAGACCCGGGCCGATTGTCTTTCAGATCACACGTCGTCTTCGTCGCCGGTGACGCCGATGATGTCGCTCATGTCGTCATCATCTTCATCTTCGTCTGCTTCGAGGAAGGTATCGTCGTCATCGTCGCCGATTTCGACATCGTCATCGCCAATATCCGGAATGTCGTCGCCGCCGGCAGCGTCGTCGGCATCCTCGAGCGAGACCAGTTCGACTTCCGTGTTTTCGGTATCGACTTCGGCCACTTCGTCTTCTTCCGGAACTTCCTTGGAAGCGGAGGTTTCCTCGAAGAAGGACAAGGGCCAGGACTTGCCGGTATAGGGCGAGACCACCGGATCCCGGTTCAGGTCATAGAACTTCTTGCCGGTATCGGGGTCGGTACGTTTTGTTCCAAGTTCCGCTTTCGCCACTGTCAAAGCCTCATGAATGGCCGAATGAAAATTCGGCAATGCCGGGGAAGCCGGCGTTTTAAGGGAAATATCAGCCGGTCCCCTTAATCGTTGCGGCCGTTTCTGTCAAAGCTAAAGTTCAAGCCGCCTCGCACGTGCTTTTTGCGCATGGCGGGATGACTGGGGAACGGGCCTGTGCTAACCAGCTGGCGTGAACCGCAGAACATCTGGCGCAAGAGCAACGCAGCCAGCACAGAATGCGGATGGAATACCGGCATCGCAAAGGAATTGCCCATGCCGCACGATACCCTTCCCCAACCAGCCGTGGCACGACGCTCGGCCGGCCTTTCCGGCACGATACGCATTCCCGGCGACAAATCCATTTCCCATCGCTCCCTCATGTTCGGCGGCCTTGCCGCGGGCGAAACCCGCATCACCGGCCTGCTCGAAGGCGAGGATGTGTTGAATACCGGCAAGGCCATGCAGGCTTTAGGCGCCACAATCCGCAAGATCGACGACGAATGGATTGTCCGCGGAACCGGCAATGGCGGGCTGCTGGCCCCGGAGGCACCGCTCGATTTCGGCAATGCCGGCACCGGTTGCCGCCTCACCATGGGCTTGGTCGGCTCCTACGATTTCAAAACAACCTTCGTCGGCGATGCTTCGCTGTCGAAACGGCCGATGGGCCGCATTCTCGATCCGCTGCGCCGCATGGGAACGCAGGTCAGCGCCGCTGCGGGCGACCGGCTGCCCGTCACCCTACATGGGCCAGGTGTAGCGAGCCCGCTGACCTATCGCGTACCGATGGCTTCGGCGCAGGCCAAATCGGCGGTGCTGCTGGCGGGCCTCAATGCGCCCGGCATAACAACAGTCATCGAACCGGTCATGACCCGCGACCACACGGAAAAAATGCTGGCCGGTTTCGGCGCAGCGCTTTCGGTCGAGACCGATGCGGCGGGCGTCCGCACCGTTCGCCTTGAGGGTCAGGGCAAGCTCACCGGCCGGACGATCGACGTTCCCGGCGATCCCTCCTCCGCCGCCTTCCCGCTGGTGGCGGCATTGATCGTGCCCGGCTCCGACATAACCATTCGAAATGTGCTGATGAACCCGACGCGCACAGGCCTCATCCTGACGCTGCAGGAGATGGGCGCGGATATAGAGATCCTCGACCGGCGCATGACGGGCGGCGAGGATGTCGCCGATCTCCGCGTGCGCTCCTCTGCGCTCAAGGGCATCACCGTGCCGGCCGAGCGTGCGCCGTCGATGATCGACGAATATCCCGTGCTGGCGGTCGCCGCTGCCTTTGCCGAGGGGACGACGATCATGCAGGGGCTGGACGAGCTGCGGGTGAAAGAATCCGACCGGCTTTCAGCCGTCGCCGAGGGGCTGAAGCTCAATGGCGTCGATTGCAGCGAAGGCAAGGATATGCTGACGGTACGAGGCAGACCTGACGGCAAGGGTCTCGGCAATACCGGCGGTGCCAAAGTGAGCACCCATCTCGATCATCGCATCGCCATGAGCTTTCTCATCATGGGACTTGCGGCCGAGCATCCCGTCACGATCGACGATTCCGCCATGATCGCCACCAGTTTTCCGGAATTTTTTGCCATGATGACAAGATTGGGCGCGACGATCGAAACTTAAGCCCGGTAGACCGCGCCATTGGCCATTCGAAGCCTTGTCACACAGGGTTTCCCGGCAGGGTTCCCTGGGAATGGCACAGCAAACGGACCGACACCATGTATCAGCCGCCCCATCACCGCGAAGACGACCTCCACACGCAGCACCAGCTGATCCGCGCGCATCCGCTGGGGCTGCTCATCACGGCTGGTGACGGCGGGCTGATCGCCAATGCCGTGCCATTTCACCTGAATGCGGAGCTCTCGCCGAAGGGCACGCTGCAGGCGCATGTGGCCAGGGCGAACAGCCAGTGGAAGGGGATTGCGGCCGGCGCGCCCGTGCTCGTCGTCTTCCAGGGCGCCGATACCTATATCACGCCCTCTTGGTATGCGACAAAGCGGGAGACCGGAAAAGTGGTGCCGACCTGGAACTATGCGATCGTGCAGGTGCGCGGGAGCGCGCGAACGATCGACGACCCCGCCTGGCTGCGCGCGCAGATCGGCGCGTTGACCGGCGAGAACGAGAGCGATCGTGCGCAGCCCTGGGCGGTGGAGGATGCGCCGCCAGAGTTCATTGCCGCCCAGCTGAAGGGCATTGTCGGCATCGAAATCGACATCGAGACGATTGACGGCAAATGGAAGGTGAGCCAGAACCGGCCGCTGGCTGACCGACAGGGCGTGGCCGAAGGTCTTGGCGCAATCGATCGAACGGATGCCGCCGAGATGGCCGATCTGGTGCGTCGCTACAGCAAATAACGAGATATCGGGTAGGGACGGAAGAAGACATGATCATCGCCATCGACGGACCAGCGGCTGCCGGCAAGGGAACTCTGGCACGTCGGATCGCCGAGGCCTATGGCTATCATCATCTCGATACCGGCCTCACCTATCGCGCCACCGCCAAGGCCTTGCTCGATGCCGGACTGCCGCTCGACGACGAAGCTATTGCCGAAGGCGTGGCGCGCAAAGTCGATCTCGCCGGGCTCAACCGGAGCATCCTCTCCCGCCACGAGATCGGCGAGGCCGCCTCCAAGATCGCCGTCATGCCGGCCGTGCGCCGCGCTCTGGTCGAAGCGCAGCGTCGTTTTGCGCAGAAGGAGCCGGGCGCCGTGCTCGACGGCCGTGATATCGGCACCGTGGTCTGCCCGGATGCGCCGGTAAAACTCTACGTGACGGCTTCGGTCGAAGTCCGGGCGAAGCGGCGCTACGAAGAGATCATCGAAGCCGGCGGCAGTGCCGATTACGATGCCATTTTCGAAGATGTGAAGCGGCGCGACGAGCGCGACATGGGCCGCACGGATAGCCCGTTGAAGCCGGCCGAAGAGGCATACTTGCTAGATACCTCAGAAATGAGTATAGAAGCGGCGTTTCAGACGGCAAAATCGATCATCGACGCCGCTCTGAGCCGAAATGCCTGAAAATTTGTGCGGTCTTCGCGCGCCTCGCGCCGGAAGCCGCCGATTTCAAGATAGCCTGACATTCCGTCCAAGCGCCGGATTGCTTCCCGAAGGGAGGCGGACTGGGGTCAGGCCTGTTCAACGCGAACCACCGGCGCATCAGTGTCCAGATTGCATGATCGGACACGCCAGGAGATTTTATGTCTGTAACTTCCCCCTCTCGCGAAGATTTCGCGGCCCTTCTCGAAGAATCCTTTGCCAAGAACGATCTGGCTGAAGGCTACGTCACCAAGGGCATCATCACCGCCATCGAAAAGGATGTCGCCGTTGTAGACGTCGGCCTCAAGGTCGAAGGCCGCATCGCGCTGAAGGAATTCGGTGCACGCGCCAAGGACGGCACGCTCAAGGTTGGCGATGAAGTCGAAGTCTATGTCGAGCGTATCGAAAACGCGCTTGGCGAAGCCGTTCTGTCGCGCGAAAAGGCTCGCCGCGAAGAAAGCTGGATCAAGCTCGAAGCCAAGTTCGAAGCTGGCGAGCGCGTCGAAGGCGTCATCTTCAACCAGGTCAAGGGCGGCTTCACCGTCGATCTCGACGGCGCTATCGCCTTCCTGCCGCGTTCGCAGGTCGACATCCGTCCGATCCGCGACGTCACCCCCCTGATGCACAACCCGCAGCCCTTCGAAATCCTCAAGATGGACAAGCGCCGCGGCAACATCGTCGTTTCGCGTCGTACGGTTCTGGAAGAGTCCCGTGCCGAGCAGCGTTCTGAAATCGTTCAGAATCTCGAAGAAGGCCAGGTTGTTGACGGCGTCGTCAAGAACATCACCGATTACGGTGCGTTCGTTGACCTCGGCGGCATCGACGGCCTGCTGCACGTCACCGACATGGCATGGCGCCGTGTGAACCATCCGTCGGAAATCCTGTCCATCGGCCAGCAGGTCAAGGTACAGATCATCCGCATCAACCAGGAAACCCACCGTATCTCGCTCGGCATGAAGCAGCTCGAGAGCGATCCGTGGGATGGCATCCAGGCCAAGTATCCGGAAGGCAAGAAGATTTCCGGTACCGTCACGAACATCACCGACTACGGTGCGTTCGTCGAGCTGGAGCCGGGCATCGAAGGCCTGATCCACATTTCGGAAATGTCCTGGACCAAGAAGAACGTTCACCCCGGCAAGATCCTGTCCACGAGCCAGGAAGTCGAAGTCGTCGTTCTCGAAGTCGATCCGACCAAGCGTCGTATCTCGCTCGGCCTGAAGCAGACGCTGGAAAATCCGTGGGCAGCATTCGCCCGCAACCATCCGGCTGGCACCGAAGTCGAAGGCGAAGTCAAGAACAAGACCGAATTCGGCCTGTTCATCGGCCTCGATGGCGATGTGGACGGCATGGTTCACCTCTCCGACCTCGACTGGAACCGTCCGGGCGAGCAGGTCATCGAAGAGTACAACAAGGGTGACGTCGTCAAGGCTGTCGTTCTCGACGTTGATGTCGAGAAGGAACGCATCTCGCTCGGCATCAAGCAGCTCGGCAAGGACTCGGTTGGTGAAGCTGCTGCTTCCGGCGACCTGCGCAAGAATGCAGTCGTTTCCTGCGAAGTCATCGCAGTCAACGACGGCGGCATCGAAGTGAAGCTCGTCAACCACGAAGACATCACCTCGTTCATCCGCCGCGCCGATCTGTCGCGAGACCGTGACGAACAGCGTCCGGAGCGTTTCTCGGTTGGTCAGGTTGTCGACGCTCGCGTCACCAACTTCTCCAAGAAGGACCGCAAGATCATGCTGTCGATCAAGGCTCTGGAAATCGCAGAAGAGAAGGAAGCCGTCGCTCAGTTCGGTTCTTCCGACTCGGGCGCTTCGCTCGGCGACATCCTGGGTGCGGCTCTGAAGAACCGCAACGCCGAATAATCCTCGGTCGAAGCCTGGAAACAAAAGACCCGCCGGAGCGATCCGGCGGGTTTTTCTTTGTCCGTTCTGCGGCGCCATACCGCCTGTCCGATGCGGCTCGACCTATTCCCAAGCCACCATGCGCCGATAGAAATCGAAGGCGTGGTCTTGAAGAGGGTCGCGCAGAGGCTGCGGCAAGGCAACGAGTTCCTGTCTGACGTTATCGTCCCCCGCAGAGGCCGGGCCAGCTTCCGCTTTGTCGGATGCCTCGCCCTCTGCCTGCGCCGACGATTCCTCCGCATGGGCCTGCTCTTCATCCTGATCTTGCGGGTTCTCCTCGTCCTGAGCTTGTCCGCCCTCCTCATCGCCGACGGGATCGACGCGATTGAGCAGCTTCGATTCGCTATTCTTGGCGGGAGTGTCGACCGGCAGATAGTTCGCCACGACGAAGGGAACGCCGAGCGGCAGGGGCGCCGACATCGTCGCCTGCTCCGCAGCCTCATATACCGCCACCGGCGTTGCAGGCGACGTCTGCGACGGCGGCTTGCCGGAAGCGATGGGAAGAGCACCGGATGTTTCGGGCCCTTCTGCCAATGACGCCGGCATGGCCGCCACTGCGACCGGGCGATTGGAGCCTTCGTTAACGATCGGCGGCTGCGTTGACGATGCCTGCGCCGCGCTATTGCCGGTCAACGCCTGGGCGATGATCTTCTCCACGGAAGAGGAGGGATTGTTGATGATCTGCAAAAGGTCGGGATCGGTCGCCATCGCAGGCGGACTGATGACGACCTGCAGGCCCTGTTTGATGTCGGCTTCTATCTGCTGGATATCGCGCGGCACCGGCGGCGGCGTCAGCGGCGACCGGATCAAAGCGACTTCAGTCGGGAGTTGGGCTTCGGCGGCGATTGCCGTCAGCAGCACGCTTGCAGTGAGATCATCGACAAGAGACGCGAGCGCGGAAGGCTCGACAGTAGCGGCCGTGACGACAGCGCTGCCGGCAGGTGCAGTTTGCGGGGCGGCGGCAACGTTTTGGGCGGCCGTCTGTGCTTGGGTCGGCTGTGCTTGGGCCGCTTGTGCGGAAGCCGGCGCGGATTGAGATTGTGCGGGGATGCCCACTTGCGGCGTCTGCTGCTCCGCAGGTGCTGGCTGCGCGGCGGGCTGGGCCGTCGTCGGAGTGGCCGCTGCAGGCCCAGGTGTCGGCATAGCGGAGGCCGGTTCTTCTGCTGCAGCGGCAAGCGCCGTTGCCAGGGCGGCTAGCTCGGCCGCCTTCTGCAGCGGGGCTGATACGGGTGCCTGGGAAGCTGGCGTTTCCACTTCGCCGGCGTTCTGCCCATAGGAATTGACGACGGCCTTCAGCACGGCATCCGGCTCGGTGGCCAATGCCTGCTCCAGGCTGAGAGCCAGCTGCACCGCCTGCGGACTTTCCGGGTCCTCCAATGCTGCTGCCAGAAGCGGCAATGGCACCGGCGTCCTCATCTGCCCATCCATACGCTGCTGCGCGGCGGCGAGCTGTGGCGGCGTCAGGCTGCGGATTGCGGCGGCAACACGCTGGGCATAGGCGGCATTGCTTTCATCCGGCTCACGGGAAACATTCACCACCTTGCTGGCGGCATCGATCGCGGAAAGCAGACTGTCGAGCATGCGTTCGCGAGCCGCGACCAGCAGCATGTTCAGCTTGCCCTCGACGCTGGCATTAACGGTACTCGACAGAACGGCGAGCGGCGTTGCCGTCGTCTGAAGCCCGGAGGTCTCGGCCGTTGCGGCGATCGGCTTCTCAATGGACACACCCACAGCGGACACGGCACCAACGGGAAGCAACATGACATGCTCCTTTGTCTGGCAAGGCGACGATGGAAGCGGGAAGCAGGTTCAATCGAGGTCCGCTCATGCGGCCTGTGGATTTCCTAGCGCCGAGTGGCCGAATTGGCGAGGCGCGAACGCGCAGACCTGGAAATCATCCGCAAAATAGCAGCCGAGTCCTTAACAGATCCCTAAATAAAGGAGCCGATGCCGCTTGTGCAGCACCGGCTCAGGAATTCCTGTCGCAAGCGAAGCAATCAGCTATGCGCGAAGATATCCGCCTCTTCCCAGCCGAGAAGGTCGAGCTTGGCGCGCGTCGGCAGGAAGGCGAAGCAATCATCCGCATAGTCCATGCGGCCGTCGCGCAACAGGCGTTGCGTCAGCTTCTCGCGCAACGCGTGGAGATAGAGTACGTCGGAGGCAGCATATTCGAGCTGCGCCGGGGACAGCGTTTCCGCGGCCCAGTCGGACGACTGCTGCGCCTTGGAGATATCGACGTCCAACATCTCCTTGAGATTGTCCTTCAGGCCGTGACGGTCGGTATAGGTACGGCAGAGGCGCGAGGCGATCTTGGTGCAGAAGACCGGGGTCGTGGTGACGCCAAACGTATGAAACAGGACGGCGATGTCGAAGCGGCCGTAATGAAAGATCTTCTGACGCGCAGGATCGGCGAGCATGGTAACGAGATTGGGCGCCTGCTTCTGGCCGGCGGCGATGCGGATGATATCGGCCGTGCCGTCGCCGGGCGAAAGCTGCACGAGGCAAAGCCGGTCACGACGTGGAACGAGGCCGAGGGTTTCGGTATCGATGGCAATGGCGCCGGTATAGCGGGCGGCATCCTCAGTGGATATATCGCCTTCGTGATAGCGGATGGTGGCAGCCATGAGATTCTCCCGGCTCTGTCCTTCTGAATTCACTTTTCGTCCGTTCTATAGAACAGACGGGATGAGAACCATACCGGCGCCTGTCAAAAAGTCGGCGGCGTATTGATCCAGAGCAATATGGTCTCACCATCATGGCGGTTGCGCCAGGAATGATAACGGCGGCTTTCGAAATAAAGGGAATCCCCCGGCAGGAGATCGAAGAATTGATCGCTGTCGAGCACCAGCTCCAGGCGACCGGCGAGAACATGGATGAATTCCTCGCCCTCGTGCCGATAGGCGCCTTCGCTTGTCGCACCTGGCGCGAGCACGAAGCGATGGCAATCCATCATCGTCCGCCCTTCGGCAAGAAGCTGGACAGTGACGCCTGGCGTCGTCGCTGGCCAGGAACGCCATTCGCCTGACCGGATGAGTGCGGGAACATCCTCGCGCTCCTCACCAGACAGGCGCGATACCGTTGTGCCATAATAATCCGCGAGGTCATGCAGCGTCTTGAAGCTGACACCCTGCGAGGTGCGTTCCAGGGTCGAGAGCGTCGACGACGTCATGCCCATGTCGGCGGCAACTTGCTCCAGCGTCTTGCCGGCGGCGTGGCGCAGCGAGCGAAGTCTGCGGCCGATATCCGAAGCGGCCAGTTGCTCGCCATTCTCAGATCCGGCGGCACCGCCTTCCTCCATCTCGAGCGCTTCGCGAATCGCCGCCGGATTGAGGCCGCGTTCGGCGCGGAACCAGGAGATGCGCTTCAGCCGCGCCACGTCGTCGGCGCTGTACTGGCGGTGCCCGGTCTCGGAGCGGGAGGGGACGACGAGCCCCTGGCTTTCCCATAGGCGCAGGGTGGAGGCCGATACGCCGGCAAGACGCGCCGCTTCCGCCACCTTGTAGCGCACGGGGTAGCGCTCCGGCTCGATGCTGCTCATTTGCCAATATCCCTGATTTTCGTCTTTCGATCCGTTTAGCATGGATGGCGCGGCTTAGCGCGCCTTAAAAGCCGCGCGGCGCTCCATGGGAGCCTTTCGCGCATTCTTGTCACCCGTACAAAATCCCGCTTGAAATCTTGCAGGAAAAATGTAGGAGTTTTCTAAATAACTTGCAGAACTTCTGCAAGATAATTCGAAAACGCCTTCCTGGGAGCCACTGCAATGATCCTGACCGAGCGGAAGAACGCCGCCATTTCCCGCGGCGTCGGCATGACGACGCAGATCTACGCCGACCGCGCTGAAAACGCCGAGATCTGGGACAAGGAAGGCAATCGCTATATCGATTTTGCCTCCGGCATCGCCGTGGTGAATACGGGCCATCGTCATCCCCGCGTCATTGCTGCCGTCAAGGAACAGCTCGATCGCTTCACGCATACCTGCCACCAGGTCGTACCCTATGAGAGCTATGTTCATCTGGCCGAGCGGCTGAACGCGATCGTCCCCGGCAATTTCGCCAAGAAGACGATCTTCGTGACGACAGGCGCGGAAGCGGTCGAAAACGCCGTGAAGATCGCCCGCGCCGCCACCGGCCGCTCCGCCATCATCGCTTTCGGCGGCGGCTTCCATGGCCGTACCTTCATGGGCATGGCGCTGACCGGCAAGGTCGCGCCCTACAAGATCGGCTTCGGCCCGATGCCGGGCGATGTCTTCCATGCGCCCTTCCCCGTGCCGCTGCACGGCATCAGTGTCGAGCAGTCGCTGGCGACGCTGAAAAAGCTCTTTGCAGCCGATGTCGATCCGCAGCGCGTGGCCGCGATCATCCTCGAGCCCGTCCAGGGCGAAGGCGGCTTCTATCCGGCGCCGTCAGCCTTCATGAAGGCGCTGCGCGAGATCTGCGACCAGCACGGCATTCTCCTGATCGCCGACGAGGTACAGACTGGCTTTGCGCGCACCGGCAAGATGTTCGCGATGGATCACCATGAGGTGGCGGCCGATCTCGTTACCATGGCAAAGAGCCTCGCCGGCGGCTTCCCGCTTGCCGCCGTCACCGGCCGCGCCGAGATCATGGATGCACCCGCTCCAGGCGGCCTTGGCGGCACCTATGGCGGCAATCCGCTCGGCATCGCCGCAGCCCATGCCGTGCTCGACGTTATCGCAGACGAGGGCCTGTGCGACCGCGCCAACCAGCTCGGCTCGCGCCTGAAACAGCGGCTGGAATCGCTGCGCGACAAGGTGCCTGAAATCGCCGATATCCGCGGCCCCGGCTTCATGAATGCGGTGGAATTCAATGATGCGGCGACCAAGCTGCCGAGCGCGGATTTTGCCAACAAGGTGCGGCTGATCGCGCTCGACAAGGGGCTGATCCTTTTGACCTGCGGCGTCTATGGCAATGTCATCCGCTTCCTGTCGCCGATCACCATTCAGGAAGGCATCTTCAGCGAAGCGCTCGACATTCTTGAGGCATCGCTGATCGAGGCAAGCGCCTCGCATTAACGAAGCCGACCCGCGTAGTTCCCTTATCCGCCTGCGGCCTGCCGGGCGAAACCTGTCGGAGTGCATAGCATGTCCTTTACAACAGCAATGACCAAGCATGTTCCCTTTTCCTCGCGCCTCCTGCGCGCCGCCGGCTATATCAACGGCACCTGGACGGGCGGCGGGGCGACGAAGACCTTCGATGTCATCAATCCCGCGACCGGCGAAGTGCTCGCCTCGCTTCCCGACATGGGCGCTGGCGAGACGACGGCTGCCATCGATGCCGCTTATATCGCCCAAGTCGCCTGGGCCGCCCGCCCGGCCAAGGAACGGGCCGCAATCTTGCGAAAATGGTTCGATCTCATGATCGCCAACGCCGATGAGCTGGCCGCCATCCTGACGGCCGAGATGGGCAAGCCGCTGCCGGAAGCCAGAGGCGAAATCCTCTACGCCGCCTCCTATGTCGAATGGTATGCGGAAGAGGCAAAGCGCATCTACGGCGAAACCATTCCCGCCCCCTCGAACGACAAGCGCATGGTCGTCATCAAGCAGCCGGTCGGCGTCGTCGGCACGATCACGCCATGGAACTTCCCGGCCGCCATGATCGCCCGCAAGATCGCGCCGGCCCTTGCCGTCGGCTGCACCGTCGTCTCGAAGCCCGCCGAGCAGACGCCACTGACGGCGATCGCGCTGGCCGTGCTTGCCGAAGAAGCGGGCATTCCCGCTGGCGTCCTCAACATCATCGTCGGCCTTGACGGCCCGGCCATCGGCCGCGAACTCTGCGGCAATGCGAAGGTGCGCAAGATCAGCTTCACTGGCTCGACGGAGGTCGGCCGCATCCTGATGCGCCAGTGCGCCGACCAGATCAAGAAGGTCAGCCTCGAGCTTGGCGGCAATGCGCCCTTCATCGTCTTCGATGACGCCGATCTCGACGCCGCCGTCGAGGGGGCCATGGCTTCGAAATACCGCAATGCCGGTCAGACCTGTGTCTGCGCCAACCGCATCTATGTGCAATCCAACGTCTACGACGCCTTTGCCGCCAAGCTTGCCGCGAAGGTCGGCGAACTTAACGTGGGCGACGGCTTCAAGCCGGGCGTGATCGTTGGGCCGCTGATCGACGAACAGGGTGTCGCCAAGGCCGAAGACCATGTTCGCGACGCCGTCTCGAAGGGTGCTCGCGTCGTGCTCGGCGGCAAGCGCATAGAAGGCACCGGCACATTCTTCGCTCCGACCATCCTGACCGGTGTCGACCGGAGCATGAAGGTTGCCCGCGAGGAAACATTCGGTCCAGTTGCACCGCTCTTCCGCTTCGACACCGCCGAGGATGTCATCGCACAAGCGAACGATACCGAATTCGGCCTCGCCGCCTATTTCTTCGCCGGCGACCTGAAGAAGGTGTGGCGCGTGGCGGAAGCGCTGGAATACGGCATGGTCGGCATCAATACCGGCCTGATGTCGTCGGAAACGGCACCCTTCGGCGGCATCAAGCAATCCGGTCTCGGCCGCGAAGGCTCGCGCCACGGCGCCGACGACTATCTGGAAATGAAATACCTCTGCATCGGCAATCTATAGCCGGCTATCAGGTTGAGGTGATGTGAATGCGGCCCTGCCACAGCCGGGCCGCGCTCAGCCGGTCGCTGTAAAAGGCGCCGGTATCGAGATTGAGCCTGAGACCATTGACTTCCGCCCGCTGGACCGGCGTGTGGCCGTGGATAATCAACTTCGGCAGCGGCTGTGCACTATCGTAGAAGCGGGAGCGGATGAAAACCAAATCGTCGTCTTGCTGGTCGGCAATGGACCGATCCGGATCGATGCCGGCATGGACGAACAAGGCCTGCGGCGTGTCCAGCAGGATCGGCAGGCGGCGCAGGAAATTGACATGATCGTCCGGCAGCCAGGTTCGGATGAACGTATCGAGCTTCTTCCGCTTGGGATATAACTGCTGCAGGCGAGGGATATCCACGCCATAGGAGGCGAGTGTCGCATCACCACCAAGCGCCACCCAATCCTCGAGCGATATCTCACCATCGACATAGGCCAGCATCGCCATCTCATGATTGCCGGTGAGGCATATGCGGTCGAAACCGTTCGGCGGCGGCGCCATCAAGCGGCCGACCACCTGCGCCGACGCGGGACCGCGATCGATGAAGTCCCCCAGCATGATGATGAGCTTTCGGCCGGGAAGCCCCGCCGCGTCTGCAAAAATCTTGCGCTCCAGTGCACTGAGGAGATCGTAACGGCCGTGGACATCACCGATGACGTAGGTGGGCATGTCGAGATGTTCGAGCCACTCCCGGCGCCGACGGTGGCCGAAGCCATTGGCCATTTTTTCGCGTATCCTGGATGCCGCCATGAAACTGCCTTTCGAGCGTACACCCCGGAACGCCTCAACTGTGTCTGCAAAAAGGACTCAAAAGCGACGATTCTTTGCCAGAAAGGCGGAAATCATCGCTGATGATGGTTCCACGGCAGACCTCGGCCTGCGGCACCAACCCGCCTTGCGGCAAAGCGTCCCGAACGGCGCCTTTATGCATGGAGAAAGTTGACAGTGCGTATCCGCAATCTTATCGCGCTGACCACGTTGGCGCGAGAAATTCCCGCCGTTCAACCCGAGAAAAACATGAGTGCCGGGCAGCTTCAGCATATTGGCTGCCGGATTGCCGACGCAAACAACATGCCTCAAACTGGAACGTCCCATTCATGGCGCCTGTAAACTTATCGTGAAACCCTGATGGAAACGACGACAGCGCTCCAACTCTGCCGCTTCCTGCATGACACGTCCCTGATATTTCTGTGGGGCTGCTGTGCCTATCTCTCTCTGTTCGTGCCGAGAGCGCTTGCCGACACCGTCTGGCGTATGGCTGCAAAACCGTTTTTGCTGATTGTTGCGATTGCGGTTTTAACGGCACTGGCCGCATTGCCGGTGACGACGGCGAATATCGGCAACGGCTGGAGCGATGCGCTCAATGCCGACATGATGCATGACGTGGTTTTCGAAACCACGGTCGGGATTGCATGGCAGGCACAAGTGCTGGCGGCCATCGTGATGGTTTGCACCTTGCTGTTGCCGCAGAGCCGGCGCCGCCATGGGCTGACCCTGGGCGCTGGCCTCGGGCTCGCCTCGCTGTCACTGACCGGGCATGCCTCGATGCTGGAAGGCTGGGCGCGGCAGGCGCACCGGGCCAATGATATCCTGCATGTGCTTGCAGGTGGCGGCTGGCTGGGGGCGCTGGTGCCGCTGATCCCTATCCTCAAGCTTCTCGGCCGGCCGGAATGCCGGGCGGAAGCGCAAGTGGCGTTGCGCCGGTTCTCCAATGCCGGGCACGTAGCAGTCGCGCTCGTCATCCTCTCCGGTATCGTCAATACGCTGCTGATCCTGAAACGCCTGCCGACGGACTGGTCTTCGTCCTATCAGAAGCTGCTTGCCATCAAGATCGCGCTGGTCGCCGTCATGGCGGTGCTGGCCATCATCAACCGTTACGTCTTCGTTCCCTGGATCGGCCGCAAGCCGGCTCGCGCATTGTTGGCCCTCCGGCTTGGAAGCATCGCCGAGATCGGCATCGGCATTGTCGTCATCGGGCTCGTTGCCGTCTTCGGCATGCTGGAGCCGGTCTAGAGCCGTTTCGCTTTTCTTCGAATCGCGAAAACGCTCTATCTCCTTGTTTTTACGCAATTCCTGACGGAAAACCGCTGCGCACTTTTCCTGGAATTGCTCTAACCGCCGAGCGATTTCACGACAGCGCGAACGGCTGCCGGATCCTGCGTCATCGGCTTGTATTCCAGACCCACCCTGCCACGATAGCCTTGGGCGTATAGCCAATCCAGCCGCTTCGTCAGATCGATATGGCCGGTGCCGGGGTCGTTACGGCCGGGATGATCGGCAACATGGAGATGGATGATGCGGTCGATGCGATCGCCGATCACCTGCTGCGTGTCTTCGCCCATGACAGCCGAATGATAGAGATCGTAGACGATGCCCACTTCCGGGCGGTCGACCTCATCGACCATATCGAGGCCTTCCACGGTCGAGGACAGATAGTAGCCGGCATGGTCTATCTTCGTGTTCAGCGGCTCGAGGCCGAGCCGGACGCCCGATCCTTCGAGAATATCGGCACCGGCGCTGAGGGCAGCGACGATGGCCGCCCTCTGGTCGGCACGAGAAAACTTCGCCAGATCATCGCCGGCCTGCGCAATCAGAACCGGCGCGCCGAGACGCTGGGCGACAGCAACGGACTCTCGCAACCCCTTCAGCCATGCCTCCTTGTTTGCCGGATTCGTCAGCGCGATCATCGGCTCGGCGACGATGCCGGACACAGCAATGCCGGTCTCGGCCACGGCAGCCGCGATCGCGTCCAGGTCCTTGTTGGTCCAGTGCCAGAACTCGACCGCATCGAGCCCCGCTTCATGCGCCAGCCGGATACGATCGGCAAAGGCATCGCCGTCGCGTGCAAACAACCATTCGATACAAGCTGAAAACTGCCGCATGAGATACTCCTCCCTCAATCGGTGAGGAGCAATGCGCGAGATCGCCCATGACTGCAAGTCTCACGAACGATAATGTTGCTGCGGCGGTCGATGCATCGAAGGCTTGATGGCTTCGACATTCATTGCCGATAGCACGCGCATGTCGCGGCGGAAATCGGAAGGCGTCATGCCGGCAATATGGCGGAAGGATTTGTTGAAGGCGCTGATCGAGCCGAAGCCGCTGTCCATCGCCACCTGCAGGACATTGGCGCCGTCCCGCATCAGCATCGCCTGGGCGCGCGACAGGCGCAGCAGGTTCACATATTTGGCCAACGTCATGCCGGTGGATTTCTTGAAGAGGTTCATCGCGTATTTCGGATGGAGATGCGCCGCCTTGGCGATATCGACGGTATCGATGTCGTGCAGAAAATTATCGGCGATGAAATCGCACATGCGCGCCAGGCTGCGCGAGGATTGCGGATGGGCCTGATCGTTGGTCAGATTTTCCTGCTTCTCCGGCACCATGCGATAGGGCTCGAAAGCGATGCGCTCCAGGCGCAGGAGAAGTTCCGCGACGGCATGTTCGGCCTTGGCGCCGTCCTCGGACATGACATAACGATGCCATCGCGCGAAATTTTCGTCGTCTGCGGCATCGGTCGCCGAGCTTATCAGCGCCTGCCCGCGAATGAGGCGGCCGGAAATATCGAGCGGCAGCCGCAGGCGGAAGAAATGCACAAGCGGCAGATGCGCGCCCGCATAGATCGAATCTTCCGACAGCTCGTCCAGCTGATGCGGCTGGCCACCCCAGAAAAGGCAGATCTCGCCGGCTCTCAAAGTAAGCTCGTGATCGCCGATGCGGTAATGCACGGTGCCGCGGACGATGTAATTGACTTCCACCTGCGCGTGCCAATGCGGCTTTGCCATCGGCAACGGGTGGTTATGAAACATCTGCAGGACGTTTGGGAGCCCTTCGACACTGCTCGCCCCCGGCTGATAAACCGCCCGTTGACCCACCTTACTTTTCGCCAAGTCGATGTTCCTTTTTTAGGAGACAGAAGCGTACCGACAGCTAGTTTAAGCGTGTTCTCTTGAGGACGGCAATTGAAAAGGGAGGATTTTCAATGCGTTTAAAACTTGCTGGAGCGACGGCCCTTGCTGCCCTGCTCGCTTCCGGTTCTGCCTTTGCTGAGCAAACCACCATTACGGTCTGGAGCTGGAACATCGCCGCATCGGCGCTGAAGTCCACAGTCGAGGGGTTCAACAAGAAATATCCTGACATCAAGGTCGAGGTTCAAGACATCGGCAACCCAGGGGTCTTCGACAAGATGCTGGCTGCCTGCGCCGCCGGCGGCGACGGCCTGCCCGACGTCATGTCGATCGAAAACCACAAGGCTTCGATCTTCTGGAACCGCTTTCCGGACTGCCTGACCGATCTCACGAAGCTCGGCTACAACGACGAGCTGAAGAAGCAGTTCCCGGATTTCAAGCGCGCCGAGCTTGAAGTCGGCGATGCCGCCTACGCCATGCCATGGGACTCCGGCCCGGTCACCATGTTCTATCGCCGCGACATGTATGAAAAGGCCGGCGTCGATCCGGCAACGATCAAGACCTGGGACGATTTCATCGCCGCCGGTAAGAAGATCTCCGCCGCCAATCCTGGTGTGGTCATGACGCAGGCCGATCTCAACGGCGACAGCGAATGGTTCCGCATGCTCGCCAACGAACAGGGTTGCGGCTATTTTTCGAGCGACAGCCAGAGCATCACCGTCAACCAACCGGCTTGCGTCAAGGCGCTGGACAAGGTGAAGGAGATCAAGGACGCGGGCCTGATGACCGCGGCGAACTGGAACGAGAAAATTCAGGCGAACACTGCAAGCAAGGTGGCATCGCAGCTCTATGGCGGCTGGTATGAAGGCACCGTCCGCTCCACCTCGCCGGACCTCGCCGGCAAATGGGGCGTCTATCCGATGCCGAGCATGACGGCTGACGGCCCGCATGCAGCCAATCTTGGCGGTTCCTCGCTCGCAATCGCCAGCGGCTCCAAGCACAAGGAAGCCGCCTGGAAATTCCTCGAATACACGCTTGGCACCAATGAGGGCCAGGTGACGATGCTGAAGTCCTTCGGTCTCGTGCCGTCGCTGTTGACGGCGGTCAAGGACCCCTTCGTCAACGAACCGCAGCCCTATTGGGGTGGGCAAAAGGTCTGGGCCGATATCCTCGCCACCCTGCCGAAGATCCACCCGAGCCCAGGTACCCAGTATTTCAGCGACGCCGATGAGATCATCAAAGCCGTTCAGACGAAATATCTTGCCGGCGGATATCCAAACGGCAAGGCTGCGCTCGACGACGCGGCCCAGCAGATCGCCTCGGCGACGGGCCTGCCGCTCGCGAAATGATTGACACCACCGGGCGTGCCTCCCAAGCCGCGCCCGGCATCCCCGCCGCTCTAGAATCAAAGAAGCAGAGCGCGGCGTCGTCCGAAAACCGCCTACACTTTTCGGCGTCACGCTTTAGAGGGCGGCGGGGATGGGATGTTACGCATCATTTTTCTGCGCATAAAGGAGAAGGCTTTCATGCGGTTGCGAAACCGGAGCGCCTATGCGTTCCTTGCACCCTATCTTCTGGTATTCGCCGCTTTCTGGGTCTGGCCGATCATCGATTCGTTTCTGATCTCGTTCCAGAATACCCGCGTTAATCCGTGGACCTTCAATCTGTCGCTCAATTGGGGGCGGCTGTTCGGTGATCCGGCATTCTACAACGCGCTTGAAAACACGTTGATAATCCTGATCGTCCAGGTGCCGGTCATGATCACGCTCGCCACGGTCATGGCGGTGCTGCTGAACTCACCGCTGTTGAAGGCCCGTGGCATTTTCCGCTTCGCTTTCTTCGCGCCCGTCGTCGTTGGAGAGGTCGCCTATGCCGCGGTCTTCCGCCTGATGTTCAACGTCGATTTCGGCATCATCAATAAGCTGCTCGGCAGTGTGAGCATCGCGCCGGTGTCGTGGTTCGCCGATTCCCACGCCGCCATGGTGCTCATCGTTATCGCCGTCACCTGGCGCTGGGCGGGTTACAACGCCATCATCATTCTGTCCGGGTTGCAATCGATCCCGGAGGATGTTTACGAGGCCGCAACCCTCGACCGCGTCAGCCGCTTCAAGCAGTTCATCCACATCACACTGCCGCTCCTGAAGCCGATCATTCTGTTCTGCGTGGTCCTGTCCGTCATCGGCACCATGCAGCTCTTCACCGAACCATATCTGATTACCAATAGAGGAGGCCCCGGCGGCGGGACGGAAACGCTCGGTCTGCTGCTCTATCGCCAGGCTTTCCAGTCGACCAACTTCGGCTATGCCTCGGCGATCGCCTATACGATGGCGGCGCTTGCGGTCGTCATCTCTCTTCTCAATCTCTGGGTGGGGCGCGAACCGAAATGAAATCAAAATCCAGATCCACTCTCATCCGCTCGATCGCCCTGCACGGCCTGCTGGCGCCGCTCGCCATCATCTGGCTGTTTCCGCTCTGGATGATGTTCGTCTTCTCCACCATGCCCGATTACGGCATTTTCAGTCCCGGCATCATCCTGACACCGTCGACTGGTTTCATGGACAACTTCCGGAACCTGCAGGCCGACACCAACTTCGTCGGCGCGATGACGATCTCCATCGTCGTTGCGGTCATCTACACCTTCCTGTCGGTGCTGCTGACATCGATGGCTGGATGGGCGCTGGCGCGCTATCAGTTCGCCGGCCGTTCGGGCGTCATCGGCATCATCCTCGGCACCATCACGCTGCCCTACTCCGTCGTCATCATTCCGCAATTCATCATGGTGGCACGCGATTTCGGGCTGGCGAACACATGGGTTGCGCTGATCGTGCCGCCGCTCTTCAACTCACTCGGCGTTCTCTTCATGCGTCAGGCTTTCTCGATGATGCCGGGCGAACTCTTTGATGCCGCCCGCGTTGAGGGCGTCAAGGAATGGCAGATCTTCCTGCGCATCGCCCTGCCGCTCGCGAGGCCGACCATGGCGGCACTCGCCATCATCCTGTTCCTGGCTTCCTGGAACAACTATCTCTGGCCGCTGCTCATCAACTCCCGGCCGGGGATGATGACAGCGCCTGTCGCGCTCGGAACGCTGATCGGCCTCACAAGGGTCTCCTGGGGCGGCATCATGGCCGGTGCCGTAATGCTGACGGCGCCGATCCTCATCATCTTCGTTCTCCTGCAACGCCACTTCATCGCCGGCATTGCCGCCGGCGCAATCAAATAATTCCGGGAGATCCGTATGGCTGAACTTTCTCTCACCAATATCGTCAAACGCTACGGTTCGCTGGAAATCATCCACGGCGCCAATCTCGATGTGAAAGACGGCGAATTCGTCGTCTTCGTCGGGCCGTCCGGATGCGGCAAGTCCACGCTTCTGCGCATGATCGCCGGGCTGGAGGATATTTCCGGCGGCGAGCTCAAGATCGGCGGCCGTGTCGTCAACGATGTGGAACCGGCCGATCGCGGCATCGCCATGGTCTTCCAGTCCTATGCCCTCTACCCGCATCTGACTGTCGAGCAGAACCTCAATTTCGGTCTGCGCATGAACGGCAACCCGAAGGCCGACACCGACCGCCGCGTCAAGCAGGCCGCCGAGATCCTGCAGATCACCGAGCTGATGCAGCGCCGGCCGAAGCAGCTTTCCGGCGGCCAGCGCCAGCGCGTCGCCATCGGCCGCGCCATCGTGCGCGAACCGCAGATCTTCCTGTTCGACGAGCCGCTGTCCAACCTCGACGCCGAACTGCGCGTGCAGATGCGTGTGGAAATCTCGCGCCTTCACAAGAAGCTCGGCACGACGATGATCTACGTCACCCACGACCAGACGGAAGCCATGACGCTTGCCGACAAGATCGTCGTGCTGCGCGGCGGCAATATCGAGCAGGTGGGCGCGCCGCTGGACCTTTACGACGACCCGGCCAACCAGTTCGTCGCAGGCTTCGTCGGCTCGCCGAAGATGAACTTCCTGCAGGCCGAAGTGGCTGACAATCAGCAGGGCCGCATCGCCGTCGTGCTCAAGGGCCAGCGCAACATCCGCCTGACATTGCCCGTCTCCTCGGCAAAGGTGGAGGTCGGCCAGCCGGTGACGCTCGGCGTCCGCCCGGAACATTTTCTCGAGACCGGACGCGGCGATGTGGACATGACCGTCGATGTCGACGTCGCAGAACATCTCGGCAATACCAGCTACATCTACGCCAATATCGAAGGCGGCGAGCAGATCGTCATCGAGCGCGAGGAATCCCGCAACACGGGCAACCGCGACAAGCTCACCGTGGCGCTCTCGGCGACAAAGACATTCCTGTTCGACAGCGCCGGCAACCGATTGCGATAGGCGCTGCCAATCCTCCCAAGACAGCATGCAGATTTAGAAAGGATCGTTCCATGACTACTGAGACACCAATCCGCTGGGGCATCATCGGCCCCGGCAGGATCGCACAGACTTTTGCCGATGGTATCGCCCATTCCCGCAGCGGCAAGCTGGTGGCCATCGCGAGCCGCAACCCGGACAAGCCGGGTCTCGGCGACGGTTTCCCGGGCGCGCGCATCGTCAACGGCTACGAAGCCCTGCTCGCCGACAAGGAAATCGACGCCGTCTATATCGCCACGCCGCATACCGGCCACGCCGAATGGGCGATCAAGGCGATCCGTGCCGGCAAGCATGTGCTCGTCGAAAAGCCGATCGCGCTTTCTGCCTTCGATGCCGAAGCTATCTATTACGAGGCCAAGAAGGCCGGTGTCTTCGCCGGCGAAGCCTTCATGTATCGCGTCCATCCGCAGACGGCGAAACTGATCGAGCTCGTCAAGAGCGGCGTGATTGGCGAGTTGCGCATCATCCGCACCTCCTTCGGTTTCAACATGGGTAAGGTCAATCCGGAACACCGGCTGTTTGCCAATGAGACTGCCGGCGGCGGCATTCTCGATGTCGGCGGCTATCCGGTCTCTATGGCCCGCCTGATTGCCGGCGCGGTCGACGGCAAGCCGTTCCTCGATCCGGAAAAGGTATCGGGCGTCGGCCATCTCGGTCAGACCGGCGTTGACGAATGGGCTTCCGCCGTCCTGAAGTTCCCGAACGACATCATTGCCGAAGTGTCCTGCTCCATCATGGCCAATCAGGACAACACGCTGCGCATCATCGGCTCCGAAGGCCGTATCGAAGTCAAGGACTTCTGGTTCGCCTCCGGTCACAAGGGCGGTGTCGGCAAGATCGACGTCATCAAGGGCGGCGAGACCCAGACGATCGAAGTCAAGGAAGATCGCTGGCTCTATTCCTTCGAAGTCGATGCGGCTGGCGATGCCATCCGCGCCGGAAACAAGGAATTCGCCTATCCCGGCATCAGCTGGGCCGATTCGATCGGCAACCTCAAGGTGCTCGACCAATGGCGCGCATCGATCGGCCTTGAATATAGCATCGAAAAGGCCGCGAAGCGGACGAAGAACATCGCCGGCGGGACCGTCACCAAGGGCAACAGCATTCCGAAGCGCAGCATTCCCGGCATCTCGAAGCCGGCATCGCTCGTAACGCTCGGCTTCGAATTTTTCCCGAATTTCGCAGCCGCCTCGCTGACGCTCGACGCCTTCTATGAAGCCGGCGGCAATGCTTTCGACACGGCCTATGTCTATGGTGGCGGCAAGACGGAGAGCATCTTCGGCGACTGGCACACCAGCCGCAACGTGCCGCGCGAGGAGATCGTGCTGATCGGCAAGGGTGCGCATTCACCACTCTGCTATCCGGATGTGATCGCCAAGCAGCTCGACCTGTCCCTCAACCGTCTAAAGACCGACTATGTCGACATCTATTTCATGCATCGCGACAATACCGACGTTCCGGTCGGCGAGTTCGTCGATGCCATGGATGCCGAGGTGAAAGCCGGCCGTATTCGCGGCATCTTCGGCGGCTCGAACTGGACGCGCGCCCGCTTCGACGAGGCGATCGCCTATGCCGAGAGGAACGGCAAGACGGCACCGGCTGCCCTTTCCAACAACTTCTCGCTGGCGGAAATGCTCGACCCGATCTGGGCCGGCTGCATCGCCGCCTCGGACGATGAGTGGAAGGCCTGGCTCAATGCCAAGCAGATCCCGAACTTCGCCTGGTCGAGCCAGGGCCGCGGCTTCTTTACGGACCGCGCCGGCCGCGACAAGCGCGACGACGAGGAATTGGTCCGCGTCTGGTATTCCGACCGCAATTTCGGCCGCCGCGATCGGGCGATCGAACTCGCGCAGAAGCTCGGCCGCAGCCCGATCCATATCGCGCTTGCCTATGTCGTCGCACAGCCCTTCCCTGTGATACCGCTGATCGGACCGCGCACGATCGCCGAGCTGGAAGACAGCCTCTCGGCGCTCGACATCAAGCTGACGCCGGAGCAGGTGAAGTGGCTCGAAGGCTGAGATAGCCTTGACGATCTCGGACGGGATTAAAACGAAAGGCCCATCCGGCTTCACGGATGGGCCTTTTCATGTCTGCCTGAATAACCGCGAAGGTCAGGCGGCAAAATCGAGTGTCTTCTCATCAGCCCCTTCGAGCCGCAGCAGATAGGCCTTGCGTTCGAGACCGCCGGCAAATCCTCGGAGATCGCCGGCCGATCCCACCACGCGATGGCAGGGTGCGATGATCGAGATCGGGTTGCGGCCATTGGCGGCACCGACGGCGCGGATCGCCTTTGCCGAGCCGATTTCGGTCGCGATCTGGCGGTAGCTGCGCGTTTCGCCAAAGGGGATGGCGAGCAGGGCCTGCCAGACCTTCTGCTGGAATTCAGTTCCGGCAAAATCGAGCGGCAGATCGAAAACCTGTCGTTCGCCGGCGAAATATTCGCGGAGCTGCCGCTCGGTTTCCAAGAGCACGGGATGGCTGTCATCTTCCGCCACGATCAGCAAGGGCACACGGCCTGGGCGATCATTGTCCCAGAGGATCGCGGCAAGCCCATCATCGCTGCCGACGAGCTTCAATGCGCCGACGGGCGAGTTCATGATCCGATAGACATACTGCTTTTCCGCATTTTTCGAGGCTTTGGTCATGCCGATATCCTTTCTTTGAATTGCGCTCATGGCATCGGGCGAGATTGCCTCTGATGGAGCGCTTATGTCCCCATTGGACCTCAAATGACCGTCGCCAACCACCCGAAAACGGACGGCAGGCAGGAAAATCCCGGCATTTTCCGATTCATGTGCTCAGCCGCAAGATGACGCAGCCACCATGTGCGCTTGGGGAATGGGCTGGAATTGTGTAGAATCACGGGGAGACAGATCGCCAGCTTGCGGAACCCGATATGACAGTTCGCCCGCCGCGCAATTTCAATCCATCGCAAACAAACGAAACCGGCCTTGGCATTCTCGAATATGAGATGATGTCGGAACGCGCCAGTACGCTCGGGCATCACGGCATGAAGGTGGAAGCGGCGCTTGCGGCCTTGCAGGAGGGCGAGGCCAAGGGCAAGCAGGGCATCGAGCACGAGCGGCTGGTGGATATTGCGGCGCAAGCCGTCTGGGCCATGTTCATCCATCGCGAGATCTGCGGCCTGCGCAACGGCCGTGACGTCATCCAGCGCTATGGCATTCCCAACAAAGTGCTTGCGCGCCTCGGGGCCAGCCCGCGGCATCCCTGATTTTCAATCTTACGACTTCAGAATCGCCTGGAAGCGCGGATCGAAGGCATGGCCGATCGGCTCTGCCGCCGCACCGCGCGCCACTGCCCAAGGATCGGTCATGCCGAGCTGCAGGCGCGGCAGCAATCGATCGGGACGATCGGCATTGGAGGGCAGGAGCGGCTGCATCGCGGCCATCAGCCTAGTTGCGAGCGCCGGGGGCGCGCCACCGCACAGAATCACGGTCTGCGGATCGAAGATGGTTTCGATGAGCTGCACGCTCCAGCGCAGGTCGATCGCCGCCCTTTCGATCCAGGCGAGAATATCAGGATCGTCGGCAGCGGCCCGTTTGTCTATCAGCGAATAGATATCCGGCGCCATCGGATCGAGGCCGAGGTGATCGTAGAGTGAAGCCAGTGATGCGCGATGCTCCAGCTGGGTCTGTTTCCCGCCTGATGTCAGCAGTGCCATGCCGATTTCGCCGGCATTGCCATGCGCACCGCTATAGAGCTCACCATCGAGGATGAGCCCGGCACCGATACCATAGCCGACATAGAGGCAGACGGCATGGTCGAGGCCATGTGCGGCGCCGACCATGCGCTCGGCGGTCGCGCAGGCGGCCGCGTCGTTCTGCAGGGTGACGTTGAGGCCAGTTCCGGCCGACAGCGTTTCCAGCAGCGGAAAGCGCTGCCAGGCGCCCATCATCCAGGGATTGTCGGCATCCTCCTGTTCGATACCAAACGGGCCTGGCATCGCGACACCGAGGCCGACGAGGCGCTTCTCCGCCTGAGCCGCTCGCTGCTTCAATTCGCTGCGCACGTCCTCCACGAGCTGCAAGACGACGGGCGTACCTGTCGCCGGTCCACCTCCCGGCAGGTTCGCTTCCTTGCAGATGAGGACATTGCCGACGAGATCGACGGCGATGGCACGGGTGATGTGGCGGTCGATCTGCAGACCGATAGCGAAAGCGCCCTCAGGCACGAGACCATACGGCGTCGAGGGTTGGCCGCGGCCGCGGCGCACGGTTTCCCTTGATGTGACGAGACCGTCGTTTTCCAGCTCCTCCATGATGTTGGAGACGGTCTGTTTCGTCAGGCGGGTGGCGCGCGCGAGATCTGCGCGGGAGAGCGCACCATTGAGCCGCAGGGCGTCGATGATCACCCGCCGGTTATGGGCGCTGGTGCCCTCGTGGTTCGTTCCGCTGGTAGCCCTGATCGGGCGAATATCGTTCATCCGCTTTTGCCCTCTTGACAGCAATAGAATATTGAAGAACAAATTAGTCAAGACAATTGACTTAAAAGAAACCACAGAGTTTCACCAGGGAACTTAAGCGACGCTCCGATCAATGTTCGGCAGCCAGCCCGGCCAATTGCCTGCTCGACAACCGATGGCGACGTCAGCCGCCTTTGGAAAATTGCGTGACTGTCAAAAACTGGAGGATGGAATGTTGAAATCATTGAACAAGACATTGCTGGGCGCAGCACTGATCGGCGTATCCTTTGCCTCGCACGCCTTTGCCGAAACCACGATCAATGCCCTCTTCATGGCGCAGGCTGCCTATAGCGAAGCCGATGTGCGCGCGATGACGGATGCCTTCTCCAAGGCCAATCCGGACATCAAGGTCAACCTCGAATTCGTCCCTTATGAAGGCCTGCACGACAAGACCGTGCTGGCGCAGGGTTCTGGCGGCGGCTACGACGTCGTGCTCTTCGACGTGATCTGGCCGGCCGAATACGCGACCAACAAGGTTCTGGTCGACGTTTCCTCGCGCATCTCCGACGAGACGAAGAAGAACGTGCTGCCGGGTGCATGGACGACGGTGCAGTATGACGGCAAGTACTACGGCATGCCGTGGATCCTCGACACCAAGTACCTGTTCTATAACAAGGAAGTCCTGGAAAAGGCCGGCATCAAGACGCCGCCGAAGACCTGGGACGAACTGAACGAACAGGCCAAGATCATCAAGGACAAGGGCCTTCTGGCAACGCCCATCGCCTGGAGCTGGTCGCAGGCAGAAGCCGCGATCTGCGACTACGCCACGCTCGTCAGCGCCTATAAAGGCGATTTCATCAAGGACGGCAAGCCGGACTTCCAGACCGGCGGCGGCCTTGATGCGCTGAAATACATGGTCACCAGCTACAAGTCCGGCCTCACCAATCCGAACTCCAAGGAATTCCTCGAGGAGGACGTCCGCAAGGTCTTCGAAAACGGCGATGCCGCCTTCGCACTGAACTGGACCTACATGTACAACATGGCGAACGACCCGAAGGACAGCAAGGTCGCGGGCAAGGTCGGCGTCGTGCCGGCACCGGGCGTTGCCGGCAAGAGCGAGGCTTCCGCCGTCAACGGCTCTATGGGCCTCGGCATCACCTCTGCCAGCAAGCATCCGGACGAAGCCTGGAAGTACATTTCCTTCATGACCTCGCAGGCAACGCAGAACCAGTATGCGAAGCTCAGCCTGCCGATCTGGGCATCGTCCTACAGTGATCCGGCCGTCACCAAGGGTCAGGAAGAACTGATCGCGGCCGCAAAGGTCGGCCTCGCTGCCATGTATCCGCGTCCGACGACGCCGAAATATCAGGAACTGTCAACCGCACTTCAGCAGGCGATCCAGGAATCGCTGCTCGGCCAGTCTTCTCCGGAAGACGCACTGAAGTCTGCTGCCGACAATAGCGGTCTCTGATAATCTCATCGGGCGGTGCCAGTCACCGCCCGCCTCTAATCTCCTCCATGAAGAATGAAAGAAGGGGCCTGCCATGTCCGGCACCTCCATGACAACTCGCGCCTGGCTTTTGATGCTGCCACTGCTTGTGGTGATGATCGCCGTCATCGGCTGGCCCCTCGTCGACACGGTCGGCCTTTCTTTCACCGATGCGAAGCTTGTGGGAACCGGCGGCAATTTCGTCGGTATCGACAATTACGCGAAGATGTTGGCGAACTCCAATTTTCAGCGCACCCTGATTACCACGGCGTGGTTCGCGATCGTCTCCGTTGCCGCCGAAATGGTGCTCGGCGTGCTGGCTGCCCTGCTGTTGAATCAGAATTTTAGGGGTCGCGGCGTGCTGCGTGCACTAATGATCCTGCCCTGGGCGTTGCCGACCGTCGTGAACGCGACGTTGTGGCGGCTGATCTACAATCCCGAATATGGCGCGCTCAACGCAGCCCTCACCCAGCTTGGCCTCATCGACGCCTACCGCTCCTGGCTCGGCGAACCGGGCACGGCGCTGACGGCACTCATCGTCGCCGACTGCTGGAAGAATTTCCCACTGGTGGCGCTCATTGCACTTGCCGCCCTGCAGGCGGTACCGCGCGATATCACCGCCGCGTCGCTGGTCGATGGCGCCGGCCCCTTCAAGCGCTTCCGCTTCGTCATCCTTCCCTATCTTGTGGGACCGCTGATGGTGGCGCTGGTGCTGCGCACCATTGAGGCTTTCAAGGTCTTCGATATCATCTGGGTGATGACACGCGGTGGGCCGGCAAACAGCACGCGCACTCTATCGATCCTCGTCTATCAGGAAGCCTTTTCCTTCCAGCGAGCGGGGTCGGGCGCATCGCTTGCCCTCATCGTCACGCTGCTGGTCACGCTGCTTGCCGCCGCCTATGCCGCCCTTGTCCGCAAAACCGCAGGGAGTGCCGCCTGATGGAACGCCAGAGCCCGCTCTTCACCTGCTTCATCTATGTCTGCGCCATCCTGCTCGCCGTCGTGATCCTGGCGCCAATCGCCTGGCTCTTCATCATGAGCATTTCGCCGGCTGCCGATCTCGCCGCCAAGCCGCTGCGCTGGTGGCCGCAGACGGCGGACTTCTCGCGCTATAAGCTGCTGCTGTCGACGCTGGAAAACAGTGAGGGTGCCGCCTTCACCTCATCGCTGCGCAACAGCATCGAGGTGGCCGGCATGGCGACCATCGCAGCCATTGCGCTCGCCATTCCTGCCGGCTGGGCCGTATCGCGCACGCCATCTGTCGGATGGTCGCTTTCTATGGTCATCGCCACCTATATGCTGCCGCCGGTGGCGCTTGCCGTGCCGCTCTATATGGGGCTTGCCCATCTCGGCATGCTCAACAACGTTTTCGGCCTGGCGCTTGTTTATCTGACGATTCTCGCGCCATTCACGACCTGGCTGATGAAATCCGGCTTCGATTCCATTCCGAAGGAGATCGAGGCTGCGGCAATGATCGATGGCGCCGGGCTGTTCCAGACGCTGCGAATCATCACGCTGCCGCTTGCCATGCCCGTGATGGCGACTTCGGCGCTTTTTGCCTTCCTGCTTGCCTGGGATGAATTCTTCTACGCGCTGCTCTTCACGTCAGACCAGCGCGCCAAGACCCTCACCGTCGCCATCGCGGATCTCGCCGGCGGTCGTGTCTCGGATTACGGACTGATCGCGACTGCCGGCGTGCTAGCCGCCCTGCCCCCGGTGCTGATCGGCCTTGTCATGCAACGTGCCCTTATCTCGGGCCTGACCAATGGCGGCGTAAAGGGATGACCATGACCACAGAGAAAACCCGCCCCGAAGGCCTTGCCGCCATCGACCACGAAATGGCGCGCCAGCATAGCGATGCGCTTGCCTCCTTCGAGGCTGCCGCCGACATGGCCGCCAAGGCCGCCGCCTCGCTGAAACGCACCGGCAGGCTGCTGCTGCTCGGCATGGGCGGTTTCCACGCGGTCAATCGCGCCGTCGAGCCGCTCTATCGCGCCGCCGGCATCGATGCGATCGCCCTGCCGCTTTCCGAACAGCTCGGCCAGCCGCTATCGCTGGAGGGCCGTACGATCTTCATGACATCGCAATCCGGCGAAAGCGCCGAAGTGCTGCGCTGGTTCAACGAGACGGGCGGCACTGCCGAGACCTTCGGCCTGACACTGGAGAGTAGCTCCTTCCTCGCCAAGACCGCGCCTTCTCTTGTCGGCGCCGGCGGCACGGAGCTTGCCTTTGCCGCTACACGCAGCCTCACGGTCACCTTCGCGCTGCATCTGGCTGTATTCGCCGCCCTCGGTCAGGATCCGGCGCCTGCGTTTTCCGTGCTTCGCGCGCCCGAAACGCTCGATATCAAGCCGGCGCTTGCGGCTCTCGCCAATGTGGCGACGGTTGTAACCTCCGGTCGGCGTCTACAAGGTATTGCCGAGGCTCTGGCGCTCGGACTTACCGAACTTTCGCGCCGCCCGTGCTTCTCGCTCGAAGGCGGCCAGCTGCGTCACGGTCCGATGGAAATGCTTGGCGCCTCGATCGGCGTGGTGCTGTTCCGCGGCAATGATGCGACCGCCGGTCTCGTGACGGCCATGGCCGCTTCCGCCGTCGAGACGGGTGCCCCAGTGATCATCTTCGACGGCTCCGGGGAAGAACCGGTTCCCGGTTGCGTCACCCTGCGCTTCAAGCCGGAAACCGGTCTTGCGGCCATCTTCCAGATGCTGCCTGTCGCCCAGTCGCTGATGATCGCCTTTGCCGACGAGCGGGTGGAGAATGCCGGCACGCCGGTGCGCTCCACCAAGATCACCCGGAGCGAATGAATGAAGCCGCTTTCAGTCATCGGCAACGTCAATATCGACCTGATCCTCGGGCCGGCAGCGCCGTGGCCGAAGGCCGGCACGGAGATCATTGTCGATCACGACGAGCTGCGCGTCGGCGGCCAGGCCGGCAATAGCGCGCTTGCCTGGGAGGGCCTCGGCGTCGATTACGAGATCGCGGCTAATGTCGGCAGCGATCAGTTCGGGCGCTGGCTTAGCGAAGCGTTCGGCGCGCGCAGCAGCAAGTGGCCCGTGCGACCGGAGGGCACGACGCTCTCGGTCGGCATTACCCATCCCGATGGCGAGCGCACCTTCTTCACCACGCGCGGCCACCTGCCACGCTTCAATCTCGATGACGTGTTTGCGGTTCTCGATGGCCAGAAGCTTGCCGGCGGCTATGCACTGCTCTGCGGCGCCTTTCTGACCGAAGATCTTACACGCGACTATGACGCGCTGTTCAACTGGGCCGACAAGCATGGAATCACAGTCGCGCTCGATACCGGTTGGCCGCTCGACGGCTGGACCAAGGAGAATTGCAATGCCACGCGGCGTTGGCTCTCCCGCTGCGGAATCGCGCTGATGAACGAAGTTGAAACGACGACCTTAGCCGGCATAGATGATCCCGCGGAGGCTGCGCGCGCGCTCCATGCACTGATGCCAGAAGGCGCGATCTTCGTCGTCAAGCGCGGTCCGGACGGCGCGATCGCCGTCGATGCCGACGGCGTGCTGGCTTCGGCCGCAGCACCAAAGGTCACCGTCGTCGACACGATCGGCGCCGGCGATGTCTTCAATGCCGGCTTCCTGGCCGCCCTTGCCCGCGGCGAGCCGCTTGCGGCCTGCCTTTCGGCCGGGACCGCGGTCGCGTCCCGCGCCATTTCCACATTGCCGCGCAGCTACGGCCCGGCTCAAGCATCCGAGGAGGCCGTTCAATGAGCGCGCTCGAAATCCAGAACATCCGCAAGAGCTACGGCGAAGTGGAGACGCTGAAAGGCATCGATATTTCGCTTGAAAGCGGCGAATTCCTGGTGCTGCTCGGCTCGTCTGGCTGCGGCAAGTCCACGCTTTTGAACATCATCGCCGGGCTCGCCGAGGCGACCAGCGGCGATATCCGCATTGGCGAACGTTCCGTGCTCGGTGTGCATCCGAAGGACCGCGACATCGCCATGGTGTTCCAGTCCTATGCGCTCTATCCGAACCTCTCGGTCCATCGCAACATCGGCTTCGGGCTGGAGATGCGCAAGGTGCCTGCGGCGGAACGCGACAAGGCAGTGCGCGAGGCGGCGAAGCTCTTGCAGATCGAGGCGCTGCTGGAGCGCAAGCCAAGCCAGCTTTCCGGCGGCCAGCGCCAGCGTGTGGCGATCGGCCGTGCCCTGGTGCGCAAGCCGGAAGTCTTCCTCTTCGACGAGCCGCTCTCCAACCTCGACGCCAAGCTGCGCATGGAGATGCGCACCGAGCTGAAGCGCCTGCACCAGATGCTGAAGACCACCGTCGTCTACGTGACGCACGACCAGATCGAAGCGATGACACTCGCAACCCGCATCGCCGTGATGCGGGACGGACGGATCGGACAGCTCGGCACGCCGGACGAAATCTACAATCATCCGGCAACACTCTATGTCGCGACCTTCGTCGGCGCGCCGCCGATGAACCTTTTGAACGCGACTGCCGATCAAGGTTTGCTGCGCATCGACGGAACATCGATCACGCTGCCGATGCCGGCGACGAAAGCTGGGATCAGCCAAGGACAGCAGCTGGTGATCGGTATCCGGCCGGAAACGCTGCGCCTCGAGGAAAGCGGCAAGCTTGAGGCCATCTGCGAGGTCGCGGAACTCACAGGCCCCGAGCTCATCGTGACGGCGCAAACCGGTTCGCAGCGGCTGATGGCCTGCCTGCCGCCGCGCACCGCGATTGCCGAAGGGCAGACGCTCAAGCTCGCCTTCGATGCCAGCGCGCTGCATCTCTTCGATCGCGCCACCGGCCAGCGTTGCGAGTAGACCTTTCGAATACAGATAATGGTCGCCGAGGATGGCGCCCGCGATCTCGGAGATGGTGCGATGGGGATTCCTATCATCAGCAGCATGGAAGGAGGCGGCATTGCGCATATCATGCCGATCTGCCCCATTTCGTCCGACATTTCGCGACGGTAGCCCTCAGGGCCGGACAGCATTCCATCCTTAAGGAATAATTAAGAAACCCTGCTCAACCCTATAAAAATATTCAATAATTTTTCAATATTTTCGAATCCTGCAATGTACCCGCAATTCTCACCGGCAAAATGACCAGCATCTCCTGACGTTGATCCGCTCTCAAGACGGACAGCACCGGAGAACAGCAGGAACCGATGTCCGGTTCTCCAACGCAAACAGAGACCTTGCGAGCGCCCAGGGATGGTGCACGGGTTTCGTATGGAGTTAGCAATGTCGCTCAGCGCAAAATCTATTCTGTTCGCGGCTCTGGCCATGACGGCCGCGTCCAACGCTTCCGCAGCCGATCTCACTACCTATCAGGCCCCGGATGCCGGCTATGACCGGCCGCCGGCTTTCCAGTGGAGCGGCGCCTATTTCGGCGCTCATGGCGGTATCGCCTCGCCGAAATTCAACCCTTTCGCCAGCGGCAAGGGCCTGACCGGTGGCGTGCAAGCCGGCTACAATTTCCAGGTGGGGCCAGGCATCGTCGGCGCCGAGCTGGAGGGCTCATACCTCGGAAACAACGAGATACGCGTACCAAATGGCAAGGTGGAAGAGCGCTTCCGGGGTGCTGCCAAGGCGAAGGCCGGTCTGACCTTCGATCGCACGCTCGTCTATGGCACGGCGGGTCTGACGATGACGAAGTTCGAAGGCGGCAGGGGCGTTTCCACCTCCGGCAGCTGGAAGCAGGGCTATCTCGTCGGCGGTGGCGTCGAACAGGGCTTCGGCGGCGGGCTGTCGGCCAAGATCGAATACAACTACGTCATGACCAACGACGTCTCCACGACGACATCGAGCGGTAAGTCGAAGACCGATCTGCGTGACCATGTCATCAAGGCCGGCCTGAACTATCGCTTCTGATCGCCGATTTGCAGAGGTCGGCACGCCTTTTCAAGCCAGGACGTGCCCGACGGAGAGCGGCGGAGGATGGTTGATCAAACCCCGAATCGGTCCCTTCGCCGCTCTTATTCATGAAAATCAGCCGCTTCATTCGCACGCAATCGAACCAGTCATAGTCACTGCGTCTCGCATGATCGGCGGCCTTGCCGTTGCTCGAAAGTTGACCAACAATGCTGGTGAAGAAGCACAGCGGAACGATGACCGCTCCGCCGAAGGATCGGCAGTATGAGAAACCGAGCCCCCTGGTTCCATGTCAAAGCATACGGCTACGGAGCCGGCCTGCCTTGCCGTTGGCAGGGTTGGATCGCGCTTGTTATCTATGCGCTGGTGCTGATGGCCATTATCTTCGTCGGTGGACCTCATGCGGATAGTCATCCAATCGGCTATGCCGCGGCAATCATCTTCCCGACTGCATTGCTGATTTCCGTTGCCTGGTGGAAAAGCGATGCCCCATGGCGTTGGCGATGGGGCAAAATTGACAAACCAGGCCGGGATTGAGTTGACCCCTTGCGAGCAGCGGAATCATCCGACTTCCACAAGGCAGCCAGAGGGGTTTATTCGCATTCGAGCGAAGGTTGGCGAAAACTCGTCACATACCAATCGGAACCGGAGCCTCGGGTATAGAAGGTGTAGAAACATTCCGTATGCTCGACATAGCCCGGCGTTTCGGTAACTTCATAACGCTTGCCGCGACGCGTATCCCGGATTTCGCCGCTGGATTGGCCTGGCACCACCTGCGTCTTCTGCTTGCGCCACTGATAGGCACGCGCACCCGGCCCCAGATCATAGACATTATCCGGCGGACCGTAATCCAGCATCACGCTGCTGATCGGCGCGCCAATATAGCTCTTCATGATCTGCGAGGCACAGGCCGACAGGATCAGGAGGACTGCAAGCGCAACAATCCCGTAAGGGAGCCGCTTCATGCGAATGGCAATCATTAGAACGTCCTTTGCAACTGAAGGGAGATGCAAGGCAGGGGTACGTCTCAGGGATTACGGCAGCATTGCGCTTTGCCGCATCAGCCGCTTTTTGTCGGGCGCCCAAGGATCTGGCGGATGCCTTCCTTGCGGAAAGGCTGCGCCAGTTGGCCGAGAAAGCTTTTCGCGATCTCGCCGCGAATGCCGATATCCGTCGAAGATGGTCGATCGGGATTGAAATAGGTGCCGAACAGCAGATCGAAGAACACGACATTTTCGCCGTAGTTCGTATTGCCCTCGCGCATATCTTTGGAATGATGCCAGCGATGCAGACGCGGCGTGCTGAAGATATAATCGAAGGCACCGGTTCGCATATCGACGTTGCAGTGGGTGAGAATGCCCACGAATGCCGTGACCGCGCCAAGCCACCAAAAGACCTGCAGCGGAGCTCCCATCAGATAGAGCGGAAGCTGGCTGAGGGCGACCTTGAACAGCGAATCGGCGATGTGGAAACGTCCTGTGTTGACGACCCATAGCCTGATAACGCTATGATGCAACGCATGAAAGCGCCAGAAGAACAGCCGTTCATGAGCGATCCGGTGCGACCAGTAGAGGCCGAATTCCGCGATGACAACAGCCATTGCTATCTGAAAAGGCATCGGCAGCCCTGTCGGCCACAGATCGAACCGGGCGCCGGCGAACGGTTGCAGCACCATCGCCGCAAACATCGGGAAAACAGCGCCAGCTAGCGCAAACAGCTGCACCAACCCCTTGGTCAGCAGCGTATGGGCGATATTATTTGCCGTTTCGCCATCCGGGAGCAGCCAGCGCCGTTCATAGGGGATATAGCGTTCGAGCAGCAGGAGCAGGAGCACCTCGCCGGCATAGACAAGCGCAAAACCAAGCATCGGCCGTTCGCTCTCGAAGGCGAAGTGGGTGAGAATGAGGCCCGAGAAGAACACCAAAGGCCAGGACGACAGTGAGAGGACTGTTTTCACTGCGAATCCAGCCAATCCAGCAGCTCCCGGCAGGATCGGGGTCGGCCATCGTTAAAACGCCCGTTCGTACATGGATTGATAGAGGATCGCCGTGCACGGCTGTATTCTGCTTCCGGCCAGTCGCGCCATCGATCATGCCGCCAGGCACGCCGCAACTCCTCGCAACTGTGTGCCCGACCATCGCTCACGCGACCATCGGTACATGGGTCATATCTATATGAGTCATATCGATATTGAACGAGGAGAGGGTACCGATTGCCGCGCTCCGAACCGCGTTCGGCGGCCGATAGACAGGAGCTGTCGAGTGCCAGCATACAGGCCACAAGAAGAAAAAAACGCATAGCCACCCGCCTTTGATTGGTCTGATGCACGGATGGTCTGCGAAGCAGATTACGGGAGCATTGCGTTATTTCGGAAAAAGTGCAGCAGGCCGAGGATGTGCGCTTGGCCCAGAGGTTTATGTCTTTGCGCCATTGCTATTATGTGTATTGGGGAACGCTTGGTTCCGTGTTGCTGCATTGTTTGGGTTGTTGCGTGGGGCTTGCTGTTGGTTTGGAGGCATGAGGCGTTGGCAAGACGCAAAAAGCCCGCGGGAAGCGGGCGTTGTGGGTAATATTGGTTGCGGGGGCAGGATTTGAACCTGCGGCCTTCAGGTTATGAGCCTGACGAGCTACCGGGCTGCTCCACCCCGCGCCATCGCAAACCGCTGCGCGGTTTGTCGCGAGTAGCAAGCCGGCGGAGCCGACTTGCGTCATCCACGTAAACCGCGGAGCGGTTTATCGTGTGTTTCCAGCGTAAACCCGAGGGGTTTATCGCGTGTTAGGTGGGCACCTTTTGGAGCGCACCTGCTTTCGAGATGCCTGTTATTCCAGGTTCTCGAAGAAGAAGTCGTTA
>NZ_JBXSOQ010000018.1:0-84284 GCF_057784475.1 Martinezella sp. CNPSo 3795 | reverse complement strand
CTCCGGGTTTACGCTGGTAACGCGGGGTGGAGCAGCCCGGTAGCTCGTCAGGCTCATAACCTGAAGGCCGCAGGTTCAAATCCTGCCCCCGCAACCAATATTCCCTCTCAAAGGCCCGCCTAACGCGGGCTTTTTGCGTCTTGCCAACGCCTCATGCCTCCAAACCAACAGCAAGCCCTCGCAACAACCCAAACAATGCAACACGGAACCAAGCGTTCTCAATCACCAAGGTCAGCTATCGCAGGCCCAAAACATAAGCGAGCGTTTATAGATCTGCGTTGTAGCGCTTTCGCCGGGATAGGCGACGGCTGCTCAGTCAACGGACTCGCTCAGCGGTGATGATCCATGCGCGGGAGTCGAAGAGCACGCCTTCGCAGGTCATGTGCGCTTCCAGCAAATTACGCAGCCGCTGCAGTGGTTGGTCGGGTGCCTCGTTGGTGTGCATGAGTGCGTCCTTGACCATATAGAGGCCGGCAAGGGCATCGAGGGCGGCCTCGACATTTGCTCCATAAAACACTGGTTCCTTCACCTCGGTGAAGTCGATCGAGGTGAAGCCGGCAGCGCTTAGCAGCTCTTTGGCTATGGTGGGATTGCCAAGCGAGAACGGCTTGCCGGCATTTTCTGGAATTGCGCTTCCCGGAACCAGCGCATGCCTGATGGCGCCAGACCATTCGTTGCGCTCCTGGCTTTGCCATACCATCCAGGCGATGCGTCCACCCGGGCGGATTGCTTGGGCGATGTTGGCGAATGCCACCGGCGGATCGGCAAAGAACATAACGCCGAACCGGCTGATGCATAGGTCGAAGCCGGCTGCTGGAAAGTCGTGGTTTTGAGCGTCACCCAGCTCGAAGCTGACGTTGCGCAACCCCGCCTCAGCGCTACGCTGGCGGGCAATCTCTAGCATCTCGGCGGAAGTGTCCACGCCGACCGCGCTGCCTTGTGTTGCGGCAAGAGCTGCTTCGCGGGTAGTCTGCCCAGCGCCGCAGCCGATATCGAGTACACGGTCATGCGGCCGAACGCCGGCGGCGGCTCGCAAATGCCGGTTATGCCGTGATAGTTCAGCGTCGTAAAAATCAGCACATTGCAGCACTACAAGCCTCCCCTGTCTCGCCTCGATCTCCATCGGGCGCAGTTCTTGCAAGATCTTCCAACAGCTCCAACGGCATTATTCCCACGCAATTCCGAATGGAAAACTGCTGAGCGCTTTTCTGGAACTGCTCTGACGGACGTCGATGACCGTGTTGCAGCTTCCTCATAAACTGATTGCATAATAAGATCAGTTATGCAATATCAATCCAGTTGCGATTTGCAATCGGATGGATTCTGTCATGGAAGAAACGAGATCATTCATCGCCACCGAGACGTCAATCGAGGTCAAGGGAGCGAAACTTCAGACCCAGGCTTTCGGTGATCCCTCCAGCCCGCCCATCATATTGATCATGGGGATGATGGCTTCGATGCTGTGGTGGCCGGACAGGTTCTGCGAGGCGCTTGCCGCCCGTCAACGCTATGTGATCCGATATGACCAGCGCGATACAGGTCTCTCGACACATTATCCGCAAGGCGAGCCCCTTTATTCGTTCAGCGACCTTGCCGACGATGCCATCGCCATTCTCGACGGCTATGGATTGGAAACAGCGCATGTGGTGGGCATGTCGATGGGCGGCGTCGTTGCGCAGGAAGTCTCGTTGCGCCACCCTCGACGTGTTCGGACGCTCACGCTGATCAGCACATCACCGCTCGGCGTCGAGGGCTTGCCTTCCTCGACAAAGGCCTATCAAGAGCATTCCAGGTCTGCCGAAGCAATCGACTGGTCGAACCTCAAGGCCATTGCCGATTTTTTGCGTCGCGATACGGCCATGCTTGCCGGCACCCGGCACCCGCATGATCATGACGCTGCAAATGCCCTGATCGCCCGTGACATGGCCCGGGCACCGTCATTTGCGAGTGCTACGAACCATTTCACGCTCGTGAGCGAGGAAAGGCCCGAAAGACTTCAAGCTTCCGATATCAAGCTGCCGGTGCTTGCGATCCATGGCACGGCCGATCCGCTGTTTCCTGTAGGACACGGCGAGGCCTTCACCAAGGTCGTGCGAGATGCCCGGCTGCACCGGGTCGAGGGTGGAGGGCACGAAATCCACGAGCGCGATATTGACGAGATTGCGCAGGCCATCATCGATCACACGACCTGACAGGCGTCCGGCCCGACAGACGACCGGAAAGCAAGGCATGACCTCGCTTTCCGGTCTGTTGGAGATCAGCTTCTCGGCTTCAGGTTCTCTGCGTCGTAGAGCGGTTTGTAGCCGACGCCGGCGACTTCGACCGGGTAGGTCTCGCCGAAATATTCGACCTTCAGCTTGCGGCCTTCCTGGGCATAGGACCAGGGGAGATAGGCGAGCGCAATGTTCTTGCCGATGGTCGGGCCGTAGGCGATCGAGGTGGTGAAGGAGCGGCGGCCGAGCTCGTCGACCAGGGTTTCGCCGGTTTCGGGATCCATGACTGGCAGGATGCCGACGGGGTAGCGGGCCACGCCGTTGGAGTCGATATTGTCGGTCATCACAAGCGTGCAGAGCATGGCCGGCTGATGCTCGCGGGCGCGGTATTCGAGGTGCTTCGCCTTGCCGCGGAAATCGGCCTCCTTGACCTTCGGGCGGGCGAGATCGGCTTCGAGAAGATTATATTCCGTCAGCAGGTCGGCATTCTGCAGGCGCAGGCTCTTTTCCATGCGGCGGCTGTTGGCATAGGTCTCGACGCCGACGGCAATGGCGCCGGTCGAACGCAGCGCATCCCAGACCGCCAGCGCATCACCATAGGCCATGTGCAGTTCCCAGCCCTGTTCGCCGACATAGGAGATGCGGAATGCGGTGACGTTCTTGCCGGCAATGCGGATCTGCCTGATCGCGGCGAAGGGGAAGTTTTCGTGCGAAAGGCTTTCCGGGTTTTCGACGACCTTCTGCAGGTTGGTGCGGGCATTCGGTCCCCAGATACCGATCGTGACATAGCGTTCGGTGACGTCGGTGATGGTGACGTCAAAGCCCTTGTCCTCGGCAACGCGGCGCATGTAGTGGAAATCGCGCGGGCCGGCATCGGCGCCGTCGATCAGGCGGCAACGGTCGGCCATGCGGATGACGGTAAAATCGGCCCGCACCATGCCCTCGTCGTCGAGGAAGTGGGTGTAGATGCCCTTGCCGATATTGGCATCGCCACCGATCTTGGCCGCACAGAGCCATTCCAGCAGCTCGACATGATCGGGGCCCTCGATGTCGTACATTGCGAAATGCGAGAGGTTGATGATGCCGCAATCTTCGCTGAGCGCCAGATGCTCGGCATTGGAGACGCGCCAGAAATGGCGGTTATCCCATTCGTTTTCGCGCACGGGGATGCGATCGCCATATTTTTCCAGCAGGTGCTCGTTGGCGGCATAGCCATGCGCACGCTCCCAGCCGCCCAGCTCCATGAAATAGCCGCCAAGCTCCTTTTCCCGCTCATAGAAGGGCGAGCGGCGGATGTTGCGGCCGGTCGCGTAGGGCTCGCGCGGATGGACGGCGGGATTGTAGATCTTCTGCGCGGCCTCGGTGCAGCGGCCTTCGATGAATTTCTCTTCCAGCATATGCGGGTAGAAGCGGGAATAATCGATCCTGTTGTGATCGATCGGCGTGCGGCCATCGGTCATCCAGTCGGCGACCAGTTTGCCGAAGCCCGGGCCGTCCTTCACCCAGATGGCGACGCAATACCAGAGGCCGCGGACCTTCTGGCTTTCGCCGACGGATGGGCCGCCATCGGTCGTGACCTGCAGGAGGCCGTTGAAGGAATGGCCCTCATTGTAGCCGAGTTCGCCGAGGATCGGCGTCAGCTCCATGGCGCGTTCGAGCGGCTCGATGATCTGCTCCATATCGAGATCGCGCTGCGAGGGAGAAAGACGGGCCTCGTGCTTCTCGAGGAGATCACGCGGGTGGCAGAGGCGCGGGTTCTTCTCTTCGTAATAGCCCCATTCGATCTGGCCGCCTTCGGCGGTCTTCGGGTCGCCGGTGTCGCGCATATAGGCGGAGTTGCCCTGGTCGCGCATCAGCGGGAAGCCGATTTCCTTGCCGGTATTGGCAAACTCGTTGTAGGGGCCGAAGAAGGTCAGCGGATGGTCGACCGGCATGACCGGCAGGTCCTCGCCGACCATTTCGGCGATCAGGCGGCCCCAGAGACCGGCGCAGACGATCACATATTCGGCTTCGATCGTGCCGCGATGGGTGACGACGCCGCTGATGCGGCCATCCTTAACGATCAGTGACTGGGCCGGCGTATTGGCGAAGGATTGCAGCTTACCGCTCTTCTCGCCCTGGTCGATCAGCTTGCCGGCAACGGTCTGCGAACGGGGAATGACGAGGCCGGCATCCGGGTCCCACATGCCGCCCTGAACCATGCTTTCCTCGATCAGCGGGAATTTTTCCTTGATCTCGGCAGGCTCGATCAGGCGGGCGCGCGTGCCGAAGGCCTTGCCCGAGGTCACTTTGCGCTTGATTTCAGCCATGCGGTCATCATCGCCGACGCGGGCGACTTCCAGGCCGCCGACGCGGGCATAGTGGCCGAGCTTATCGTAGAAATCGATGGAATAGAGGGTCGTCCAGCAGGAAAGGAAATCATGGCTCGTCGTATAGCAGAAGTCGGAGGCATGCGCTGTCGAGCCGATATCTGTCGGGATGCCTGATTTGTCGATGCCGACAATATCGTCCCAGCCGCGCTCGATCAGATGGTGGGCGATCGATGCGCCGACGATACCGCCGAGACCGATGATGACGACCTTCGCCTTTTGAGGAAATACTGCCATTGCGTGCGACCCTGATTGATATTGAATACGGATTTTATGACGTGTGCGGCGGCGACCAGAGCCTGTCTACGACATATTGAAGATGCTTGCACGACGACCGTCATGCTGTCCCGTCCGGAATGGTTGGGTTTATTGGCGACATATGATCAGGAGAACTGTCGCAAAGGCGACTTTGTGACAACCGGAGAGTTGCTGCCGCATTATTGCGGAATCGACTGCATCATGATCTCGCGGCGCAAGACCGGGCCTTCCTCGCCGAAATAGGTGGTCAGCAGCTTGGCGAAATCATCCGACTGGTAGATCTCGGTTAGCGTTTGATCAACGAGCAGGCGGAAGGCGGAGTCATCCTGCCGGAGGGCGATGCCATAAGGCTCATGTGTGAAGAGACGGTTGCCGATGGCGAGTGTGGACGGATTGCGGGCATGAGAAGCGAGATCGAAGAGCAGGGCGCGATCGGCAAAATAGGCATCGATCTTGTGGTTTTCGAGCGCGACCAGGCCGTCCTGATGCGTAGCGAAATCGGCGATCCGCGTCTTCGGCACGTCGGAGCCCAGCGCTTCGCGCAGGGTCGCGCCTGTCGTCGTGTCGGCGCGAACGCCGATCGTGCTCGTTGCGGGGGCGGGCTTGGCGGAGACTTGCGCCAGCCGCTTGTCGAGGAACAAAGCCATCAGATAATCGGGCGAATCCTTGCGCAGCAGGGCGCTTGCGCCGGTGATGAAGATCGGCTGCGAGAAGTCGACGCTTTGACGTCGTCCGAGATTGATGGTGATGGCGCCGCAGAGAAGGTCGACCTGACCACTTTTGACTGCATCGAAGCCATCGGCAAGCGTGGTTTCGACATAGTCCCGCTTCAGATTGGCGACCTTGGTACCGACAGCATCGGCGATCTTGTTGCAAAGATCGATGGCATATCCCGTTGGGTTGCCATCCTTCTTCTTAAAGGAGAAGGGTTCTTCGTCGCTGATATAGCCGATGCGGATCGTGCCCTTTTGCGCGATAGTGTCGAGTGTCTGTGCGGCCACCGCCGTATAGGCAGATATGCCTAGGAGAATGCCTGCCAGAACCAGTCGTCTCATGCAGTTTGCCGGCATGATCCCGATCTCCAAAAGAAAAATGGGCAATCGCAAGGGCTTAGGCGCAGATTATGGGCTGGCAGGTTTTTGTCAACGATGGATTGTTCCCGATGGTTAGCGATCGAGCAGGAGTGGCGCAAGGCTCTCGCTCGATTACAAGGCCTATCTGGAGAAGGCGTGACGATCCGCCCACTCGGAAATCGCTGACGCGATGGCCTCCGGCTGATCTTCCGGCGCATTGTGCCTGGCCGGCCCGCAATTCCTGATCTCGAGGCCGGCTATGTTCTCCCGGCACCAGGCGGTCATCACCTCGCCGATCAGCAATGTCTCTGCCGGTCCTTCGAAGGTCAGCAGCAGCTTCGGGACATCAGCGCTTTCTGCCAGCCAGGCGTCATAGGCTTCGATGCGCATGATCACGTCGGCCGGTTCTCCTTCGATTGGCATCGAGCGGGGCCAGGCGAGCAGCGGCCGTCGGCTGTCGCGCGTCAGATAGGGTGCCGCGTAGACGGTATGATCCTCTTCGCTGAGGCCGTTGAGAACGGTAACCTTCAATGCCTGCTCGATGAAGAAATTCTCGTCCAGCACTTTGGTCTCACCGATACCAGGCGACCGGAGAGCTTCAAAGCGAGGACGCGCGCCCGGAAAATCGTCCCAGGTCATCGGCCGGACGATCGTTTCCATGAAGGCGATGCCGCGCACACGCTCTGGATGGCGAGCTGCCCAATCGAAGCCGAGCGCGCCGCCCCAATCGTGGCCGACGAGCACGACATCGTTCAGCGCCAGGGCGTCGAACCAGGCGTCGAGATAGCGGGCGTGATCGTGGAAGCTGTAGGTAATATCCGGTTTGCCGGAGCGGCCCATGCCGATGAGGTCAGGCGCCAGACGACGGCCCGACGTGGTGACGCCAGGCGACACATTTCGCCAGAGGTAAGATGAGGTGGGATTACCATGTAGGAAGACGAAAGGCGTTCCCGTTCCCGTGTCCTGATAGAAAATGGTTGAATCCAGCACGTTAAGCGAGGGCATGTGGATATCCTTTCCTTGGTAAGAATGGTAAGGTACCTGTCTATCTACCATAATAGTCAGGCGCCTGTCTATATTCATGAAAGAACCTATTTCCCCCCATCTGTCGCTGGGCCTGCTTTTGCGGCTCGTTCATCAGCATTATGCGCAAGCTGTCGATGCCGCGCTGGAGGAGGCCGGCTTTCGTGACATCCGCCCGCCGCATTCCAACGTCTTCACCTTCGCGCGTCCGGAAGGCATCCAGGTGAGCGAACTCACCAAGCTCGCCCATGTGCGCAAGCAGACGATGACCCAGGCGGTGGAGGAGCTGGAGCGCCTGGGTTATGTCGAACGGCAACCGGATCCGAACGACCGGCGTGCGCGGCTGGTGTTTCTGACCGAGCGCGGCAAGGGTGTGCGGCCGGTCGCCATGGCCGCCGGCAAGATGGTGGAGCAGCGTTGGTCCGACATGGCCGGTTCGGGCGAAATCGAAGTGATCAGGCAGGGATTGCAAAATCTGCTGGAGACGCTGCGTGGTGGCGAAAAAGGTAGCGAACAGCCGTCCGACGATGCCGGCGCCTAAAGCAATTGCGGGAAAAGTGCGCAGCGGTTTTCCGTCCGGGATTGCGTGAAAACAAAGGGATAGAGCGGCTCAGAGATTCCGTGGAAAACTGAACCGCTCTAGCGGCTCCCTGTCGCTCGCCGTGATCTGGGCGGGCAGCGCATCACGAAGAGTTTCGGTGCCCTGTCGGAATTTATGGCCTATCTCTCTTCCACCACCGTCAATCCAAGAGGACGTCGATGCAGGAGAGGAACTCGATCAGAAAAACAAGCGGCAGGGTTGGCAAGACAAGCTTTGCATTCGGTGCGGGTTTTGCAATCCTATGCATAGGCTTCAGTTCTGCGCTGGCCTCGCCGGCAGCCGCCCAGACGATCATCGATGACTGGCAGAAGGTGAAGCCGCCGGCGGCGCCGGAGCTGAAGGAGGTTACCGTCGATCCGAAGACGACGGCGCTTCTGATCCTTGATTTCAATGGCGCACAGGACCCGACCAAAGGGCCGTGCAATGCAAAAATCAAGCCGCGTTGTCTGGCGTCCGTCCCCAAGGTCAAAACTCTGCTCGATCAGGCGCGCGCCAAGGAGATGCTCGTCGTCTTCAGTCTGGCCGGCGCTGGCGAGGCGCAGGATATCGCAACGGCGCTGGCGCCTCTGGCGAGCGAACCGATCGTCAAATCCGGCCCGGACAAGTTTATCGGCACCAACCTGCGCAGCATTCTTTCCGACAAAGGCATGAAGACCGTCATCGTCACGGGTACGGCCTCTGAGGGCGCGGTGCTCGATACGGCAACGGATGCCGCATTGAATGGTATGAATATCGTGCTGCCCGTCGACGGCATGTCATCGACAGAGCTCTATGGCGAGCAATATGTGGCCTGGCACATGGTCAATGCGCCCGGCGTCTCCCAGAAGACGACGCTGACCAGCATCGACAGGATCAAGTTCTGATCTCTGGATCGGATAGCGGCATCCCGCTCGTGATGCCAACGGGATGCCGTCATCGATCGATTACACCAGGGCTTCCTCGAACAGGTTCAGCAGCCGCTTCCAATGCCTTTCGGCGCCGGTCTCGTCATAGACGCCATGATCCGGCACGGTCCATCCATGCGCCATTCCGACATAGTTTTCGATGGTGTGATCGACGCCGCCAGTGCGGAGCGCCTCGGCAAGACGCGCCGATTGTTCCGGCGGAAAGCTGTTGTCGACGCCGGCGACACCGATATAGGCGCGCGCCTTGATATTGGCGGCGAGCCGGTGCGGGCTGTCTTCCGCGTCGCTCGCAAGATTGCCGCCGTGGAAGCTTGCGGCTGCCGCGATGCGATCGGGATAAGAGGCAGCGGCAGTCAGCGCGCGGCCCCCGCCCATGCAATAGCCTACAACGCCGGCCGCGCCTTTGGCTCCGGCAGCTGAGAGAGCGTCGAGGAAGGTGGCACTATCGACTTTGGTCATTTCCTGCGTCGTGCCGCGCAGCATCGTCATGATCGTTTCACGGGAGGCCGGATTGCCAAAGGCACCGCCGTCGAAGGGGCCATAGGCGCCGAAGCGATAGAAGAGATCGGGAAGCAGCACGATATAGCCGGCATCAGCCAGCCGCTGCGCCATGCCATCGAGCGCCGCGCGCGGACCCATGGCATCCATATAGAGTATCACGCCATGCTCGGCTGACGCGCCATTCTCGGGGCGGAATATGGCGGCTTTGGCGGTGCCGTCGGCCGTCTTGATTTCGATATCCTGTTTCATCGTCGTTTCCCTTGCGATCTCATTATGGGCTGATGTCCCCGCGGCACATACCACTTTGGCAAACGATATATAGACCCTCAAGATCATGGTTCTTCGAAAAGGCTGAGACCATCAATCAACATCTCTTGAGTTTCGGCGCTTGTCGTCTGTGACATAGTATCGCCAGTAATGACGTCTATGCGACGATCCCCTTGGAGGATGTGATTTCATGTCTTTTCGCCAGATGGTTCCCGGCCTGGCGCTGGCCCTTTCGCTGCTATCGGCAACAGCGTCCGCCGCTCCGCCCGAGCAAGGTCATGGCACGCCTGCAAGCGCCGGTGGCGTGCTCTCGCTCCTGCCGCCTGATGCGGTGAGCGATCATGTGCTGAATGCCGATGGCAAGACCATTCCCTACACGGCGACAGCCGGAACGCTCGATCTTTTCGGCCAGGATGGTCAGCGCAGTGCCGCGATCTTCTACACTGCCTATGTCGCCAAGAACCGCGATACGAGCCGCCCCGTGACCTTCGTGTTCAATGGCGGGCCGGGCGCGGCTTCGGCCTTCCTCAATCTCGGGCTCGTCGGCCCACGCATCGTCGATTTCGGCGCGGACGGGCGCGATGGCGCCCATGCCAAGCTGGTCGACAATCCGCAAAGCTGGCTCGAATTTACCGATCTCGTGCTGATCGATCCGATCGGTACCGGTTGGAGCCGCACTGCCAAGCCCGATGATCAGAATGATTTCTATAGCGTCGACAGCGATGCCGAAAGCCTTGCCAAGGCGATTGCCCTCTACGTCGCCCATAACAGCCGGGCGGCATCGCCGAAATATATTCTCGGGGAGAGCTATGGCGGATTTCGTTCGATTAAGGTTGCCAACAGCCTGCGCGAGGATCAGGGCATTCTGATTTCCGGCGTCGTGATGCTGTCGCCCCTGCTGGAGGGCCGGTTTGTCTTTGGCGGCGGTGAGGATGCGCTTGGCGCAGCCTTGCAACTGCCGTCGCTGGCGGCGGCCGAGCTGGAACGGCAAAATGCCTTCAGCGAGAAGGCGGTTCAGGATGCCGAGGCGTTTGCCCTAAACGAATATCTGCCAATTCTTGCAGGGCGTCCGCCCTCGGGAGATGCCGGCCAAGCCTTCTACGGGCGCGTGGCGAAGCTGACCGGCATACAGCAGGATGTCGTCGCCAAGAACCAGGGCTTTCTCGGCGGGGTCTATCGCAAGCATTCCGATGGCGATGGGGCGGATGTGGCGAGCGCTTATGATGCTTCCTTCCTGGCGCCCGACCCCTATCCGCAGTCGGAGGCCGAGCATGGCGGCGATCCGGTTCTGGATGGCTTCGTCCGCGCCTATGGTGGTGCCTTTTCCGGCTATGCCCGTGACGAGTTGGGCTTCCATACCGACATGACCTACACACTGCTGTCCTCATCCGTGAACAGGGAATGGAAATGGGGTGGGCGCAATGGCGGCTCACGCGGGACCGCCGGTGTTGGCGACGATCTCAAGGAGCTGCTGTCGCTCTCGCCATCATTCCGGGTGATGATTGGGCAGGGTTACAGCGATCTCGTCATTCCCTTCGGCGTGAACAAATATGTGCTCGACCATATGCCACCCGCTTTTGCGGATCGCATGGAGATGAAGCTCTATCGCGGCGGCCATATGTTCTACACGCGGCCAGCGTCGCGCGAGCAGTTCACGGGCGATGCCAAGTCGTTTTATACGGGGCAGGTCAAGGCGGTGCCGACACCGCAATCGAACTGACCGCCATGCGGGGCTCTACCTGGAATGCGGCGGCGTTGGCTGGCCTTCATCTGTTTCTCGCAACCATGGCCTTGATGGTTTCAAAGAGTTCGTCCTTTGCCTGCTGCGGGCTGATATCCCCCGTCGTCGCGGCATAGGACAGGGCTTCGGCCGCACCCAGCATCGCCCAGAGGCCTGCCGATGCAATGGAACCGGTAGTAGCGAAGGGAGCAAGCAACGCACGGCACTTCTCGAGGAAGGCCGTTTCATATTCGCGCTTGATTTTTTCAAGCTCCGGCGAGCCCGCGAGCGCGGCGATAATGCCGGGTATTTCGCGCCCCTGCAGCAGCACGCAATCGACATAGGAGGCCGCTATCACCTCCGCCCGACCTGCCAGTGTCGGGGTACTTGCATCAAGCGCCTTGTCCATCACCTCCGTCTGCCTGATATCGAACTCGCGATAGAGCGCAGCCAGCAGGCCGGAACGGGTCGCGAAGTGGTCGTAGACCACAGGTTTCGTCACGCCGGCACGCTCAGAAAGCCGGCCCAATGTCAGGGCTTCCGTTCCCTCTTCGCCGATGATTTGCCAGGCAACCTGAATGAGCTGCCGGTAGCGCTCCTCCCGCGTCAGCCGGCTGCGGGACTCCGGTTTCTTTGTCTGCATGCTTGACATCGCTATATACCAAAAGTAACTTACTAAAAGTATATAAAACTGAGCCGCCGCTCACAATGTGTCAGCAGGAGTTTTTCACATGCACGCGCTTATCGTCGTCTCCAATCCGAATTCGGCTTCGGCTTCTTTCAGCCACTGCGTCGCGGCCAAAGTCGCCGAGGGTGTAACGGCTTCGGGCGCTACATTCGAAATCGCGGATCTTACGGCGGAAGGTTTTGATCCGAGGTTCAGCGCTGCCGATATCGCAGCCCATCTCAGAGAAGGTCCATCGCCCGAGGATGTCGTTGCCGAGCAGGCGCGGATCGATCGTGCGGATGCACTGGTACTCGTCTATCCCGTCTATTGGTGGTCCATGCCCGGACTTCTCAAGGGATGGATCGACCGGGTGTTCAGCAATGGCTGGGCCTATGACGACATACCGGGTAACGGAACGATCAAAAGGTTAGGCCATCTCCGCGTCCATCTGATCGCCATCGGCGGTGCGACCATGCGCACCTATGCGCGCCACGGCTATTTCGGCGCCATGAGGACGCAGATCGATCATGGAATTTTCGGTTATTGCGGCGCTCCCGTCGCGACCTCCGAATTGTTGCTGACGGAGACGCAGGATATGAGTTCCCATCTCGACACCGCCCGCGCCATCGGGCGAAATCTCTTTGCTGTTTCGCGATCGACGAAGGCAGCGGACGCGGCCTAATCGTGCTGCTGCAGTTGAAAGAGATGCTTGATGCGCGAGCTTAGCGAGGTCACGTGAGTGCCATGGCCGAGCATATCGGCATTGGCGAAGAGATGCTGCTCCGCCTCGATGCGTTTTGCTAGAATGGCGCCGAGCTCTTCGGCAAGGGTCGGCCGATCGTGCAATAGCGGCGCCAGACATTCCTCGCCGATTTCGTAGGTGACGACGAAGGTCAGGGCGCGAACCGTCCCGACTTCACCCGACCCCATCAGCAGCCCGTTCTCCCCGAAATAATCCCCTGGCGCAAGGCGCGTCAGCTCGATCTGGCGATGTCCTTCGCGGCGGGTGATGCTGACGACGCCCGAGCGGACGATCGTGAGTGCCCTCATGCGGGCATCCTGTTCGGCGATGACGGCATCCTTGCGATAGGTCCGGCGCTGCATATGTGACGCCAGATGTTCCTTTTCATCCTCGGTCAGCGAAGAGAACAGGGGGATATTGCTGACCAATCGCCAGGGCGTTCCGGGTGCATGTTGCTTCTCGTCGGCCGCCTCGGGTTTTTGCTCCATCGGAAGCATGATCGTGCCGGGGGGATCGGCGAATTTCAAGTTTGCCGCCTTGGCGTGACGAAATAGCAGATCATAGATCTCGTTCTTCGCGGCTTGGGTCAGCGACATGTCGCGCACGCGAAAAGACAGCTGCAGTTCGATCGCTTGCCCATCGATGGAATTGATGGCGACATTGGGTTCCGGGTTCTTCTGGATCGAATTGCAGCTGATCAAGACGTTCTGCATCACATCCGCGATGATGCGCGGTAGAGTGGTGGGCTGAATCCGAACGGTGACGGTGGCGCCATGGCTCTCATCGGGCGCGGAAAGATTGGTCAGCCGCGTCTTGGCAAGGATACTGTTCGGAATGACGACCAGATCGTTGGTGCCGCTCAGCAATTGCGTGGCGCGCCAATTGGTTTCGACGACGCGGCCCTGGACATCATTTTCGAGCACGATCCAGTCGCCGACGGAGTAGGGGCGGCCGAGATTGAGAGCGATGCCGGAGAAGACGTCGCTCAGGGTGCTCTGCAAGGCAAGGCCGAGAATGATGGCGAAGACGCCCGATGTCGCGATCAAGGTGCCGATGGGCACACTGAAAACATCGCCGACGATGGAGAGAATGGCCCCGAGATAGATGACACCGACGATCAGATCCTGCAGCAGCCGGCCTTCGCGGGGCTTGCGCTCGAAAATCAGGAACAGCCGCACGCAGGCGATCAGTACCCAGGCACCATTGACCCACCAGACGATCTTGGCAAAGCCCGTGAAGGTGCGCAGCGTCACCGAGTCCTGTGGCGGGCTCGGCTCATAGGGCACGATGCCGTGATAGAACAAAAGTGCGGTCAGGCAGACGAAAAAGGCGACCTGACCGATCAGGCGGCCGGCCCGCTGACGACGCAGCATGACGCGGCTGACGAACGTGCCGACGACAACCAGAATGAAGAACTGGACGATCGGATCGCCAAGAAGTGCAATGGACATGGGGACTTGGTCGCACTCGGTCTTTCGGATGGGCGCTAAATTGGCACGAAAGAGGCCGCAGCGCCATATCTGGAAAAAGTATGATTAATTGACGCAGACGCCTTGATCTCAGGACTTGTACCTTGATAATTAGATGACGATTATCATCTTATATCTGTCATCCCGTCCTGCTATCTGCTCTCGCAGCGCCACCTAGCGCTCCGACATCGTTAAGGAATACCCATGACACAGTCTTTCGAGATTCGCGGCGATCTGCTGATCGGCTCAGATTCTACCGGCGGCAACAGAACCGTGCGTGCCATCAACCCGGCAACCGGCGCAAGCCTGGAGCCGGCTTTTGCGATCGCCGGCGAGAGCGACGTTGCCAAAGCGTGCGAACTGGCGGCGCAGGCATTTGACGTTTACCGTGCGACCAGCCCCGAGCAGCGCGCAGTATTCCTCGAAAAGATTGCCGACAATATCATGGAAATCGGCGATGCACTGATTGAGCGGGCGACGGAAGAGACCGGCCTGCCGGTGGCGCGTCTGCAGGGTGAGCGCGCCCGCACCGTCGGCCAGTTGCGGCTCTTCGCACAGGTGGTCCGTGCCGGCGAGTGGCTCGATCTGCGCGTCGATCCGGCCTTGCCGGAGCGCAAGCCGCTGCCTCGGCCGGACCTGCGCCTGCGCCAGATCCCGCTTGGCCCGGTCGCCGTTTTCGGCGCCAGCAATTTCCCGCTCGCCTTCTCGGTTGCCGGTGGTGATACGGCTTCGGCTCTTGCCGCCGGTTGCCCCGTCGTCGTCAAGGGCCATCTTGCCCATCCGGGGACGGGCGAGCTTGTCGGCCGCGCCATTCGCGCCGCCGTCGCCGCTTGTGGTCTGCCGGAAGGCACATTCTCGCTGCTGACCGGCGCCAACGAGACGGGTGCGGCGCTGGTGCGCGATCCCCGCATCAAGGCAGTCGGCTTCACCGGCTCGCGCGGCGGCGGTCTGGCGCTTGGCGCCATTGCCGCTGCCCGGCCGGAACCTATCCCGGTCTATGCCGAGATGAGCAGCGTCAATCCCGTCTTCCTCTTCCCGGCAGCACTTGCCGCGCGCGCCGAGGCGATCGGCACAGGTTTCATCGATTCCCTGACACTCGGTGCCGGTCAGTTCTGCACCAATCCTGGTCTGCTTTTCGCGATCGAAAGCCCCGATCTCGACCGCTTCGTCCAGGCCGCCGGCGATGCGCTGAGCGGCCGTGCGCCCGCACCGATGCTGACACCAGGCATTCACGCCGCCTTCGACAAGGGCGTTGCGGCATTGGCAGAACATGAGGCTGTCAAGACCGTCGCTCACGGTGCCCCGACCGAAGGCGTCAACCGGAGCCCGGGCATCTTCTTCGAGACAGAAGCGGAGGAGTTCCTCGCCGACGAGCGTCTGGGCCACGAAGTTTTCGGCGCAGCAAGCCTTCTCGTGCGTTGCAAAGACGTCGATCAGATGATCGCCGTTGCGGAAAAGCTCGAGGGCCAGCTGACCGCGACGCTGCAGGTCGAAGCGGAAGATTATGCGACGGCCGCCAAGCTGGTGCCGGTGCTGGAGCGCAAGGCTGGGCGCATCCTCGCCAATGGCTGGCCGACCGGTGTCGAAGTCTCCCATGCCATGGTGCATGGCGGGCCTTTCCCGGCGACCTCGGACAGCCGCACGACCTCGGTCGGCACGCTCGCCATCCGCCGCTTCCTGCGCCCGGTCTCCTATCAGGATCTGCCAGAAGGATTGCTGCCGGCTGAGCTGTGTGACGATGGAGTAAAGTCGCTGCCGCATCTGCTGGATGGCGTGCGCAAGTAACTGATCAGAGCCTCATCCGCCCTCGCCCTTCGAGGGGTCCTTCGGACCCTCCTCAGGGTGAGGGCTACTCTCTTCCACCAAACGCACCAAATAAAAATAGCTTCAGCATCATTGCTTCAGGCGAGCGGCTTGTTCCGCCCTCATCCTGAGGCGGGAGCGACTGAGCTTGGCGAAGGAGTGCCCCTCGAAGGACGAGGGTCGGCCCCAAAGCGCCACGCTAGGCACACAAAGCATATTCCAACCTCAAATCTCCGCGTAAACAATCCCTGTGAACGAGCCGGCATGATGCAGCAGTTCTCGCTCGCCCGAACCATCGAGGCTGGCGGAATAGAGATTGCCGCCGATGTCCGTGAAGAACATGCGGTTGTTGGGGAGATCGAGCGAAAGGCCGATGCCTTCGTCCAGGCCCTCGAGGACGACTTCGGAGGTTGCGGCGATATCGTTCATCGCTGCGCGGTTGACGGTATTGCCGCGGGGGAGATTGCCACGGTCGGTCCAGTAGATCGTGCGGGTGGCGAGATCCAGTTCTAGGTCGATCGGTTCCGGCAGTTTGTCGAGCAGGGTTTCGATGTCGCTGCGGCTTGTTGCGGTTTCGCCGGCGGGAATATTGATGCCGGCACGGAAGATGCGGCCGAGACCGGCATCCGGCGGTCCTTTCTGGGTCCAATAGATCTGCCCGAGTGGCAGATCGAGGGCAATGCCGACGCACCAGCGTTCAATATCGGCACTATCTTCCGGGCTGTCGCCGTTCTGCACAAGGGTTTCGATATCGCTGCCGTCGATATTGGCGCGCATGACGCGCATGCCTTCGCGGTCGCACCAATAGAGCTTGCCGTTGTCGCGGTCGAGCTGGATCTGCTTCGGCGTGACGAGCGTGCTGCCCGGCGGGATCAGCGTGATGTGGTTGCCGCCGTCGAGGTCCATGCGCTCAATGGAGCCATCATGGGCGTTGTAGTCGTTGCCCATCTCCGTCCAGTAGATCCAGCCGTTCTCGCTGTCGACGAGAATGCCGTCTGGGCTGCGGCCCTGCCGCTGGACGATGAGCTTCAAATCGGTGCCGTCGATGGCGGAGGAGAGGATTCGTCCGTCGTTGATATCGAGGAAAAACAGTCTTTCGATCTTGTCGGTGGTGGAGGCAGGCGTCCGTGCTTCTGACATGAGAGCATCCTTTCGAGGGGCGGATCTGCGGATCACAGCGCGGCAATCATGGCATCGGTTGATGACAGCATCATTGGCGGCTGCGAGCGGGACGAGCATCTGCTGCGCTGCAGCAAAGATCAAGGGCCGGATTGTCGCGGTGCGCGCGGAGGGCTGTCAAATAAGTGTCATCGGCCTGATATAAATCCCCGACATTCCCTTAGGGCTGCAGCAGTCGAGAGCTGACACCGAAGCCGGAGGTGATTGATATCATGTCGACGCTCCAGCAGGTCGCCTTTCGCGCCGGTTGTTCCGTTGCGACCGCCAGCCGGGTGATGAATCGCACCGGTCCGGTCAGCGACGAGATGGTACGGCGCGTGCGCCGGGCGGCGGCAGAGCTTGGCTATCGCGCCGGCAGTCGCAGCGCCAATGGCCGGCCGGCGATCGGCGTGCTCATTCCCAGCATCACCAATCCGGTTTTCGCAGCTTCGCTCTCGAGTATCCAGAACCGAGCCCTTCACGCGGGGCATAGTGTGTTGATCGCGCAATCGAACTACGATCCAGCACAGGAGGTCGATGCCGTCGCCTCGCTGCTCCAACAGCAGCCGACTGGGTTGATCCTCACGCTCTGCGATCCCGAACGCAGTCTGGTCCTGTCATCCGCCCTCCCGCCGACCGTGCTGCTCGGAAATCTTCCGACCAGCCGCTTCACAGCTGCGGTCGCGACCGATAATTTCGGTGCAGGCCGGGACCTGACCGAGCACCTCCTGCAAAGGGGGCACCGCCGTATCCTGTTCATATCAGGCCACTTCGCGGCATCGGATCGAGCCAAGCTACGCTATCTCGGCTATATCAGGGCGATGGAGGCGGCGGGGCAACAGCCTCTCGATGCCTTGGAGATTTCCTTCGTGAATAGTCTGGAACAGCTCGATCTTTCGGATGCCGTTTCCCGGTTCGGTCCGACGGCGATCATTGCCTCCAACGATCTTCTGGCGCTCGGCGTCATGGGCGCGCTCCGGCGTCAGGGTCTTTCGATCCCGCGCGATATTTCCGTCGCCGGCTTCGACGGGATTTCCCTCGGTTTTCTGGGTGAGGTGTCCCTGACGACGGTGGAAATTCCGGATGGAACCATGGGTGCCGCTGCCGCCTCGCTGCTGCTCGATATGGCTGAGAATGCCGCGCCGCCGCGTCATCTGACCGTGCCCTATCGGCTGCGTTCCGGCGGAACGGTGCGCAATCTCCCCCTCCAATCCTGACATACCTTTGCATATGAAAACGCCGCCTCTCGTTAAGAGGCGGCGCGGATGTTTCAGATGGGTTCGAAAGATCAGCTGCGTGGCAGCAGGCCCTCGACGTCGGAAGCGGCGTCGTCGAGCGCTTCCTTCGGCTCTGCCGAGCCATCGACGATGCGCGAGAGGTTGTCGACGATAGTCTGCGTGACCTTGACGCCGTTGGAGCCCGGGAAGGCGTACCAGGGAACCATGATCGACATCTGGCTGAGGCCGGCCTGGAACAGCGGGTTCTTCTTGTAGAAGTCGCCGAGATATTCGGCCGACTTGGCAGCAAGCTCATTGTTCGGAACATAGCCGGTACCGGGAACGACGACAGAGGCGCCATAGGGGCCAGCGGCAAACTTGGCGAATTTCCAGGCAGCTTCTTCCTTGACCGGATCATGGGTCAGGATGACGACGGCGTTGCCGCCCGTCGGCAGGCGGCCGTTGACCGGGTCGATCAGCGGCAGCTTGGCGGTGCGCAGGTCGAACTTGGCGCCGACATTCTTGATGGTGTTGACGAGAGCACCGGTCGTCTGGAATTCGAAGCCGACCTTGCCGGCTGCAAAGGCCTGTTCGCCGGCAGCCTTGGTGAAGACCGGCATGCCGCCTTCCTTGACGAAGCGCTGGATCAGTTCGACGGCCTTCTGGCCCTCGGGACCGTTGAAGGCGACCTTCGTCTCGTCGTCGCTCAGCATCTTGCCGCCGGCGCCGAAGAGGAGGGCGGAGAACATCCAGTCGTCACCCTGCCAGCGGAAGTCCATGCCGTCGACGCCATTGCCGAGCGCCTTGATCTTGCCGGCAAGCGCGATGACCTCGTCCCAGGTCTTCGGCGGGTTGTCCGGGTTGCCGCCGGCAGCCTTCACCAGGTCGGCGTTGTAATACATGATCGGGTTGGACGTCGCGAAGGCGAGGCCGACCTGCTTGCCCTTGACCTGGGCGAGCTTCAGGATCGTGTCCGAAAAGCCTTGCTCGGCCATATTGCCCTCTTTCTTGACGAGGGGACCGAGGTCGACGGCGACATTGCGCTCGTCGATCATGCGCAGGCGGTTGAGGCCGATGAAGGTGACATCGGGCATCTCGCTGGTGCCGGCCTGGCGCAGGATGGTCTGGATGCCTTCCTCATAGGTGGCCGAAGGAGCGGCGAACTGGATCTTGATGTCGGGATTTTCTTCCATGAACTTCTTCGAGATCGTGTCCATCACGTTCTTGAAGAAGCCCGGCATGGGATAGTGAACCGTCAGGGTTGTTTCGGCGTAGGCCGGGACCGACACGACCATCGAAATGACCGCGGCGGCGAGAATCTGGGTGATATGCTTCATCGCTCGTTCTCCGTTTTCGAATTTCGAACCGGTCAGCCTTTGAGACCGGTCATGGTGATGCCCTCGACGAAACGCTTCTGTGCCAGAAGGAATGCCGCGACGAGGGGAAGGGTGATGATGAGGGTTGCAGCCATCAGCGCGCCGTAGTCGTCGCCGGCTTCGGCGGCGCGGAAATACATGAGACCCAGCGGCGGCGTGAAATATTCCTGCTTGGTGATGACGATCAGCGGCCAGTAGAGATCGTTCCAGTGCGCGACCACCGAAAAGATCGCGAAAGCCGTGACTGCCGGCCAGGCATTCGGCACGATGACGCGGGCGACGATGCCGATTTCAGACATGCCATCGAGGCGGGCGGCATGGATCAGATCGTCAGGCATGGCGCGGAAGAACTGCAGGAACATGAAGATCGCGAAGACCGAGATCGAGAAGGGTGCGACCAGGGCGGCATAGCTGTTCAGCAGCGACAGGCTGTTGAAGCCGACATAGAGCGGCAGCGCCGTCGCATGGATCGGGATCAGCAGCCCGAGCATGACCAGCACCATCATGGTGCGTGCGGCCGGGAATTTCAGCTTCGCCATGGCATAGGCGCAGGGGATGGCGATCAGCACCTGGAAGAAGAAGATCAGGCCGCAGACCAGGACGCCGTTGAACAGCAGCGTGCCCATCGAAACCTTGCTCAGCGCCTTCGCGATATTCTCGACGTAATAGAAATGCGTCGGGATCAGCTTCAGCGCCGAGGTGAAGATATCGTCCTGCGCCTTGCCGGCGGTCGAGATCATGAAGATGTAGGGCGCCAGGAAGATGAGCGAACCAAGGATCAGGATCGCGAGGCGCAGGATGCGGCCGGGAGTGAAGCCTGTCGAGGTCATGTGTAATGCACCTGCCGGTCTTGGACGCGATATTGCAGGAAGGTCAGCACCACGAGGATGGCGAGGAAGACCGTGGTCATCGCCGAGGCGTAGCCGACGCGCAGATAGACGAAGCCTTCCTGGTAGATGGTGAAGAGCAGGACCTCGGAGGCATGGTTCGGACCGCCGTCGGTCAGGGCCTTTACGGTGTCGAAGACCTTCACCGCATTGATGATGCTGATTGTGGTCACAAACAGCGTCGTCGGTCCGAGCATCGGCCAGGTGACGAGCCAAAAGCGGTCGAAGGACGATTTCGCACCATCGACTTCGGCTGCGGCGTAGAGTTCTCGCGGGATGGCGGTGAGGCCTGCGAGAAACAGCACCATGTTGAAGCCGACCGATTGCCAGACGCCGATGATCGACAGGCTGTAGAGCGCGGTCGCCGAGGCGCCGAGCCAGTTCGGGCCACGCACGCCGATCTCGCCGAGCAGCGCGTTGATCGGGCCGATCGTCGGGTGGAAGAGATATTGCCAAACGGTCGCCATCGCGACGATCAGCGAGGCGACGGGAAGGAAGTAGGCCGTGCGGAAGAAGCTGCGGCCGATGCCTTCGCTCTCGATCAGCAGCGCGACGCCGAGGCCGAGCACGATCGAGACGGGTGCCACGATGGCGGTATAGGTCGCCGTATTCCAGAGCGATTTCTGGAAGGCGCGGTCGCGAAGCAGATGCGCGTAGTTCTCAAAAGCCACGAAACGCAGGCTCTTGTCGCCGAGCTGGAAATCCGTGAAGCCGAGTACGACGACGGCGACGATCGGCACGATGATGAAGAGCACGATCAGGATGATGGCGGGCAGGGCGAAGAGCAGCGCAGTTCGGGCTTCGCTGCGTTCGCGTGCCGCGGCCGTCCTCATCGGTACGGATGTGGCGGCAATGCTAGCCATGCGCCTTCTCCCGTGTGGCGTCGACGGTCGTTGGGCTCGCGCGCAGGCGGCGGCCATCTTCGGCGAAGACCATGGCCTGTTCGGCTGCAAGCGTCAGCGCAACCGGCATGCCGGCGGATAGGCCTGCAACTTCTGCCGGTGCGAGCTTGACGACCATGGTTTCGCCGATGGCGTCGAGCTTGGCATAGAGGATGACTTCGGAGCCGAGGAATTCCATGCGCTCGATATGGGCGGCGAGCGCATCCTGGCGGTCCTGGGAGAGCTGCACGAATTCCGGGCGAATGCCGAGGGTCACATTCCTGCCGGCAAAGCTGCTGTCGTCGAGCGCCAGCCGGATGCCACCGAAGGCGACGGTGCCGTTTTCGGCGAGCGCCGGCAGCAGATTGATGCGCGGCTGCCCGACAAAACGGGCGACTTCCACATGGGCCGGGTCGTCATAGATCGTCTGGGGAGAGGCGAGCTGCAGCAGCTGGCCGCCGATCATGACGGCGACGCGGTCGGCCATCGACAGCGCCTCGGCCTGGTCATGCGTGACGTAGACAGTCGGCACGCCCGCGCGGCGGTGCAGATCGACGATCTCGCCGCGGGCATGGACACGCAAATTGGCATCGAGATTGGAAAGCGGCTCGTCCATGAGGAAGACGGCGGGACGGCGGACCATGGCGCGGGCCAGCGCCACGCGCTGGCGCTGGCCGCCCGACATCTGGCCCGGCTTGCGGTCGAGCAGGTGATCGATCTTCAGCGAGACGGCCATGTCGCGGACATCGCGGATGATGCCGGCGCGAGCTGCGCGCTGGCCGGGGATGAGCGAGCCGATGAAGGGCAGGCGCTGGACGCGCGACAGGCGGCGCATGGCGAGCGGCACGGCGATGTTTTCCGAGGCTGTCAGATGCGGATAGAGCGCGTAGGACTGAAAGACCATGGCGATGTTGCGGTCTGCTGCCGCTACGCCGGAAACGTCGCTACCGCCGAGGATGATTTCGCCGTTGTCGGCATGGTGGAGGCCGGCGAGGATGCGCAAGAGCGTGCTCTTGCCGCAGCCCGAGGGGCCGACGAGGGCGATGAATTCGCCGGGCTGGACGTCGAGATCGACGCCCTTGAGGATGGCGTTGCCGCCGAAGGATTTGGCGATGCCGCGAAGCGAAAGCGCACTCATTCGGTCGGCTCCTTTGCCTTGGGGGCGGCCTGCGGATAGACTTCCATGACGACATCATCGAGGAAGTAGGCAGTCATGCCGGGTACGGCGACGAGCTCCGTCGAGACCGTTTCGCCAAGTTCATGGATCGCTGCGCCGATCAGCCGTTCGCCGGGCATTTCGCGCTCCATCTTGTCGAGGATGAAGGCGCCGGGCGGCGCCCAGACTAGGTTGGTGTCGTTGAAGCGGCCTCCCCAGCTCCAGTGCAGGTGGCCACTGCCGAAGAGAGCCACGTCATGGGCTGCGATCAGATCGTAGAGCCTGCGGCGCTGGGCCGGGCGTACGCTCCAGTAGGCGGTATCGCCCTCATCGGGCGTATCCACGAAGAGCGGCTTGTGGGCAAAGAGGGCAATGCGACGCTCGCCACGGCTTTCGAGCATCTCCTGCAGCCAGTCGAACTGCTTCTGCTCCTCGGCATCCTCGAAGCCCATCAGCAGGCTGTTGAGGCCGATCAGCCGCCAGTTGCCGACATCCTTCGCCCAATAATCCGGGCCGACGAGGCGGCGCCAGCGGTCCAGCCGTTCGGGATTGACGGGCTGATAGGAGCCGGGCAGGTGGCCGACATCGTGGTTGCCGGGGACGATGAGCATTGGCACGGAGACCTGCCGCATCATCTCCATGGAGAAGACGAGATCTTCATCCCTATCGGCGCCGTCAACGCTGAGATCGCCGGTATGAACGACGAGATCGGCGCCGCTTGCCTCGATCCATTTCGCCAGCGGCTCCCAATTGCCGTTGAAATGTGGCTTGTTGGGGCTCAAATGGGTGTCGGTGATCTGGATGATCTTCACGGCGCTTCTCCGAGGTCTTCAGAATGGTGCGCCTGCGGAAGGGATTGCCTTCAAATGGGCGCGTCTATGCGCTCTCTTTAGAAGGCGTCCATGTCAGTCAGGTAACAGGTCTTTTCAGCTGTTTTTCAGTTTTGTCATATCGCCGTCAAACGGCGCCGGTGTTCGCTTCGTGCCAAATGGAAGCACTGTACGCGGCGATGTCGGTGCTATAGATCCTTGCGAAAGGGGTCCGCTATGTCAGACGAAGAGAGCCGCATCACCAAACTCGAGGAGACGGTCGCCCATCAGGCCAAGACGATCGAGGAGCTGTCCGACCAGATTGCCGAGCAATGGAAGGTCGTCGAACAGACCAGGCAGAAGCTTGACCGGCTGACCGAACGGTTTTTGACGCTGGAGGAACAATCGCTCGAAGCGCCGGCCATTACCAAGCCGCCGCATTATTGAATCAGGTCACAGCGTCATTCACGTTTCGGTGTTACACGCGGGCGTGTGTAACAAAAGAGCCTGTCTTCCCGTATTTCTTTGTGACCGGAGCATTTGCATCGCGGTCGAGAGGAAATCACCATGAAGATTTTATCGACGGACATGATCCGATTCCGTTCAGCACGCTTTGTTCGTTTCGCCGGCCTGACGGCGGCAGTGTTGCTTGGCGGCGTTGCGTTGCAATTTGTCGGCCGTGCTTCGGCCGAGGACGCACGTGTCATTCCCGCGCCGAGCATGGACGAGAAGGCAGCCTCCGCCAACACGGAGACGGCGGTGCTTGCCGGCGGCTGCTTCTGGGGCGTGCAGGGCGTCTTCCAGCACGTCAATGGCGTCATCAGCGCGACGTCGGGCTATACCGGTGGCAGCAAGGATGCTGCGCATTATGAAATGGTGAGCGGTGGCGACACTGGCCATGCCGAATCCGTGCGCATCGTTTTCGATCCGCACAAGATCAGCTATGGCCATCTGCTGCAGATCTATTTCTCAGTGGCGCATGATCCGACGGAGCTGAACTATCAGGGGCCGGATACCGGGACGCAATATCGTTCGGCTATCTTCCCGACCAGCCAGTCACAGGCCGATATCGCCAAGGCCTATATCGATCAGCTCAACCATGCCAAGGTCTTCGACGCCATGATCGTCACCAAGATCGAGCCGGCGCGGCAATTCTATGCCGCCGAGAGCTATCATCAGGATTTTCTGACGACGCATCCGACGTATCCGTACATCGTCATCAACGATCTGCCGAAGATTAAGAACCTCGAGCATCTCTTTCCTAGGGATTATCGCCCCGACCCGGTTCTGGTGACCGCGAGCGTCGGCGCGAACTGACCGATAGCCGATGAGCTAACCGGCGAGCGATGCCCGCCGGTCACGGCCGCCTTGCAAGAAATGCTCATTACTCTCAGCGCGTCTGGTGTATTGCTGCGCCACCTGACATTCATCGAGAGTGCGCTTCGCCATGATCGTCCGCGACCGGCCGAATCTTTTCCAGCTTTTCTTCATCCTTCGTGGGTCGATCATCCGGCGTATCCTGCCGCAGATCATTGCCATCTTTCTGCTGTCAGCATTGATCGTCTGGGGCCATGAGGAGCGGCCGAACGTCATCGTCTCCTTCAACGGCTCGGCGCTATCGCTGCTCGGTATCGCGCTTTCGATCTTCCTCGGTTTTCGCAACAATGCCTGCTACGACCGTTGGTGGGAGGGGCGGCGCGACTGGGGGCAGCTCGTCAATCTCGCGCGTGGCTTCGCCCGGCAGACGCTGGTGCTGGAGAGCGCGGGCGAGCCGGGCGCCGAGGCGCGCAAGAACCTGCTGCGCCTGACCATGGCGTTTGCACAGGCGCTGGTCTGTCTTCTGCGGCCCGGCAGCGACGAGGCCAAGGTGCTCCGCCTGCTCACTCCGAGCGAGGCGGAGTTTTACCATGCGGCCCGCAACAAGCCCGATCTCATTCTGCGCCTCATGTCTGCCGATCTGGCGCGATTGAAGGCACTGGGCACGATTTCGGATATCCAGTATCAGATGCTGGATATCAGCATCGGGCAGATGGGCGCGGCCCAGGCCGCTTGCGAGCGGCTGCGCAATACGCCGCTGCCTTTCGGCTATACGCTGCTTCTGCATCGGACCGCCTATCTCTTCTGCTTCCTGCTGCCTTTCGGCTATGTCGATACGCTCGGCTGGGGCTCGCCCTTCGTGACGGCCCTGATCGCCTATACCTTCTTTGGCCTGGATGCGCTGGGCGACGAACTGGAAGACCCTTTCGGCCATCGCCCCAATGCGCTCGCCATCGGTGCGCTTGCGGATACGATCGAGATCAATCTGCGCGAAGCGCTGGGAGAAACCGACCTGCCGCCGCTGCCGCAGCCCAAGGATTTCCTGCTGATGTGAAAATCGGCAAAAAATATTCGCTGGGCGATGGAATAGAATCCGGAGTGCTTCCGTATATAGGTGTATGGAACGCAAAGGACGCACATTCGATGTTTTAGGGCAGCTCGGTTCGCTGAGACGTTATGCCCGCTCGCTCGTGCGCAATGCGGACGAGGCCGAGGATCTGGTGCACGACGCGCTGGTCAAGGCCTATGAGCGCAAGGCTTCTTTCAGGCGCGACGGCAATCTGCGCACCTGGCTGCTATCGATCCTGCACAATGTGCATATCGACCGCCTGCGCCAGAAGAAGTCGTTGAACCGCCGTCACGAGGAGGCTGCGGCCGACCTCGAAACGGCATTGCCGGCATCGCAGGATCACACGGTTCGCCTGAACCAGGTCCGCGAAGCTTTCTTCAGTCTGCCCGAGGAGCAGCGCGAGGCGCTGCATCTCGTGGCGATCGAGGATCTCTCCTATCAGGAGGCGGCATCAGCGCTTGGCATTCCTCTGGGCACGCTGATGTCCCGCATTGCCCGGGCTCGCGCGAGCCTGCGCCATTTCGAGGAAACCACCTCCAAGGTTTCACATCTCAGGCTTATCGAGGGAGGCGGCAATGAAAATCGTTGATCCGATCATCGATACCGATCTCGACGCCTATGTCGACGGCGAACTGACGCTTGCGCGCCGTGTCGAGGTGGAATCCTATCTCTCGGAGCATCCGGAGATCGCCGCCAAGGTAATGGCCGATATGAGCATCCGCGGTGAGCTGCGCATGGCCCTGGCCGGAGAAGGCCATGTGGTTCGGGTGGAAACGCGTGAGGCCGCACGGCGGCTGGAGCGCGGGCTGGTCTACGGCCGTATGCTGGGTTCTTTCCAGCGTGTTGCGGCCGTTGCCGTGCTGGTCACGACCGGCTGGGTTGCGCATACGTCCTTCGGCGCCTTTACGGCGAGCGAGGTCAGCGCGTCGACACGGCCGCCAGCCTTCGTCGACGATGCGGTGCGCGCCTACAAGACCACGGCCGTGCGCGAAGAAATCAAGCCGCAGTCGGCGGCTGCAAATTACAATCCGGATGAAATCCGCGCATCGACGGCAATCATTTTGCCGCAGCTGCCGGGCGACTGGCGTGTCACCGATGCGCAAATCTATCCGTCCGAATTCGGTCCGAGCGTCGAAATGATGGTCGATGCCGGCGAAGACGGACATTTGTCACTGTTTGCCGTCCGTCCGGGCAATTTCGCCGTGCAGGATGTCAGTCACATCAAGCGTGACGATGTCCAGGCTGCCTATTGGCAGATCGGGGAAGTCGCCTATGCGCTGATCGGCAACGGCAAGGCGGGTCAGCTTGACGGCGATGCCGAAAAGCTTGCCCGCAGCCTCTACTAGTTTGGATTAAAGGAGAACGACCATGAACCCGACCAATCCGCGATACGGCTACGGAGCCGCCGCCGGCTCTCAGGCGCTCTTCGACGAGGGGCTGCGCCGGCATATGCTGCGCGTCTACAACTACATGGGTATCGGCCTTGTCGTGACGGGCATCGTCGCGCTGATCGTCGGCACGACGCCGGCGCTCTATGTGCCGATCTTCCAGAGCCCGCTGAAGTGGGTCGTCATGCTGGCGCCGCTTGCCTTCGTGTTCTTCTTCTCGTTCCGCATCCAGTCGATGTCGGCCAGCACGGCGCAGATGATGTTCTGGGCCTTCTGTGCCGTCATGGGCCTGTCGCTGGCCTCCGTCTTCCTGGTTTTCACCGGCACGAGCATCGCGCGTACCTTCTTCATCGCCGCGACCATGTTCGGCGCGACCAGCCTCTACGGCTATACGACGAAGCGTGATCTCTCGAACATCGGCTCGTTCCTGATGATGGGTCTGTTCGGCGTCATCATCGCCAGCATCGTCAATATCTTTCTGGGTTCGAGCGCACTGCAGTTCGCCATCTCGATCATCGGTATCGTCGTCTTCGTCGGCCTGACCGCCTGGGATACGCAGAACATCAAGGAGCAGTATGCCGAAAACTACGATCAGGAATCGCAGCAGAAGCTCGCCGTCTTCGGTGCCCTGTCGCTCTATCTGAACTTCGTCAACATCTTCCAGTTGCTGCTGAATTTCACCGGCGAGCGAGAGTAGTTTGAAATTGCCTGCTTGAGCATGGTCAGAGCTAAAGGGCACTCCACGCCTTTGGTGATCATGCTCCGGTAATGCGTCTCCCTGGGGGCTTGTTGAGACGCATGACGCGCCTGCAGTATCTGCGCCGATACTGCAGGCGCAACTTTTTTGGGAGAACGGCACACGGGATGTGCAGCGATATTCGCCGCCACGCGGCAAAGGGGAAGGTGCCGGATTAAGAGAGCACCGTCTAAAGAAAAGGCCCGATAGCGCAGATCTGCTGCCATCGGGCCTTTCATCATTGGAGATATGCGGTTTCTCGTCCGTCAGGTGACGAGCATGGTCTTACCACTCAGCGACACTGCCATCTTCATGGCGCCAGACGGGGTTGCGCCAGCGATGGCCTTCCTTGGCACGCTCGATGACATAGGCTTCGTCGACTTCGATGCCGAGGCCGGGACCTTGCGGGATCGAAACGAAACCATCGGCATAGTGGAACACCTCCTTGTTGGAGATGTAGTCGAGGATGTCGTTGCCCTTGTTGTAGTGGATGCCGAGGCTCTGTTCCTGGATGAAGGCATTGTAGCTGACGGCGTCGACCTGCAGGCAGGCGGCAAGCGCGATCGGGCCGAGCGGGCAATGCGGGGCGAGCGCCACGTCATAGGCCTCGGCCATCGCTGCGATCTTGCGGCATTCGGTGATGCCGCCGGCATGGCTGAGGTCGGGCTGGAGAATGTCGACATAACCGTCCGACAGGACCGACTTGAAGTCCCAGCGCGAATAAAGGCGTTCGCCGAGCGCGATCGGCGTCGAGCAATGATTGGCGATTTCCTTCAGCGCCTCGCGGTTTTCCGACAGCACCGGCTCTTCGATGAACAGCAGCTTGTAGGGTTCCAGTTCCTTGGCGAGTACCTTGGCCATCGGACGATGGACGCGGCCGTGGAAATCGACGCCGATGCCGATATAGGGGCCGATTGCCTCGCGGATGGTGGCGATGGTCTCAACGGCCTTCTCCACTTTGTCATAGGTATCGACGATCTGCATTTCCTCGCAGCCGTTGAGCTTGATCGCCCTGAAGCCGCGGGCAACCACATCCTTGGCATTGTTGGCGACGTCGGAGGGGCGGTCGCCGCCGATCCAGGAATAGACTTTGATCTTGTCACGCACCTGACCGCCGAGCAGCGAATGGATCGGCTGACCCAGCGCCTTACCCTTGATGTCCCAGAGAGCCTGGTCGATGCCGGCCAGCGCCGACATGTGAACGGCGCCGCCGCGGTAGAAACCGGCGCGGTACATGACGGTCCAGTGATCCTCGATCAGGAAAGGGTCTTTGCCGATCAGATAGTCTTCCAGTTCGTGCACGGCGGCCTGTACGGTCAGCGCACGGCCCTCGACCACGGGCTCACCCCAGCCGACGATGCCTTCATCGGTCTCGATCTTCAGGAACAGCCAGCGCGGGGGAACGATATAGGTCGTCAGCTTGGTGATTTTCATGGGAATGATTCCGTTTGGCTTTGGGTTGTGTCAGCGGCGCGAGGCCGCAAATCTCCGGGTTTCGGGATTGGTTATCCGGCCTTCGTCCAGCCGTCGTTCGACAGCGAGATCGCGGGCGGCAAGATCGAGCATGCGATGGGCACAGGCACGTGCGGCATCGCGGTCGCGCAGGCGCAGTGCCTCGACAAGTTCGCCGTGAACGGCAATCGCTTCGTCGCGGCTATCGGCGGCGACGTTGGAGGCGTGCAGAGCATATTTCAGGCCGGCATGCATGGCGCTGGAGAGGCGCCGGAACACCTGGTTGTGACTGGCGCTCAGAAGTACGCTGTGGAAGGTCACGTCGGCTTCGGTAAAGCCTTCCGGATCATCGCCGCTGTCGCGCATCTGCTGCCATGCACTCTCCAGGTCGGCAATTTCGCGGGCCGTGGCGCGCTCGGCCGCATATTCTGCAGCGGCGGGCTCTATGGTGCGGCGCGCTTCGAGAATGGAGCCGAGAATATCGAAATCGGCGATATAGGGACCCATCCATGCCAGCACGTCCTGGTCAAGAATGTTCCAGTCATCCTTGTCGCAAACGGTGGTGCCGATGCGCGGCTTGCCACGCACGAGCCCCTTGGACTCCAGCACCTTGAGGGATTCGCGGATGACCGTGCGGCTGACGCCGTATATTTCGCAGAGATCGTTTTCGCGCGGCAGGGTCGAGCCGGAAGGATAGCGTTCGGCGCAGATGTCTTCGGCGATCGCCGCCGTCACGTTTCTGCGCACGCGCGGACGACGCCCGGGCTGAGCCGATGAGTCGTGCCCCTGTCTTTCGAGCGATTCCACCCTATCTCCTCCACACCGTTTCGCATGTTTTCCCGAACACCTTCTCTTTCGACGAGAGGGGCTTCCATGCGGGCGATGCCTTATCGCGCTTCGCGACCATGTGAACGCGATGATATGGCAATCATCATACATTGGCAATATGCTTGTATGATGATTTAAAAAGGCTTCGATGAGGCTATCCGGGAACAATCCCTCGTCCCATGCTTTTCGAAATCGGCCTCGCTGCTGTTACGGCGGCGTCGTCTTGGGCGGATAGAAGGACTATGGTGACGATGCAGGCGGTCAAGCCGCTTGCCGTCGATCATCAACGGGAGGCGGTTCCGCTCCCGAATTCATTCAACGACAAGGAGGACGACATGCAGATCAATCGCACAGGTTCGGCTCAATGGTCCGGTGGCTTGAAGGACGGCAAGGGTCAGATCTCGACGCAGAGCGGCGCGCTCAATCACTATCCTTACGGTTTTGCCAGCCGCTTCGAAGGCGTTGCCGGCACCAATCCGGAAGAGCTGATCGGCGCGGCCCATGCCGGCTGCTTCACCATGGCCCTGTCGCTGATCCTCAATGAAGCCGGTTTCACCGCCGAAAGCATGGAGACGACGGCCAAGGTGACGCTTGAAAGCGTCGAAGGCGGCTTCGCCATCACCGCAATCCACCTGACGCTGACCGGCAAGGTGCCCGGCGCCGATGAAGCGACCTTCACCGAGCTTGCCAATAAGGCGAAAGCCGGCTGCCCGGTTTCCAAGGCGCTTGCCTCCGTTCCGATCTCTCTGGAAGTTCACGCCGCCTGAGCGGCCTCTAAGGCCTTCGCGTCGCGCTGGCTGGCGCGGCGCGTTTCGTATATATTCCGCATTCGGGGCATTGGGCTGTCATTTCCATCGAAATGCAATGCTCACTTGGAGGGGCGAATGTCTGGAATTCTCTTGATTCACGTCGTCATCAGCTTGGTCGCCATCATCAGCGGCATCGTGGTAGCCTACGGCTTTCTCACCGCCGACCGTCATAATCGTTCGACGCTCGTCTACATGCTGACGACGGCTCTCACCAGCTTGACGGGTTTTCTGTTCCCGTTTCATGGCGTGACGCCGGCGATCATCGTCGGCATTATCTGTCTGCTGATCTTCATTCCGACGGCGCTGGCGCGCTACACATTCCACCTTGCCGGCATATGGCGTGCCGTTTTCGTGATCGGCGCGCTCGTGTTGTTGTTCTTCAACTGTCTGGTGCTCATCATTCAATCGTTCCAGAAGATACCGGAGCTCAATGCGCTGGCGCCCACCGGAAACGAGCCGCCGATTCTCGCGGCGCAGGTGGCGCTTTTGGTGGTCATCGTCTTCGTCGGCTTTTTCAGCCTTCGACGTTTTCATCCGACACTCTTGAGCGCCTGACAACGCAGCGGCCGTGCCGCGATAAAATTTCGGACACTTTCGGCTTCGCCCCGCGAGGCTGTTGTCGATCGTTTAACTGTTGCTTCAAGTAGTCCGGCGCATTCTCGGTTTATTGAATAGCATCTAAAAGCCGCCCAAGTTGTGGTCGGCTTCATTGACATCGGCGCTCTGATGGTTTACGAGTGACGAAAATTGAAAATCGTCACTCGTAAACCATCAGGCCTGCTTATGCTCGATCTTTCCGACGTTAGCGCCGATCCTGCCCGCCAGGAAAACATCACGCGCATTCTCGATGCCGCCGAAAAGCTGTTTCGCCACTATGGCTACAGCAAGACGAACGTCGCCGATATCGCCCGGGATCTCGGCATGTCGACGGCAAATATCTACCGGTTCTTCGGCTCCAAGACGGAAATCCACCAGGCTCTTTGCGGGCGCATGCTCGGCCAGAGCTATCAGATGGCTCTTGGTATCCGTAATCAGCCGATCAGCGCGACCGAGCGGCTACGGGCTTACGCGCTATCTCAGTACAAGATGATATTGGAGACCATGCTGGATGAGCAGAAGGTTCACGAGATGGTCATCGTCGCCATCGAGCGCGACTGGCATGTCATCGAAAAGCATATCGAGCGTACGCAGGCGCTGGTCGCCGAAATCATCGCGGAGGGGATTGCTGCCGGTGAATTCGCCGAACAGGACCCGCATCTTGCCGCCAAATGCTTCGCTGCGACGACCGTCGATCTCTGTCATCCGCAAATGGTGGCCCAGTGCCTTGCCAAATCCTACCAGGCGGATCCCGAAGATATCATCGCATTCGTCATCAGGGCTTTGAAGAAATAGCAATGCGCGCACCGGATGGCCGGCGTGTTTCCACTTTTTGTTCGATTTTAGGAGAGCGACATGGTTTCGCTGACGACCAACACTCTACGGGCCGCTGCCGGTGCGGTTCTACTTGCAGCCTTGGGGCTCGGGCTTTCCGGCTGCAATGAGAAGAAAGAGGAGACGGCGGAGGTGATCCGGCCGGTCAAGGTCGTCGAAATCGCCCAGGCTGATACGACACGCAAGCTCGACTATTCCGGCGCCGTTCGCGCGCGGACGGAAATGAATCTCGGCTTTCGTGTCAACGGCAAGATCATCGAGCGCAAGGTGGATATCGGCCAGAGAGTAAAACCCGGCGATGTGATCGCCCGCATAGATGCCACCGACTATATCCTCGCCGTGCGCCGCTCGCAGGCCGATCTGGATGCGGCCGAAAAGCAGGTACAGACGACCGAGCTTGCCCGCACGCGTGCACAGACGCTCTTTAACAAGAATGTCACCTCGAAGTCGCAGCTCGAGCAGGCGGAGCTTTCCTATGAGCAGGCCGTTTCGACGCGCGATTCCGCGGTGTCGGCATTGACCGAGGCGAAGAATCAGGTCGCCTATGCTGACCTGACCTCCGACATGAATGGTATCGTGACCGCAATCAATGCCGATGTCGGCCAGGTGGTCAGTTCCGGCACACCCGTCATCACCGTTGCCGTCGATGGCGAGAAGGAAGTGCAGGTCGCTGTCCCGGAAATGGACATCGCCCAGTTCAAGGTCGGCAAGGACGTCAAGGCGCGCTTCTGGTCCGACGCGGCGCTCGTGCTGGATGGAAAGGTGCGGGAAGTGTCCGGGAGTGCCGATCAGTCGCGCACCTTCGCGGTGCGTGTGAGCGTGCCGAACGATCCGCGCGTTCTGCTTGGCATGACCGCGACGATCGAGGCGCTTGCCGACAATACGCAGCCCTATGTTTCCATTCCGCTGAGCGCGCTTGCGCAGAGGGACGGGCAGCAGATCGTCTGGCTTGTCGACCGCAGTGCCGGCACCGTGCATTCCCGGACCATCAAGGTCGCGGACTTTTCCGATGACGGCGTGCGCGTGGCCGATGGCCTCAAGACCGGTGATGTCGTCGTTGCAGCCGGCACCCAGTTCATGAGCGAAAACATGAAGGTCAAGCTTCCGAGCGCCGGTGCTCAGCAAGCCTCCGCAGACACCAAAGCCGCTTCGGCGGATATCGTACGCTGATCCGGATAGAGGGGGACGACGTCATGTCCATCAACAGCACCTCCGGCGAGAGGAAGCGTTTCAACCTGTCGCGCTGGGCGATCGCCCATCCAAGCATCGCGCGCTTCCTGTTCGGGCTCATCATCATCGCTGGCGCACTCGGCCTGACCCATATGGGTCAGAAGGAAGATCCGGATTTCACCTTCCGCGTCATGGTCGTGCAGACCGTCTGGCCCGGCGCCTCCCTGCAGGACATGGAAGACCAGGTGGTCAACAAGATCGAGCGCAAGCTACAGGAAACGCCGCATCTCGATTGGGTCAAATCCTACACCCGCGCCGGCTTTGCCATCACCACCATCCAGATCAAGGGCGACACTAACACCGCCGAGGTGAAGGACGCCTTCTATCAGATCCGCAAGAAGGTCGGCGATATCGGCAACGAGCTGCCGTCCGGCCTGCTTGGGCCTTATTTCAACGATGAATTCGGCGATACCTTCATCACGCTGCATTCGATCAGCGGCGACGGCTACACCTATCCGGAGCTGAAGAAATTCGCCATCCAGGCCCGTGACATGCTGCTTTCGACGCCTGGCGTCGAGAAGGCCACCATCATCGGCGATCAGGCGGAGCAGATCTATATCGACGTCTCCTCCAAGGTTCTGGCGGAGCGCGGGCTGACGCTCAACGATCTGAAGAACGCCGTTGTCGGCCAGAACAATGTCGATCCGGCCGGTAATGTCGATACGAGCACGCGCTCCGTGCGTATTTCGGTCGAGGGTGACGTCAACAAGATCGAGGACATCAAGAACCTGCGGCTCAACGCCGGCGGGCAGGTGACTCGTCTCGGCGATATCGCTACCGTCACCGCCGGCCTGCAGGATCCCTATACAGCCAAGTTCCTCTACAATGGCCATCCGAGCGTTCAGCTCGGCGTCGTCATGGCTCCTGGCTTCAAGGTGACCGATGTCGGCAAGTCGGTCGAGGAAACCTATAAGCGCTTCGAAGCCTCGCTGCCGGTCGGCGTTCAGGTCGATCAGATCGCCAACCAGCCTGATGTCGTCACCGACGCGATCAGCGAGTTCATGCATGCGCTGGGCGAAGCTCTCGTCATCGTGCTGATCGTCTCGTTCCTGTCGATCGGCTGGCGTTCCGGCCTGGTGATCGCAATCGCCATTCCGCTGGTGCTGGCCGCCACCTTCGCCATCATGTACGAGTTCGGCATCGACCTGCAGCGCATTTCGCTCGGCGCGCTCATCATTGCGCTCGGCCTGCTGGTCGACGACGCCATGATCGTGGTCGAGCTCATGGAGCGCAAACTGGAAGAGGGCCTCGTCAAGCTCGATGCCGCCAGCTTCGCCTATTCCTCGACTGCCTTCCCGATGCTGACGGGCACGCTGATTACGACAGCCGGCTTTATCCCCGTGGGCTTTGCTGCATCGACGGCCGGCGAATATGTCCGCACGCTCTTCTACGTCGTTGGCATCGCGCTCGTCGTTTCCTGGTTCGTGGCCGTCTATTTCACACCATGGCTTGGCTACATGATCCTCAAGCAGCGCCACCATGCCGGCGAGCATCATGATGTATTCGATACGCGCTTCTATCGCCGTCTGCACTCCTCGGTCGCCTGGGCCGTACGCCACCGCGTCATCGTTCTGCTGCTGACGCTTGCCGCCTTTATCGGCAGCCTCTGGTCGTTCCAGTTCATTCCGCAGAACTTCTTCCCGCAATCGTCGCGTCCGGAAATCCTGGTCGATCTCTGGCTGCCTGAGGGCACCAGCATCAAGGAAGTCGAGCGTCAGGCTCAAGCGCTGGAAGCCCGCATGGCCGACGATCCGGACAAGCGCTTCATCGCTACCTATGTCGGCCAGGGCGCGCCGCGCTTCTTCCTGCCGCTCGATCAGCAGCTCACCAACCCGAACTATGCCCAGATGCTCGTCATGGCCAAGGACGAGCCGGCTCGCGAGCGGCTGATCGCCAAGATGCGCGGCATCCTGGCGGCGGATTTCCCCTCCGTCCGTGGCAAGGTCGACCGCCTGTTCCTCGGCCCGCCCACCGGCTGGCCTGTACAGCTGCGCGTCATGGGTCCTGACCGGCAGGAGGTTCGCCGCATTGCCGACCAGGTGAAGCAGCGCTTTACCCAGAATCCGCTGCTCGGCGCCATCCATGACGACTGGCTCGAGCCGGTGCCGGCCATGAAGCTGGTGATCGACCAGGATCGCGCCCGCGTTCTCGGCGTTACCTCGCAGCGCATCCGCCAGATGCTGCAGGCCTCGATGTCCGGCTTCACGCTCGACAATTATCGCGAGGGTGAGGAAACCGTCGGGATCGTTGCCCGCGAGCCGGAGGCAAGCCGCCATCTGCTGACCTCGGTGAACTCGATCTATATCCCGACGGATTCGGGCGGTTTCGTGCCGTTGTCACAGGTCGCAAAAATCGTGCCCGTCATGGAGCAGAGCATCGAATGGCGCCGCGACCGCCTGCCGACGATTTCCATCCGGGCGACCCTGCCTGACAATGTGCAGTCGAACGACGTGACGGCCAAGCTCTATAACGACATGGCCGATCTGCGAAACAGCCTGCCGGCCGGCTACAAGATCGAGATCCAGGGCGGTGCCGAAGACAGCGCCGAGAGCCAGGCCTCGATCGCCGCCAAGGCGCCGATCATGCTCGTCATCATCGTCGTGCTGCTGATGGCGCAGCTGCAGCACTTCGGCAAGGCGATGCTGGTGCTCGCGACCGGCCCGCTCGGCATTATCGGTGCAGCAGGGGCTCTGCTCATCAGCGGTGCGCCCTTCGGCTTCGTCGCGATCCTCGGCGTCATCGCTCTGCTCGGCATCATCATCCGCAACTCGATCATCCTCGTCGACCAGATAGACCAGGATATCGCGGCCGGGATGGATAGGAAGGAGGCGATCATCGGCTCGGCCGTGCGTCGTTTCCGCCCGATCATGCTGACGGCGCTGACGGCCGTGCTGGCGCTGATCCCGATCTCGCGCGGCGTCTTCTGGGGCCCGCTCGCCTATGCCATGATGGGCGGCATTCTGGTCGCGACCGTGCTGACGATATTCGTCCTGCCCGCCGGCTACGCCCTGTTCTTCGGCCGCGAGCCCAAGAGCAAGTCGGTCGAACCGCCGGCCAAGGAGCAGGCCGACGAGGAGGAGCGGAATACGGTCCAGCTGCCGCCGGCCGTGGCGGCGGAGTAAGGCACCTGAAAGAAACAAATATCCCGGCTTCGAGCCGGGATATTTGTTTGAACCGTTCAGATCGATGGCAGGATCGTCTGTTTACCTTCGGCGATCTTGAGGATCGTCAGAGTTCCGCCCATCGAAACGGCCGTATCGATACCGATGCGGCTGAGACCAAAAACGGGATGCGAACCTGGTGTGTGGCCGTGGACCACCAGCAGCGGCAATTGCGGTCCGCCCGACAGGAACGGCTCACGAATCCACATCAGATCTTCATCCGTCTGCTCACTGAGAGGAAGGCCGGGTATGATGCCGGCATGGACGAAGAGTATCGAGCCGTAAGTGACAGCTATAGTTAGCGAACGCAGCAGGTCGACATGCGCTGCCGGCATTGCCTTAAGCGTCATGTCGCGCAGCTCCGCGACGCTGTAGCCTAGGTCGAAGAGCATATGTCTGGCGTCGATGCCGTAGGATGCGAGCGTCGGCAAGGCACCGAACTCCAGCCAATGGATGTTGGTATCGGGATCGTCCAGAAAGCGCAGGAACACGTCGTCATGATTGCCGCAAAGCGCATAGCGATCAAAGCCTTCAGGCGGCGGCGCGCTAAGATGCGCCAGGACATCGCTGGAACGTGGGCCGCGATCGACATAATCGCCGAGAAACAGCAGAAGCTTTCGGCCGGGAAGGGTGCGCGCATCCGCGATGATGCGCATTTCGGCCTCCATCATCTCATCATAACAGCCATGGATGTCGCTGAGCGCGTAGATCGCCGTGTAATCACGTCCGGTGAGATCGATGCGGTCTCGTTGATGCTGCATGAAATCGACCGTTTCCTGCCGGGTCGCGCCTGAACGGCCGCGGCAGTCCAATTGCTTGACATGGTGTCGAGAAACCCGCCTGTGGCGAGCCTATAGTGGACGGTATTCCAAGCGTCGATCCGCCGCAAGTCTTACGGGCACAGGCATTGGTCTGAACCGCTGAAATTGCAGGGAAATTCAGAACATCTTCGGCGGACCTCGTCCATAACGCGATCCCCAGAACGGTCGCTCAGCCGCGATAGGCGGCTTCGAGCCCGGCAATGTCGAGCTTGACCATGCCCATCCAGGCTCGCATGACGCGAGCGGCCTTGGCGGGATCCGGATCGGCGATATATTTGCGGAGCACCGCCGGCACGACCTGCCAGTAGACGCCGTAGCGATCCGTCACCCAACCGCAATGCACCGGCGTGCCGCCATCGACAAGGCCGTCCCAAAGGTGGTCGACCTCAGCCTGGTCGGCGCAATCCACCTCCAGCGAGATCGCATGATTGTATTCGATGCGGTCGCCGCCGTTCAGTGCCATGAAGCGCTGGCCGGCGAGCGTGAAAGTAACGACCAGAACCTCATCGGACTTGCCGGAGGGCATGTCGACAATGTTCTTCTGTACGTGATCGATCCGGGAATTGGGGAAGAGCGAAACATAGAAATTCGCAGCCTCCTCGGCTTCGCGCGCAAACCACAGGCATGGGGCAATCTTGGACATTGGGTGCTCCTCTCTCGTCGGGTACCCTAAGGACGAAAGAGGAGCGGCAAAGCCGACAGGATTGCGGAATTTTTCGAGTTCGTGCCGACAGTCGAGCGGCTAGACCAAGCGGCCGCCACCATCGATATGCAAGATCTCTCCCGTCACAAAGCGGTTGGCCATCAGGAAGAGGATCGCCTGCGCGATATCTTCCGGCCGGCCGATATTGCGGCTCGGCAGGGTCGAGGCGGTCTGTTCGAGCACCTGCCGCTTGGCCTCGCCCATCAGGCCATCGAGCAGCGGGGTATCCACCCATCCCGGCGAAACCGCGTTGATGCGCATTGGCGACAATTCAATGGCGAGGGCGCGAACCGTGCTTTCGACCGCGGAAACGGCGGCCGCCACGACCGCACCGATGGCGGCGGGACGGGAGGCTAACTGCCCGGAGGTCATGGTGATCGAGCTTGCAGGATGCAGCAGGGGAAGAGCAGCCTTGATGGCGAGTAAGGGCCCGATCAGCCGTTCGTTCATGACCTTCGAGAGATCAGCCTCGGACTGATCCTTCAGCGACTGCAGGTGCACGGTCCCCGCCGTGATCAGCAGATGGTCGATTCTTTCGATCCCCGCAAACATCGCCGGCTGCGGGGCGGCAATATCAGAGACGATCTGGACCGCGCCACCGATCGCCCCGGCGGCTTCCCGAAGACGCTCAGGGTTGCGGGATAGCAGAAAGAGATTTGCGCCGGCTTCCTTAGCCTGTCTGGCCGTTGCCAAGCCGATCCCCGAGGAGCCGCCGATGATGACGATGTTCTGACCTTGGAACGATTGAGGCTGCGGATTGCCCGTTTGAATGGTGCTGGTCTGCAAGACTGGTTCTCCGATTGGGTTGTTGACCGGCCGGAAGATCGTCGATCGGCATATGCTCGGGAAGAAAGCGAATAGCGATGTCATTTATCGTAAAAGACGATAAGATGTGGTCATGGATATGCTTTCCGCCATGCGCATCTTTACCCGCGTCGTGGAACGCGGCAGCCTTTCGGCCGCCGCGCGCGATCTTGGCCTTGGCCAGCCCACCGTCAGCGAGCGTGTCGAAAAGCTGGAGAAGCATCTGGGGGCGCGGCTCCTTTACCGCACGACGCGTTCTGTGCAGGCGACCGATGCCGGTGCGCGCTTCTATGATTATGCCAAGCGCGCCATCGAAGCAGCCGAAGAGGCTGAGGCTTCCGTCGCCTCGGCCGAGACATCGCTGACCGGAACGTTCCGGATCGCCGCGCCGCATGGGCTTGGAGAGATGACATTGCCGAGGCTGCTCGTCGAATTTCAGACGCGGCATCCAGCTTTGGCCATCGATGTGATCCTGAACGATCGCTTCGTCGATCCGATGACCGAAGGCGTGGATCTCTCTATCCGCATCGGTGAGATCGGCAGCGGCAATTTCATCGCCCGCCGACTGGGGACGATGCAGCGACTCATGCTGGCCGCTTCCGGCTATATCGAGCGGCATGGGTTGCCGCGCGAACCGGCAGAGTTGGCAGCCCACCCCTTCATTCGTTTCCCAGGCTTCGCGGCGGATGAGCGGCTGCATCTGACCGGTCCCGACGGCGGCCCGGTGAAGGTGCCCATCCGCACCGCGTGGCGCGTCAACCACTGGCGGCCCCTTATGGAGGCGGTATTGGCGGAAAGGGGAATAGGCGCTCTGTTCACATTTGTCTGCGGCCGGGAGATCGCCGATGGCAAGTTGGTGCCCGTACTTCCTTCCTACGAGTTCAGGCGAGTGAGTGTCCATGCCATCTATCCGCCTGGACCGCGACCGGCCGCCCGGACAAAGGCCTTCCTTGCGTTACTCGCCGAGCGGATCGATCTCCTCCTTGGCGAGGCACATGAGCCTTCTTGAAGGACCTATCAACCGCCTGCCAACCTCTCCGCGAATTCGATCGCCTCTATCAGGCTGCGCTCATTGGCAATGCCCTTGCCGGCAATGTCGAAGGCGGTGCCGTGGTCGACGGAGGTGCGCACGATCGGCAGGCCGAGGGTGATGTTGACGCCGGAAAGGTCAGTCCATTTGCCCGTTACCGGATCGATCTCGAAGCCGAGCAGCTTGACGGGGATATGGCCCTGATCGTGATACATGGCGATGACCGCGTCATACTGGCCGGCGCGCAGCTTGACGAAAACCGTATCGCCGGGAACCGGGCCGACGATATCGAGCCCGTCGGACACCGCCTTGGCAATGGTGGGCGTGGAGATATCGATATCCTGCCGGCCGAAGAGGCCGCCTTCGCCGGCATGCGGGTTGAGCGCCGCCACCGCGATCTTCGGGTTGGCGATGCCGAGGTTTTTGAGAGCCTTGTGTGTGAGGTCGATGACGAGCCGCAGCCGCTCGGGCTTTAGCCGCTTCGGCACGTCTTCCAGCGCGACATGGGTGGTGACGTGGCTGACGCGCATATTGCCATGGGCGAGCATCATCACGGAGCCGCGCGCGCCGGTGAGCTCGGCCAAAAGTTCGGTATGGCCGGCATAATGGAAGCCGGCCTTGTTCAGTGCTTCCTTGTTCAGTGGTGCGGTGACGATGCCGCCGACCTTGCCCGATAGCGCCAGCTGAACGCCCTTTTCGATCGCTTTGAAGGCCATGCGGCCGCCATCGGCGGAAAGCCGGCCCGGCAGGATCGGCTCTCCTTCCGCATCGGCCTGGAGGAAGCAGAGGTTCGGCCAGTCGCCTTCCATCTCAGCTTCGGGGATTTCGATATCGAGGCCGAGCTGTTTTTCGGCGAGCCGCAGGGCGGGGCCACTGCCGATTATTGTAAGTTTAAGCTTACCTTCGCCGAGCCTGCCCTTCAAGCGGGCGACAGCCTTGGCGATGATTTCCGGGCCGATGCCGGCGGGGTCGCCCATGGTGATTGCAAGATGCCGCGTCATGGTTCTTCTCCTCCGGCAATCAGCCCGTTTTCACTCAAGAGATCGCGCCATAGGGTGGGGCCGCCGAATGCGCCTGATTTCGAGATGACCGTCGTGCCTTCCCAGGAACCGCCGACGATCGTCGAGCGCGGCAGGCCGGGTGCTGCCTGGCCGGTGATGCTGAGGGCTGACACATCGAGCGCCGAACAGAGATTGCGCAGGGTCTCGCCGCCCGCGACGATCAATGTCCCTGGGGCGGGCAGTGCCTTGACCATGCCGCCGAAGCTCGCCGCTATCCGCCTTGCAGCATCATCGCGTTCAAGCCCCGTCGGCAGGTCAAGGCTGACCATGGCGACGCCGCTTTGCCGGATTTGATGATCGATAGTATCGGCATCAGCGCCTTCGCCAAGCTTCAGCCAATTGGGGCCACAGGCCTGGAGCTGCGCCAGCGTGATTGGCTGGTCCGAGCCGAACAGGCCGAGCACCGGCCGTTGCAGCTTGCGTGAGATGGGGACTGATGGCGCCGGATGGTGTTCGCCTTTGTCATTTTTGGCGCGGAGCAGATGGTGAGTTGCCAGCTCGATATTGCGAGAGAGAGCGCGGGCAAGGCCGCCGGTGCCGCTCCAAAGGACGGATCCTTCCAGCTCAGATGAGACCCATGCAATGATGGCATCGAGATCCTCGTCCGTATGCGCATCGAAAACATGAATGCCATCCGGGATGGACTGGCCTTCGAGCCCATTAAGTGGTGTGTTGAAGGCCGGCAAACCCTCGGCGCGCAAATGCGCTGTTATATCGCCGCTAATGTCGCGCCAGGCGTCCTTACCGGCATAAAGCACCTGTCGTCCGCCCCGCGTGTGCCGCCCGTGATGCGGGAATGCCGGCGCGAGGATGCAGTGCCGCCAATGGCCGAGCCGGAAGCAGGCGGCAAGCTCCACCGCCCACGGGCCGCGAAACAGGCTGTCCACCTTCTTGAAGGCGAGATCGGCGCCCTGCAGCAACGGCGCGATGCCGCCGACGATCACTTCTGCTTCGGCGGCCGTCTTCTCGCGGGTACCGCTGTCGATCGCGAGACAATCCGGCAGGTTCTCGGAAAGCGCATCGCTGCGCTCCACGTCGATCGGCCCGTAGACGCCGACGAATTCGACGGCGGTATCGAGTGCGCCGGTCAAGTCGTCGGCAATGAGGCGGAGGGTGGGCATGAACTCAACGAGCCTTGCGGGTATGGGATATGGAAGCAAGGCCTTACGGCTGCTTGAACGAAGCGCAATCTTCAGCCTTCCAGGGGCCTTGTCAACGCTTGCTTTGTCATCGTTTCATTGATCGGGACCGTGACAATCATCGTGTTCTCGCAGGCGCCTAACCGAGTGTCGCTAACGACGGCTCGCGCCTGCGAGAAAGTCAGTCCTTCCGCAAGTCAGGAAAGTCGGCGCTCAGCGTAACATCCTTCCAGGCATCGAAATTCGCTTTCAGCGCTTCGAGGCGCTTGTAGGCGATATCGAGTGCCGGAGCACCCAGCAGCAATCGAAGCGGCGGCGCCTCGGCTTCGACCGCCTTTATGATGGCGGCCGCGGCACGCGAGGGATCGCCCGGCTGATTGCCGGAGGATGCCTTCGTGGACTGGCGGCGCTTTCCGGCGGTGTCGTCATAATCCTCGATCCGGATCGGAGACTCGACCATCGAGCTTCCGGCCCAATTGGTGCGAAACGCGCCCGGCTCGACAATCGTCACCTTCAAGCCAAGTGGCGCAACCTCATAGGACAGGGATTCCGAGATCGCTTCCACGGCAAACTTCGTCGCGTGGTAATAGCCTGTGGCAGCGAATGCGACCAAGCCGCCCAACGACGAGATATTGACGATATGGCCCTTTCTGTGGGCGCGCATCCCGGGCAATAGTTCCTTGGTGACATTGATGAGACCGAACAGATTGGTTTCGAACTGTTTGCGCACGCCCTCATCGTCGCCTTCCTCGATGGCGGCGAGATAGCCATAGCCTGCATTGTTGACGAGCACATCGATCCTGCCAAAAGCGTCGATGGAAGCGGCCACGGCCGCGCGGATCGTGGAGATGTCGCTGACATCGAGGCGCAGCGCCAAAGCGCGTCCTTCGTGTTCCGCGACAAGGGTTTCCAGTTTCTCAGGCTGCCTCGCCGTTACGACGGCCCGCCAGCCCCGCTCGAGTACGGATTTTGCAAGTTCATATCCAAGGCCGGCGGAGGATCCGGTGATAAGCCATACGGGTGTGTCGCTCATGGTCTGCTCCTTTGTTTGCATGTTTTGGTAGCCTTCCGTCGAAGGATCGCCTTGAGCAAAACTAGGAGCGACTGGTATCCAAGTGTTAGGGCAGGAGGACCAGAGTTTCATACGATCCTTCCAATTTTGCCTGTTGGCGATATGATGGAGGGGAAATGCCGCCATCATCGAAAGCCGGATTTATGGACCCGTCGACACAGCTGCGAGAGCTGATCAGCCGCCACGCCGCCGTTCCGAAGCAGACAACCGAAGTACAGGGGCTGACGCTTTATAGAGTTGAGCAGCCGACGCTGCCGACGGATACCGTCTACAGTCCAAGAATCTGCATGGTATTGCAGGGGACTAAGACGATCCGGCTCGGAGAGCGGGTTTTCAGCGTCGATTCCTCGCAATATTTCATCGCGACGGTCAATCTGCCGGTGTCTGCTCGGATCGAGCAGGCCGATCCTGCCAGCCCGCACCTGGCGCTTTCCTTCGAACTGGAGAGAGAGGAGATCGCAAAGCTCCTTGCGGAGGCTCCGATGATCCATGCGGCGGAGCCTCGCGATCACGCCGGAATTGCGGTGTCGCAGCAGACGCCGGAGATCGTGAGTGCTGCATTGCGCCTTGTCTCCTGTCTCGACGCGCCTGACGATATCGAGATGATGGCAAAGCTTGCCAAGCTTGAGCTCTATTACCGGCTGCTGCGGGGCGAGCTCGGGCCTATGCTGCGGCAGCTTGCCACGCATGGCACAAATCTGGCGCAGATCGGTCGCGTCACCGACTGGATCAAGGGCCATTTCGCTGAGGCCATGAGTATCGGCAAGCTGGCCGACATGGCGGGAATGAGCCGGACATCGCTGCACCGGCATTTCAAGGCTGTGACATTGATGACGCCGCTGCAATACCGGGCGCTCATCCGGCTGCAGGAAGCGCGTCGCCGGCTGCTCCTTCGCGAAGGCAATGCACGGGAGATCGGATTTGAGGTCGGCTATGACAGCCAGACGCAGTTCACGCGTGAATACCGCAAATTGTTCGGTCGACCGCCGGCGACGGACGCGGCCTTTCTCAGCGGCAGATGACCGAGATTCGCAGGATATTTGTTCTGGAGAGTGAAGCGCACCGGGTTTGCCGATATCTGGCCATGTTCCTGCCTTAGCGGCAGGAGCGATCATGTTTCGTCGCCTTAAGGAGGGCAGGGTGAGCTACGATTTCCATGTGGGCCAGAAGGTCGTCTGCATCGACGATACGTTCAAGCATGTCAGCATCGATCAGCTGATCCGCAAGGGGACGATCTATACCATCCGCTGGGTCGGCGAATACACGCATTATGTGGACGGCACCTTCATCGGCGTGAAGCTGGAGGAAATTCATCGCGGCAATGATGACGGCCCGGAAGGCTATGGCGCCGCCGACATGCCCTATCGCGCCAGCCGCTTCCGCCCGCTGGTGAAGGATAAGATCGCCTCGCTCAGAAAGCTGCTCGCGCCGACGCCGGATGCGCCCGCCGAGCCGAAGGTGAAGACCAAGAAGACGGAAAAGGTCTGAGGGCAGGCGGCATCGGAACCTGCCGCCCCTCTGGATTACACCTGCCGCGCCCGCGCTAGACCGTGTTCGATCAGCCGGCTGACAAGCTCCGCATAGGAGATGCCCGAGGCGCCCATGGCCTTAGGATACATGCTGATATTGGTGAAGCCGGGCATGGTGTTGATCTCGTTGATGACGGTGCTGCCATCCGGCCGCAGAAAGAAATCGACGCGCGCCAGCCCTTCGCATCCGAGCGCTCGAAAGCCATCCGCCGCCATGCGCTTCAACCCCTCTGCCGTCTCAGCCGGAATATCCGCCGGCACGGTGACGACGGCGCCGTTCTGGTCGATATATTTCGCCTCGTAGGAATAGAAGCCGTGGGTCGCTGATGTCGCGATCTCGCCGGGCACGGAGACGAAGAGCGAGCCGTCAGGCTCTTCCAGGACGGCGCATTCGATCTCGCGAGCGCGCACGAATTCTTCCACCAGCACCTTGCGGTCATGCCGGAAGGCCTCGGCCAGCGCGTTCTCGAACGCTTTGGCATCCTGCACCTTGCTGACGCCGACCGACGAGCCCTGGCGCGTCGGCTTGACGAAGACGGGCGAGCCGAGCGTCGCCGCGATCTCATCGAAAACAGGCTTGTCGCCGCGCGTCAGCGTTAAGGAGCGCGCCACCGGCAGGCCGGCCTCGCGCAGCAGGCGTTTTGCCATATCCTTGTCGATCGCATTGGCCGAGCCGAGAATGCCGCAGCCGACGAGGGGCAGGCCAACGATCTGGGCAAGGCCCTGAATGGAGCCATCCTCGCCGTTCAGCCCATGCAGCACCGGAAACAGCACGTCGACCGCAGGCAGCCCGCGCGCGCCAGACGCTTCCAGCGCCATCAGCCGGCCCTTGCCGCCCGGAACCAGGCACACCTCCGTGCCCTCATAGGCAATCGGCTCCGCCAGCGCGCCGCCCTTTTCCTCCACCAGCAGCCAGCGCCCGCCGCGATCGATCAGGATCGGCACGATCTCATATCTGCCGCCATCGATCGCTTTGACGACATTGCGGGCCGACATGACGGAAACCTCATGCTCGGTGGACTGACCGCCAAACAGAACGGCGACGCGTAGTTTCGACATTGAGGCTTTTCTCCCGGGCCAAGAAGGATGTGATGGGAGAAGGGTTTAAACGGGGGATTGCAGCGGAATTGGGGAGGGATGAGGTGTGCTGTCACAAGAACAGATTTGTACGTGCCGGAGTTCGTATCATGCCAGGGCGCGCAGCTCCCCATCTGCATTGTCCAATTTGGGGAAAGGCAGAGCCTGATCGAAGACCGGCCACAATTCGTTGAGGAGGATTTTCGTTGCGCCATCGAAGTGGTTTAGACCAAGCGGCACGGGGAAGTGCAGAATGAAATCAATATCTGCGAGGTCGCCACAGAAGGTGGTCTCGATCGGATTAAGATTATCGTACATCAGGACGATGCCGACGTTTCGCGGTTGGTAGTTCCGCGCAAGCTCGACGAGATCGATCTGCATGGGTGCGTAGGTGTCAATATAGTCCTTTGCGAGCACGATGGGATCCTGTCCAAGTCGCGCACCTTGCCAGCGGCTTTCCAGCGTCGCCCTTTCGATGCGGGCGAACAATTCAGGCCGAAAGCCGGTTTGGGGATTGACCGCGAAAGAGAGGATCGTGGCGTTGCTGCCGCCATGCTTAAGCCGTCGATCGAGCAGCAACCCCATTCTGATCGCCGCGTATCCGCCGGCGCTGGAGCCAATCATTTTGATCGCCGTAATGTCATGTTCGACGATGTAGCGCATGAGGACGTCGAGGATGCGGTCCTGATGCTCAAGATACCAGGAACCCTTCTCTTCCACGAACCAGATGGCATGCGCATCGTAACGGATGACTTTTCGATAATTCTGGAACCTTGTTCCGAACGGCCTGCCGGGCTGTTTGCCGGGGCGGTTTTCCACGCCGTAGGAATTGAAATAGACGATCAGGTTGTTGGATCGATTTTGCCGGACAACCGAAAGCAGTTCTCCCTTTTGCGGAGCCGTCGTCTCAAAAATCGCTCGAAGTCCTCCGCCAATCATGATCGAATTCTATCCTCGGCCACAACGAATCTGATTGGTGTATTATGGCGCAAACGCCAAGTTCAGGTAACGAGCAATTTTACGCTCCAGCTTAGCAATCGGCTTCGGCAACGCGGCGCCCCTTCTCCTCCACAAGCAACCAACGCCCGCCGCGATTAATGAGGATCGGCACGATCTCATATCTTGCGCCATCGATCGCCTTGACGACATTGCGGGCCGACATGACGGAAACCTCATGCTCGGTGGACTGACCGCCAAACAGAAGGGCGACGCGTAGTTTCGACATTGAGGCTTTTCTCCTGGACCAGGATGGATGTGATGGGAGGAGGGTTTGAACGGGAGGTTGCGGCGGAATTGGGGAGGGGCGAGGCCAATCCGTTGATAGCGGTTTTCTATACTTAGATGATGGTGCGCAGACGTCAGACATCGTTCCTAACAGTTATTTTTGCATTGTTATTGCCCTTATTTCATCAATGGTGGATTTATTGTCTGTTGCCACTATAAGATGTCAGAAAGAATCGAGATGACCTACTCTAGGAGAAGTAAGTTGCATATCAGGACCGGCTTGCAATTATTGATCAGATCGAGCGTCTTCGCGGTTCTAAGGTAATTTGTTATTTGACCAGCGTACGTTCTAATCTAGGAGCGAATATTTCTCAGGATGCGGTCAGGATCTTTTTCGACCATCTTCGTCTCCTGCCAGAGCGGCCAATAAAAAAGATTGATCTATTTATTTGCAGCAATGGTGGAGATGGGACGGTTCCGTGGAGGATAATTTCACTTTTAAGAGAGTATGCAGAGACGGTTGGAGTAATTCTGCCGTACAGGGCTTATAGCGCGGCAACCATGCTTGCGCTGGGGGCGGATGAAATTGTCATGCATCCGTTTGCTGAAATGGGTCCGATCGATCCTACGGTTACGAATGGATACAATCCGATAGATCCACAAACTAATCAGCGCATCGGCATTAGCGTTGAAGATGTTAAAGCTTATATTTCTTTCGTAAAAGATACCGTTGGGATTCGACACGAAGACGAACTGATTAAGGCTGTGGAGATACTGTCAGACAAAGTTCATCCATTAGCCATCGGAAACGTGGAGCGATTTATTTCCCAAAGTCGAATGATCGCGCGTAAAATTCTTTTAACACATATGTCTGAGGAGACAAGCAAACATAAGATTGATGAGATTATAGAGACTCTCGCGTCCAAGCTTTATTTCCATGGGCATCCCATTAACAGGAAAGAAGCGAAAGATCTGGGGCTTCAAGTTGCAGAGCATCCCGCGCCGGAGTTGGAAGAACTTATTTGGAATCTTTATCTCGACTACGAAATCGAATTTAAAAATAATGAAATCTACGATCCTGTTGGGCAGTTGTTTGCGAACAGCCCTGCTCCACAGCCCGTACCTGCAGGACCTGTGCCTATTCCAGCTATTCCTTTGGGAACTGCAGTCACAAATGATTTGAGGCTTGCATCTGTCGAGTCAATGAAACTGTCTAGCATTTTCGACGTCAGGAAGAGGCTAGTAGTGGTAGGTCATCAGAGCTTGTTTGAACCCGTTATACGGGAAGAGCAACTTAGCGTACGGTGGAGCCATACAGAGGCACCCTGACAGTATCTCTATCAGTGGTTGTGTGATCTACAGGCAGCTCTTGCCCCGGTTCGTTCTTGGTCCTGCGGCTCGGAATTGCTGTCCCAATACCAGCGGGAATGGAGCGAGTTCCGCCCATTTGGGTCCCAGGAACCATTTCCAGCACAGTCACTTTTTGCTTCGTAAATATCGCTGGCGTTGCAATCGCATACTTAGGGCTGTTGAAGGTGGTGCTCATATTTATCTCCGAAAGCCACATTTCACCCTAGCTCAAAACGGCCGCTCTTTATGGGAATATTGCCGCTTATAGTTAATGCAGATTTAATCTGTCACCATAATGGCACTAGTCAAGTGACGGTTGTGTAATTTGATAAATAAAATTTGAAGCATGCCTGAAGCTTTCGCGCTGTGTAAAAGCTCTCGTTCGGCACGATCTACTTCTAAATTGAACAATTCCCAAGGAAAACTGGTGCTGCTAGAGAGATTTGAACTCTCGGCCTCTCCCTTACCAAGGGAGTGCTCTACCCCTGAGCTATAGCAGCATTCCGTGGCGCGATTGAGTGCGCCGTATTGGGCGAGGCGGCTATTGCCATAGGTCGGGGCGGAGTGCAAGCCGCAAATTGCAAGTTCTGTGAAAGTTCGTTGGAAAAAATGTGTCGGTCTTTTGAAGGCCAGGGTTTTCGGCTATGGGAAAACCATGGCTGCGGACAAGACGAAAATCGATGAAGGGCAGGCTTTGCAGGGCGGTTCGGCCCCCAGCGGGGTCGGCGGCGAGGCGGTCGCGCGGGCGGATGCCAGGCAGGTCACGGAGGCGGACCGTCGGCGCGAGCGTGCTGCGCAGAAGCTGCGGGAGAATCTGGCGCGGCGCAAGCAGCAGGTCAGGGCGCGGCGTGCCGGCCAGGCCGACGAGACGGATGGGCTGCCGGGCGCAAAGCCTGGGGATAGTGCTGAAACCGCCGCAAAAAGGGACGAATCGCAATGATTGATGTCGCCCATCATCAATCGAATTGATGCGTTAATCTATTTCGTCTAAAGAGCGCCTTTTACCAGGTGCACGAAACCTGGCGCTGACATTGGCGCCCGGAACTATCAGGAAAGGCGGGCCTCGCCCGTATTGCTTATATGGATCGTATCAGGATTGTCGGCGGCAATGAGCTCAACGGTATCATTCCGATCTCCGGCGCCAAGAATGCCGCCCTGCCGCTGATGATCGCCTCGCTGCTGACAAGCGATACCCTGACCCTCGAAAACGTGCCGCATCTCGCCGATGTCGAGCTTTTGATGCGCATCCTCGGCAATCACGGCGTCGATGTCGCCGTCAATGGCCGGCGCGAGCGCCAAGAAGACGGCTATTCCCGCACCATCCATTTCACCTGCCGCACCATCGTCGATACGACCGCGCCCTATGAGCTCGTCGCCAAGATGCGCGCGAGCTTCTGGGTCATCGGGCCGCTGCTCGCCCGCGAGGGCCAGGCGCGCGTGTCGCTGCCCGGCGGCTGCGCCATTGGCACACGCCCGGTCGATCTCTTCATTGAGGGCTTGCAGGCGCTCGGCGCCACCATGGAAATCGACGGCGGCTATATCAATGCCACCGCACCGAAGGGCGGCCTCATCGGCGCGCGCTATGACTTCCCGAAGGTTTCCGTTGGTGCGACGCATGTGATGATGATGGCCGCCACGCTTGCCCGCGGCACCACCGTCATCGGCAATGCGGCCCGCGAGCCAGAAATCGTCGATCTCGCCAATTGCCTGATCGCCATGGGCGCCAAGATTTCCGGCGCCGGCACCAGCACGATCACCATCGAGGGCGTCACCTCGCTTTCCGGCGCCCGCCACCGCGTGCTGCCCGACCGTATCGAGACCGGCACCTATGCCATGGCCGTTGCCATGGCCGGCGGCGACGTTACGCTTGAAAACACCGATGTCGCGCTGCTCGACACCGCGCTCGAAAGCCTGCGCCGGGCCGGCGCCACGGTTTCGCCGACCAATAACGGCATCCGCGTCATGCGCAATGGTGGCGGCATCCAGCCGGTCGACGTCGTCACCGATCCGTTCCCCGGCTTTCCGACCGACCTGCAGGCGCAGTTCATGGCGCTGATGACCCGCTCCTCGGGCGTCTCCAACATCACCGAGACCATCTTTGAAAACCGCTTCATGCATGTGCAGGAGCTCGCCCGCCTCGGCGCCAAGATCTCGCTTTCCGGTCAGACCGCCCGCGTCGAAGGCGTTCAGAAGCTGAAGGGTGCGCCCGTGATGGCGACCGATCTTCGTGCTTCCGTCTCGCTCGTCATTGCCGGTCTTGCCGCCGAAGGCGAGACGGTGGTGTCGCGCATCTATCACCTCGATCGCGGCTTCGAGCGGCTGGAAGACAAGCTGACGCGCTGCGGCGCCGTGGTCGAGCGCATCAGCGACTAAGGCTCATCGCTGCCCCCCACAATCGCATATGGTGGGATCATCTTCGGAAACTCCTTCTCCCCTCGGGGAGAAGGTGTGGCGACGATTTCCGTTCGTCTGCGATTGTCCTGCCCCCGAGCAGCCCTCCGGTTTTTGCATGCCGCTGTCGCAAAAGCGCGACAGCATGTTGAACGATCGGGTTTATTTCCATCCGTCGGCGCGAAGAGAGCGGGCAAGCCTGCTTTCTTCGGTTGCGTCTTTTGCGCTCCCATCCTATGTCCAGAATGAAGGAACGCCGGCAACAATGCTTGCCGGGGGGTCCAATGGCGCGATCAGGGATAAAGGACGAATGAGCGATCTCAAGCTAATGGCACTCGACACCGAGGACCTGGATGTCATCTCTGCCTATATGCAGGATAGCGTCTTCAAGGTCGGCGACATGTCCTATGCGCCGAAGCAAGAGCAGTTTTCGCTCGCGGCCAACCGTTTCGTCTGGGAACAATCGGACCAGCGCAGCAAGCCTTATGAACGCCATCGTTCCGCGCTGGTCTTCAAGCGCGTTCAGGGCGTGCGCTCCAACGGCTTCGACCGGCGCAAGCGCGACGAGGTTCTCTCGCTGCTCGCCATCCGCTTCGAGCAGAAGGGCGAGGGGCCAGACGGCACGATCGAGCTTGCCCTTGCCGCCAACGCCACCATCGCACTCGATGTCGAATGCATCGAGGCCCAGCTTGCGGATATCGGCGGGGCATGGGAAACGGCCCACAAACCCCGACATCCCGACGCGGGCGAATAGGCAGCGACGGTTGGATTTTTGCCGCCGCGGGCGGCCGCAGTGAAAGAGGAATATCAGTTTGGCTATCTGGCTGGATCAGGCGTCGGAAGGGTTCGAGCAGCAGTTCGCCGCATTCCTGACGACCAAGCGGGAAGTGTCCGAGGATGTGAATGCCGTCGTGCGCGGCATCATCGATGATGTGCGGGCGCGCGGCGATGCCGCCCTTGCAGATTATTCCAAAAAGTTCGACGGCGTCGATTTCGCCGTAACGCCGATGCGCGTCAGCGAAGCGGAGATCGATGCGGCGATCGCGGCCGTTCCGGCAGAGGTTTTGGGCGCGCTGAAGGTCGCCGCCACCCGCATCGAATCGCATCACCGCCGGCAATTGCCGAAGGATGATATCTATGAAGACGATCTCGGCGTTGGCCTCGGATCGCGCTGGACGGCGATCGAAGCGGTCGGTCTGTATGTGCCCGGCGGTACGGCGAGCTATCCGAGCTCGGTGCTGATGAATGCCGTGCCGGCCAAGGTCGCCGGTGTCGATCGCGTCGTCATCGCCGTGCCGGCGACGGGCGGTGCCGTCAATCCGGCCGTGCTTGCTGCGGCGCGCATGGCCGGCGTCGAGGAGATCTATCGCATTGGTGGCGCGCAGGCGATCGCGGCACTTGCCTATGGTACGGAGACGATCAAGCCGGTCTATAAGATCACCGGCCCCGGCAATGCCTATGTGGCGGCAGCCAAGCGCCAGGTGTTCGGCACTGTTGGTATCGACATGATTGCCGGCCCGTCGGAAGTGCTCGTCATCGCCGACAAGAATAACGATCCGGACTGGATCGCCGCCGATCTGCTGGCGCAGGCGGAGCATGACGAAAGCGCGCAGGCGATCCTGATCACCGACGATGCCGAATTCGGCAGAGCCGTGGAAGCGGCGGTCGAGCGGCAGCTGAAGCAGCTCAGCCGCTCGCAGACGGCAGCGACGAGCTGGCGGGATTTCGGCGCGGTTATCCTAGTCGCCGAAGTGAAGCAGGCCATTCCGCTTGCCAACCGCATTGCGGCCGAGCATCTGGAGCTGGCGGTCGATGATCCCGAGCCGCTTTTGGCCGGTGTTCGCAATGCCGGCGCGATCTTCGTCGGCCGTCATACGCCCGAAGTGATCGGCGATTATGTCGGCGGCTCGAACCATGTGCTGCCGACTGCCCGCTCTGCACGCTTCTCCTCCGGGCTGTCGGTGCTCGATTTCGTCAAGCGCACCTCTATTCTCCGGCTGGGGTCGGAGCAGCTCCGCGCGCTCGGGCCAGCGGCGATCGCGCTTGCCAATTCCGAGGGGCTGGATGCGCATGCGCGGTCGGTTGCGATCCGCCTCAATCTCGAGGGGTAAGGCATGGCAAAGGGCGTCTTCCGGCTGAGCGATGTGGTCCTGGACGACACGATCGGCCGCTCGACGCCTGATGTCGAGCACGAGCGCGCCGTCGCCATCTTCGACCTGATCGAGGAAAACAGCTTCACGCCTGTCGGGCATGAGGGCGGGCCTTATCTACTCAATCTTTCGCTGGTCGACCAGAAGCTGGTCTTCGACATCCGCATGGAAGATGGTGGCGTTGTCGCCACCCATATTCTGTCGCTCACCCCGTTTCGCCGGATCGTGAAGGATTATTTCATGATCTGCGAGAGCTATTACGAGGCGATCCGCTCGGCCACGCCAAGCCGCATCGAGGCGATCGACATGGGCCGGCGCGGCATTCACAACGAAGGCTCGCAGACGCTGATGGACCGGTTGAACGGCAAGATCAGCGTGGATTTCGATACGGCGCGGCGGCTCTTCACGCTCGTTTGCGTGCTCTACTGGCGCGGGTGATTGCCATGGATGAGCCGCAGGCGATCGAGCAGAATGGCAGGTCGGCCGGGGGCAAATCCCCCGGCGCCATCCTCTTCATGTGCGGCCTCAATGCCATCCGTTCGCCCATGGCCGAGGCGATGGCGCGCAGCATGCTGCCGCAGGGCACGTATATCGCCTCGGCCGGGGTACGCGCCGGCGAGCGCAATCCTTTCGTCGATGTGGTGCTTGCCGAGATCGGGCTTTCGCTTGGCCGCCGTCAGCCGCAGACCATGGAAGAGTTGGAGGATGATTTCTTCGATGTCATCATCACGCTGTCTCCTGAGGCGCATCATGCCGCGCTGGAACTGACGCGGGCGAACGCTGTCGACGTCATCTATTGGCCGACGATGGACCCGTCGGCGACGGATGGAACGCGTGAGCAGGTTCTGGATGCCTATCGCGCGGTGAGGGACTATCTTCTCGGCCTGATTGAGAGCAGGCTTGTGGAACATCGCGGCTCGCTTTAGAGCCGCAAATGAAACAAATGCAGAAACCCTTATCAACGTGGTTCACAAAACCGCGGCGATTGTGTAGTTTCCGCGCAAATTTCCGGCGACCCAGCCTTTTTAACAGGAGCGCCGGCCTCAACCGACAGGAAAAGAAGCTTTAATGCCGAAAGAAGAAGTCCTCGAATTTCCCGGTGTCGTCACCGAACTCCTGCCGAACGCGACCTTTCGCGTGAAGCTGGAAAACGAGCACGAGATCATCGCCCACACTGCGGGCCGCATGCGCAAGAACCGCATCCGCGTTCTGGCCGGCGACAAGGTGCTGGTGGAAATGACCCCTTACGACCTGACCAAGGGCCGCATCACCTACCGTTTCAAGTAATCCGCCGTTCGCTGGAGCCGGATGCCGCCGACATTTTCGGCATCATGCTCCGGACCGGCTCTCATTCCCGCATGACAGGTCGAGATCTGATGGCGTTGAAACACAAGCTGATACTGGCCTCCGGATCGCCGCGTCGCGTCGAGCTCCTGCATCAGTCAGGCATCGAGCCCGCGCGTCTCATGCCCATGGATATCGATGAGACGCCGAAGAAATCGGAGCATCCGCGCTCGCTGGCGCGGCGGCTTTCGGCTGAGAAGGGTGATGCCGCCTTTGCGGCAATCAAGAGCGACGCCGCCTGGCAGGGAAGCTATATCCTTTCGGCCGACACGGTCGTCGCCGTCGGGCGGCGCATCCTGCCGAAGGCGGAATTCGTCGATGAGGCGGCTGCGGCGCTGCATCTGCTCTCCGGGCGCGGCCATGTCGTCTATACCGGCATCTGCCTGATCACGCCGGACCGCAAGGCCCGCCAGAAGGTGGTGGAAACCAAGGTGCGTTTCAAGCGGCTTTCCAGCCGGGATATCGACATGTATCTTGCCTCCGGCCAGTGGCGCGGCAAGGCGGGAGCCTATGGCATCCAGGGGCTTGCTGGCTCCTTCGTGCAAAAGCTTGTCGGTTCCTACACCAATGTCGTCGGATTGCCGCTTTATGAAACCATGCTGCTGCTGGCAGGCGAGGGCTTCGATGTCCATGCCGGATGGCAGGAAGGATAGTTATCATGACGAAGGCTGAAGAGATCAAGGTCGGTTCGAAAGTCGAGCCGCTGCGAAAGACGCGTCCCTGTCCGGAATGCGGCCGTCCTTCGCTGCGTGAACATTATCCCTTCTGCTCGGATCGCTGCCGCTCCGTCGATCTCTCGCGGTGGCTCAACGGCTCCTACGCCATCCCCGTCACCGAGGACGAGACGAAGGCCGACGGCTCCGACCAGGACTGAGTGCATTTTCCAAAGGGGCAGGATCTCACGAACCCTTTCATTTTGTTCGCGAATTGGCAAAATTCGATTTCCTGTCAAAAAAGAGTCATTTGCTGCTGGACATGGCCGAACAAGATGCTATAACCCCGCTCGCTTCCGGGGCGAACCAACCGCCCAGCGCCTGCCAAGGCTCTTCCCTCGACGCGAAGCTCGGATGCCCAGATAGCTCAGTTGGTAGAGCAGCGGATTGAAAATCCGCGTGTCGCTGGTTCGATTCCGGCTCTGGGCACCATCTTTTCTCCCCAATCGTGCGGACAATGAAGCTTGACGCTGGCTTCGATCAATTCTTCGCCGAGATCGTGTATTTGCAAAAATATGCGGCAATAGGCCGGTTGAGGTTGCATAACCACTGAGTGCGTTGTATTGCCGCAACAATCTTCTGGTTGTGTTTCATTAATTCGGTGCATGACCCCATCAAGATATTGATGACATTTGGAATCAAGCGTACGAATTATTGACAGATCACCTATTGATTCGTAGCGAGTCATACCGCACTTTAGATACAGCGGGATAAAGTGATCTCGTAAAAGCCGGCGTTAATTGCAATAGCAAGCTACCGAGGCGCCATGTTAAACAACGATGTTCTGTTCAACACGTTCGCCCGTACTTTTGAAGCACGGCGCGAAGTCGAGATGTCATTCTCAGAATACCTGGAAGCGTGCCGGGATGATCCGCTCATGTACGCAAATGCGGCTGAGCGGCTACTGGCAGCCATGGGCGAACCACTGCTGATCGATACGGCCAAGGATACAAGGCTTGGGCGTATTTTCATGAACCGGACCATCCGGACTTATCCGGCTTTTTCGGGCTTTTTCGGCATGGAAGAGACGATCGAACGCATCGTCGCCTTCTTCCGCCACGCGGCCCAGGGGCTGGAGGAGCGCAAGCAGATCCTCTATCTGCTCGGGCCTGTCGGCGGCGGCAAGTCATCGCTCGCCGAGCGGCTGAAATCATTGATGGAAGTTCATCCCATCTATGTGCTCAAGGCCGGAAACGAGCTTAGCCCGGTCTTCGAAAGCCCGCTCAGCCTGTTCGATCCCGTCACCATGGGGCCGATGATCGAGGAGCGCTATGGCATTCCGCGCCGGCGCCTGACAGGGCTCATGAGTCCCTGGTGCCTCAAGCGGCTGGAAGAGTTCGAAGGCGATATTTCCCGCTTCCGTGTCGTCAGGATGCAGCCCTCAAGGCTGCGGCAAATTGCCGTCGCCAAGACGGAACCGGGCGACGAGAACAACCAGGACATTTCCTCGCTGGTCGGCAAGGTGGATATCCGCAAGCTCGAAAGCCTCGCGCAGAACGATCCGGATGCCTACAGCTACTCCGGTGCATTGAACCGTGCCAACCAGGGCATTCTCGAATTCGTTGAAATGTTCAAGGCACCGATCAAGATGCTGCATCCGCTGCTGACGGCGACGCAGGAAGGCAATTACATCGGTACGGAAAATATCGGTGCGATACCCTTCTCCGGCATCATCCTGGCGCACTCAAACGAGTCGGAATGGCAGACATTCAAGGCCAACAAGAACAATGAGGCATTCATTGACCGCATCTGCGTGGTGAAAGTGCCTTATTGCCTGCGGGTCACCGAAGAGCAGAAGATCTATGAGAAGCTGATCGAGGAATCCGAACTCAGCGACGCGCCCTGCGCGCCATCGACCTTGGAGACGCTCGCCCGCTTCACGGTTCTGACGCGGCTGTCCAAGCATGAGAATTCGACCGCCTTCTCCAAGCTTCGGGTCTATGACGGCGAGAGCCTGAAAGAGACCGATCCGAGAGCGCGAAGCGTGCAGGAATATCGTGACTCGGCCGGTGTCGATGAAGGCATGGATGGAGCCTCCACCCGTTTTGCCTTCAAAGTGCTGGCGGCGACCTTCAACTACGATACGACGGAAGTCGGCGCCGATCCGGTGCATCTGATGTACATGTTGGAGCAGGCAATCCGCAGGGAACAGCTGTCGCTTGAAACCGAAAAGCTCTATATCGAGTTTATCAAGAGCGAACTGGCGCCGCGCTATGCAGAGTTCATCGGCAACGAGATCCAGAAGGCCTATCTGGAATCCTATGCGGATTACGGACAGAATCTCTTCGATCGCTATGTCGACTATGCCGACGCCTGGATCGAGGATGTCGATTTCAAGGATCCGGATACCGGCCAGCTTCTCGACCGCGAGCTTTTGAACCAGGAGCTCACCAAGATCGAAAAGCCGGCAGGCATCGCCAATCCGAAGGACTTCCGCAATGAGGTCGTCAAATTCTGCCTGCGGGCACGAGCGAGCCATGGCGGCAAGAATCCGTCCTGGACCAGCTATGAGAAGATCCGCGAAGTCATCGAAAAGCGGATGTTCTCCCAGGTCGAGGACCTTCTGCCCGTCATCTCGTTCGGTTCCAAGAAGGATGGCGAGACGGAGAAGAAACATGGCGAATTCGTCGAGCGGATGGTCGCGCGGGGTTACACCGAGCGTCAGGTCCGGCGCCTTGTGGAATGGTACATGCGTGTGAAACAGGCGGGATGAGCCACCAAGGAAGAAGGAATGCACATTGTTGACAGACGCCTGAACCCAGGCGGAAAAAGTCTGGAAAATCGTCAACGGTTTTTGCGAAGAGCAAAAGCGCTGGTGCAGAGAGCGGTCTATGAATCCTCTCAAAATCGCGACATTCAGGATATTCTGAAGGGTGGCGAAATCAGCATTCCCCTGGATGGAACCGAGGAACCTCGGTTCCATCGCGGCCCGGAGGGCCTGAAGGAACATATTCTTCCCGGTAACAAGGACTTCATCGAAGGCGATATGCTTCCCCGCCCCGAGGGCGGTAGCGGCAAGTCGCGGGCCGGCGGCGATGGAACCGGCGAGGATGCCTTCCGCTTCATCTTGACGCGGGACGAATTCCTCGATCTCTTCCTCGACGATCTCGAATTGCCCGATCTAGCCAAGCGCCGCCTGATGTCGGCGGACCAGATCAATCCGGTGCGCTCGGGCTATTCGGTTACGGGATCACCTGCCAATCTTGCCATCAACCGCACGATGCGGCTTGCCATGATGCGCCGTGTCGCGCTGCATCGCCCGAAGCCGGAAACGGTCGAAAAGCTCATCGAGGAGGCCGAGGAGTGCACGGACGAGAAGCGCCGCGCACAGCTCGAAGACGAGATCAAAAGACTGGAATCGAAGGTCCGGCGCATTCCCTATATCGACCCGATCGATATCCGCTATCGCCGTTTCGAGAACGAGCCGAAGCCGGTGGCGCAAGCCGTCATGTTCTGCCTGATGGACGTCTCCGGCTCGATGACGGAGCACATGAAGGATCTCGCCAAGCGCTTCTACATGCTGCTCTACATTTTCCTGACCCGGCAGTATCGCCGCGTCGAGATCGTCTTCATCCGCCATACCGACGTAGCGGAAGAGGTGGACGAGGAGACCTTCTTCCGCAGCCCGGCAACCGGCGGCACCCAGGTTTCGAGCGCGCTCGAGGCCATGCGGCGGATCGTGCGGGACCGCTTCCCGGCATCCGACTGGAACATCTACGCCGCGCAAGCATCGGATGGTGATAACGCCTATTCCGACAATGCGACGACGGCAGCGCTGATGACGAGCGAGATCCTGCCCGTCTGCCAATATTTCGCCTATCTCGAAGTGGGGGAATCACGCAGCGTCGCGATCTCGTCCGGCTCGGCGATCTGGTCGCTCTACGAGCGGATGCAAGTGGGATGGCCGGTGCTTTCCATGCGGCGTGTCAGCGATCGCAGCCAGATCTATCCGGTTTTCCACGATCTCTTCCAGCGCCGGACGGCGGAAACAAGGAGCGGATAATGGCAAAAAAGGCATCGATGGAGCGGCTTTTCGAAGGCGCGGACTGGGATTTCGCCACCATCCAGCGAATTCACGATGCCTGCGAGAAGATCGCCATCGACGAGCTCGGGCTCGATGTTTACCCCAATCAGATCGAGATCATCACCGCCGAGCAGATGCTCGACGTCTATTCCTCGATCGGCATGCCGCTCTTTTACAAGCACTGGTCCTTCGGAAAGCATTTCGCCCATCATGAGGCCTTCTACCGCAAGGGCCTGCGCGGCCTTGCCTATGAGATCGTCATCAACAGCTCGCCCTGCATCTCCTATCTGATGGAGGAGAATAGTGCGACGATGCAGGCTCTCGTCATCGCGCATGCCGCCTTCGGCCACAATCACTTCTTCAAGAACAATTATCTCTTCAAGCTCTGGACCGATGCCGAAGGCATTCTCGACTATCTCAACTTCGCCAAGAGCTATGTGGCACGCTGTGAGGAGCGCTATGGCCATGCCGCCGTCGAGCGCACGCTGGATGCAGCGCATGCGCTGATGTCGCACGGCGTGCATCGCTATGCCGGCAAGAAGACGCCGGACCTGCGCGACGAGGAGAAGCGCGAGCGCGAGCGGCGCGAATATGACGAGAAGATCTTCAACGATCTATGGCGCACGGTGCCGGCCGGATCGGGCAAGAAAACACAGGATCTCGATCTGGAGCGGCGGCGCTCGCTGGCGGGCCTGCCGCAGGAGAATATCCTCTATTTCCTGGAAAAGATGGCGCCGCGTCTGAAGCCCTGGCAGCGCGAGATCATCCGCATCGTGCGGCATGTCGCCCAATATTTCTATCCGCAGAGTCAGACCAAGGTGATGAACGAGGGCACGGCAACCTACGTGCACTATCGCATCATGACCCGGCTGCACGAACTCGGTGGCATCGGCGACGGCGATTTTCTGGAATTCCTGAAATCGCATACCAATGTGGTTTTCCAGCCGACCTTCAACGATCCCCGCTATTCCGGCCTCAACCCCTACGCGATCGGCTTTGCCATGATGCAGGATATCGAGCGCATCGTGACGAAGCCGGAGGAAGAGGATCGCCAATGGTTCCCGGAAATCGCCGGCACCGGCGATGCAATGGCGGTGCTGCGCGATCTCTGGGCCAATTATCGCGACGAGAGTTTTGTCGCGCAGTTCTTGAGCCCGCACCTGATGCGCAAGATGCGCATGTTCCAGCTGACCGATGATCCGGAGGAAGAGGAGGGGCTGAGGGTTGCTGCCATTCATGATGAGCGTGGCTACCGGCGCATCCGCCGTGAATTGTCACGGCAATATGATGTCGGCTGGATCGATCCGCATATCGAGATCGTCGATGTCGATCTTGCCGGCGACAGGCGGCTGCTGGTCAAGCATACTGTGCTGAACGGCGCGCTGCTCGACGATATGGATGCCAAGCGCGTATTGCAGCATCTGGCCGATCTGTGGAGCTACGATGTGCTGATGCAGGAAGTCGACCGCTCCGGCGCGGTACTTCGCGATCATCTCGTCCACCCGCGCGCCTCCGCGCTTGCAGCATAAGCCTTACGGCTGCTTTTTCGATTGCCGCTGATGGCCGCTCACTTGCGCGCCGTCTTCCGGCCGCAGCTTGAGAAAGCCGGGTATGCCGAGCAGCGGGATCACGGCCATCAGCAAAAATGCAATATGGAATTTCTCCGGCGTCAGCGGCGATCCATCCAAAGTCACCAGACCCAGCAGCATGGCGGCGACGGAGACGCCGAAGCTGACGCTCAATTGCTGCAGCACACCGCCGAGACTGGTCGCGCGGCTGAGTTGAGCCGCCGGAGTATCGGAATAGGATAGCGTATTGGACGTCATGAACTGTCCGGCCCGCGCCAGCCCGAAGATGAAGACATAGACGATGATGAACCAGTGCGGCGTATCGGGTGTGATCAGCGCGAAGCCGGCGACGACGGCGGCACCGAATACGGCGCTCCACGTCAACATGCGATCGAAGCCATAGAGCTTTAGCAGTTTTGCCGAGACCGGCCGCACGGCAAGGGCGCTCAGGGCGCTGACGAAGGTCAATGTACCCGAGACGATCGGACTCAAGCCGAAGCCGACCTGCAGCATCAGCGGCAGCAGGAAAGGCACGCCATTCAGCCCGACACGACAGATGCCGCCGGCAAGCGTGCCGATGCGGAAGGTGCGCAGCTTGAAGAGGGTGAGATCCACGGCTGGAGATTCCACTGTTCTGGCATAGCGGATGAAGCCGACCAGCAGCAGGCCGGCGGCGGCAAGCGCGAGGAGGATGGCCCAGACCGGAATTGCAGGTCGGCCGATATTCTCGATGCCGTATTGCAGCAGCACACAGCCGAGACCGACCATGACGAAACCAGGAAAGTCGAATTTGATGGTCTCGTCGCGTTCGGTATCCTCGACATAGCGCAGCGCCATGGCCATGCCGATCAGGCCGAAGGGCAGGTTCACCCAGAAGATCCAGCGCCAGGACAGATAGGTTGTCAGGAAGCCGCCGAGCACCGGCCCGATCACTGGTCCGATGACGGCGGGCAGGGTCATGTAGGTCATGGCAGTCACGAGCTGGCTGCGTGGGAAGCTGCGAATGAGGATGAGGCGCCCGACCGGCGTCATCATCGCGCCGCCAAAGCCTTGCAGCGCGCGCGTGGCGATAAGCATCGGCAGACTGGTTGCCAGTCCGCAGAGGATCGAACCGATCGTGAAGATGAAGAGGGAAAGCGTGAAGATGCGCCGGGCGCCGAAGCGATCGGCAAACCATCCACTCACCGGAATGAACATGGCAAGCGTCAGAATATAGGTCGTGACCGCCAGATTCATGCGCAGCGGCGTCGTATCGAGGCTCTTGGCGATATCGGGAACGGCAGTGACGAGGATGGTCGAATCCAGCTGTTCCATCAGGAAGGCGACGGCGACCACGGCGGGGATGATGTAGCGCAGGCGGGGATTGCGTTCGACCGCAAAAGTCTGGCTCTGCGGATTGGGATCTATCGAATCCATGAAATGAAATGGCTTTCCAACGTCCGGCTGGGGACCGGCGCGTTTGACGATTTGCATGAATCCCTTCGGAAACCGCCTCGTGCTCTCGGGAAACATGGTGCTGGCGGCCGGTGATCCGCCGACCTTCGGAATCGTTGCCTATATGAGCACTATCGATGGCGCAGCGCAACAGGAACCCAGCCTTTCGAAGGAATCTATGTGATCAGTTAGTCGATGGCGGGGAGGGCAGTGTCCAGCGCGCCTTGTCGAAGACGATCGCGGTTCGGAGCTGTTCCGGCGAGGTTCTGCGCAACTCCAGCTGCAGGTTGAAATTGTTGTCGCTCTGGAATTCCTTGAAAAAGGCAAGCTTGGCGCCGAAGGCTTGCAGCGTCACATCCTGCAACTTGCCGACTGCCTCGAGTGCGGCCTGAAAGTCCAGCCAATGGGTTTCGTTCAGCAATAGGACGACAGTATCGACAAAGGTGCCGGCAACGGCCTTTCCGTCGTCATTGTCAGGCATGATGACCTTGATGCGGATGGTATCGATTTCGCCTGATGGCTTGCCCCTGGCGATGATGAAGAAGGAAGCTGCCTTGGGATCGCCATAGGCGCCCTTCTGGACGGCATAGCTGCACTCCGAAGTGCCGGTGCCCAGTTCGCTTTGCCGCCATTCGCCTACGGACAGGCCGAACTTCTGGAGATCGGCGCAAAGCGTCTGGCCCGATATCCGCCAGCTGCGCACGAAGGCACTCAGCAGCGCGTCGACAGGCTCATCCAGCAGATGGGATCTTTTCTTGACGGATGGCTTGGCGGTGACCGTCGCCGGCTTGACACGGACGCTTGTAGCCGCCGCGGCTAATGTCTTCGGCGCTGCCGCCGCAGGCGTAGCCGCATGGGCCGGCTGCTGTTCTTGCGCAGGCGCGGCGGGCGCTGCTGCATGTTGTTCCGGTTTTGGAAAGAGATTGAGATGATAGCGATCATCCAGCGCCCGCAGATTGCGCATATCGTTGGCAAGGAGCGCGGTTGCCAGGATGATCGAACCGATGACAACGGCGGCAATCCAAAAGACAGCCCTGCTTTTCTTGCGAGGTGGCGCCACCGACATGGTTCAGATCACAGCTACTCCCGAGGAAACTTACCTTGCTGCAATAACTGTATGTTGCGCAGCCATGTTCATGGCTACAGCATATGCGTTTATGAACGATTGATCATTCTAATGTTTCTTTGTCAATTCATGATGTTGCTTAAAGCAGATCGCGACCTTCCGCATCCGGTTCCCGTGTTCCCCGCGTCCGGCTTTTTGCACGTTCTTGGAGCAGTCCGCTCTAGGCGAAATACGCCTTAAGTGCCCTGACGGTGGCGGCATCCGTGCGGCGGACCGATGGCAGAGAGAAGCCGAGAGCGATGACACGCTCATCCGTCTCCGAGGCGGTTGCGGAGCAGGAGGCGTGGATCTCGCTGATCTGCAGGCGCGGCCATAGCTGGCCGACCGTTGCAAGCGTCACGCCGGAGCCGGGCATGATGGAGATGCGGCCGGCGGCGGCTGCAATCGCCTGCTCAAGCATGGCAACGCCTTCGGCCGCAGTCCTTGCGCCGCCGGAGGTCAGAATGCGTTCGAAGCCGAGGGAGATAGCGACATGGACGGCTTCCTCGACGTCGGGCACCAGATCGAAGGCGCGGTGCAGCGTCTTGCCGAGACCTTCCGCTTGGGCGGTGAGCGCCTTGAGCGTGTCAACATCAAGTCGCCCATCCGGCAGGGAAGCGCCGAGCACGACTCCCGGCAAACCGGCAGCTCGTGCGGCATCGATGTCGCGCTTCATGACGTCAAGTTCATCCGCCGAATAGACGAAGCTGCCGGCGCGCGGACGGATAATGGCGTATGCAGGGATAGGTATCTTCGCTGCGGCGGCCATCAGCCCGGCACTCGGCGTCAGCCCGCCGAGAGGAAGCGCGCTGCAAAGCTCGATACGGTCGCCGCCACCCTCGACGGCCGCCTTGAGGCCGGCAATATCCTCGACACAGACCTCAAGCAGCATGGGTGCGCTCTCCGGTATATTGCAGGCCCAGCAGGGCGGCGCCGATGAGGCCCGGTTCCAGCTTGCACTCGCTCGGCACGACGAGCGGCCGGCCGAACTTACGCAGGGTCCGGGCGCGCACCGCCTCGTCCAAACGAGCCAGGAGCGGTTCGACGTTGGAAAGGCCACCGCCGACCGGCACGATGGTCGCGCCAGTTATGTTGACGGTGAGGGCAAGCGGCGAGGCGACCAGATCCACCATGACGTCAATCGTGCGTTCGGCACGGTCTTCGCCCCTGAGCCACTGGCCGATGATCTCCTCGCTGGAAAGTTCCAAGCCGTGAAGCGTCTTGTGCAGGCGTTCGATGCCGCGTGCGCCGCCGACGGTGTCGACGCAGCCCTTCTGGCCACAGCCGCAGGCATAGGCGGGAATAGCGACTGGTGGATTGCCGGCGGAGGAGGCGATGATGGGGCCATGGCCCCATTCCCCGGCAAAGCCGCCGGCAGCATTGACCAGCCGGCCATCCGCGACAAGGCCGCCGCCGACGCCGGTGCCGAGAATGGCGCCGAAGACGATGCGATGGCCACGGCCCGCTCCGGACATGGCCTCCGCCATGGCGAAGCAATCGGCATCATTGGCGATCAGCACGGGATAGCCGAGTTCCGCCTCCAGATCGGCGGCAAGATGCCGGCCGTGAATGCAGGGAATATTGGCGCAGGTGAGTGTCTGCGTATCGGGATCGACGACGCCGGCGATGGAGAAGGAGAGGCAATCCGGCCTCTCGCCGGCTTCGGCAATCACCTCACGCAAGGCATTGACGAATTCGGCGAAATCGTGCCTGGGCGTCGGGCGCCGCGCCAGCGGCACGATGTCCGTCATGGAGCGGGCAATGCCGCCTTTGATGGCGCTGCCGCCAATGTCGAAGGAAACGATCATGGATACCGACCCGCTGGAAACATGGCGCACTTGCTCGCACCCTTTGCCGGTCTTTGCAAGATCAATCCTCTATGAGGCCAATTCCTGACAGTTACAGCGTCATCAGCCGGACGGCAGGGTGATCCTGGCTTCAAAGCCATCGGTCCTGCCGGTCGCCGGCGACAGTAGATCGAGATGGCCGCCGATCTGGCCGACGATGCGCTCGACGATCGAAAGTCCAAGGCCGGAGCCTGCCGCTTTCGTCTTGCCGCGCCAGAAGCGCTTCTTCAGGCCGGCGAGATCATGCGCGGAAAGCACGGCGCCGCCGTTGATGACGCGGACGGTGCGGTCGTCGATCCGGACGGTCACTTCGTCATCCGCCGGCCCATGGATCAAGGCGTTTTCGATGAGATTGCGCATGACGATCGCAAATGCGTCAATATCGACGTTGCGCATCAGCTTCTCCGCCGTTTCGTTCTCCAGAAGGACACGGCCTGCCGTTCCCGTATCGCGGTCGTAATCGCCTATGACGGTTTCGATGATGGCCACGAGATCGGCGGGTTTGTCACCCGTGCCGATCCCGGCCTGGGCGCGGGAAAGCTGCAGCAGCTTTTCCGCGAGCCGGCCGAGATTGGAAAGCGACGTCTCGATGCGGCCGGCGCGTTCCGTCAATTGCCCCTGCGGCAGTTCGGCGATCAGCCTCTGGGTCTGCGCAAGAGCGCCTGCAATCGGGGTGCGCAGCTCATGGGCGCTATTGGCTGTGAATTCGCGTTCGGCTTCCAGCGCCAGGCGCAGGCGCTCCAGCAGCAGATTGACGGAGCGGGCGATCGGCTGCAGTTCGAGCGGCAGCGTCTCGCTCACGAGCGGTGCCATGTTGCCGCCGTCCTTGGTGGCGATCTCCGAGCGCAGGCGGTCGATCGGCCGCAGCGATCGGCCGACGATGACGCCGATGGCGATGATGCTGGCGGGAATGAGGGCCAGTAGCGGCCAGAGCAGCGCAACGCCGCTTTCGCGCGATGCCTCGCGGCGATTCTTGAAGGCGTCGGCGACGTGCAGGAAGATCGTGCCGTCGGCCGAGGATTCGGTATAGATCCGGTATCGCGATGTATTGTGGAAGCCGATCTTCAGCGGCACGTCATAGGCGGTTGGAGGGGCATCGTGGGAGTGCAGGATGACCTTGCCGTTCCCATCGAGTACCTGATAGGTCAGATATTCGCGGTTCAGCCCCTTGTTGAGTTCTTCCAGGCTCTGAGGATCGCCGGAATGGTCGCGGTTGGCGAGATCGTCGAGCACCAGCGGCAGAAGACGCTCGGCGGTTTCCTGCAATGCGCCATCGAATGTTTCCGAGAGTTCCTTGTTGACGACATAGACACCGATGCCGACCGCAATCAGCCAGAAGACGACGACAGTGCCGGTCAGCGCAGTGATCAGGCGCCGGGTGATGCTGGCGCGGCTGGGCTCCTTGTGTTCGGTCATCGCTCACCCAGGCAATAGCCGACGCCGCGGGCCGTCCTTATGCGGTCCTTGCCGATCTTCTTGCGTAGGCGGCTGACATAGACCTCCACCGTGTTGCTCTCGATTTCGGATCCGAAGGCGTAGAGCGCCTCTTCTATCTTGTCCTTGGAGACGATCGCGCCCGGCCGCGTGATCAGCAGGTCGAGCACGGCCCATTCTCGTCCCGTCAGGATCACGTCCTTGCCCGCCAGCTTGACGCGGCGCTGCGGCTGGTCGATTTCGAGGTCGTCGAACCGGAGGGTCGGCTGCGGACTGCCGGCATAACGCCGGGCGACCGCCAGGATACGGGCCGTCAATTCGCCAAGGTTGAACGGCTTGACGAGATAATCATCGGCGCCGCTGTTCAGGCCTTCGATGCGGTCGGAGATCTGATCGCGAGCTGTCAGGATGATGACGGGCGTTTCGTCAGGCTTGCGGCGCAGCCGCTTCAAGAAATCGATGCCGCTGCCATCGGGAAGCTGCAGATCCAACAGGATGAGGCCGTATTGCACCGCACTGGTGACCTCCTCCGCATCGGTCAGGTTCTTGACCCAATCCACGGCATGAGGGCCTGCCGCGATATGGTCGCGAACCGCGCCGCCGATCGTGTCGTCGTCCTCCACCACAAGAATGCGCACATGCACCTCTCAACCGTTGAACGTACCTCAGTTAATGCCGACGAACCTATCGGGTCAATAACGGCTGAAATAAGCCGCGGCGGGATGCACAGTTCATGGCCAGAGCGGTTCAGTTTTTCACGGAATCTCTGAGCCGCTCTATCCCTTTGCTTTCACGCAATCCCGAACGGAAAACCGCTGCGCACTTTTCCTGGAATTGCTCCAGGCTACCCGCCGAAAACGTTCCCGGCGCCTATGGACAGACAGGAACGCGATGGTTACTTGTTTGCGCGGAGAACAATGCGGCCGCGAAGTGGCCGCCACAGGCTATCGGAGGATCGTTCATGCTGAAGGGAATTTCGCCGCTGTTGAATGCGGACGTGCTCTATGCGCTGAAATCGATGGGGCATGGCGACATGCTCGTCGTCGTCGACACGAATTTCCCGGCGGAGGCCATTGCGAGCCAGACGGTCCTGGGCGAGCTGCTGCGCATCGACAACGTGCCCGCTGCCGATGCCGTCGCGGCGATATTGTCGCTGATGCCGCTCGATACCTTCATTGATGACGCCGCGACGCGCATGGAAGTTGTGGGTTCTCCAGAGGAGGTGCCGCAGGTCCAGCGGGAGGTTCAGGCGGTGATCGACAAGGCCGAGGGCAAGCATTGGCCGTTGATGCCGGTCGAGCGTTATGCCTTCTACGAGCGTGCCAAGGATGCCTTTTGCGTCATTCAGACCGGCGAGCGCCGCTTCTACGGCTGTTTCACCTTGACCAAGGGCGTCATCCCGCCGGAGACTGCATGATCCGCCACGGATAGTCTGGATCATCCCGAGCAAGGACGCTGTTTCGGTAAAGGAAGGCGATGGCGAAGAAGCTGGATTCCCAGGGGCGGCTTGACGATGCGGCGCGGGCCGGATGGCTCTACTACGTCGCCGGCCGCACGCAGGATGAAATCGCCGTTGCGATGGGAATATCCCGGCAGTCGGCGCAGCGTCTGGTGTCGCTGGCCGTTGCCGAACGGCTGATCAAGGTTCGGCTGGATCACCCGATCGCCGCCTGTCTGGAATATGCGGCGGAGCTCAAGAAGAAGTTCGGCCTGCGCCATGTCGATATCGTGCCGAGCGATCCCGACAGCACATCTTCGACCATTGGCATCGCCGAGGCCGGTGCTGCCGAAATCGAGCGCTGGCTGCGGCGAGCCGACCCCATCGTGCTGGCGATCGGCACGGGCCGCACGTTGAAGGCTGCAGTCGACCAGCTGCCGGCGATCGAATGTCTGCAGCATCGGGTGGTGTCGCTGACGGGCAATATCGGTCCCGACGGTTCCGCTGCCTATTACAACGTCATCTTCAGCATGGCCGACGTCGTCAAGGCGCGGCACTTTCCGATGCCGCTGCCGGTGCTGGTGTCGTCGGCCGAGGAGCGGGAGCTCCTGCATGCGCAGGCACTGGTGCGCTCGACGCTCGATATTAGCGCTCAGGCCGACGTGACTTTCGTCGGTATCGGGGAGATGGGCGTGGAAGCGCCGCTCTGTCTCGACGGCTTTCTCGAGAGGGACGAGATGCTGGCGTTGATGGATCGGGGCGCTGCCGGCGAGATCTGCGGCTGGGTTTTCGATGGCAATGGCAACCTCATGCCCGATGATGTCAATGAGCGCGTCGCCAGTGCGCCCTTGCCGTCGCGCGATACCTGCAGCGTCATCGGAATCGCAAAGGGTCGGCGCAAATTCCAGGCGATCAAGGCGGCCGTTGTCGGTCAGCAGATCAATGGTTTGATTACCGACGAGGCAGTTGCCGAATTTTTGCTCAAGGTTTGAGCAAAAAATTTAACTCATAAAAACAAAAGGATAGGTTGCTTGCTCGGCAATGCAGCAACGAATCTGCATTGACATTTTGTCGCAAGAAGTGAGTAATTGCCCACGAGCAAAGCGAATGCTCATTTTTAATCTTCTGGGAGGAAGATATGAAATTGAAAACTTTACTGCTGGGCGCCTGCTCGGCTCTGATGTTTGCCGGCCTGGCGTCTGCCGAAACCCTCACGATTGCAACCGTCAACAACGGCGACATGGTCCGTATGCAGAAGCTTACGGACGATTTCAAAGCCAAGAACCCCGGTATCGACCTGCAGTGGGTCACGCTTGAAGAAAACGTATTGCGCCAGAAGGTTACGACCGACATCGCTACCAAGGCGGGCCAGTACGACGTGCTGACCATCGGCACCTATGAAGTACCGATCTGGAGCAAGCTCGGCTGGCTTGCCTCGCTCGACAAGCTTTCCGCCGACAAGAACTATGATGTGGATGACCTTCTCCCGGCCATTCGCAGCGGTCTGACGACCGACGGCAAGCTCTATGCAGCGCCGTTCTACGGCGAAAGCTCGATGGTGATGTACCGCAAGGACCTGTTCGACAAGGCCGGCCTGAAAATGCCGGATGCGCCGACTTGGGACTTTGTTGCCGATGCAGCCCGCAAAATCACCGACAAGGACCATGAAGTCTATGGCATCTGCCTTCGTGGCAAGGCGGGCTGGGGCGAAAACATGGCGTTCCTGACGGCGATGTCGAATTCGTTCGGCGCCCGCTGGTTCGATGAAAAGTGGAAGGCACAGTTCGACCAGCCGGAATGGAAGGACACGCTCGACTTCTACGTCAAGCTGATGAAGGATGCCGGACCTCCGGGTGCATCGTCCAACGGTTTCAACGAGAACCTGGCCCTGTTCCAGTCCGGCAAGTGCGGCATGTGGATCGACGCCACCGTTGCTGCTTCCTTCGTTTCCGATCCGAAGGAATCGAAGGTTGCCGACAAGGTCGGCTTCGCTCTGGCTCCGGATAAGGGCCTCGGCAAGCGCGGCAACTGGCTCTGGGCATGGAACCTCGCCATCCCGGCTTCCTCGAAGAAGACCGAAGCGGCGGAAAAGTTCATTTCCTGGGCCACCAGCAAGGACTACACCAACCTGGTCGCACAGAAGGAAGGCTGGCTGAATGCACCTCCCGGCACCCGCACCTCGCTCTATGCGAATGCGGATTACCAGAAGGCAGCGCCTTTCGCCAAGATGACGCTCGACTCGATCAATTCGGCTGATCCGACGCATCCGACTGTCAAGCCGGTTCCCTATGTCGGCGTTCAGTTCGTCGCCATCCCTGAATTCCAGGGCATCGGCACGGCTGTCGGCCAGCAGTTCTCGGCTGCTCTCGCCGGCCAGATTTCGGTCGATCAGGCTCTGAAGGCTGCCCAGCAGCTGACGGAACGCGAAATGAAGAAGGCCGGCTATCCGAAGTAAGGGCCTTCGAAGCTAAGGAAAGCAGCGCCCCCTCTCGAGCGTTGCTTTCCCCTAGGCCGCCGAGCGCCGAACTGCCCTTGGCGGCCCTTTTGTTTCAGCCGGTCCGCGGCCACCCCCTCCTTTAAAGATAGGTCGGTACTTGCCATGGCAACGTTGCACACCCGTTCCACCGCACGCGTCATGATGGCGCCTTCGGTTCTGCTTCTCTTTGCGTGGATGATCGTCCCGCTCGTAATGACGATCTATTTCTCGACGCTGAACTACAATCTTCTGAACCCCGGCACGCATGATTTCCTCGGGTTTCTCAACTACGAATATTTCATCACCGATCCGGCCTTCCTCAGCTCGCTGATCGTGACGCTGCTGCTTGTCGGTGGTGCGTTGCTGATCACCGTCATTGGCGGCATTGCGCTGGCTCTCCTGCTTGATCAGCCGATCTTCGGCCAGGGCATCGTGCGCATGCTGGTGCTTGCGCCCTTCTTCGTGATGCCGACGGTCGCCGCCCTCATCTGGAAGCACATGTTCATGAACCCGGTGAACGGGCTCCTGGCACATCTCTTCCGTTTTTTCGGGCTCGATCCGCTGACCTGGCTGGAGACGGTTCCGCTTCTGTCGATCATCATCATCATTGCCTGGCAGTGGCTGCCTTTCGCCACGCTCATCCTGCTGACAGCCCTGCAGTCGCTGGATGAGGAGCAGAAGGAAGCCGCCGAGATGGATGGCGCGGGACCGGTTTCGAAATTCATCTACATCATCCTGCCGCATCTCGCCCGCGCCATCACCGTGGTGATCCTGATCGAGACGATCTTCATGCTGTCGGCCTTCGCCGAGATCCTCGTCACCACCAATGGCGGTCCCGGAACGGCGACGACCAACCTCACTTATCTCGTCTATTCACAGATCGTTCTGTCGCAGGATGTTGGCGGCGCATCGGCGGGCGGCATCATCGCCGTCATCCTCGCCAATATCGTCGCGATCTTCCTGATGCGCGCAGTCGGCAAGAATCTGGAGGCTTGAGATGGCACGCAAAATCACCACCCAACGCAAGATCGTCGTATCGGTCGCCGCCTGGATCGTAGCAATCCTCATCTTCTTCCCGATCCTGTGGACGATCCTGACGAGCTTCAAGACGGAAGGCGATGCGATTGCCTCGCCGCCGCAGTTCCTCTTCTTCCACTGGACGCTGGAGAATTATTTCGAGGTGCAGTCGCGCTCGGATTATTTCCTCCATTTCGGCAATTCGGTCATCATCGCCTTCGGTTCCACGATCCTCGGTCTGCTCGTTGCGGTGCCTGCCGCCTGGGCCATGGCGTTCTCGCCGACCAAGCGCACCAAGGACGTGCTGATGTGGATGCTGTCGACGAAGATGATGCCGCCGGTCGGCGCCTTCATTCCGATCTATCTGCTGTTCCAGAGCTTCGGCCTCCTGAACAACCAGTTCGCCAGCCGGGTGGGCATGGTCGTCGTGCTGATGCTCATCAACCTGCCGATCATCGTCTGGATGCTCTATACCTACTTCAAGGAAATTCCCGGCGAAATCCTCGAGGCGGCCCGCATGGATGGGGCGACGCTTGCCAAGGAGATCATCTACGTGCTGACGCCGATGGCGATCCCCGGCCTTGCCTCGACAATGCTGCTCAACATCATCCTCGCCTGGAACGAGGCCTTCTGGACGCTCAATCTCTCCGCGGTAGACGCGGCGCCGCTGAGCACCTTCATCGCCTCCTATTCCAGCCCGGAGGGCCTGTTCTATGCCAAGCTTTCAGCGGCATCGACCATGGCGATCGCTCCGATCCTGATCCTCGGCTGGTTCAGCCAGAAGCAACTCGTTCGCGGCCTGACCTTCGGCGCGGTTAAGTAAGGAAGAGAAACATGGGTAGCATTGTTCTCAAACAAGTCTCCAAGGTCTTCGGCGAAGCCAAGGTCATCCCTTCCATCGATCTTGAGATCGACAATGGCGAGTTCGTCGTTTTCGTCGGCCCTTCGGGCTGTGGCAAGTCCACGCTGCTGCGCCTGATCGCCGGTCTCGAAGATGTCTCCAGCGGCCAGATCATGATTGACGGCAAGGATGGCACCAATCTCAAGCCGTCCGAGCGCGGCCTTGCCATGGTGTTTCAGTCCTACGCGCTCTATCCGCATATGAGTGTGCGCAAGAACATCGCCTTTCCGCTGAAGATGGCGAACATGCCGCAGGCGGAAATCGACAAGAAGGTGGCGGATGCCGCACGCGTCCTGAACCTGACGGATTATCTGGAGCGCAAGCCGCGCCAGCTTTCCGGCGGTCAGCGCCAGCGCGTCGCGATCGGCCGCGCCATCGTGCGTCAGCCGGCAGCCTTCCTCTTCGACGAGCCCTTATCGAACCTGGACGCGGCACTGCGCGTCAACATGCGCCTCGAGATCAGCGAGCTGCATCAGCAGTTGAAGACGACGATGATCTATGTGACGCACGATCAGGTCGAGGCCATGACCATGGCTGACAAGATCGTCGTGCTCAACCGCGGCAATATCGAGCAGGTTGGCTCGCCACTGGAGCTTTATCGCAGCCCGCGCAATCTTTTCGTCGCCGGCTTCATCGGCTCGCCGAAGATGAATTTCGTCAAGGGCGCTTATGCGCAGACCTTTGGCGCCGACACGATCGGCGTCAGGCCGGAACACGTGCTGCTGTCGACCACGTCGGGCGATTGGCAGGGCAAGGTTCTCGTTGCTGAGCATCTCGGCTCCGACACCTTCCTGCATATCGATGTCGACGGGATCGGCACGGTGACCGCTCGCGGTTCGGGTGATTTTCCAGCCCGGGCTGGCGATACCGTCTACCTGACACCGGACAAGGCCCATATTCACCGGTTCAACGCCGAAGGGCTGGCGATTTCAGCCTGAAAGCCAGGGCCGTGTGCGCTTGAGCGGGCACGGCCAACGCATCTGTTCCGGTTCGCATCCATCGATCTGCGTGGACCGGTCAAGCATACCAGCCGGTGCGGCGTTCCCGAGCCGCCCGGAGCCAGAGACCTTCAAAAGGACCAGAGACATGACGTGCAAATTATCGCTCGCAACTCTTAAGCAGGCGGCTGCAAAGGCGGCTATTCCTGCTTATGACCGGAAGTCGCTTTCGGCTGGTATCGTGCATTTCGGTGTCGGCAATTTCCATCGTGCCCATCAGGCAATCTATCTCGACGACCTTTTCAACACCGGCGAGGCCCATGACTGGGCGATCATCGGCGCCGGCGTGCTGCCGTCGGATGCGGCTATGCGCGAGAAGCTGGCTGCCCAGGATTTTCTGACGACAGTGGTCGAGCAGGACAATAATCGCACGGCCGCGCGCGTGACTGCGCCGATGGTCGACATCCTGCCGGTCGGCGATGCCAAGGCAATCATTGCCAAGCTTGCGGATCCCGCGATCCGCATCGTTTCGATGACGATTACCGAGGGTGGTTACTTCATCGATGCCTCCGGCAAGTTCAATCCCGCCCATCCGGCGATCGTGGCCGATGGGCAGAACCCGGATGCGCCGAAGACGGTGTTCGGCCTGATCGTGGCTGGTCTCAAGGCGCGGCGCGCGGCCGGCCTGCAGCCTTTCACCGTCATGTCCTGCGACAACATTCCCCACAATGGCGGCGTCACCAAAGCTGCTGTCGTCGGCACGGCGCGGCTTTCCGATCCGGCCTTTGCCGACTGGATCGCTGCGCATGTCGCCTTTCCGAATGGCATGGTCGATCGCATCACGCCGGCGACGGGTGCGCGTGAAATCGACTTGCTCAAAGAAGCTTTCGATATCGAGGACAACTGGCCCGTCTATTGCGAAGAGTTCAAGCAATGGGTGCTGGAAGACAACTTCCCCGCAGGCCGCCCACCGTTGGAAAAGGTCGGCGTGACCTTCGTGCCCGACGTGACGCCCTATGAGCACATGAAGATCCGCATCCTCAACGGCGGCCATGCGGCGATCGCCTACCCGGCGGCGCTGATGGACATTCACTTCGTGCATGAAGCCATGGAAGAGCCGCTGATCCGCGCCTTCCTCGCCAAGCTCGAAAATGATGAGATCATCACCGTCATCCCGCCGGTGCCGAACACAGTGCTTGCGGATTATTTCAAGCTGATCGAGCGGCGCTTCTCCAATCCGAAGATCGCCGATACCATCCCGCGCCTGGCGCAGGACGGCTCCAACCGCCAGCCGAAGTTCATTCTGCCGTCGACGGCCGACCGCCTTCGTCGCGGCGAGGATATTGTCGGCCTATCGCTCGTCTCGGCGCTGTGGTGCCGCTACTTTGCCGGCAAGAGCGACAGTGGCAAGGAGATCGTCTTCAACGATGCCAGCGCCGATCGGCTGCATGAAGCGGCGCTCAAGGCGAAGGACGATCCGAACGCCTTCCTGGTGTTCGATGATATTTTCGGAGATGTCGCCAAATCCGATCTTTTCCGAAAGCGCTTCGCGCATGCACTGAAAACGCTGTGGGAAAAGGGTACCCGCGTCACCCTGCAGCTATACTTGGACAACAAACTCGCGGAATAATTTTCAAGCGGCCGGACCTCTCCTGTTCCGGCCGTTTTCCATTGCCATGCCGGGTTTCCGGCTGGCGGGACAGCAACAAAATTCAGGTTGGATCTGTGATGGCGGATGCGGGAACAGGGCTCGTAATCTTCGATTGCGACGGCGTGCTTGTCGACAGCGAGCCGTTGTCGGTCGGCGTGCTCATCCAGGCGATGCATGATGTCGGCGTCGAGATGAGCGAGGAGGATGTCTACAGCCGCTTCCTCGGCAAGAGCCTGGCGACGCTCGTCGATACGATGCAGACGGAATTCGACGTCTTCATCGACCAGGCATTCCTCGACCGTATCCGCAATGATCTCTATGAGCGCTTCAAATATGAGCTGAAGCCGATCGATGGCATCAGTGCAACGCTGGATGCACTTTCGCTGCCGCGCTGCGTTGCCTCGTCGAGCCAGCTTGAGCGCATCCGTCTCTCTCTCGGCGTGACCGGTCTGCTCGACAGGCTAGAACCCAATATCTTCAGCGCCAGCATGGTCAAGCGTGGCAAGCCTGCGCCGGATCTCTTTCTCTATGCGGCGGAAAAAATGGGCGTACCGCCGAAGGAATGCATTGTCGTCGAGGATAGTCCTGCGGGGATCACGGCAGCGCGCGCGGCCGGCATGACGGTCTTTGCCTTCACCGGTGGTTCGCATGCTCATTCGCCGAGTTATCGGGCTGAATTGGAGCAGCTTTCCCCGGAAGTCGTGTTTGACGCGATGCCGGAATTGATACAACTTGTCCGCAACAAGAGATAAGTGGGCGGGACCTCTTTTGCATGCGTGATCACGTGGTTGCGGTCGATATCGGCACAGGCAGCGCACGCGCTGGTGTCTTCACCGCGGGCGGTTCACTGCTGGGTAAAAGTGAACATCCGATCCTGATGAACCGCCCGCGCGAGAACCACGCCGAGCATGATTCCGAAGATATATGGACTGCCGTCTGCACCGCCGTTCGCGGAGCCGTGAAGGCATCCGGCGTTGCCGCATCCGCTATCGGTGCTATCGGCTTCGATGCGACCTGCTCGCTGGTTGTGCGCGATCGCGATGGCGAACAGCTCACCGTGTCCACCGGGGGCGAGAAAAGGTTCGACACCATCGTCTGGCTCGATCATCGGGCGCTGGCCGAAGCGGATTACTGTACGGCGACGAAGCACGCGGTTCTTGAATATTCCGGCGAGTTCATGTCGCCGGAAATGGAAATGCCGAAATTGATGTGGCTGAAGGAGAACCTTCCGGAAAGCTGGGCCGAGGCCGGCTACTTTTTCGACCTTGCCGATTTCATGACCTGGAAGGCGACCGGTTCGCTTGCGCGGTCGCGCTCCACGCTGGTGGCGAAATGGAATTATCTGGCGCACCGCCAACCGGGCTGGCAGGCCGATTTTCTCAACGTGATCGGCCTTGGCGATCTGCGCGAGCGCGGCAGTTTGCCCGAGGAGAGCGTCGCGGTCGGCAGGAGCATCGGCACGCTGACAGCGGAAGCGGCCGAGGCTTTGGGGTTGGATCGTAGCTGCCATGTCGGTGCAGGCATGATTGACGCCTATGCAGGCGCGCTCGGCGCACTTGCAGCCCATGCCGGCGATGCCGCCACGTTGGAGCATCAGCTGGCACTGATTGCCGGAACTTCAAGCTGCGTGGTTTCCTTTGCGCGGGAGCGCAAGCGCAGCACCGGCATGTGGGGCCCCTATTACGAAGCAGTCTTTCCGGGCATGTGGCTTGCCGAAGCCGGACAATCTGCCACCGGTGCGCTCCTCGACCATATCGTCAGCATGCATGCAGCCGGCGGACATCCAACAGCGGCACTGCATGACCGCATCGTCCGGCGGATCGCGGAATTGCGGCTGGAGGAGGGGGCTTCCTTCGGCGGGCGTATCCATGTGCTGCCCGATTTTCACGGCAATCGCTCGCCGCTTGCCGATCCGCATGCATTGGGCGTCATCAGCGGCATGACGCTGGACGCCTCCTTCGATGGTCTTTGCAGGCTGTACTGGCGCACCAGCGTCGGCATTGCGCTCGGCATTCGTCATATCCTGGAGCGAATGCGGGATTACGGCTACGTGCCCGACACGCTGCATGTCGCCGGTGGCCATGTGAAGAATTCGGTGCTGATGGAACTCTATTCAGACGTGACCGGCTGCAAGGTCGTTATCCCGAAGATGAACGAGACGGTCTTGCTCGGCACCGCAATCGCCGCCTCGGTCGCCTGCGGTCTCCATGAAAGCCTGGGTGCGGCCGGTGCTGCTATGTACCCGGGCGGTCACGAGCGGCTGCCGAATGCCGAAAAGAAGAAACTCTACGATCGCGATTACCGGCGCTTCCTCGCCATGTACCGCCACCGCGCAGAACTGGACGCCATGGAATAGGCGGCTTACCGGAGCGGCGCCTGGGCGAATATACCTTGAAGTTCCTCTATGCGGCGCGTTCTCATTTCCGCCGCTTCACCTGCGGCGTGAGCGACTGAAATCGCGAGATATTCCATCAGCGCCATTATGGCTGAAAGGTTTTCGCGGCTATTGGCTCGTTGTGGCGGCAAGGACAGCGTGATGTTTGCGAATTCATGCGCCCATTCCGTGAATTGACCGGTTACCAGCAATACCTTGCAGCCCGCGCGACGAGCCGAGCGCGCCAGAAGACGCGATGTGACGAAACCCGGGGAATCGATGACAACGAGCAGCGCATCCTCGGATGGCTTGCCGAACAGCTCGATATAGCTGCCATTGGCGCCGTCGAGGAAAAGGACTTGATCACGGGCAAAGGTCAGGCGGTCGCGGAAATAGTGGCCGATCCCCGCGAGACTGGGATGGGAGGTGATGAAGACATTGCCGGAGGACAGAATTGTCGCAACTGCGTCGCGCCATTGCGGCTGGCCGGCGAGGTTGTAGATATGCTGCAGCATCTCGACCTGTTCGGCAATTTGCGTTGCGAGCGGGCGACCTTCGCTTGCGTCCTTCTGAAGCTGTTCGAGGATATTGGGCAATTGCGACGTGAGGCTCGGTGCATTTTCCTTGAGATGCACCTTTATCCCATCCAGACCGTGATAGCCGAGCGACCGCAGAAACCGTCCTACCGTCATCGGGCTCAGTTCCAGCCTGTCGGCAACGGAGGAAGCCGTCTCGAACGGTAGTTCATTCAGATGCTCGGAGAAATACTTAGCAATTCTTCGTTCGGCCGGAGTGCCGATCTTTATATATTGTCTAAGTTTCTGACTGAGGTCTTCCAAGTTTTGCGCCCCTTTGGTGGTCTTTTCGATGTTCTGTTGCGTCAATTTCTATGTCAATCAGCCATTCAATTTCGATCGGGTCGCCGATCTTGTTGCGGTTGTTGTTCTTAATGTGGCGTACAGGATATATTAGTGCAAACTGTATTACAATAATTCAAATTTTTAATTGGCACATTCATATATCTGCACGGGATATTGATATCGATGCAACCGCTTCTTAAGTGTCCAACTGCCACCAAAAGAGGTAGACCGAATGATTGGCCTTGCTGCCCGCCTCTCCCTGGAAAATCTCTTTGCGCCGGAGACGCGCAAGGTTTTCTGGAAGGTTCTGGGTCTCACATTGCTGGCGCTTCTCGTGCTCTGGTTCGTCCTGCGAGGCGCCTTCAATTCTTTCGTATTGCCTTGGCTGCAGGGCTTTATGCCGTCCACCTCGGATTGGACGGGTTGGCTTACGCTCTTCCTCGCCATCTTCGCCGGCATCGCATTGGCATTGGCCATGGCGCTGCTGATTTCGCCGGTCACAGCCCTGATTGCCGGACTCTTTCTCGATGATGTCGCCGAAGTTGTAGAAAAGCGCGACTATCCAGGCGATGCGCCCGGAACGGCGATGCCGATCGTCGCGGCGATGAAAAGCTCGGTGCGGTTTCTCGGCGTCGTCATCGTCGGCAATATCGTGGCGCTGTTCCTGCTGTTCATTCCGGGCGTCAACCTGATCGCCTTCTTTCTGGTGAACGGCTATCTGCTCGGACGCGAATTCTTCGAGTTCGCCGCCATGCGCTTCCGCTCACCGGACGAGGCGCGGCAATTCCGCGTCAAACACGCCTTCACGGTCTTTCTGGCAGGCCTGGTCATCGCAGCCTTTCTGGCAATTCCGCTTCTCAATCTGCTGACGCCGCTCTTTGCCGCCGGCATGATGGTGCATCTGCACAAGCTGATTTCGCACAAGGAAGCGAACCCGCGCCTTCGATAGGTTCAGCCTGCCGCTTCAGCCTCGATGATCTGCGCCGGAAGTTCGACCAGGGGAGCGGGGATGTCCCAGGTCTTTTCCGGCGAGCGACAGATGTCTGCGATCACGCAGCGCTCGCATTCGGGCTTGCGCGCCTTACAGACATAGCGGCCATGCAGGATCAGCCAATGGTGGGCATGGTAGAGATACTGATCGGGGATGATCTTCATCAGCCGCTGCTCGACTTCGTCGGGCGTCTTGCCGGGGGCGAGCAGCAGCCGGTTGGCGATGCGGAAAATGTGCGTGTCGACCGCCATCGTCGCCTGGCCGAAGGCCATGGACAGGACAACGTTCGCGGTCTTGCGGCCGACGCCGGGCAGGGTTATCAGCTCCTCCCGCGTCCGCGGCACCTCGCCGCCGAAATCGGTGATCAGCCTTTCCGAAAGTGCTACGACATTCTTCGCCTTGTTTCGGTAGAGGCCGATCGTCTTGATATATTCGCGGATGCGCTCCTCGCCGAGATCGAGCATCTTCTGCGGCGTGTCGGCAACGGCAAAGAGGGCGCGCGTCGCCTTATTGACGCCGGCATCCGTCGCCTGTGCTGAAAGCGCGACGGCGACGACGAGCGTGAAAGGGTTGACGTGCTCCAGCTCGCCCTTCGGTTCCGGCCGCTGGATGGAGAAGCGGCGGAAGATCTCTTCCAGGTCCGCCTTGGAATAGAGGCTTTTGGCCGCCGGCTTGCGGCCTGCGGTCGCATTTGACTTTTTCACGGTTTGGGCGCTGGATTTGATCTTTGGATTTGCCATAAACGACCTATACTCAAGTCCTATGACGGAACGCAACGCCGATACGGCTGCAGACGGCAACAGGCCGGTTTTTGCCGCCGAATTGTTTCCCCATCGCTCGCTGCCGCGAAAGGGGTTCAGGGTCATGCTGGCCTTGGCGGGCGGCTTCTGTCTCATCTACAGCATTCTCTTCGTCACGCGAGGCGCCTGGCCGATCGGGATTTTCTTCGGCGCCGATTTCTTCCTGCTCTATGGCGCCTTCTGGCTGAATTATCGGTCGGGCCGTGTGCGCGAAGAGGTGACGATATCGCGCACCAATGTTTCCATCCGCAAATTCTCGCCGACGGGCCGCATGGTGGAACATGATTTCAATCCGTTCTGGACGCGCTTCCTCGTTCGCCGCCACCGCGAGATCGGGGTCGTGTCGATGCATGTCCGCGACAGGAGCCACGACACCGATGTCGGCTCCTTCCTCAATCCGGAGGATCGCGAGAGTTTCGCCAAAGCCTTCAAGCGGGCATTGGCGACCGTGACACAACGGATATGAGCGGTCTTCCCAACCCGGCGGTATCACATTTTTGCAGAGAGACCACTTACGCAAGAAACGGGTGGTTTTAGCCCTCTTGCCGTGGTTTTCTCCTTTTCAAGGAGAAAGATCATGAATGCGATTGCACAGCTGAAGAAAGACATCACCCCGGAAGGTCAGGACTACGACACCGTCCGGGAGGTCATCGAGCTCATCACCGAGGAATATCGCGACCAGCCATCGCTGGAGATGCTCGCCGAGAGGCTCGGCCAGTCGCCGACACAATTGCAGAAGACATTCACGCGCTGGGCCGGACTGTCGCCCAAGGCCTTCCTGCAGGCCGTCACGCTCGATCATGCCAAACGCCTTTTGCGCAAGGAGGATCTACCGCTGCTCGAAACGTCCTTCGAGGTCGGCTTGTCCGGCCCCAGTCGACTGCACGATCTTTTCGTCACACATGAGGCGATGTCGCCTGGCGAATGGAAAGCAAGGGGCAGCGGCCTGGTGATGCGCTATGCGTTTCACATCTCGCCCTTCGGCCTCGCTTTGATCATGGTCACGGATCGCGGCCTTGCCGGTCTCGCCTTCAGCGATTCCGGCAATGAGAAGGCTTGCCTCGCCGACATGACCTGCCGCTGGCCGAATGCCGAGTTCATCGAGGATCCGAATGCGACGGCACCTTATGCGGCCCGCATCTTCGAGCGCTCGAACTGGTCAAGCGACCAGCCGCTGCGCGTCGTGCTGATCGGCTCGGATTTCCAGCTTCGCGTCTGGGAAAGCCTGTTGAAGATCCCGATGGGCCGTGCCGTGACCTATTCCGACATCGCAAGGGATATCGGTCAGCCGACGGCCATGCGGGCCGTAGGTGCTGCCGTCGGCCGCAACCCGATCTCCTTCGTCGTGCCCTGCCACCGAGCGCTCGGCAAGAACGGGCAGCTAACGGGCTATCACTGGGGGCTTACGCGCAAACGGGCGATGCTGGGGTGGGAAGCGGGGGATGCTTGAGGGGTGTTCGAAAGTTTTGAGATCGTTGAGGCTCTGATACCCCCTCTGTCCCTGTTGGGACATCTCCCCCACAAGGGGGGAGATCGTTAGGAGTTTGCTGCTCGCCCAAATGAATGTTTAGCTGCTGTAATTTCAGCATGATCGATGTTTACTTTGAAGTGAGAGATTGCTGCGCATTACCAATCTCCCCACTTGTGGGGGAGATGTCGCGAAAGCGACAGAGGGGGGTACGCACCTTCGACCCGCTCGGAACTGGCAGCCGAAACGCCCTCACGCCGCCTTGGCCATGGCCATCTGCAGCAGCGCCTTGGCAGCGCTTTCATCCGTAATCAAAGTATTGCAGCCGATGCGTTTGATGGTGGCGCTGATCGCCTGGGCGCGGTGAGCGCCGCCGGACGAGATCACGATGTGCTTTGCCTTTTTCAGCGTATCGAGATCGACCGACATGACGCGCTTGTTGATCGGGTGATCGACCGAATTGCCGTCGGCATCGAGGAAATTGAACATGGTGTCGCAGACGCAACCCATGTCGATCAATTCTTCCAGCTCGCGCTTCGAGATGAAGCCCTCCGATAGCGAGGTTGATTGCGGGCCGATATCGCCGCAGCTGACGATGGCGAGATCGAGGTTTTCCGCCAGCCGGTAGATGGCTTCAAGACCGCACTTTTCGATGAGATTGCGCTTGGTCTCGACGGAGTCGACCAGAAGCGGCGCCAGGAACATGTAGCATTCGGCACCGAGCTGGCTTGCCAGGCGCCAGGTATAGTCGATCGGGTTTGTCTGGTGGACGGCGACGATGCCGCCGAGCAGGGAGACCACCTTGCAATTGTCGCGGCGGGTCGGGCGGAAGCTCGCGAGCGAAGCGGTCATCGTCCGGCCCCAGCCGACGCCGATCGTATAATTGTCGGGGATGGCCTCCGTCAGGAACTGGCCGAGCGCCAGGCCGACGCTCTTTGCCTGGGCGTTGACATTGCCACCGGCCGGCTCGGGAACGACGATCGCCTCGTCGAGCCCATAGGTGCGCTCGAGCTTGATCGCCAGTTCCACGCAGTCGTCGATGCCTTCGGTGATCCAGATCTGCACCTCGGCGCGGCGCATGGCCTCGTCCAGCAGGCGGATGACCGTGGTGCGGCTGATGCCGAGCTGCTCGGCAACATCCTTCTGCGTCAGGCCCTGATTGTAATAGAGCCAGGCGGCGCGAAGCCTCAGGGAGGAGGTCTCCGAATAGGCGGTATGGGTTCCGCGTCTCAGTTTGGCCACAGGTCCTCCGGCAAGATTGTCGCATGCGCCGTTTAACGTCATGATCCACCTGAGATGCGAAACGGAATGATGACGGATGACAGGAGCAGGCGAGATCGGCTCTTCTGCTGCCGATATTCTATGACATGAAACTTATGTCAATCGAATTGCACAAATGTCCTTGACTTTTCCGTGCGAGATTGCTGATAGTCAGCACTGAGGAATTCGGTCTTGTCCAGTCGAGGAGGACAATGTGCGAGTGCTGCCGCGAGCAAGTGCCAGGCCGGACGGGGAGCCATATAGGGCGCCCGATGCCGGCGGAAAGCTTGTTTTCGGAAGGTTGTCTCCTCATCGCTCGGCCGTTCACCGGAAATGGAACTTTCGCTGTTTTTATCCCGTTACCAAAACATAGGAGAAGGAAGGCCGCACTCCCCTGACGCCTTCGGTCCCGCCCGGCGCAAGACCGGATTTGCCGCCCGATATCTCCCATTCCAATGGGCCTCATTCAACAAGGATACCTGTTATGACTTCCAAGCTTGATCAACTCCGCGCCATGACGACGGTCGTGGCCGATACCGGCGATATCGAGGCAGTCGCTCGCCTGAAGCCGGTGGATTGCACCACCAACCCGACCATCGTGCTGAAGGCGCTCGGCACGCCGATGTTCGCCGATGCGATCAAGGAAGCCGTTGCCTGGGGCAAGAAGCAGGGTGGTGCCTCCGAAGCCGTCGTTGCCGCCGTTGCCGACCGTCTGGCAATCTCCGTCGGCGCAGCGCTCTCCGGTCTCGTTCCCGGCCGTGTCTCGACGGAAGTTGATGCTGATCTCTCCTTCAACACCGAAGCTTCGCTTGCCAAGGCCCGCGCCATCATCGCTGCCTACAAGGAGCGCGGCATCGAGCGCGACCGCATCCTGATCAAGCTCGCCTCCACCTGGGAAGGCATCCGCGCCGCCGAAGTGCTGCAGAAGGAAGGCATCGACTGCAACCTGACGCTGCTCTTCAGCAAGGCCCAGGCGATTGCTTGCGCCGATGCCAAGGCATTCCTGATCTCGCCCTTCGTCGGCCGCATCCTCGATTGGTACAAGAAGTCGACCGGCAAGGACTACACGGCTGAGGAAGATCCGGGCGTCATCTCGGTGCGCGATATCTACCACTATTACAAGGCCAACGACATCAAGACGATCGTCATGGGCGCCTCCTTCCGCAACACCGGCGAAATCGAAGCGCTGGCCGGCTGCGATCGCCTGACGATCAGCCCGAACCTGCTCGACGAACTTTCCAAGGACGAAGGCAAGCTGGAGCGCAAGCTCTCGCCGGAGCCCAAGGGCTCGGTCGAAAAGATCGCCGTCGACGAAAAGACCTTCCGCTGGATGATGAACGAAGACGCAATGGCAACCGAGAAGCTTTCCGAAGGCATCCGCGCCTTCGCCAAGGATCTCGGCACGCTGCGCGCCATGGTCAGCAAGGAACTGCAGCTCGCTGCGGCTTGAAAATGAGATTGGCTCTCTCTTTGGGGAGCTATGATTTGAGAGGGGTGTCGCGGGGATGCGGCGCCCTTTTTATTTGGGTGATAGGTTGAGGCTTTGAGTTTGACGCGCTTACGATACCCGTCTCTGTCCCTTTCGGGACATCTCCCCCACAAGGGGGAGATCGTTAGGGCGCATCGCTAGTTCTACAAAATGAGGCGCGATCGTATCAGCGGATACGAGGCTTATTATCTTTCGATGACGGTGCCGCAGGTTACCAATCTCCCCCCTTGTGGCAGGGCTATCGCATATGGAGGCGGACGAGCACCATAAGCTCCTTCTCCCCGC
>NZ_JBXSOQ010000017.1:0-88525 GCF_057784475.1 Martinezella sp. CNPSo 3795 | reverse complement strand
GATGGACTTTACGAGACGTCGAAAATTTCCGATACCAATACGGTAGGGCCGCCATGATACACAGCGTCCCGCGAAATGGTTCTTCCGCCCGTTGCAAAGTTTCGTTTCCAACCGAGACGCTTCCGGTTGGCGCAGCGATGCTGATATTCCGACTTCGCTTTCTTTTCATAGTCGGCAATTGCAACATCGACTTCGGCATCCTTTACCTGCTGTGCGAGTTCGTCTGCGGTCGGGCGCTTGGCGGCTTCGGTGAGAGCTTGAGAGGCAGCATTGCGTTGGCGCTCCATCTCCGCTGCCTGGCTTCCGCCGTCGTCTTCCCGCTTTCGAGCACGTAACCCTCCAGCGCATCATCCTTGACCGCTTGGACATAGCCCACAGCGATATGGCTGAGCAGCGGGTATTCTTGAGAATGGGATAATCATTGAGGATCGGCATACCGATCCAATAGAGCGATGTGAGCAGAATGCCGATCGCACGCCAGCTCCGAGCTTGAGGTAATCGAGGATCCCGAACATCACGCCCCCTTTAAGCAAAACATTTGCTCAAGAGCGCGCCGCTTCGTCAGGCCAGGCAGCTCGACCAGTACGCCGTTCTTCCTTGCCTTGTTGTAGAGCGTAATCCGGTCGCAGGCTGCACGAACATTCCCGGCGCGAAGATGGGCAACTGCGGAAGAGATGCAAAAGCCGGTTGCCAAGATTGTAGCTGAAGTCGTTGAACGCCATCTGAACATAGGGAGAGAGGTCGTCATAGCCCTCACGCAGGCCGCGTTGCCTTGTTGTTGGTAGTGCGCCATTCGCTTCTTCAATAGATCAAGGCATTCCTGCTGACTGAAGGCCCGTGCCTACATGTCCTTCGCATTCTGGGTTTCGCCGTAGCAATAGGTGAGTATGCCGATCAGGTCTTTGTGGACATACCCGTAATAGCCTTCGGCCGGCGGCGCCAATGCGATGCCTAAAGCAACGGCAACTTTTGCGCTTTTACTCGCCATCATCATTCCTTTCAGGTTTGGCAAGCTCTTGCGCAAACGTTTCATGCCTGGGCGTTTGAGTACTGGCATCATTCAACCTACGGAGAGGAAATGGCTTTGACTTTACTCATACCCTTCTCGAGGAGGGCTCTATAATGCTGCCGGGAAACTATGGGCGAGTCATTCGAGCAGCGGGACAGGCGCGCTCTAACGCTCTCAGTCACTCGCTTGCTCGTGAAACGCCGCGTCACCGATAGCAGGATGAGATAGCCGCGTGATCCATTTTAGCGCCGATTGTGAAGGAAGCCAGTCCCGGAGCGGGGCGCGCGGATTCTTGCCCGGTCCCTCCGACAAATCCAAATTTATCGCCGCGCACGGTATTGCCTTTCACCTTTTCAGATGATTTTAAATACCTTTTAAGCAACATTGAGGTGTAAGGTGGATTTTTTAAGAATGAATAAAGAAGAAATTGCTGAATTTGAAAAACTCGGAATGAAATACGCACTACTCGAACTTAGATCATCAGCAATTCTAAACAACAAAATCATGGGCATAACGATAATTGAGCAAAAAGAAATATATAAAATCACCATGGAGCAGCATGAAATACATGCTAGGAGAATGGCGCTGATCAAAGTTCGAAACGGCTAACCGCTTTTCATTCTCCAAACGATGAAGGCCGACCAGTAGTTACGCCGATCGGGCCGATATATTTAGGGAAGGCAACCGCAGGGCCGCTTGAGATGTTCGGTTCGCAGCTACAGCTCAGCTAGCGATCTGTTGGCTGCCGCGAGTGCCTTGAAAACTTCGATCATTTCCAAGCCATCAAGCGACGTCAGATCGGGAAGCTGGTAGGACGGATTTAACATATGCCGACTCGATAAGTTAAAAAAACTCGATTTCTTCAACATATCCGTCGCGACGTGTTAAATCCGCATCCATGGTTGCCTGTGCAAAGCAATCCAAAATGTGAGTTGAATTCCGAGAAGCAGGTGCGTCGTGCGGCACCTTTAACGTGGCCCTGTGATTAATTGTGATCGCAGAGAGTAAAAACTCGCGACGCTTGCCGCAGACACCAGCATCATAAGCGCATGATAATACAAACATTTATGGCGGAGAGGGTGGGATTTGAACCCACGATACCCTTGCAGGTATGCCGCATTTCGAGTGCGGTGCATTCGACCACTCTGCCACCTCTCCGGTTATGTTGGTCGGCGCTGTTCGGCGCGGAGGGCTACATAGCGAGAGACGAAGAGGATAGCAAGGGCGAATATGAAAGCTTTTCATCCTTTTGCCTTGACAGATCAGGGACGCTTATATATCCCGTGCGACGCAATAGGTGTGGATAAGTCCGCGCCTTGCCAGCCCTGCTTCGCGCAGGGTTTCACCGGCAGATCTTTTTGAAGGCTCAAGCCTTTGGAATCCCTGCTAAGTTTCGACTGATAAAAAGACGGCCGCTCGTCCTTAAGGCGAGAGAGCCGGAACGAACATGAAAGGATAAAAAATGTTCGCAGTCATCAAGACCGGCGGTAAGCAATACCGTGTGGCAGCCAACGACGTGCTGACCATCGAGAAGCTCGAAGTGACCGCCGGCGACACCGTAGAATTCACCGAAGTCCTCGTTATCGGCGAAGGCGCCGACGCTGCGATTGGTGCTCCCTTCGTCAAGGGCGCTTCCGTCAAGGCCGAAGTGGTCGAGCACAACCGCGGCAAGAAGGTTATCGCCTTCAAGAAGCGCCGTCGTCAGAACTCGAAGCGTTCGCGCGGCCATCGCCAGCATCACACTGTTGTCCGCATCACGGACATCGTGGCTGCCAAGTAAGTAACGGGATCAAGGTTTAAAGGAGAACTCCAATGGCACACAAAAAAGCTGGCGGTTCCTCGCGCAACGGTCGCGATTCCGAATCCAAGCGCCTTGGCGTGAAGAAGTTCGGCGGCGAAGCCGTCATCGCAGGCAACATTATCGTGCGTCAGCGCGGCACGCAGTGGCACCCGGGTTCCAACGTTGGCCTCGGCAAGGATCACACGATTTTTGCGCTTACGGCGGGCAACGTGAACTACCGTACGAAGGCCAATGGCCGCGTGTACGTGTCTGTAATGCCGAAAGCGGAAGCAGCGGAATAAGCCGGTAGCGCTCTAAAACAGCCGGCGTCTCATCGACCCGGCTGACCGCATCAGGTTCAGTCCAGAAAAAGGGGAGATGGGGCGCCATCTCCCCTTTTTCTTTACCCTCAACCAAGGAGGACTGAACCATGCAAGGCGAATTGTTAAGGGAAGACCAATCAAGGTCTCCCGAAGAACGGCTGAGGCCGGATAGGTTAAGGACCGATTGCCCCGTCTTATTGTCGGAAAGGCTCGTTCTGCGCGCCCCCCACGAAGAAGACATCGACGCCCTTGCCCATCTCGCCAACAACGCCAATGTCGCCACAATGGTATCGCGTATGCCGCACCCGTATACGACCGCCGATGCCGCCGATTTCGTGCGACGCACGAAGGTTGGCGAGATTGGCAAGTGCGTCTATGCCATTACCAAAGCCGACAACGGCGCCTTTCTCGGCTGCTGCGGGGTAGAGCCCACGGGTGATCCGAACACGGTCGAGATCGGTTACTGGCTGGGCGAACCCTACTGGAACCAGGGCTACACCACGGAAGCGGCCCATGCCCTTATCGACATGGTCTTCCGCACGCGTGAGAACGTCGCGCAGATCGATGCCCGTTGCCGGGTAACGAACGTCGCCTCCAGGCGTGTCGTCCAGAAGTGCGGCTTCCAGTTCCAGGGATCCGGCCTTGCCGCGTCGCTGGCGCTCGGCAGCACCGTTCCGGTCGAATGGTACAGGCTCGATCGCAAGACTTGGATCTCGCTGCGCAGCTGGGGAGGCATGAGATGAACGCTCTCGCCCTCACCCGCCGCGATGCCCGGATTTTGATGCCTGGGCCGACGCCGGTCATCCAGACCGGCCGACTGACGCTGCGCCCGCACCGGCTCAGCGACGCCGATATGATTGCGGAATCGCTTTCGGATTTCGCCGTCACCCGCATGCTGGCCCGCGTTCCCGCGCCCTATGACCGGCAGGATGCGCTCGACTGGCTGGTCGAGCACACTTCCGGCCTCGGTGTCGATTGGGAGCTCGCCATCACCGAGCGGGATGATGCTCATATCGGCTGCGTCGGCATCGAGCTTCGCCACGGCCGCTGGCACCTCGGTTATTGGCTGAACCGCTTCTACTGGCGGCAAGGCATCATGACCGAAGCGGTCAAGGCTGCGCTCGAACGTTTTGCCCGCCGCATGCCCGAAGTCGCCGTTTATTCCGGCGTCTTCGCCGATAATCCGGCGTCGCTCAAGCTGCAGCAGAAGCTCGGCTTCGAGATCATCGGCTGCTCGGAGATCTACAGCTTTGCCCGCAACACCATGGTTCCGCATATCGAAACCGTGCTGAAGCCGGGCGCGCTGCGGCTCTCGCAGGCAGCCTGAGGCCCCGAAAATCGGTCATCGCTGGCCCGCCCGGCGATGACCATCATGCCAATTGTACAGTTCCGCCCTTTATGGCACTGGAGCAGCACGATATTCTTTGACCTCAGCCCGAAGCGCCTATATCGAAGGCGGCATGACGGGCAAACGGTCGCCCGATGCGTCTTTTGGATGCAGAGCGAGCGGCAGATATTGAAAAGAGCGCATAGGCTTTGTGAATCCCACTCGATCCGAAGGGATATGCGCGACACCGAGTGACGGACGTAAGATGAAATTTCTCGATGAAGCAAAAGTCTATATTCGCTCAGGCGATGGCGGCGCGGGCAGCGTCTCCTTCCGCCGCGAGAAGTTCATCGAGTTCGGCGGTCCGGATGGTGGCGATGGCGGCCGTGGCGGAGACGTATGGGTCGAGGCCGTCAACGGCCTGAATACGTTGATCGATTTCCGTTACCAGCAGCACTTCAAGGCGAAGGTCGGCATGCATGGCATGGGCAAGAACCGCGCCGGCGCCAAGGGCGACGACGTGACGCTGAAAGTGCCCGTGGGAACGCAGATCTTCGAAGAAGACCAGGAAACGCTAATCTGCGATTTGACCGAAGAAGGCCAGCGCTTCCGGCTGGCCGCCGGCGGTAATGGCGGCTTCGGCAATGCCTATTTCAAATCCTCGGTCAATCAGGCGCCGGACTGGGCCAATCCGGGCCTCCCAGGCGAAGAAAAGACCATCTGGCTACGGCTGAAGCTGATCGCCGATGCCGGCCTCGTTGGCCTGCCGAATGCTGGAAAATCGACCTTTCTTGCCGCGGTCAGCCGCGCCCGGCCGAAAATCGCCAACTATCCCTTCACGACGCTGCATCCTAATCTCGGCGTCGCCACCATCGACGGTCAGGAATTCATTCTGGCCGATATTCCCGGTCTGATCGAAGGCGCCCACGAAGGTGTGGGCATCGGCGACCGCTTCCTTGGCCATGTCGAGCGCACCCGCGTACTCCTGCATCTGGTCTCCGCCCAGGAAGAAAAGGTCGGTAAAGCCTACAAGACCGTGAAGCACGAGCTCGAAGCCTATGGCAACGACATCACTGACAAGCCGGAGATCGTCGCCCTCTCGCAGATCGACGTGCTGGATGAGGAAACGCTGAAGAAGAAGACGCGCGAGCTGGCGCGGGCCTGCGGTAAGACGCCCTTCCAGATTTCGGCCGCCACCGGCCGCGGTATGACGGAAGTGCTGCGCGCGCTGCGCGACGTGATCGTCGAAGCCAACGCCGGCGAAGCGGATAAGCCCGCGAAAACGCCGAAGCTGCGGCACCGAGACATGCAGCTTTCCGACGATGCGGGCGAAGACGACTACGAACGCCGTGGTGACGACGGGGATCATCAGGGATGACTGCCCGCAAGCCGCTCGATCGCTACCGCCGCATCGTCATCAAGATCGGCTCCGCCCTTCTCGTCGATCGCAAGACGGGCTTGAAGAAATCCTGGCTCGACGGCATGTGCGCGGATATCGCCGCCCTGAAGGCCAAGGGCATCGATGTGCTGGTGGTTTCCTCGGGCGCGATCGCGCTCGGCCGCTCCGTGCTCGACCTGCCCTCGGGCGCACTGAAGCTGGAGGAGAGCCAAGCGGCGGCGGCCGTCGGCCAGATTTCGCTCGCCCGCGCCTGGTCGGAAAGCCTGTCGCATGACGATATCGTCGCCGGCCAAATCCTGCTGACCCTCGGTGACACGGAAGAGCGCCGGCGCTATCTCAATGCGCGCGCCACCATCAACCAGCTCCTGAAGATCGGCGCCGTGCCGATCATCAACGAGAACGATACGGTCGCGACAAGCGAAATCCGCTATGGCGACAATGATCGCCTCGCCGCCCGCGTCGCCACCATGACCGGCGCCGATCTGCTGGTATTGCTATCCGACATCGACGGCCTTTATACCGCCCCGCCGCATCTCGATCCGCAGGCGAAATTCCTCGATACCATCGCGGAGATCACGCCCGAGATCGAAGCCATGGCCGGCGGCGCCGCCTCGGAACTGTCGCGCGGCGGCATGCGCACGAAGATCGATGCTGGCAAGATCGCAACCGGGGCTGGCTGCGCCATGATTATCGCATCGGGCAAGACCGATCGGCCGCTGAATGCGATCGAGAGCGGCGCCCGCTCCTCCTGGTTCGCGCCGTCTGGCACGCCCGTCACCGCCCGCAAGACCTGGATTGCCGGGCAGCTGCAGCCGGCCGGCGAATTGCATGTCGACGATGGCGCAGTGACCGCGCTTGGCGCTGGTAAGAGCCTGCTGCCTGCCGGTGTCCGTAAAGTCGTCGGTCATTTCGGCCGAGGTGACACCGTCGCCGTCATCGGCCCCTCCGGCCGCGAAATCGCCCGCGGCCTTGTCGGCTATGATGCCGAAGAGGCCCGCCAGATTACCGGCCGCAAATCGGCTGAGATCGAGGCGATCCTCGGCTATGCCGGCCGCGCCGCCATGGTGCATCGCGACGACCTCGTCATGACGGCATCCGTCAAGACGAAGGCCGAGAAATCGAAGAAGGATGAAGCTCATGCTTGATACTGTCGCACAAAGCCCCGACATCGACGCGCTGATGAACGATATCGGCCGCAAGGCCCGGGCTGCGTCGCGACCGTTGGCTTTCGCGTCGACGGAGAGCAAGAACAAGGCACTGAATGCCATGGCGGATGCCATTCTGGCTCGTAAGGATCATATCCTCGCTGAAAACGCGAAAGACCTGAAAGACGTCGAGGGTACCGACATGCTTGCCTCCTTCGTCGACCGCCTGACGCTGAACGACAAGCGCGTCGCCGAGATGGCAGACGGCATCCGCGCCATTACTGCCCTCGCCGATCCCGTCGGTGAAGTCATCGCCGCCTGGGATCGTCCGAACGGCCTTAAGATCGAGCGTGTCCGCACGCCGCTTGGCGTCATCGGCGTTATATTCGAAAGCCGGCCGAACGTGACGGCCGACGCCGGCGCACTGTGCCTGAAGGCAGGCAACGCCGTGATCCTGCGTTGCGGCAGCGACTCGCGCCGCTCCTCGCAGGCAATCCATGAGTGCCTGGTCGAAGGATTGAAGGCAGCAGGCTTGCCGGAACATGCTATCCAACTCGTGCCCGTCAGCGATCGCGCTGCCGTCGGCGCCATGCTGCGCGGCCTCGAAGGTAATATTGACGTCATCGTGCCGCGCGGCGGCAAGAGCCTCGTCGGACGCGTGCAGACCGAGGCGCGCGTGCCGGTCTTTGCCCATCTTGAAGGCCTCTGCCACATCTACATCGATGCCTCGGCTGATCTCGACATGGCGAAATCCATCGTCGTCAACGCCAAGATGCGCCGCACCGGCATTTGCGGTGCCGCTGAAACACTGCTGGTCGACAAGAAGGTCGCTTCCACCCATCTGAGGCCGCTGCTTGACGGCCTTGCCGCGGCAGGCTGCGAAATCCGTGGCTCCGCCGATGTCCTGCAGCTCGTTCCCGGCCTCAAGGCGGCCACGGAAGAGGATTGGACGACCGAATATCTGGCCGCGATCATCTCGGTCGCGCTGGTCGACGGCATTTCCGGTGCCATTGCCCATATCGGCAAATATTCGTCGAACCATACCGAAGCCGTGATTGCCGAAGATCCTGACGTTGTCGAGCGCTTTTTCACCGAGATCGACTCGGCGATCCTGCTGCACAATGCCTCGACGCAATTTGCCGATGGCGGCGAATTCGGCATGGGCGCGGAAATCGGCATCGCCACCGGCAAGATGCATGCGCGCGGGCCTGTCGGCGTAGAACAGCTCACTTCCTTCAAATATCGCGTTCGCGGCACCGGACAGATACGGCCCTAACGTGCTGACAGAAGAGATCGATCAACGCTATCTGCGCATGCCCCATGCCGAGCGCGGCATGGTGGTCGGTCTTTTCGGCGGGTCCTTCAACCCGCCGCATGAAGGGCATGCACTGGTTGCCGAGATCGCCATCCGCCGGCTTGGCCTCGATCAGCTCTGGTGGATGGTAACGCCGGGCAACCCGCTGAAGAGCCGCAATCATCTGGCGCCGCTTGCCGAACGCATCGCGCTCAGCGAGCAGATCCTCCACAATCCGCGCATCAAGGTGACAGCTTTCGAGCAGACGCTGGGCATGAGCTACACGGCCAATACGCTGGCGCATGTGAAGGCGCGCAACCGTCATGTCCACTTCATCTGGATCATGGGCGCCGACAGCCTGAACACGTTCCATCGCTGGCAGAAATGGCAGGAAATCGCGCAAACCTTTCCGATCGCTGTCATCGACCGGCCGGGATCGACGCTCTCCTATCTCTCGGCCAAGATGGCCAAGACCTTCCACTACGCGCGCGTGGATGAAGATGACGCACGCGTACTCTGGAAGAAGCGTGCGCCGGCTTGGACCTTTATCCATGGACCGCGTTCGGCACTGAGCTCGACCGCCTTGCGCGCCGCTCAATAATTCCGCCAATTTTTTGGGAAGCCTGAAAAATAAAAAGCCCGACGCGGGAGGAGGTGCGTCGGGCTTTTGAACCTGATCAGCAACTGGGAGGAGGAGAGTTGCTGATCCATATCGAACGGCATTGGGAGGAGGAGATCGCCGTTTCGATGATTATGTTTTACCAGATTTTACCGATTGATAAATGGGCCATTGCGCAATGCAGCAATGCATATGATGCATGACTATGAAAATTTTCTGCCCAAAAAACGCTTCTTTTGCGAAGTTCTCGCCATTTGATTTTCAGTATCGGACTTAATTCGGCGAAAGAATGGCGCAAGATTCCACGGTTCGTAACGTTACGTCGTACTTCGTGAGCGTTCGCCAATCGACTGGGCAAATTCAGTCATGCATTTTTGTAATGCCCAAAATCGTTCGTATGCACTTCGTCGCGGAAAATCCATAAAATTCGTAGGTTTACGCGATCATATCGCGATGTATTTTTGCAAATACATCCCTAGTCAAGCCTCGCATGTCGTTATATCTCTCAAAATATGTCGACATCTTTGGGAGAATTAGGATGACCACCAGCCGACGCCAATGGATCAAGCTCGCAACCGCCGCGGTATCAGCCGCATGGCTCGGCCTTTCGGTCATTCCGGCACCGGCACTCGCCGCCGACAAGATCGTCGTCTTTGCCGCCGCCAGCATGAAGAACGCGCTCGACAACGCCGATGCCGCCTTCACCAAGGAAACCGGCAAGGAGGTCACTGTCTCCTACGCGGCGAGCGGACCGCTTGCAAAGCAGCTTGAAAACGGCGCGCCGGCCGATGTTTTCATCTCCGCTGACACGAACTGGATGGATTATGTCGCCGGCAAGAAGCTGATCAAGGACGATAGTCGCGTCAACCTGCTGGGTAACAAGCTCGTTCTCGTCGCCGCCAAGAACAAGGCGAAGCCGGTCGAGATCAAGCAGGACTTCGATCTTGCTAACCTGCTTGGCGACGGCCGGCTGGCGATCGGCCAGCCGGAATCGGTACCAGCAGGCAAATACGGCAAGACGGCGCTCGAAAAGCTCGGCGTCTGGGCTTCAGTCGAAAAGAAGGTCGCTGGCGCTGAAAGCGTTCGCGCAGCCCTCGCGCTCGTTTCGCGCGGCGAAGCGCCTTACGGCATCGTCTATCAGACCGATGTCTCGGCCGATCCTGGCGTTGCGGTCGTCGGCACCTTTCCGGCAGACAGCCACCCGCCGATCGTCTACCCGATCGCCATCACCAGCAGCAGCAAGAACCCGGACGTACAAGCCTATTTCGACTTTCTGAAATCGGCTAAGGCTGTTCCGTTCTTCGAGCATGAGGGCTTCACGATCCTGAAGCAGTGAGCGTCATCACCGCAAGTCAGGTATGAAAAGTTCAAGCCCTCAGGCTCGCTGCCTCGTGGCGAGCCTGAGATGTTTTAAGGGGCGGATATTTGGAAGCGTTGGGTCTGAGCAGCGACGAATGGACTGCAATAGAGCTGAGCCTGCGCGTCTCCATTGTCGCCATGCTGGTCAGCCTACCCTTCGGCATTGTCGCTGCCCTCCTGCTCGCACGCGGCCGGTTCTGGGGTAAATCGGTCCTCAATGGCGTCATCCATCTGCCGCTGATCCTGCCGCCCGTCGTCACCGGCTTCATCCTCCTGATCCTCTTCGGCCGAAAGGGCCCGATCGGATCTTTACTTGATCAATATCTCGGCCTCGTCTTCTCCTTCCGCTGGACTGGGGCAGCACTTGCCTGCGGCGTCATGGGTTTCCCGTTGATGGTCAGAAGCATCCGCCTGTCGATCGAAGCCGTCGACCGCAAGCTGGAGGAAGCCGCCGGCACGCTGGGCGCCAGCCCCATCTGGACCTTTCTGACGATCACGCTGCCCTTGATCCTGCCCGGGATCATCGCCGGCATGATCCTCTCCTTCGCCAAGGCCATGGGCGAATTCGGCGCCACCATCACCTTCGTCTCCAACATTCCCGGCGAGACCCAGACGCTGTCTTCGGCGATCTACACCTTCACGCAGGTTCCAGGCGGCGATGCCGGCGCCATGCGGCTGACCATCGTCGCCATCGTCATTTCCATGGCGGCGCTGCTCGCCTCGGAATTCCTCGCCTATCTCGCAGGCCGTAGGGTAGATTTTGAATGACGCTCTTGGTCGATATTCGCCACCGCCTCGGCGCCTTTTCCCTGGAGGCTGCATTCACGTCCGATGGCGGCGTGACGGCCCTTTTCGGGCGCTCCGGCTCCGGCAAGACGTCGATCGTCCGCATCATTGCCGGCTTGACCCGGCCCGATCACGGCCGCGTCAGCCTCGATGATACCGTGCTTGCCGACACCGACAGGCAGATCTTCGTGCCGCGTCACCGCCGCCGCTTCGGCTATGTCTTTCAGGAGGCGCGCCTGTTTCCGCATCTATCTGTGCGGCAGAACCTCAATTATGGCCGCTGGTTCGCACCCGGATACGAACGTAGCGAAAACTTCGACAGCGTCATTGATCTTCTCGGCATCGGCGGCCTGCTCGATCGCCGGCCGGCAAAACTTTCCGGCGGCGAGAAGCAGCGGGTCGCGATCGGCCGCGCCCTGCTCTCTTCGCCGCAGCTCCTATTGATGGACGAGCCGCTTGCCGCGCTCGACGAGGCCCGCAAGGCGGAAATCCTGCCCTATCTCGAACGGCTGCGCGACGAGATGAAAATTCCGATCATCTATGTCAGCCACTCGATTGCCGAAGTGGCGCGGCTCGCCAACCGCGTCATCGTCATGCGTGATGGCAAGATCGAGACGATCGGGGCCGCCGTCGACATCTTCAGCCAGTTGTCCGGCCCGCTGGCGGCCGACCGCCGCGAAGCCGGCGTATTGCTGGAAGGCCGCGTGGAATCGATGGACGATCGCCATCATCTGACAGTCATTGCTCTGAAGACGGCAAAACTCTTTGTACCGGGTCAGACGGCGACGGTCGGCAAGACCGTTCGTGTCCATATTCCCGCCCGTGACGTCATACTGGCAACGACGCGGCCCGAGGGTCTTAGCGCCCTCAATATCCTCGACGGCGAAGTGCAGGGAATTGGCACGGCCGCCGACGGAACGGCTGAGGTCAGGGTCGATTGCGGCGGCGACATCGTCACTGCCCGCATCACCCAATTCTCAGTCGACCGGCTGGGATTACGGATCGGCCTGCCGGTCCATGCGGTCATCAAGACCGTGGCGCTCGAACATTAGTCAGGATTTTTTCACGGAAGCATTCGCGGAGCTGCGATTGGCTTCGAGCCAGTTCAGGTCATCGGCTATTGCCGCGCGCAGCGTCGTTTCCATGCCGCGGAACCGCCGCAGCAACTCCTCGCCGAATGGCGTCAGGGCGGCGCCGCCGCCCTTCTGGCCGCCGCGCTGCGATTCGACGACAGGCTCGCGGAACATGTGATTGAGTTCGCTGATGAGCAGCCAGGCGCGGCGATAGGACATATCCATGGCACGGCCGGCGGCCGAGATCGAGCCGGTCTCCTGAATATGCTCGAGAAGCTCCATCTTGCCGCGCCCAAGCCGATCCTGCCCGGAAAAGCTGATACGGAGAATGGGCTTCAACGATGGCTGCGGAGCGTCGGTCATGGCACCTGTAACGGTCTGGTCTCAATGGTTTATAGGCGGCTTTCGCGCGCCTGTACATGCCGGGAGAATGGACGGGGGACGGTAACCGCCTATCTGATTTCCAATACAATGGCGCCCTTCCAAACAGGAGTGGCGCGAGTTCTTTGTCGCCGCACGGATGGGAAAAACAATGCCGGCTTATATCATCTCCGATGTCACGATGAGCGATGCCGAGGCCTTCCAGACCTACCGGACCCGCGCAGCCGCCTCGATCGCCCACTATGGAGGGCATTATCTCGTCCGCGGCGGCCCGATCGAAAAGCTGGAAGGCGACTGGTCGCCGCAGGCGATCGTGATCGTCGAGTTTCCGGATTTGGAACGAGCAAGAGCTTGGTATCGCTCGCCGGAATATGCGCATGCCCTCGAAGTCCGCGATCAGGCACTCAGCCGCAACCTTATTCTTGTCGATGGAGTGCGCCAGGAGGGCTGATTTTCGTCTTCGGCACGAATATTCGCCCATATCTGGTGCGAAAGCGCCCTATTCGGACACAAATCCTTGTCTTCAACGCCTCAAGATGGCCACCTGCGTCTTGAAACCTTAATGCTTTGATGCCTATCTTTATAACGTGATCGACTCAGATCACTCACGTGCATGTTCTGTTACTCAAGGAAGGAAGAGCACTGACAACAGTACACGCCAAGGGAAGAACGCCTGTCGTTATCCCGAAGAGCTCGGAACGTGGCGCCGATGCCGCTGCCCGCGCCCTGCAAGCCGTCCTCGCAAGCCTCGAGGATTCCAAGGCCGAAAATATCGTCACCATCGACATTGCTGGCAAGTCTGCGCTTGGAGACTACATGGTCGTCGTCTCCGGCCGATCGAACCGCCATGTCCTGGCGATTGCCGACCATCTCATGACCGATCTCAAGGACGAGGGCTTCGGCAATGCCCGCGTCGAGGGTCTCGATGGCGGCGACTGGGTGTTGATCGACACCGGCGACATCATCGTTCACGTCTTCAGACCTGAGATTCGCGAGTTCTACAACATCGAAAAGATGTGGGCAGCACCCGATCTCGACGAAGGCACGCTGCACTAGCGGAGCGACCGCATTTCCAGGAAAACTGCGCAGCGGTTTTCCGCCCGGAATGCGCAAGGATCCAAGGGCGCCTTTCCGGCCCCCCGTGTGCAGGTTTACATCGCCGGAGATGAACTCTCGGCAAGAGTTTCGTTTTGTGCCGCCATGACGGCGGATATGCGTGGGAGCGGGGATGCGGATAGGTCTTTTTGCGGTGGGACGGCTGAAAGCCGGCCCGGAAAAGGATCTTGCGGCTCGCTATCTTGACCGTTTCGCCAAGGCCGGGCCGGCCATCGGCCTGGAAATGGCGCGCATGACCGAGGTTGCCGAAAGCCGCGCCTCCAACAGCGAGACCCGCAAGCGTGAAGAAGCGGGCCTCTTGCAAAAGGCGCACCCTGAAGGCGGTGTCCTCATTCTTCTCGATGAACGCGGTAAGGCGCTCGACAGTGAAGCCTTCGCCGCCATGCTCGGAACATACCGCGATCAGGGCAAGCGCGACCTGACGATTGCCATCGGCGGCGCCGATGGCCTCGACCCCGCCCTCTACGACAAGGCCGACATGACCATTTGCCTGGGAAAGCTGACCTGGCCGCACCAGCTCGTGCGCATCCTGATTGCCGAACAGCTCTACCGAGCCGTGACCATCCTCTCCGGACACCCCTACCACCGGGTGTGATTGCTCCATCCGTTTTGAAAACAGTTTGGCTTTCCCCGTTTTTGCGTTAACGAAACGCTCACACAGGCGTGTTTTGATTCCCGCCCTGAAAATGACGATGCTTCCTGGATGATTGCGGCAAATCAGCTGATTTTCGCGCGATCCGAAGGGACCAGGCTGAACCGACTGGATGAGAAAAGCCCCGCCCATGCTCTCGCGTATCGTGCTGCCAGCTTTGGCGGCAATGCTCGGCGTGGGCGCCTATATGGCAGGCCCTTTCTCTCGGGAGGACGTCGCCGTCGCGCAGGAAGCGGATGCCATCGCGCCGCAAGCGCCTGACGATCGCCCTTCCGCGACGGCATCGGCACCTGGACAGGAAACCCCTGACCCGGCGGCAGACCTTGCGCGCAAGCGCGATGAGACCCGCGCGCAGCTCGATGCGCTTTCAAAGACGATCAGCCTTTCGTCCGGCAAGACGAAGGAACTGGAAGACAGCATCGCCTCTCTCGACAAGAGCACCGAAAGCCTACGCCAGGCGCTGATCGACAGTGCCGCCCGCCGCAAGGATTTGGACCGCAAGATCCAGCAAAGCGAGAAGACGCTGACGAACCTAGCCGTCAGGCAAGACAAGATCCGTGCCTCGCTGCACCAACGCCGCGCGCTGCTAGCCGAGGTTCTCGGCGCCCTGGAGCGCATGGGACGCAATCCGCCACCCGCTTTGCTGGTCACGCCGGACGATGCGCTCGCCTCGGTGCGCAGCGCCATTCTTCTTGGCGCCGTCGTGCCCGGAATGCGCAAGGAGACGGACAAGCTCATCGCCGATCTGACCGATCTCAGCAAGTTGCAAGCCGATACCGCCGCCGAAAAGGCGAGCTTCACCACCACCATGACCAACAGTCTGGAGGAGGAGCGGCGCATGGATCTGCTGATTGCGGAAAATGACAAGCACAGCAAGGAAAACGCCACTCAGCTTGAGGCGGAGCGCAAGCGCGCGGAGGAGCTGGCCGGTCAGGCAACCAGCCTGGAAGGGCTCGTCGCCTCGCTGGAAAGTCAGATCGGCTCAGTGCGGGACGCTGCCGCTGCTGCCCGCGCGGAAGAAGCGCGCCGCGCGCAGATGACCGAACAGCAGCGCGAGCAGGCGAAAGCCCTTGCCGAGAATGGCGTGCCCGATAAAAACCGCATTACGCCCGCATATCCATTTTCAGACCTGAAGAAAAAGTTGGAGCTGCCCGTGGCGGGCGATATTCTCCGCCAGTTCGGCGACGACGATGGCACCGGCCACACCGCGATGGGACTGACCGTCGCGACCGGCCCGGAAGCACTGGTCACGGCTCCCGCCGACGGCACGGTCGTCTACGCCGGCGCGTTTCGCAGCTACGGACAGATGATCATCCTGGATACGGGCGACGGCTATCACATGGTGCTGTCGGGCATGGACGCGATCAAGACGCGCCCTGGCAGATTCGTCTTCGCTGGCGAACCGCTTGCCACGATGGGCCAGAAAAGAGTCGCGAGCGCGACCGCATTGGCGCTGGAAACGGATCGGCCAACGCTTTACATTGAATTCCGAAAAGATGGAAAACCAGTCGATTCTCGGCCCTGGTGGACCTCCAAAGACACTGGAAAGGCACGCAATGATACGTAGGGCTTCTCTTGTTCTCGTCGGCGCATTGATGGGTGCGACCGCGATGGGCGTTATCTACTCGGCGGTAGCGCCGGCGGAAGCCGCTGGCACTTCCACCTATAAGGAGTTGTCGATTTTCGGCGATGTCTTTGAGCGCGTCCGCGCGCAGTATGTGACCCCTCCCCAGGAAGACAAGCTCGTCGAAGCCGCCATCAACGGCATGTTATCGTCGCTGGACCCGCATTCGAGCTACATGAACGCCAAGGATGCGGAAGATATGCGCACCCAGACCAAGGGTGAGTTCGGCGGCCTCGGCATCGAAGTGACGATGGACAACGATCTCGTCAAGGTCATCACCCCGATCGACGATACGCCGGCTGCCAAGGCCGGTGTCCTTGCCGGCGACTATATCACCGCCATCGACGGCCAGTCCGTCCGCGGCCTGAAGCTGGAAGATGCCGTCGAGAAGATGCGCGGCCCGGTCAAGACGCCGATTAAGCTTACCCTGATGCGCAAGGGCGTCGACAAGCCGATCGAGCTCACCGTCATCCGTGATGTCATCGCCGTTGCCGCCGTCAAGTCGCGCGAGGAAGGTGGCGATGTCGGTTATATCCGCATCATCTCCTTCACCGAAAAGACCACGCCGGATCTCGAAGCCGCGATCGCTAAGATCAAGAAGGATATCCCGGCCGACAAGCTGAAGGGCTACGTCCTCGACCTGCGCCTCAACCCGGGCGGCCTGCTCGACCAGGCGATCAACGTTGCCGACGACGTGCTGGAGCGCGGCGAGATCGTTTCGACCCGAGGCCGCAATCCGGACGAGACCCGCCGCTTCAACGCCACCCCAGGCGATCTGACCGACGGCAAGCCGATCATCGTGCTCATCAATGGCGGCTCGGCCTCGGCTTCGGAAATCGTCGCCGGTGCCCTGCAGGATCTGCGTCGCGCCACGGTGCTCGGCACCCAGTCTTTCGGCAAGGGCTCCGTCCAGACGATCATTCCGCTCGGTGATGGCAATGGCGCCCTGCGTCTGACGACGGCACTCTATTACACGCCGTCGGGCCGTTCGATCCAGGGCACGGGCATCACGCCCGATGTCAAGGTCGACCAGCCGCTGCCCGACGATTTGAAGGGCAAGCTGACGACGGAAGGCGAATCCAGCCTGCCGGGCCACATCAAGGGCCAGAGCGAGACCGACAAGGGCTCCGGTTCTTCGGCCTACGTGCCGCCGGACCCGAAGGACGATATCCAGCTCAACTACGCACTCGACCTGCTGCGTGGCGCGAAGACCGATCCGGCCTTCCCGCCGAACCCCGAAAAGGCGGTTTCCTCAAAGTAAGGACTGGCGCCGGGCTGGAAACAGACCCGGCGCTTTCACGATGAGGGAGCGGGACGAAGTGTAGCGTTCCGGTCGTCTCCGCCGGCCTCAATTCCGTATGAATCCGACGTCTCTCAGAAACAATTTTGTTCATGTTTTAGCGCTTTGAGTGCCGCGGGCATTTTTCCGCTTCTCCGTGAGCGATATGCTCGAGGCCGATAGAGTTTTCCGCTTGGGGTGGATTGGAACTTGGGAACGGATTTGCATGCACCGTTGGGACAGAACCGCGGCCCCGGCCGCCAGCGGCGCTCCATCCCCTTTGGACGCATTCTCGGCGGCTTCTGCCTGATCGCGATCGCCGGCTTTTCTCTCTATTCGGCGCTTTTGCGCGATCAGCTGCAAAAGACCCGGCCGGTCGAGACGGCAAAGAAGGAAGATCCGGCTCCTCCAGCCGAAGCCAAGCCGACTACGGCCGGGCAAACCGGACAGACCGGACTAGCCCAGGTCGATCCGCAATCCGGCGCCAATACCACACGCATCGTTACCGGCGATGGGTCGGTCGTCACCATGTTCAGCCCGAACAACCGTGATGGCAGCGGCCCGGTCCTGATCAACGCCAATCAGGTGGGCCAGGACCCGCGCATGGCGGCAACGCCAAATGACAGCCTGCTGGAAGACTCTCCCTTCGGCAAGCTGCCGATCACATCGCCGAGCGGCCTGCGACCGATGGATCAATATGCGCGGCCCTGGTCCGGCGCGCGCGGTACCCGCGTCGCTATCGTCGTCAGCGGCCTTGGATTGAGTCAGACTGGCACCCAGCGCGCCATCGAGAAGCTGCCGGAAGAAATCACGCTTGCTTTTGCCGTCAGCGGCAACAGCCTGCAGCGCTGGATGCAGGAGGCGCGGCGCGGCGGCCATGAGATCCTCATCCAGGTGCCGTTCGAGCCCTTCGACTATCCCAGCAACAATCCCGGCCCGGATACGCTACTAACCTCGTTTTCGGCTGCAAGGAACATCGATAACCTGCACAAGGCGATGGGCAAGATCACCAATTATACCGGTGTCATGAACTATCTTGGCGGCCGCTTCCTCGCCAATCCCAGTGCCATGGAACCTGTGCTGCGCGATATTGGAAAGCGCGGCCTGCTATTCCTGGATGATGGCTCTTCGGCGCAATCCAAATCCGGAATGCTCGCCAAGACACTGGAAGTGCCGCATGCTTTCGCCGATATCCAGCTCGACGGAGAACTGCAGCAGGACGCGATCCTCAGGAAACTCGATGAGCTCGAGCGCATCGCCCGCCGCAACGGTTCCGCGATCGGCGTGGCCTCGGCGTTCGACGAAAGCGTCGATGCCATCAGCAAATGGAGTGAGGAGGCCGCCATGCGCGGCATTGAAATCGTCGCCGTCTCGGCGCTTGCCGACGACCCGAAACATCCCTGACCCCTGGCCCGGTTCGCCGGGCTGATCCCTGGAGAGAGAAATGAGCACGCCCCACGCGCCCGTAAGAGCCGAAGACCTGCCCTACCGCCCTTGTGTCGGCATCATGATCCTGAATCGGGAGGGCTTGGTCTGGGCCGGCCGCCGCATTCCGGACGGCAATTCCGAGTATGACGGCTCACCGCAGCTTTGGCAGATGCCGCAGGGCGGCATAGATGAGGGCGAAGATCCGCTGAAGGCCGCCTATCGCGAGCTTTATGAGGAAACGGGCATGAAAGCCGTGACCTTGCTCGCGGAAGCGAAGGATTGGATCAATTACGATCTGCCGCCGCAGCTGATCGGCATCGGCCTCAGGGGAAAATACCGCGGCCAGACGCAGCGCTGGTTCGCCTTCCGCTTCGACGGTGACGAGAGCGAGATCGCCATCAATCCGCCGCCGGGCGGTCATGAACCGGAATTCGATGCTTGGGAGTGGAAGCCGATGGCCGAGCTTCCCGGTCTGATCGTTGCCTTCAAGCGATCGGTCTACGAGCAGGTGGTTTCGGAGTTCAGCCATCTGGCCGGCCTAAAGGCTGAAGACTGAACGAAAAAACCGGCCGCAGCGCGGCCGGATTCTGAAGCAATTCCAGGAAAAGTGCGTAGCGATTTTCCGTTCGGAATTGCCGGAAAACAAAAAGATAGAGTGGTTCAGAGTTTCCGTGAAAAGCTGAACCGCTCTGGCATCGATTATTCTGCGGAATCGGCGGAGTCAGCGTTGAGCTGGCCATATTTGGCTTCGCCGATTTTTCCGAGCAGTTCGAGCTGGGTTTCGAGGAAGTCGATATGGCCTTCCTCGTCCGCCAAGAGCTCTTCGAACAGCTTCATGGAGACATAATCGCCGGCATCGTGACAGATATCGCGGGATTTCTTGTAGGCGGTGCGGGCATCGTATTCGCCGGCGAGATCGGCTTCCAGCACTTCCTTGACGTTCTGGCCGATGCGCAGCGGCGCCAACGTCTGCAGGTTGGGATGGCCTTCAAGGAAGATGATGCGGGCAACGAGGCGATCGGCGTGCTGCATTTCCTCGATGGATTCTGCGCGCTCCTTCTTGGCAAGCTTGGTGTAGCCCCAGTCTTCGAGAAGTCTGTAGTGAACCCAATATTGGTTGACTGCGCCAAGCTCGAGGAACAGCGCCTCGTTAAGCCGCTCGATGACTTTTTTGTCGCCTTTCAATGTCCGCTCTCCTGTTGTCTTCATGGAATTTTTTCAGGCGGGACATGAAATCAAATATTTCCGCTTCCGTCGAGTGGCGGCGGGCATGATAATCTTGGGTTGTCTGTATAATGATATCAACGACATTCGGGAAGCAGCCGCAGCAACGGCCGCGCTTTTCCATGGCGTGATAAACCTTGGCGGGAACGATGAGCTGCCAACAGTCCTGATCAAGGAGTTCGTTGATAACGTCCCGGATTTCCTTGTCGGTGATGTAATTACAACTGCAAACCAGCATTCTTCGCTCAGCCCGTCAAACATGACACCTGCTGTCTTGTTATCTGCTAAAGAAGACGCTCTTTGTCAAGAAAGAAACGATTCGAATCTGGTCCGCCCATGAGGTCATTGGCCTCCGCCGGGGATGCGGAGGCCGGAATTTCAGTGAAAATTGCGGCCTCGCGGCATGACTCTGGCCGTTTCGGCACCATTGCTGCGGCCTTCCGCCGCTGCCCCTGCAGCGGCTCCACGCGGCAGAGGGGACTTCTCCTTCTGTCTGACATCCATGGTCGGCCGCAGCGCCTCATCCGCTCGATCGCTGACGCCAAAACGCCGCGCCTCGCGCTGCAAAATACCAAGTGCCGGCGTCATATCCTCGATATGATCGACCACCACGTGGATGACGCCGCTCTCGCTCTGCAGCCGGCCACGGATCTTCACCAGCCGCGCCCCCATGACGATGGCGCGGTATTTCTCAAACTTCTTCGGCCAGACGATCGCATTGGCGACGCCGGTTTCATCCTCCAAGGTCATGAAGATCACCCCCTTGGCCGAACCCGGCCGCTGGCGCACCAGCACCAGGCCGGCGATCGTCACCATCCGCCCATTCGCCACCTTTGGCAGATCCCGGCTTTGCACGATGCCTTGCCGCGCGAAATCGGCGCGTAGGAAGGAAACCGGATGTGCTTTCAGCGATAGCGACAGATAGCGATAATCTTCGATGACCTGCTCGCCGGGCAGCATTTCCGGCAGCGCAACCACCGGCTCGACCTGCAGCTCCGCATGATCGCCGAGATCGAAGAGGGGAAGCTTTTCGGCAGCGCTGCTGGCATCGAGCGCCCGCACGGCCCATAGCGCTTCCCGTCGGCTCAAGCCGATGGAGCCGAACGCATCCGCATCCGCCAGGCGTTCGATCTGCGCCTTGGCAAGACCGGAGCGAAGCCAGAGGTCACGCACGGACCGATAACCATCGCCACGACGCTCGACGAGCTGCTTCATCTCGTCTTCGGACAAACCCTTGACCTGCCGGAAGCCGAGACGGACGGCACATTGCGTCTTGATAATACCGCGCATCGACGCGTGGCGCGGCTCGACCGCATCCTTATCGAAGCGTCCCCGCTCGAGCAGGCAATCCCAGCTGGAACGATTGATATCCACCGGCCGCACCTCGACGCCATGCTCGCGTGCGTCACGCACCAGCTGCGCCGGGGCATAGAAGCCCATCGGCTGGGCATTGAGGATGGCCGCACAGAAGACATCCGGATAATAGGCCTTGAGCCAGGAGGAGGCGTAGACGAGCAGAGCGAAGGAGGCCGCATGGCTTTCGGGAAAACCATACTCGCCGAAACCTTCGATCTGGCTGAAACAGCGTTCGGCAAAGTCCTGAGGATAGCCTTTCGCGACCATGCCCGAAACCAGATCCGTCTTGAATTCATCGACCCTCCCCGTTCGCTTGAACGTCGCCATGGATCGGCGCAGCCGATCGGCTTTGGCAGGCGAAAATCCGGCTGCAGTGATGGCGATCTGCATCGCCTGTTCCTGAAACAGCGGAACCCCCAAAGTTCGCTCCAGAACAGCCTTCAACTCCGGACGATGATATTCGATCGGCCGCTTGTGAAGATCGTCATCCCGCCGCTTGAGGTAAGGATGAACCATGTCTCCTTGAATGGGGCCGGGACGGACGATCGCTACCTCGATGACCAGATCATAGAATTTACGGGGCCGAAGACGCGGCAGCATGCTCATCTGCGCCCGGCTTTCGATCTGAAAGACGCCGATCGTATCGGCGCGACAGATCATATCATAGACCGGCACGCCATCAGGATATTCCTTGCTCCCAAGGTCGGCGAGCGCCTTCTTCACGTCGTAATGCAACAGCAGTAGGTCGAAGGCCTTGGCAAGGCAGGTCAGCATACCGAGCGCCAGCACGTCGATCTTCAATATATTGAGATTGTCGAGATCATCCTTATTCCACTCAATCATATAGCGATCGTCCATCGCCGTATGCATGATCGGCACGACCTCATCCAGCCGATCCCGCGTGATGACGAAGCCGCCGACATGCTGGGTCAGGTGCCGCGGAAATCCCATCAGCGTCGAGGCATAGGAAAGGACGTTCCGTGTCGTCTTGTCCTTGAGATCGAGGCCGGCAATCTTCGCCTCGCGCTCGGAAAGTTCTTCCGTCGACCAGCCCCAGACGCCGCTCGCAAGAGCCGATTGCACATCTTCCGACAGGCCGAAGGCTTTCGCCACTTCGCGGCCGGCCGAACGTGCGCGATAACTGGTGACCGCCGCCGTCAGCCCGGCATGCTCCTTTTTGTAATGCCTGTAGATGAACTGGATAACCTCTTCACGCTTCTCGTGCTCGAAATCGACATCGATGTCAGGTGGCTCCTCGCGTTCCGTCGAGATGAAACGCTCGAAAAGCAAGCTTGTTATTTCAGGATTGACCTCAGTAATCCTGAGGCAATAACAGACGGTCGAATTGGCTGCCGATCCGCGTCCCTGGCATAGGATATTCGCACTGCGAGCAAACTCCATGATGCGGTGCACCGTCAGGAAATATGGCTCATATTTCCGCTCCCTGATGAGCTTGAGCTCGTGCTCGATCTGCATCGAGACCTTTGACGGGATCCCTTCAGGAAAGCGCCATCTGGCCCCCTCCCAGGTCAGTCTCCTCAGCGTTTCCGCAACGGTCTCTCCAGGAACGCTTTCGTCGGGATAATTATGTTTCAGCTCGTCCAGCGAAAAAGAAAGCCGGCTAAAAAACTTCTGCGTATTGGCGATGGCCTTCGGATAATCCCTGAAGAGGCGCGCCATCTCGGCAGCATCCTTCATATAGCGCTCGGCATTCGCCGCCAGCCTGAAGCCGGCTTCGGCGATCGGCACATGCTCGCGGATCGAAACGACGATATCGGCAAGCGGCTTGCGCTCAGTCGAATGATAGAGCGGCTGATTGCTGGCGATCAACCGCACGCCATTGCGCTGCGCCAGGATGGAAAGCGTGGCGAAGACCATGCGGTCCCGCCCGTCATAGGCCGGCGACAGGACCATGTGGAACTTCCGGCCGAATCGCATCCATAACCGCTTCAGGCATTGCTCCAGCTTTTCCTGCCCTTCTTGCGTCTCGACACTTTCAGCATCGGGAATAAGCGCCAGCATCATCTCGTCGCCCCATTCCGTCAGATCGGCCTCTTCGAGCTGGCAGGAACCCTTCTCGGCTCTGAGATTGCCAGCACTCAACAGCCGGCAGAGATGCGCCCAGCCCTTACGGTTTTCCGGATAGGCAAGAATGTCAGGCGTGCCGTCCGAAAACACCAGGCGCGCGCCCGGCTGGAAAGGGACCGGCTTCAGAAGCGGCTTTTCTGGCTCGCCCTTCGCTCGAAGCGTTAGATTCTTCTCAATGCCCTCCTTGTATTTTTCCCAGAGAATCTTGGTATGCGCATGCGCCTTAACGACGCCGGCAACCGAATTGCGGTCGGCAATTCCAAATCCCGACAGTTTCAGGATGGCGGCCTGCGCCGCGATTTCCTCTGGATGCGAGGCACCTTCGAGAAAGGAGAAATTCGTTCTCACCCCGATCTCAAAGAAGGGCACGGGTTCGTGGAAACTCGGACGCGCGTTCATGCGAAGACTCCATGCATGTACCAGTCAGGCGTCGTGGCGCCTCGGCCATAGAGCCCCTTTCGGAACAACCAGAAACGATGGCCTTCCTCATCTTCGACCTGGAAGTAATCGCGGTCAGGTTCTTGCCTTTCCTCGAGCCACCATTCCGCCGAAAGCCGCTCCGGCCCTTCGGCCCGGCTGACCCGATGCATGACCCGCCGCCAGCGAAATTGCCGGGGCGGGCCATCGGGCACTTCGGCAGCAATGGTTTCGACCAGTTCCGGCATGCGAAACAGCCGCAGCGGCCGCTCGCCGCGGAAGAAGCCATGGCCAGCATCCTCCTGACCTGTGCGCGGCTTCGAGCTAAGGATGGTCATCGCCGGCAGCGGCCGCACAGCTCGTTCGGGGATATGGCTCTGCCGCAGCTCGAACCCTTGCAGGCAGTCCGGCCCCAGCCGGGCGGCCACGCGATCCACAAAGGCGGCAAGCGAGCCTTCCTGACGATCTCCTCCGACAAAATCGCCTTGCATGGCATCGAAGGGCGCATGCTGAAGCACATTCAGGCGGATGATTTCGAAACCATAGCCGACATCGAGATCGTCATGAATGGCGCCGAAGCGCTCAGTGAATAGGCTGGCGATCCGGCTCGGCTCACGCAACGGCTGCGATGCGCCGGCCGCGATACGGAAGACCGCGCCATCCACACGGAAGAGCAGGAGCTCGAAGGAGCGACCGCCGATGCCGCGGGCTTCCAGCCCCGGCTTCAGGCTTTCGGCAAGCTGGCGGGCAAGCTGAAGAATATCCTCTTCGGCCTGCACCGGCTCGGCCAGCCGGCGCTCGGCCGACAATTGCGCGACCGGGCGGCGCGGCGAGATCGGCTCTTCGACCAGACCGACGGCCTGATCGAGCCGCAGCAGCAGCTGCGCGCCGAACCGGCGGGCAAGCGGCGCTCGTGGTGCGGCCAGAAGATCGCCCACCTGCTTCAGGCCCATCTTCTGCAAGGCTGCAATAGTCTCCTCGCCAAGCCGAAGACATGCGACCGGCAGCGATGCCAATGCCTCTTCCATGGCCTCCGGCGGAACGATACGGCTCTCGTCAAAGCGGGCAACGGCCCAGGAGAGGCCGGGTGCGGAGGAAATGGCGCCGCGCACATCGAAGCCCAACCGGGAAATCCGGATCAGGATGTCCTCAAGCAACGCCTCCTCGCCGCCGAAGAGATGAGCGCAGCCGGTAATATCGAGAAACAGACCGTCCTTGCCGTCGATCGCCACCAATGGCGTATAGCGGTCGCACCAGTCGGCGATCGCTTCCAGAAGCTTGCGATCCGCTGCTGGGTCCTCCTCAATGACATCGAGCTCGGGACAGATCGCCTTTGCCTCGGCCACGCCCTGTCCCTGCTTCAGGCCGATCATCTCCGCGCGCTCGTTGAGGGCGGTCAGCCGCATGGCATTGTTGAGCTTGCCGGCACAGGCGAGCGGCGGCGCTTCAAGCCTGCCTGTCGAACGCCAGGACAGACCCCAGCGCTTGCGTGCTATCCGGTCGGTCGGCAGATGCGGAAAGGTCAGCGCCAGAATGCGCTGCGTGTTCGCCGGGAAAGGCAGGGTGCTGAACATCGGAGACAGGGGCAAAGCGGCGGTCATGGGCATTCCACTCCAAGGTTATGGAAAGAGGCGCCGGGTTTCGGCTCTTTTCCAAGGTCAGACGAAAGGCCGGGTGACCGATGCTGCCGCCAAGCACCGATCCATCCGGCAGGGACCGCGCCTGCGCAGGCGCGGGTTCGACGGAAAAGCGGAAGAGGGCGCTGCTTGCTTCCTCCTCGCCTCCCTGTCGCAACAGAAATAAGGGCCGCCCCGCCGCCTTGGCCCTCAGCGCCAACCGCCGGCTTTCGGTCAGGCCGAAACGGGCGGGATTGCCGCGTACTTCCAGTATGATGGCGGCAAAGGCAGCACTGCCAAGCGCCGCCTCCGCCACCCAGAGCGCATCGTCCAGCTTGCGGGGCGACGCCTGCAGAAAAGCCTGAGGCTCCAGCCCGAAATCGCTGATGCCGATGGCATAGGGCAGACCCGCCTCCATCGTCGCGACCGTATCGCCGATCCACAGAACCGGAGACTTGGCCGCGACCGTATCCGACGCTTGCGCATGCAGCCGCGCGGCAAGCGCCAGGGCAAAACCGCTTGCGGCCCCGGCATCGCGCAGGCCAAGCGAACGGATTTCCGTCAGCGCATCGAGCGGCAGGCCGCCTTGCAGCGCCGTATCGAGCTCGCCGACACCGATCGGAAGGAACCCAGTTTGCTCCGGAAGGGACTTCGCAATACCAGCCGCCTGCCTCGCCGGCTTGTCTGCCAGCGTCTCATGCGCCGCGGCCGCCAGTGCCGGGATCGGCCTGCCTTCCAGTCGGGCAATGGTTTCACGCAGGGCAAAAAGCGTTTCCCGCGCCACGGCAGCCTCGGCCATGACGTTCACTCCAGATCGATAATGTTCCTGTTATGTTCTTATGGATTCCAGAGCTTGCGAAAAGAGTCAACACCATTTCATGAGAAAATATTCCTCTGCCGCAATCTACACTCGTAAAAGCGGCGCAAAGTCTCTATATGACCAGCCAAGGAAGGAATATTCATGGCTCGCGTCGACCAGAGCGAAGATTGGCGGGATCGCCACTCGCCCTCCATCAGTACATTCGAATCCCTGGCAATGGAGGCTTACAGCCACCTGCCAGACGAATTCCGTTCGCTCACCGGTGATCTCGTCATCCTCATCGAAGATTTCCCGGATGACGAGGTATTTGAGGACATGGCGCTGGAAACGCCCTTCGACCTGCTCGGTCTCTTCGAAGGCCGCGGCATCTCGGAGCGCTTCACCGCCCAGACGGGGGACATGCCCAACAAGATCCGTCTCTATCGCCGGCCGATCATCGATTACTGGGCTGAGAACGAAGAAACCCTCGGCGACATCATCACCCATGTCCTGATCCATGAGATCGGCCACCATTTCGGCCTGAGCGACGAGGACATGGAGCGCATCGAGGCGAGCGCCGAGGAAGCGACGGATCGATGATATCGGTCCCGGCCGCAAGACGATCGGGAAGAATGAGAATTTCAGCCGGTGCTTACTGCTCGGAAAGCTTCATATCCGGATCGTAATCCTTGCCGGCCACGTCCTTGACGACAGCCTGACCGCATTCCATCCGCCCGCTTGCTGAATTGAAGCCATAGGTCGGCGAGCCGTATAACTCCCAGCCCTTGTTCAGCGCCGCGCTTACCTTGTGGCAAAAGGATGCGTCATCGGGGCCGGTGAGAAAGCGGTAGAGTTTCATCAAGGCATCTTTCTTGTATTTAGCAATCAGACATCGCTACGGGGCGTTCCGGCGGCGCCCGAAGAGCGCTGCTCGATCAGGCGAGCTTTATGGACGAGTCTCTCTGCCTGGACAAGATGCAGCCGCTCCACCATCCGCCCGCCGAGGTTCACGACATTGAGGGTGGCGGCATCCGGTGCGGCGAAGGCGGCGATGATGGATTCCGCCTCGGCAACAGCGGCCTTGTCAGGGCCAAAATGCCAGTTGGCGGCTTCGATCTGGCTCGGATGGATCAGCATCTTGCCGGCAAAGCCCATGGCAACCCCCTGGCCGCATTCTGCCGCGAATTCTTCAGTATCCTTGAAATCGTTGAAGACGCTGTCGATGGCCTCGAGGCCGTAAGCGCTGACGGCCAATATCACCTGCATCAGCCAGGGCACGAGATAGGGACGGCCGGGCTGCGGCAGGACGCCCGTTTCCTTCCTGAGATCGTTAAGGCCGACGACGAAACAATCGAGCCGGCTGCCGGCCGTGCGGCCAGCCTCGGCGATCGCGGCCGCATTCAGGATGCCGCGCGGCGTCTCGATCATCGCCCAGATGCGCAAGTCTTCCGGCGCATCGGCTTCCGCAAGCCGGTCACTGACACCAGTCACATCCTGCGGCTCATCCACCTTCGGCAGCAGCACCGCATCCGGCTCCAGCTCCACGACCAGCGCCATATCCTCGGCACCGAAGTTCGAGGAAAGCGCATTGATGCGGATGATCCGCTCCTTGCCGGGAAGCGGGGAGGCGGCAAAGAAGGCCCGCAGATTTTCCCGCGCCTCGGCCTTTTTCTCCGGCGAAACGGAATCCTCGAGATCGAAGATGACGGCATCGCAATCCAGGCTCGAAAGCTTGTCCAGGGCACGGCGGTTGATGGCGGGAACGCTCAAGACGGAGCGGCGCAGACGGGCAGGGCGGGAAGGGGAGGTTTGGCTCTCGGACTGGCTCATTGTGCCGTTTTGCCGCGCTTTTAATCGACAAGCAAGTCAACAAAAAGCCATGCTCCTCTTGCAGATGGCAGAGATGAAGACCACATTGCTTGGTGTAGAGAGGTCTCGACCATGCAGAATATCCGTTCCCTGTTCATCGCGCTTGCCGGTATCACCGTGTTTGCAGCCATGGCGCTGCTTACCGTTTCGGTCACGCTTGCTGTCGGTGCTATACTGACCGTACTAATGGCGGCCCGCGCGATTTCGCTGCGCATGAAGCCGGCACCGGTGCGCGCCAAGGCGAAGACGAACGGCGAGCGCGAAATGCGCATCTGGAACGACGGTCGCGGCACCATCATCGATCTCTGAGATTGAAACAGGGCAGGGCGGCCTATTGCCGAATCCCTTGATCATGTGTCCAATTCAGGCCACGTGCTGAAGGGCAAAGCGCCCAAAGCGCCGCCTTTTAGAGCATTTCCAAGATTCTCCTTCATTTCGGGCCGGATTTGCTCTATTGGCAGGATAATTCGTGCTTAGACGAGAATGAAGGCAGGACCCCATGGACAAGTTCGTGAAGTTGACCGGTGTCGCAGCACCCCTCCCGGTCGTCAATGTCGATACCGACATGATCATCCCGAAGGATTATCTGAAGACCATCAAGCGCACGGGTCTTGGCAAGGGCCTTTTCGCTGAAGCCCGCTACAATGAAGACGGTTCTCCGAACCCGGATTTCGTGCTGAACAAGCCGGCCTATCAGAACGCCAAGATTCTCGTTGCCGGCGACAATTTCGGCTGCGGCTCCTCGCGCGAGCATGCGCCCTGGGCACTGCTCGATTTCGGCATCCGCTGCGTCATCTCGACCAGCTTCGCCGACATCTTCTACAACAACTGCTTCAAGAACGGCATCCTGCCGATCAAGGTCAGCCAGGAAGATCTCGACAAGCTGATGGACGACGCTTCGCGCGGCTCCAACGCCATTCTGACGATCGACCTCGAAAACCTCGAAATCACCGGCCCGGACGGCGGCTCGCTGAAGTTCGAACTCGACGAATTCAAGCGTCACTGCCTGCTGAACGGCCTTGATGATATCGGCCTGACGCTGGAAAAATCCTCCGCGATCGACAATTTCGAAAAGTCGAACGCCGCATCGCGCCCTTGGGCCGCCTGATCGGTTTCATCACTATTTCGCGTTTCGAAGCCGGGCCTTGCGCCCGGCTTTTTTCATGCCAAAACGCCCGCCGCCTGCAGAGAGAGGGAACTATCCGCGGCTGCGGCACCTCAGGGAGCGGAAAACGCAAATCCCGGAAACGGGACACCATCTTTCCCAACCGTTGTAATATGATCGACAAGAAGGGGGTTCATACAGGCGTGCCGAGACCTTCGGGCCTCTTCTCCCGCTTAAATCTTCTCCACGCAATGGAGCCTCTCCATGACCTCCCTTCCCATTGTTGGCGCCGCCATGACGCTCGACGACGTCGAAATCCATCGTAACTGGTTGCTCGAAAAGCCGCGTGACCTGGAGCTGCAGAGCTTCGTTGAAGCCGAAATCCTCAACGGCGACTGGGCTCCGCTGGCCGAACGCGCCCGCAAGCTGCTTGACGGCCATCAGGGCCGCCTCGGCATCCACGGCCCGTTCTGGGGCTTTGTCATCGCCTCACAGGACCCGGACGTCCGCGGCGTCGTCACAAAGCGCCTGCTGCAGGCACTCGACGTCTGTGCCAATATCGGCGCCACGCAAATGGTCATCCATAGCCCCTATACGTCGTGGTCCTACAACAACCTCGACAACAATAAGGGCGAGCGCGAGAAGATCATCGAATATACGCATCTGACGCTGAAAGAGGCCGTCAAGCGCGCCGAAGACATCGGGCTCACCATGGTCATCGAGAACATCGAGGACAAGGATCCCCATATCCGCGTCGGCCTCGCCGACAGCTTCAATTCGCCCGCCGTCGCCGTTTCCATCGACACCGGTCATGCCCATTACGCCCACGGCTATACCGGCGCTCCGCCGGTCGACTACTACGTCCACGCCGCCGGCAATCGCCTGCAACATGTCCACCTGCAGGATGCGGATGGCTATGCCGATCGCCACTGGAGCCTCGGCGAAGGCAACATCCACTGGCGCGCCGTCTTTGCCGCTATTGCCAAGCTTAACAGCAATCCGCGCCTGATCATCGAAATCAAGGACAAGTCGAAGATCCCGGCATCGGCCGCCTACCTCGCCTCGCTCGGGCTGGCTGAGTAAGGATAAGCAACGCAAGCCACCCGCCCTCGTGGTCCAAGGGCGGGTGACTGGTCTCAAAAGCCCGAAAACCGTACCGTTTCGACCCCTTCCTCGCTTGAAAAGCCGCATTTGCAGGTCTAAAAACCCCGCAACTTTTTCTTTCGCGGAGGCTTTCCCATGACAGTTCGCAATCTTTTCCTCCTGCCGGGCGACGGCATCGGCCCCGAGGCCATGGGCGAAGTTCGCAAAATCATTGCCTATATGAACGAGGCGAAGAATGCCGGCTTCGTTACGGATGAAGGTCTTGTCGGCGGCAGCGCCTATGATGCGCATGGCGCCGCCATCTCCGAAGAGGACATGCAGAAAGCGCTTGCCGCCGACGCCGTGCTCTTCGGCGCCGTAGGCGGCCCGAAGTGGGATAGCGTTCCCTATGAAGTGCGCCCGGAAGCCGGCCTGCTGCGCCTGCGCAAGGATCTGCAGCTCTTCGCCAACCTGCGCCCAGCCATCTGCTACCCGGCGCTGGCGTCGGCCTCGTCGCTGAAGCCGGAACTGGTCGAGGGTCTCGACATCCTGATCGTGCGCGAGCTCACGGGCGGCGTCTATTTCGGCGAGCCGAAGGAGATCATCGACCTCGGCAACGGCCAGAAGCGCGGCATCGACACCCAGGTCTACGACACCTACGAGATCGAGCGTATTGCCGGCGTTGCCTTCGAACTGGCGCGTACCCGCAACAACCGCGTCTGCTCGATGGAAAAACGCAATGTCATGAAGTCTGGCGTGCTCTGGAACCAGGTCGTCACAGCGACGCATAAGGAAAAATATGCCGACGTGCAGCTCGAGCATATGCTCGCGGATGCCGGCGGCATGCAGCTCGTGCGCCAGCCAAAGCAGTTCGACGTCATCGTGACGGACAACCTGTTCGGCGACATGCTGTCCGACGTCGCCGCCATGCTAACCGGCTCGCTCGGCATGCTGCCGTCGGCTTCGCTCGGCGCCCCCGATGCCAAGACCGGTAAGCGTAAGGCGCTCTACGAGCCAGTACACGGCTCCGCGCCCGATATCGCCGGCAAGGGCATTGCCAACCCGATCGCCATGATCGCCTCCTTCGCCATGTGCCTGCGCTATTCCTTCGGCCTGGTCACTGAGGCCGATGCGCTGGAAAAGGCGATCGCCAACGTCCTCGACAGCGGCATCCGCACCGGCGACATCATGTCGCCTGGCAGCCGCCAGGTCGGCACGACAGAAATGGGCGACGCCATCCTCGCCGAATTCAGGGCCCTTTCGGCGTAAGCCAGGTAGATCGCCTGGTATATTTCACGTGAAACACGAAGCCCCGTTCCGCGAGGAACGGGTTTTTCTTGTGAACGGGATAGGCGTTTCTCAGCTTGAGATCGCCGCGATGCTCCGTTCTGATTTTCTAAAAAACTGTAACAACAACCTGCTATCAGTCGGACCGATTGGAAATCGACATAGGCACTGATTATGCAGGCGATCTTGACGTCTCTCGATAGGCGTTGGCGGCGAAGTGATGCTGCTTTTGCACCATCCCATTGGAAAATATGCCTTTTTCTGACCGCCAATATCGTCCTTCTCTCGGCTCTCCTGTTCGATTGGCCTGTCGGCGCCACCCTTAAAAGCCTGTCGCCCTGCCTTCGCTTCGTCGGCGGAATGCTGACGGATTTCGGCGATTCCGGATGGATCCTTCTCATCAGTGCCTTTCTGTTTTTCGAAGGTTGGGCTGGCAGCAGGCTGCTGTATTCGCAGCGCTGTCGCTGCCAGGCACTGCGCATCTGCCAGATCGGCGGCTATCTCCTGACGACCGTGGCGCTTTCCGGTATCCTCGCCAATTTGCTGAAGCGCGCCATTGGACGCGCCCGCCCCACGCATTTTGCCGATTGGGGACCCTTCGGCTTTTCGCCCTTCAATGGCCGTGCCAGCTTCGAAAGTTTCCCCTCCGGCCATGCCACGACCATCGGCGCTCTGTTCGTGGCGCTTGCCTTTCTGTTTCCGCGCTACCGCTACATCTTCGCCGCCTGCGCCTTATGGCTGGCGATCACGCGTGTCATGGTCGGCGCCCATTATCCGAGTGACGTGGTGGCCGGTCTGGCGCTCGGCGGCTGGTTTTCCTTCGTAACGGCGATCATCTATTCCCGCTACGGCTTGCTTTTTCGCATCAACGCCGCTGGTTGGCCAACGCCGCGCTTGCCGCTCCTCAAAAGCAGCAGGCTGCGACAGGCCGATTCCTGAGCCGATCACGGCTGCTGCGCAAAGGTTGCCAAGGCCCTCGCACATTCATATATCTGGCAGAATAGGGATGACCGAAGACGGTCAACCCGATTTCGTTTGCGATGAACACCATGGATGCCGGGCCAATACGTTTAAGCGAAAGACAGATGGGATTGATCTCCCGGGCACTTGCCGAACCGCGACGTGTGCAAATCTTGAAGGAGATCGGCACACGGAGCGAGCCCATGCCCTGCAGCCTCCTGAACGAGTGCCACGCCGTCAGCGCCGCGACAATGTCGCATCATATCAAGGAATTGGAGAATGCCGGCCTCATCGAGATCCAGCGCGAAGGTAAATTCGCCAATCTCGTGTTACGTCGCGACACTCTGAACGCCTATATGGCGGAACTTTCCAAGATCTGACAATTCCTTCCACGCCATCAGCATTTCTTCTCGTGGCTCTTGTATCAATTAGATGATTATCTAAATATCAAAGTGACGGTGCGATCGGTTTTCGGGTCGCATGCGCCAAATGATTCGATGATTGTAAAATTGTCTAAGTTTTTCGAAGGAAAATGACATGAGCAAACTGGCAGGCAAGGTCGCGATCGTGACAGGAGCATCCAAGGGCATCGGCGCCGGCATCGCCAAGGCAATGGGCGAAGCGGGCGCGGCCGTTGTCGTCAATTACGCATCGAGCCGCGAAGGCGCCGACAGGGTAGTGGCCGAAATCACCGCCAAAGGCGGCAAGGCGCTCGCCGTCCACGGCGACGTTTCCAAATCAGAGGATGTCAAACGCCTCTTTGCAGAAGCGAAGCAAGCCTTCGGCCGCGTCGATATCCTCGTCAATAATGCCGGCGTCTATCAATTCGCCCCGATCGACGAATTCGCTGAGCAGGAATTCCATCGCCAGTTCAATATCAATGTGTTGGGCACATTGCTGGCCACGCAGGAGGCGGTGAAGCATTTCGGCCCTGAGGGCGGCAGCGTGATCAACATCGGCTCCAATGCCGTCAGCATGAACCTGCCGACTGCCTCCGTCTATACGGCAACCAAGGCCGCCGTGGATTCCATTACCAAGATCCTCGCCAAGGAACTCGGTTCACGCAATATCCGCGTCAACAATCTGGCACCGGGCGGCGTCGAGACCGAAGGCGTCGTCGCCGCAGGTATCATCGGCAGCGATTTTGAAAAGCATCTCGTCTCCCAGACACCTCTCGGCCGTCTCGGCCAGCCGACCGATATCGCTCCGGTCGCCGTCTTCCTCGCTTCGCAGGATGCCGCGTGGGTGACCGGCGAAACCCTCTATGTCGGTGGTGGTCTGAAGTAGCCGCTATTCGCGGTACTGCCTTCCGAGAGGAGGCAGTTTGCCGGGCGCGACACAACCGCGCGCCTGGCCAATACATTAGCAAGCAATTGCCAAACCACCTCATTTTCCTATTTAATGAATATGTTCGGGTTTTCCGCCTAAGCATCGCAGTCAGCCATGCCGCAAGGCAACATTTCGGCTGTGTGATTTCAAAACGATCCTGTCTTCAATGCGATCCCACGCAGCAGCTGATGTCATCGAACTCCCCTAAGATCCGCCGGCGATCGCTGTCGTGAACAACAAATGGAGGACGTCTTTATGAATACTGCCAATACCAAATCGAAATTGGGCACTCGCACCAATCTCAGCGAAGACGCAACGCGCGATATTTCCGCAGCACTGACTGCGCTGCTGGCGGATGTCTTTGCTCTCTATCTGAAGACTAAGAATTTTCACTGGCATATGAGCGGCCCGCATTTCCGTGATTATCACCTGCTTCTCGACGAGCACGGCGATCAGATTTTCGCCATGACCGATCCCATGGCCGAGCGCTGCCGGAAGATAGGCGGAACGACCCTCCACTCGATCGGCCAGATCGCCAAGCTGCAGCGCATTCCGGACAACGACGCCGAATATGTCGATCCGCAGGACATGCTCGCCGAATTGGCGGACGACAATCTGAAGCTCTCTGCCGAAATGCGCGCCGTCCACGACGTCTGCGACGAATATGGCGATGTCGCCACGGCCAGCCTTCTGGAAAACTGGATCGACGAGACCGAGCGCCGGACCTGGTTCCTGTTTGAAACCACGCGCAAGTCCAACCGCTGACACCGAAACGGCGCGCCTTCCAATTTGATAAGTTGAAGGCTGGTTTCGACGCCTCCGATTTCCTCGCTTCCGCACCGATACAAGCGAGGAAATCCTTGACTCCTGTGGAAAACATCTTAGAACCGGCGACGGAAAAGGAAGACTTCCATGGTTCGCTTCGAACAGCTCGATAGCTTCAGTCACCTGGCGCAATGTGCCGGGCGGGATGTCTATTTTCCGGTTTCTTCCAAAACCAAGGCCAAAACGACGACGAAAACCGTCTGACGTCTCTGGCCTGCCGCTCTCTCCCCGGCTCGGCCGGGGACAGGAACCGGTCGTTATGGCTGCGGTTCCCCCCTCGCCAAAGAGGAGAGAAGAGAAAGAGAGCTTGAGAAATGGGTTTCAAAGTTGCAGTAGCGGGCGCGACCGGGAATGTCGGCCGCGAAATGCTCAATATCCTGGCCGAACGCGGCTTCCCGGCCGATGAGGTCGTGGCACTCGCATCGGCCCGCTCGCAGGGAACCGAAGTTTCCTTTGGCGACCGGACGCTGAAGGTTTCCAACCTGGAGAACTACGATTTCTCCGACACCGACATCTGCCTGATGTCGGCCGGCGGCGACGTTTCGAAGAAGTTCTCGCCTAAGATCGGCGCCCAGGGCTGTGTCGTCATCGACAACTCTTCCGCCTGGCGCTATGACGCCGACGTGCCGCTGATCGTGCCGGAAGTGAACCCGGATGCCGTCACGCAGTTCACCAAGCGCAACATCATCGCCAACCCAAATTGCTCGACCGCGCAGCTCGTCGTCGCCCTGAAGCCGCTTCATGACTTCGCCAAGATCAAGCGCGTCGTCGTCTCGACCTACCAGTCGGTCTCCGGCGCCGGCAAGGACGGCATGGATGAGCTGTTCAACCAGACTCGCGCCGTCTTCGTCGCCGATCCGATCGAGGCAAAGAAGTTCACCAAGCGCATCGCCTTCAACGTCATCCCGCACATCGATGTCTTCATGGAAGATGGCTACACCAAGGAAGAATGGAAGGTGCTGGCCGAAACCAAGAAGATGCTCGACCCGAAGATCAAGGTCACCTGCACGGCTGTCCGTGTACCCGTCTTCATCGGCCATTCGGAATCGGTCAACATCGAGTTCGAAAACGAGATCACCGCCGATCAGGCTCGCGATATCCTGCGCGAAGCGCCCGGCTGCCTCGTCATCGACAAGCGCGAAAACGGCGGCTACATCACGCCTTACGAATCCGCCGGCGAAGATGCGACCTATATTTCGCGCATCCGCGAAGATGCGACAGTCGAAAACGGCCTCAACCTGTGGGTTGTCTCCGACAACCTGCGCAAGGGTGCCGCACTCAATGCCATTCAGATCGCCGAATTGCTCGTCAACCGTGGCCTGATCAAGCCGCGCAAGCAGGCTGCGTAAGGATCCGTAAACCAATTTACGGTTTATCAACCCTCCTTGGCTAAGCAGAATAAAAGGAAAGCCTCGCCATTTCGGATGAAAGGCGGGGCTTTTCTGAATGATTTTGGCGGCGATGTTTCACATGAAACGAAAACATCACTCGCTAAAACATGATGACATGATGGTCGGATGCTGGCATGGTCCGGTGGCGACTAAACGCGCGTGATCCCCTGGCTTTCAAGGGTTTACGCGCCATTGAAAACGGTTACCGCGTTCGCACCGCGGTAAGAATTCGGGGACACTGAATGCGCTTCACAAAATCTGGAATGGCAGCTCTCGTGGCGGGCGGATTGCTGCTGGGAATGCCGCTTGCGGCAAACGCCGCATCTTGCGGCAACACTTCCGCCGGATTCGAGAACTGGGTGCAGGAATTCAAACGGGAAGCGCAGGGACAGGGCGTCAGCCCCTCCACCCTCGACAGGGCCTTCGCCAACGTCCATTACAACCAACCCACCATCCGCGCCGACCGCGGCCAGAAGAGCTTCAAGCTTTCCTTTGAGGAATTCATGAAGAAGCGCGGCGGCCAGACGATCATCAATCGCGGCAAGAGCATGAAGCAAGCCAACGCGGCCCTCTTCGCCAAGATCCAGAAGCGCTTCGGCGTTCCCCCAGGCCCGGTCATCGCCATCTGGGGCATGGAAACCGGCTTCGGCAGCTACATGGGCGACCAGCATACGCTTTCGGCCGTCTCGACGCTTGCTTATGATTGCCGTCGTTCCGCGTTCTTTACCGAGCAGCTCTACGCCGCCCTGAAGCTCGTCGGCGAAGGTTATCTCAGCCCGTCAGCACGCGGCGCGGCTCATGGCGAAATCGGCCAGACGCAGTTCATGCCAAAAAACGTAGTCGCCTTCGGCGTCGACGAAGATGGCGATGGCAGGGTCGATCTTGTCGGTTCGCGCGCGGATGCACTGGCCTCGACCGCCAACTTCCTGCGCGGCCACGGATGGCAGCCCGGCGCCGGCTATCAGCCCGGCGAGCCGAATTTCTCCGCCATTGCCGGATGGAATGACGCGAAGGTCTATCAGCAGGCGATCGCCTATATCGGCCAGCAGATCGACGGCAAGTAGGCCTGATCTCGTGAATCAAAAAAGGCGCTGCGACCAGATGGTCTGCGGCGCCTTTTTTCGTTTGATCCACCTGCCGCCCTGCCGGGCGCCTGACTCTTAAACCTCAGGCCTCTTAAATCTCAGGGCGGATGAAATCGCGCGTGGCCGGATCCATGACCCACAGCTCGCCTGTCGAAATATCGAACCATGCGCCGTGGAGATTGAGCTTGCCCTCCTCTTCACGCGCCTTGATCTCCGGAAAGCTGCGCAGGTTATCGAGCGAATTGCGGATCGAAACGCGCTCTAGCGCGGTCTGCCGCTCGGCCTGGGTCATGATGTCATTGCTCTGGATCTGTTCGGCCGCGGGCTTCAGCAGCGCCATCCAACGGCCGATGAAATCGCCTGGCGACAGCGGCTCCGCGTTCGGATCAAGTGCGGCGCGAATACCGCCGCAGCGGCCATGCCCCATGACGACGATGTCGGAGACCTTGAGTGATAGAACCGCAAATTCAAGCGCTGAAGACGTCGAATGGAAATTACCATCCGGCTCATAGGGTGGCACCATATTGGCGACATTGCGGATGACGAAGAGCTCTCCCGGGCCGGCGTCGAAGATGATTTCCGGCGCCGAACGGGAGTCGCAACAGGCAATGACGAGCGTCGATGGGCTTTGGCCAAGATCCGCCAGAGTGCGATAGCGTTCGCGCTCATCGACGTAACGCCCGCTCATGAAGTTGCGATAACCGTTCAGAAGGGTGTCGGGAAAGCTTTGCATGACATTGAATTACAGCGCAGTTCGGCCGATGGCAACTGTTGCACTGCAAAAAGCGTTAACCACCGCGAGCCGCGCTATTTCTTCCGCCGCTGCGCCGGATGGACGAGATGCCGCAGCTGCACCATCGCCATCGGCGTCGACAGGCTTGCGGAATCGACAGCAAGCGTCAGCTCGTTGCTGCCGCGCTTGACGGCGCGCGCCAGCACTTCAAAGACGCTGGCCGTCGTCAGCTGCAACGCCCGCTCCTCATCCATCCCGGAAAGCAGGCGCGATAGGAAGACGGCAGATAGGAGATCGCCGAGCCCATTCGGCGCGCCTTCGATGCTGCGATGCTCGGCAAGCAGGGCGTTTCGGCCGCTCAGATAGAGATTGCCGATGCCGCCGGCCATCATCGGCACGGCAGACGTCACCAGCATGCGCGACGGGCCAAGCGCGAGAGCCGCCTCCATGATGGCGTTGTTATCCTCGAGGGGCGCTCCCGCGAGCCAGGCAAGCTCATAGCGGTTCGGCGTCGCGAGCGACGCCAGCGGGATCAGATGGTCGCGGATCGCTTCCGCCGTTGCTTCATGCACATAAAGCCCGCCCGCATCGCCGATAACGGGATCGCAGGCATAGAGGAGATCGGGGTTCTTCTCCCGCATAGCCGCTACGAGCCTTGCAACGGAACGCACCTGTGCAGCATTGCCGAAATATCCCGACAGAACCGCCTTGACCTCGGAAAGCCAGGGTGCGGCGATGAGATCGTCGATCGCATGGTCGAAATCCGCCTCGTTGAAGGTCAAGCGCGTCGAACGTCCATGACCGGGATGCCACGGCAGAACGATCGTCGGTAGCGCCCACACCGGATGGCCAAGCGTCTCCAGCGCGAAAACGGCGGCGCGATTGCCGACTGACCCTCGAACGACGTGGCTGGAGATGACGATAACGGCGCCGGCGGACACTTGCGACATGATGCTAGCTTTCAAGTTCAGGGCTTCAAACTGCCATGGCGCCGTTGATGATCCCTTTGGCGGCACTCTGTCAACCGCACTTCACAGAGTCATGAAAACCTCTGTTGACGAGTTGATTCCGCCAATGTCACACCGATGATATCCGCTTTGCACCGAGATCGCGCGTTTCGGCAAGATTTTTAAAGAAACCGGCCAAAATCAGTCCGAAAGCAACCAAATTCGCATTCTTTTTGCCAGTTTTTTCGCTAAACCTTCTGCTACTGTCGTCAAAATTCGAAGATCGGGAGGAATTCCATGGCGCCTAAGACTAATCCGAAACGGGAAAAACAGATCGAAGCGGCACGCAAAATTGCCGCGGCAACGGGTGAAGCGCATCTCGATCCCGAAATCCTGTTCGGCCGGGCGAGCAATGACGACATGGAGTTTTACAGCCCGCAAATGCTGGCCCTTGCCGCAACCCATGCGGCTAGGGAACTGGCAGCCTGGAGCGGCACGGTTCCCCGCGTCAACATAGAGCAGGTCGCCGGCATCGAGCCCGATGGCATTGCCGTTTCAATTCTCTCGATCACCGACCATAACATGCCCTTCCTCTATGAATCGATCATGGGTGAAGTGACCAGCAGCTATCGCGATCTCTACATGGCGGTGCATCCGATCCTAGTCATCGAGAAGGGCAAGCAGCCGAGCCTTTATTCGGCCGATCAACCGAGCGACCCGGCCCGTCGCGTCAGCCATATCCAGCTTCATCTCTCGCCGCTGACGACAGCGCAGGCAAGCGATCTGACCAAGCGGCTTCAGACCGTGCTCGATCAGACGCATCTTGCCGTTTCCGACTGGAAGCCAATGTTGTCGCGCCTGGATACCGTGATATCGGAACTATCAACCTATGAGGCCGCCGGCCGCCGCAAGAACGATCGCGACGAAGCGCTCGCCTTCCTTGCCTGGCTACGGGACGGCAATTTCACCTTCCTCGGCATGCGTGAATATGTCTATTCCGGCAAGGGCGCCGATGCGAAGGTCGAGCGGGACCGCGGCACCGGCCTCGGCATCCTCTCCAATCCGGATGTTCGCGTTCTCCGGCAGGGCAAGGACGCCGTCACCACGACGCCGGAAATTCTCGCCTTCCTCGACGGGCCGGATTTCCTGATCGTCACCAAGGCCAACGTCAAGTCGATCGTCCATCGCCGCGCCTATATGGATTATGTCGGCGTCAAGCGTTTCGATACCGACGGCAACGTGACGGGCGAACTGCGCATCGTCGGCCTCTTCACCTCTACCGCCTATACCAGCGCTGCCGCGGAAGTGCCGCTGCTGCGCTCGAAGGTGCAGAAGGTCAAGGATCACTTCGGCTTCGACCCCACAAGCCATTCCGGCCGCATGCTCGACAACACGCTGGAATCCTATCCTCGCGACGACCTTTTCCAGATCGACACGACGCTGCTGGCAAGCTTTGCCGAGCAGATCAACGACCTGACCGACCGACCGCGCGTGCGGGCGCTGCCGCGCATCGACCACTTCGACCGCTTCGTCTCCGTCATCGTCTATGTCCCGCGCGAGGAATATGATTCCGTCGTCCGCGAGAAGATCGGCAACTATCTGAAAACAGTCTATGACGGCCGCGTTTCCGCCTATTACCCGGCTTTCCCGGAAGGCGGCGTGGCACGCGTGCATTTCATCATCGGCCGCAGCGCCGGCAAGACCCCGCATATTCCACAGGCGAAACTCGAGGAAGCGATCCGGGCCATCACCGCCCGCTGGGACGAGCGCTTCGTCATGCTGGCTGGCCCGAAAGCGCCGAACATTTCCGTCAGCCAGGCTTTCCAGGAAGCCTTCTCGCCGGAAGATGCCTTTGCCGATCTGCCCGACATCACCGCAACCGCCGGCGCCGAACCGATCCGCATCGCCTTCTATATCCGCAAGGATGAAGCCGGCGACATCCTCTCGCTGAAGATCTTCCATGGGCGGGGCAATCTGGCGCTATCGCGCCGCGTCCCGCTGCTCGAAAATCTCGGTTTCAACGTTATCAGCGAGCGCACCTTCGATATCTATGTCACGGCGAAAGACGGCTCGACCGGCCACGTCGTGCTCCACGACATGGAGCTCGAGGCCCGCAATGGCCTGCCCATCGATCTTGCCCGCCACGGCGCCGCCCTGAAGGAAGCCTTCCTTGCTGCCTTCGGCGGCACGATCGACAACGACGCCTTCAACCGGCTGATCGTCTCTGCCGATCTCTCCGCCCGCGAAACCAATGTTCTGCGAGCCTATTCCCGCTATCTCAGACAGGCCGGCATCGCCTATTCGCAGGATTATATCTCTGCGACGCTGGATAAATATCCTAGGATTGCCGCATCGCTCTTCCGATTGTTCCACGATACGCTCGACCCGAAACTCAGCGACAAGAACCGCACGAAGAAGCTCTCCGAGCTGCATGCAAGCATTGAAGCCGAGCTTGCCGACGTACCGAGCCTCGACGACGACCGCATCCTGCGCCGCTACGTCAACGCCATCGACGCGACGCTGCGCACCAACTATTTCCAGAAGAATGCGGACGGCACGCCGAAGGCCATGCTCGCCTTCAAGCTCGATCCCAAGCTGCTCGATGGCCTACCCGAACCGCGCCCCTTCCGCGAAATCTTCGTCTACGGCGTCGAGGTGGAAGGCGTGCACTTGCGCTTCGGCAAGGTGGCGCGCGGCGGCCTGCGCTGGTCGGATCGCGCTGAAGACTATCGCACCGAAGTGCTGGGCCTCGTAAAGGCGCAGCAAGTCAAGAACGCTGTTATCGTCCCCGTCGGCGCCAAAGGCGGCTTCTATCCAAAGAAGCTTCCGATCGGCGGCAGCCGCGACGAGATCTTCAACGCCGGCCGCGAAGCCTACAAGACCTATATCCGCACGCTGCTGTCGATCACCGACAACATCTCTGGCGCCGATATCATCCCGCCTGCCGACACCGTACGGCTTGACGGTGACGACCCCTATTTCGTCGTTGCCGCCGACAAGGGCACGGCGACCTTCTCCGACACTGCCAATGCATTGGCGCAGGAAGCCGGCTTCTGGCTCGACGATGCCTTTGCGTCAGGTGGCTCGGCGGGTTACGACCACAAGAAGATGGGCATCACCGCTCGCGGCGCATGGGAAACCGTGAAGCGGCATTTCCGCGAAATGGACATCGATATCCAGACGACGCCCTTCAGCGTCGTCGGCGTCGGCGACATGTCCGGCGACGTCTTCGGCAACGGCATGCTACTGTCGCCGAAGATCCGCCTGCTCGCCGCCTTCGACCACCGCGACATCTTCATCGATCCCGATCCGGACATGGACAAGACGCTCGCCGAGCGGCAGCGGCTCTTCAACCTGCCGCGTTCGAGCTGGCAGGATTTCGACAAGTCTGTCTTGTCGAAGGGCGCGATGATTATTTCCCGATCGGCAAAATCGGTCACGCTGACGCCGGAAGCCGTCGCCGCCATCGGCATCGACAAGTCGGTCGCAACCCCGTTCGAGATCATGACGGCGATCCTCAAGGCACCCGTCGACCTGCTCTGGTTCGGCGGCATCGGCACCTACGTCAAGGCGCCGTCCGAAACCGATTCGGAAGTTGGCGATCGCGCCAACGATCCGATCCGCATCACGGCGGACGAAGTCCGCGCCAAAGTGATCGGCGAGGGCGCCAATCTCGGCGTCACGCAGAAAGGCCGCATCGCCTATGGCCTCAAGGGCGGCCGGTGCAACTCAGACGCCATCGACAATTCGGCCGGGGTCAACACCTCCGACGTCGAGGTCAACATCAAGATAGCGCTTGCCAACGCCATGCATGACGGCCGCCTGACACGCCCCAAGCGCGATACGCTGCTCGCCTCCATGACCGACGAAGTGGCAGCGCTCGTCCTGCGCAACAACTATCTGCAATCTTTGGCGATCTCGCTGACGGAGCGCAAGGGCACAGGCAACGCTCTCGAACTCAGCCGCTTCATGAGCGTGCTGGAAGCGGCCAAGCAGCTCAACCGCAAGGTCGAAACCCTGCCCGACGATCAGACCTTCGCCGAGCGTTACGCCAATGGGCGGCCGCTGACGCGCGCCGAAATCGGGGTGCTGCTCTCCTATGCCAAGATTGTTCTCTTCGATGCGCTTGTCGCCAGCGACCTGCCCGACGATCCCTATTTCGCCACCACGCTCAGCCGCTATTTCCCGGCAAAGATGCAACGCTCGAATTCAACGGACATCGAAAGCCATCGCCTGCGCCGTGAAATCATCGGCACGGCGCTCGCCAACGAAGCGATCAATCGTGGCGGTCCGGGCTTTGCCGTCAGCATGATGGATGCAACGGCTGCGTCGGCGGCCGAAGTGGTCAAGGCCGCCGTCATAGCCCGCGACGGCTTCGATCTCGACCGGCTTTGGAACGAGACGGATGCACTTGACGGTAAGGTCGGCGGCCAGATGCAGAACCGCGTCTATGGCGAGATCACCGAAGTCTATACCGTGCTTACGCGCCTGCTATTGAAGACTGGGGCCGCCAAGGGTGAAATCGAGGAAACCGTTAGCCGGCTTCGCGCAGCTCTGAAGAAGCTGCGACCCGTCTTCCTCACCCATATCCCGGCAGATTTCGCGGCCGAGATCGCAGCTCGCGAAGCGGAATATCTGGCAGCCGGCCTGCCGGAGAAGCTCGCGTCGGAGATCGCCACGATCTATGCGCTTGTCCTCGTGCCTGAGATCATGCAGATCGCCGAACGCACCGGCGATACGCTGAACCGCGCGGCCGAAAGCTACTTCACCGTATCGCAGACCTTCCGCGTCGGCCGCCTACTGCTGGCCGGCAGCCGGATCGTTACCGGCGATCACTACGAGAGCCTGGCGCTGGCGCGTAGCCTCGACCAGATCGCTGGCGCCCGCCGTGACATTGTCATCTCCGCTTTGTCCAACCATCCGAAGGACAAGCAGCCGGTTCAGGCATGGCATGCGGAAGACCGTATCCGCATCAATCGAATCGCCGAAGAGCTCGGCGGCCTCAGCGAAAGCGGCGATCCGAACCTCGCCCGCATCACCGTCGCTGCCGGCCTGCTCAGCGATCTTGCGAACGGCCGGGCAAGATGAGACAGTCCGCCTCGTCCCCGTCACGGGATGAGGGAATGAGGGCTGGATCTGGTGGCGACCGAAATTGTTGACGATAACGTGCCGGCCAAAGTGCCGGCACGCGGTATCTGGGGCTGGATGTTCTTCGACTGGGCGGCTCAGCCGTTCTTCACGGTCGTTACCACCTTCATCTTCGGCCCCTATTTCGTCGCGCGGCTGACGGCCGATCCCGTCTCCGCGCAGACGACATGGAGCAATATGGCGACGATCTCCTCGGTGATCATCGCCATCCTTTCACCGGTCCTCGGCTCGATCGCCGATCAATCCGGCGCCCGCAAGCCATGGATCGCCTTCTTCGCCGTCATCAAGATCGTCAGCCTTTTTTGCCTCTGGGGCGCGGCACCCGGCTCGCCGGTCATCTATCCGGTGATCTTCATGATCCTCGCCTCGATCTCGGCCGAATTCTCGATCGTCTTCAATGATTCCATGATGCCGCGGCTGGTTGGTAAGGATGATGTCGGCAGGCTGTCGAACGCCGCCTGGGGGCTCGGCTATCTCGGCGGCATGATCGTGCTGATCACCGTCGTGGCCTTGCTCGCCGGCAATCCACAGACCGGCAAGACCATTCTCGGCCTCACCCCGCTCTTCGGCCTCAACGCCACGCTAGGCGAGGATGCTCGTATCACCGGGCCGATTTCGGCCGTTTGGTATTTCATCTTCATTCTGCCGATGTTTCTCTTCACGCCGGATGCCGCACGCGGCTTGCCCTTGGGCGCCGCCGTTCGCTCGGGCCTGCGCGAGCTATCGGCGACCTTGGGCGAGCTGAGGCGCCGGCGCGGTATCAGCCTCTTTCTTGTCGCCCGGATGATCTATCAGGACGGCGTCAACGGCCTCCTGATCCTCGGCGGCACCTTCGCGGCCGGCATGTTCGGCTGGGCGACGATCGAGATCGGCATCTACGGCATCATCCTCAACATCATCGCCATTTTCGGCTGCTTTGCCGCCGGCTATGTCGATCGCTGGCTGGGCTCGAAAATGACCGTTATCATTAGTCTGACGCTGCTGCTCGTCGCCACTTTCGGCATCCTCTCAACCGGCCCTGGTTTCACGCTCTTTGGCCTCGTGCCGCTCTCCACCATCAGCGCCGGTGGTCTGTTCGGTACGGCGGCGGAAAAGGCCTATATCGGCTACGGCCTTTTGATCGGCATCGCCTTCGGGCCTGTGCAGGCCTCCTCGCGGTCCTATCTCGCCCGCAGCGTCAGCCTCTCGGAAGCCGGCCGCTATTTCGGCATCTACGCCCTGTCAGGCCGCGCCACTAGCTTCATGGCGACTTTGTTCTTCTCACTGGTGACCTATTGGAGCGGCTCGGCCCGCCTCGGCATGGCGACGCTTGTCATCTTCCTCGCCGGTGGCCTGCTGCTTCTGTTGCCGACACCTTATCCGGCCGATAGAGCGAAGTAGGCAAAGAAAAATCCCGGCTGGCAAACCAACCGGGATATACGTTTTATAAATCCGGTATATCCGCCGATCAGTGACGGAAGTGGCGAACGCCGGTGAAGACCATCGCGACATTGTGCTCGTTGGCCGCGTCGATCACTTCCTGGTCGCGCATCGAACCGCCGGGCTGGATGACGGCGGTGGCGCCGGCGGCGATCGCCGAGAGTAGGCCATCGGCAAAAGGCAGGAAAGCTTCGGAAGCGACGGCGGAGCCACGCGTCAGTGGCTCGGCAAGCCCCATGGCCTTGGCGGCTTCCTCGGCCTTGATGGCAGCGATGCGGGCGGAATCGACGCGGCTCATCTGTCCGGCGCCGATGCCGGCCGTCTGGCCATCCTTGGCGTAAACGACGGCATTCGACTTCACATGCTTGGCCACACGGAAGGCGAATTTCATGTCTTCCAGCTCCTGCGCCGTCGGCGCGCGCTTGGTAACGACCCTGAGCTCCATGTCCTCGACCAGCGCGTTGTCGCGGTTCTGAACCAGCAGCCCGCCGGAGACGGTTTTTGCGGTGAGGCCAGCGGCGCGTGGATCGGGCAGGGCGCCAACCGAGAGCAGGCGGAGATTCGGCTTGCGGGCGATGATCGCCTTGGCTTCCTCGCTCACTTCGGGCGCGATGATGACCTCGGTGAAGAGCTTGACGATCTCTTCGGCCGTTTCGGCATCGAGCAGGCTGTTCAGCGCAATGATGCCGCCGAAGGCGGAGGTGGAATCGCAGGCGAGAGCGCGCTTATAGGCTTCCACCAGGCTCGGACCCGTGGCGACACCGCAGGGATTGGCATGCTTGATGATCGCGCAGGCCGGCCCCTTTTCCGGCAGGAACTCGGCGACGAGCTCATAGGCCGCGTCAGTGTCGTTGATGTTGTTGTAGGACAGCTGCTTGCCCTGGATGAGCGTTGCCGTCGAGACGCCGGGACGGTTTTCGCCAGTCAGGTAGAAAGCCGCCTTCTGGTGCGGATTTTCACCATAACGCATCTCCTCGCGCAGCACACCGCCGATGACGCGGTGGCGCGGCGTGGCGATATCCAGCGCTTCGGCAAACCAGTTAGAGATCATCGCGTCGTAAGCAGCGGTGCGGGCAAAAGCCTTTGCGGCCATGCGCTTGCGGAAATCATAGGTCGTCTGGCCGGCATCGGCGGAAAGCTGAGCCAGCAGCTCGGCATAATCGGCGGGATCGGTGAGCGTCGTCACATAGGCGTGATTTTTGGCCGAAGCTCGGATCATCGCCGGGCCGCCGATGTCGATATTCTCCACCGTTGTCGGATAATCGCCTCCGGCTTTGCGCACGTCCTCGAAGGGGTAAAGATTGATGACGGCAAGATCGATGCCTTCGATACCGTGCTCCTTCATTTCAGCCTGATGCTCGGCATCGTCACGAATGGCGAGCAGGCCGCCATGCACCTTCGGATGCAGCGTCTTGACGCGGCCGTCCATGATCTCAGGAAAATTCGTCACTTCCGACACGTCGGTCACCGCAAGGCCGGCTGCAGCAATCGCCTTGTGCGTACCGCCGGTCGACAGCAGGCGCACGCCCTGTTCGCTCAGCGCACGCGCCAGCTCGACGATGCCGGTCTTGTCGAAAACGGACAGAAGCGCGGTTTTCACCTTCACCTTGTCGGGAGCGGGAATTTTCTTGGAAACGACGGCCATGGGCTTTCTCCGGTCTGGCATAGGGAGATGTGGCGTCCGGCAAAAAAGGGCGCGGGACGGATAATGCCGCCCCGTTAGCATAGCTCACGCGCTTAGCCTATGGCCGATGCGATAAAAACCAGCGGATTTCCGGCTTTTCCGTGATCCGGAAGACAATCTCAAGCTGATCGGAGGAACGCATACCTGAGGGATCGGCAAAGAAGATATCTTCCGCGACCAGCACCTCGTTGCCGGGGGAGGAGAAGATCCAGGTCTCTCCATCCGGGGCGATCAGCAGCGCGGCATCCGTCTCGGTCTGCAGCAGGCTGATGGAGGGATGAATGTGAAAACGGGCAGAAGCAATGCCCTCACCCTTCGGCTGATGCTTCTTGCCCTCCGGCACGAAGAACCGGTCGCGGCCGGCGACGATCGTGCCGCTGGCATTCAGACTGATCTCGCGCTCATGGACATAGCCGAAGGCGGAGAGATAGCCGTCATGCGCGGCACGGACATAGTCTCGCCCGTCTTCGGTCTCGGCGCGCTCGACGATGACCTTCTTGACGCCGCTGACCATGATTGGCCCAAGCGATTTCGATTTGGAGAACTGACAGGACGAGGTGTCGTTGAGCGTGACGGTCGAATGCGCCGCAGTCGCCCGCGCCGCCTGCATGAAGCGGTCGCCCGCAAATTCGGGCGCGCCGGAATTGATGATGAAGCGCGACTTGCCAGACGACATCTCGAAGGAAAGACAGCCGGCATGCGCCGTGCGGCTGAGATCGACGGAGCCAGCAGAGCCGGCATCAACGATGACGACGGCCGAACCGGCGGCCAAACGATGATATTTCGTGTGCGGTAGTGCCTTGAAGGTCTGGCCGGCCGTCTCGTCATAGCGCAGCACCGACATCAGCTCGTTAGCAAGCGTCGAGGTCGCACCGTTGAACAGCGCCAGATCGCCATCCTGATGGCGAAAGAAGCGCAATGCCGGATACATGCGGTCGATGCCGGGGATGAGCCGGATCGGTACGTCATGGCCGAGATTGACATAGGTCTGGCGCAGCGGCAGCAGATCGAGCAGCAATTCCAGTGACGCCCGCGGATTGCGGGAGATATGGCCGCCATCCTGCAGGATTTGCCGGTCGATCTCCCGGTCGAGCGCCTGCCCCGCCCGTTTCAGCGTGAGGGAACTGCTCGGCATGGCGACCGAGGCCATGGCAAGCGCGATGCGCACACGGAACCGGGTGATGCCGTCAGGCGAGGAAGCAACGATCCGACGCAGAAAGCGCACATGGAAGACGAGCATGCGCATGAAGCGGCGATAGAAACCGCTATCGGTACCCTGCAGGAGCACGGGCGAATGCGACAGAAGCGCGATCAGCCGCTGCGCCGCTATATCGGGCGACCAGGCAAGGCCATGCAGCCGGCGGCCGTGGACGGCAATCCAGTCGGTGAGGATCGACCGCGCCATGGCCGAGGCCTGATCGCTCTTTTCCGCCCGCAAATGCCGCAGCCATCGGAAATTATGCAGCCGGGCGGCAAAGGCCAGCGACGGCAGCTCCAGTGAGAAGGGCGATGCACCTTGTGTTTCCAGAACGCGCCCGGCGAGCAGAATGCGGCCGTTCAAAAGCTCTTCGACAAAAAAGGGATCGACGCTGCGCAGATCGGTCGGTGCCACGATCAGGCGCTCCGGCACACGCATCGTGTGGCGGGTAAGACGCAATCGCGTCAACGCCGCGCGGCGCGACATCCGCCGCCATGCTTCCCGCATGTATGAACTCACTAAACCCTGCCGCAGATCTGCATATTTGCTTCTGCTTACTCTCATTACCCGTGGTTAAAAAGAGGTTACAGATATACCAATTAAAGACACGTTTGCCGGTTTTTTAACCGGCCGGTAAAAACGATTCGAGGTGGGGACTAATGCGTGCGTCGAAGCGCGACGGCAAAAAAGCCGTCGAGGCCGGAGGCGAAGCCATCGGCAAGCGGCAGCATGTCCGGCGTGGTGCGGAAGGCTCCAAGCGGGGAAATCGCCGTTTCCAGACCCGGCCAATCGCCTGATGCGATCGGTACGCGCTCGACATTGCCAGTATCGCCAAGCAGGCGTGCAACCAGATCTTCGCCCTCTTCGGGATCGAGCGAGCAATTGGAGAAGACCACCACACCGCCCGGCTTGACCAAGGTCAGGGCATGGCGAAGCAGGCGTTCCTGCAGGGCGGCCAGCTTGGCGATATCCTCCGGTCCCTTGGTCCACAGCACGTCCGGATGGCGGCGCGTCGTTCCCGTCGAGGAGCAGGGGGCATCGAGCAGAGCCGCATCGAAAAGTTCGTCGGGTTGATATTTGCTCATATCGGCAACAACAGTTTCTGCTTCGAAGCCAAGCCGTGCCAGATTGCCGGACAGCCTCTTCAGGCGATTGGCGGATTGATCGAGAGCCGTGACCTTAGCACCGGCGAGAATGAGTTGCGCCGTCTTGCCGCCAGGTGCTGCGCAGAGATCCACCACCCGCTTGCCGACCAGCGAACCGAAAAGTTTTGCTGGAATGCTGGCGGCAGCATCCTGAACCCACCACTCACCCTCATCGAAACCTTCGAGAGAGGGAATGGAACCTTCGAAGGCGGCAAGCCGCACGCTGCCGGTCGGCAGCACCACGCCGTTCAACCGCTTCGCCCAGCCCTCGGCATCGGATTTCACGGTGAGGTCGATCGCCGCCGGCTCGAGTTGCGTGTCGGAAATCTTTAGCGCAGCGGGAGCGCCATAGGCCGCTTCCAGGCGAGAAAGGAACCAGGCCGGCAAGGCCGGCACCTTCGCAACCCGCTCGAGGATCTCCTGCTTCTCGCGACCGATGCGGCGGAGAATGGCGTTGACCAGCTTGGCGAAGCGGCGATTGCGGGGATCGCGGTTGGCTTGCTCGACAGCAAGATCGACGGCGGAATGATCCGGCACGTCGAGATAGAGGATCTGGGTCGCACCAACGACGAGGACATGATGCAGGGCACGGGCGCCCTCCGGCAGCGGCGAATCGAGCAGCGACGAGATCGCCGCCTCGATGCGCGGCAGGTGGCGCAGCGCGCTGTTCAAGATAGCGCGCACCAGCGCACGGTCACCGTCGCTGAGCGTCGTATAGGCGGCGCTGCCGCCTTCGGCATCCAGCATGCCGTCGAGCGGCGTCTTGCGGTCCAGCACGGCCCCCAGGATCTTGGACGCCGCCGCGCGGGCCGCAAGGCCGGGCTTCGGCGGAGACGAATCGACCGGCCTCGACGGCTGCGGCCGCTTGCCCGATCGTTTTCCATCTCTATGGGAAGCTTTGTTTTTCGTGTCAGAACTCAAGACCAGGGACCCTTCGGCGGTTGCGAACCACCGCGACCCGTATTCGGCACGGAGCGCGATTTGCGCCCCGGATTAGCAGTGAAGGACGGTCCCGTCGAGCCAAAGCCCGAAGATGGGCCAGAAGACGGTGTCATCGGCGAAGCGTCGCCGCCACCGTAACGGGCCATGTCATGCAGCGCGGCGATGCGGTTTTCCGTGTTCGGATGGGTGGAAAACAGATTGTCCATGCGCTCGCCGGAGAGCGGATTGATGATGAACATATGCGCCGTCGCCGGATGGCCCTCGGCATCTTCATTCGGAATATGCGCCGCGCCGCGGGCGATCTTGCCGAGCGCGGAGGCAAGCCAAAGCGGATTGCCGCAGATTTCCGCGCCGCGGCGGTCGGCAGAATATTCGCGCGTACGGCTGATCGCCATCTGCACCAGCATAGCGGCGAGCGGGGCAACGATCATCGCGACAAGGACGCCGACCATGCCGAGCGGATTGTTGTTGTCGCGGCGGCCGCCGAAGAAGAAAGCGAAATTGCCGAGCATGGAAATGGCACCGGCAAGCGTCGCCGTGATCGTCATCGTCAGCGTGTCGCGGTTCTGCACGTGGGCAAGCTCGTGCGCCATCACACCGGCGACTTCCTCCGGCGTCAGCGCATGCAGGAGACCGGTGGAGGCGGCAACGGCGGCATTTTCGGGGTTGCGGCCCGTGGCAAAAGCATTCGGCTGAGGGCTGTCATAGAGATAAACCCTAGGCATCGGCAGGCCGGCATTGCGGGCGAGATCGCGGACGATGCGGTAGAATTCCGGCGCGCTTCGCTCATCGACCTCCTGCGCACCATAGGTGGACAGCACCATGCGGTCGGAATTCCAGTAGGAAAAGAAATTCATGCCGGCGGCGGCGACAAATGCGATCAGCATGCCCGATTGACCGCCGATCAGATAGCCGACGCCCATGAAGAGCGCGGTCATGAAGGCAAGCAGCATGGCAGTACGCATGAGATTCATCGACGGGTCTCCAACACGATCGGCAGTCCGAACCTTTCTCTTTTCGGCCGGACGCACTATGATTTGGCTATTCCTCCGCTTAATTCAACGGTTCCGGGCCGATCAGACCATGCAGACAGCCGATAACGACAACAAACTCGACAGCGAAGCCGGTGAAATCACCCGCAAGCCGCTCTCACCCGCGGCCAAGCGCGCCCTCGCCGAAGCAGAAGAGCGCCGCAAGGCGCAGGAAGCTCAAGCACAGGCCGAACTTCCCCCCGAAATCGGCGGCCGCGGCGGCGCCGACCCTGCCCGCTTCGGCGACTGGGAGATTAATGGCAGGGCGATCGATTTTTGAGATACGCTAAATAGCGGTGAATCTTCTTTGCAATTTTCAGAAGAACCTAATTTTCTCGTTGATTAGCAAAGAGAATCACAGATTCTGATAATATGTCTCACACTTTTGTAGCTTACATAGATGAATCAGGAGACGATGGTCTTGGCAAATATAGAGAGCCCGGAGGCAAGGGAGGTGCATCCAGTTGGCTTATCCTGTCTGCCATGGTCTTCCGTAAGCAATTCGATCTTGAAGCTGTAACTTGGCGAGATCAAATAGTTGCCAAGATGCCTGATCGGAAGAGCAGAAATCTCCATTTTGCTGAGCTTAATCACAATCAGAAAGTTGTCGCAGCGAGAGACCTAGCAACACGTCCGATTAGGGCGTTAAGCGTTGTGGCTTATAAGCGTGACATCCCAGACGGGATATATACAGAGAAAAATCAACTATATTTTTATCTCACTAGATACTTAATCGAGCGCATCTCGTGGCTATGTCGCGATATGCGCCCACGCGCTCCCGAAGGAGACGGTCGAGTCCAAATAACCTTTTCGCGAAGAGGTGGCATGTCGTATGATGATTTTAAAAGTTATATGCAACATCTTCAACAGAATGGCGCGGACGACATTCGCGTCCATTGGCCTGTCATAGACATCGCTGGAATCGAAGCTCAAGACCACAACAAACGCGCCAGCTTGCAACTGGCAGACATCATCGCATCGTCAATCGCCAGTGGCGTGGAACCAGATCGGTACGGAAATTGTGAATCTCGTTACGCTGAAATTTTACGTCCTATAGTCTATAAAAGAAACGACAACTATTTCAGCTACGGAATGAAGTTCTACCCTCATCATGAAGGTCTCACGCTGACAGTGGATCAGCAACGCACTATCGATCTTTTCAAGAAAATTGGGCAGCCCCCCGGCCCATAATTGCGATTTCTCGCCTGCAGACTTTCGAATGCTCTGGGTTTATCCGGCGCGTGACTGCCCGACAACATATATATGAGAAAAAGCTCTCATTGTCAATAAAAATTGAATTTTATTGTGTTGAATCAAATGTTTAGGATTAGATGAATCTAAGTGCCTGTTTTGATTCACAATTGTGTTCCCCATGCATTTTCCGGCACCAATTTAAATCAGTCAATTTCATCGATCAAAAAAAATGTGCCGCTACAGACAACGCCAAAAGCGGCACCTTTTAGTTTTAAGCCGCATCCGCCTTGTTCTGCCTGTTAGCGATCAGATCGTCGACGACAGCAGGATCAGCAAGCGTCGAGGTATCGCCGAGTGATCCGAAGTCGTCCTCGGCGATCTTGCGCAGGATGCGGCGCATGATCTTGCCGGAGCGAGTTTTCGGCAGGCCGGGAGTAAACTGGATCTTGTCCGGCGAGGCGATGGGGCCGATTTCGGCGCGGACGTGCTTCACCAGCTCCTGCCGCAGCGCATCCGAGCCTTCCATCCCGACCATCAGCGTCACGTAGCAATAGATGCCCTGGCCCTTGATGGAGTGCGGATAGCCGACGACGGCCGCCTCCGAGACATGCTTGTGGGATACGAGCGCCGATTCCACTTCTGCCGTGCCGAGGCGGTGACCGGAGACGTTGAGCACGTCGTCGACGCGACCGGTGATCCAGTAATAGCCGTCCTCGTCGCGGCGGCAGCCATCGCCGGTGAAGTACTTGCCCTCGTAGGTGGAGAAATAGGTCTGGATGAAGCGCTCATGGTCGCCATAGACGGTGCGCATCTGGCCGGGCCAGCTGTCGGCGATGACGAGATTGCCGTCGGCCGCCCCTTCCAGCACGTTGCCTTCATTGTCGACCAGCTGCGGCTGCACGCCGAAGAAGGGCAGTGTCGCCGAACCGGCCTTGAGGTCCGTCGCGCCCGGAAGCGGCGTGATCATGTGGCCGCCCGTTTCCGTCTGCCACCAGGTATCGACGATCGGGCAGCGGCTGTCGCCGACCACCTTGTAATACCATTCCCATGCTTCGGGATTGATAGGCTCGCCGACGGTGCCGAGGATGCGCAGACTGGAGCGCGAGGCCCGCTTGACGAAATGGTCGCCGGCGCCCATCAGCGAGCGGATCGCCGTCGGCGCGGTATAGAAAATATTGACCTTGTGCTTGTCGATGACGTCCCAGAAACGGCCCTGATCGGGATAGTTCGGCACGCCTTCGAACATCAGCGAGGTCGCTGCATTGGCGAGCGGCCCGTAGACGATATAGGAATGCCCGGTCACCCAGCCGACATCGGCCGTACACCAATAGATATCGCCGGGATGATAATCGAACGTGTATTCGTGCGTCATCGCCGCATAGACGAGATAGCCGGCCGTCGTGTGCAGCACGCCCTTCGGCTTGCCCGTGGAACCTGACGTGTAAAGGATGAAGAGCGGGTCTTCCGCCTTCATCTTCGCCGGCGGGCACTCCGCCTTCACCTTGGCGGTTTCCTCGTGATACCAGACATCGCGGCCGGGCTCCCAGGCAACCTTGCCGCCGGTGCGGCGCACGGCGATGACGGTCTTGACCGCGACCTTCTGCTTGGCGGCGATCTGAATGGCCTTATCGGTGTTTTCCTTCAGCGGGATGGACTTGCCGCCGCGGACACCTTCATCGCAGGTGACGACGACGGTCGAGGCGCAATCGACGATACGGCCGGCGAGCGCTTCCGGCGAGAAGCCGCCGAAGACGACCGAATGCACTGCGCCGATACGGGCACAGGCCAGCATCGCATAGGCGGCTTCCGGGATCATCGGCATGTAGATGGTGACGCGGTCGCCCTTCTTGACGCCGTGCTTCTTCAGCACATTCGCCAGCCGGCAGACCTGCTCGTAGAGCTCGTTATAAGTGATCTTCTTGTCGATATAGGGATTGTCGCCTTCCCAGATGAAGGCGACGCGATCGCCATGCTTCTTCAGATGCCGGTCGATGCAATTGTAGGAAACGTTGGTGACGCCATCCTCGAACCATTTGATCGAGACCTTGCCGGTAAAGGACGTGTTCTTGACCTTGGTATAGGGCTTGAACCAGTCGATGCGCTTGCCGTGCTTGCCCCAGAACTTGTCGGGATCCTCGACGCTCTGCTGATACCATTTCTGGTACTTCGCCTTGTCGATCAGGGCGCGCGCCTTGATCGGTTTCGTCACGGGATGGATCTTCTCCGACATTGTTTCCTCCTCAAATCCTCGCACGCCGATTTGTAACCGCGAGTGCTCTTTCCGCGCAATAAATAGCAGGTCAAACTACGACAGCAATTGGACAAAGTGCATTTCATGCGCAAAGAATTGCAATTCCGCGACACTATCGCTATATAGGGCCGTATTTCCCGGACAATGTGGTGTTACACCCCGGACCGCGACACCGGCGCGGACTGACAGAAGGACTATATCCATGGCTCAACAATTGCTCATGCCGAAGGCAACCGCCATCTGGCTTGTCGACAATACGGCCTTGTCATTCGACCAGATCGCGCAGTTCTGCAAGCTGCATCCGCTCGAAGTGAAGGCCATTGCCGATGGCGAAGCAGCGCAGGGCATCAAGGGCCTCGACCCGATCTCGACCGGCCAGCTGACCCGCGATGAAATCGCCCGTGCCGAAGCCAACCCGAACCATAAGCTGAAGCTTTCCGAGCCAAAGGTTCGCGTGCCGGAATCCAAGCGCCGCGGCCCGCGTTACACGCCGGTCTCCAAGCGTCAGGACCGCCCGAACGCTATCCTCTGGCTGGTGCGCAATCATCCGGAACTGAAGGATGCGCAGATTTCACGCCTCGTCGGCACCACCAAGTCGACCATCGAGCAGATTCGCGACCGCACGCACTGGAACTCGGCCAACCTGACGCCGATGGATCCGGTCACGCTCGGCCTCTGCAGCCAGATCGATCTCGACATGGAAGTCGAAAAGGCATCGAAGGGCCGTCCGCTGCCGACCGCCGCCGAACTCGGCGCAACCCTGCAGCCGGCTCAGGAAACCGAAAAGCTCGGCTTCAGCTACGATCGCGAAGAAGAGAAGGAAAAGGAAATCGACGCCGACGCCGTTTTCGCCAAGCTGAAGTCGCTGAAGTCGACCAGCCGCGACGACGAGGACGACGATCAGTTCTAAGATCCGGCATAGCGGATAAGAATGCAAAGCCCCGGCCGAACCGGGGCTTTTTTGTTTGTCGGAGAGCATTGCAGACCCCCTCTCCCCGCAGGCGTTGAGAGGGGACAATTCCATGATTGCCATCTTCAGGACTGAGGGATCCCGTCAAATCTCCAATCCGGGCCAGTCATGTGCTCCACACACCAAGCCCTTCCGCACCTTTTGTTTTCGGCAGAACTACCGCGCCCCAAAAATCGCCGAGCCGACCCGGACGCTTGTCGCGCCGAAAGCGACGGCGATTTCGTAGTCGCTGGACATGCCCATGGAGAGCTTTTCGACACCGGCCTGCTTGGCAAGCTTGGCAAGCAGGGCAAAATGCGGCCCCGGATTTTCCTCCGCCGGCGGAATGCACATCAGGCCCTCGATCGAAAGCCCCAGCTCCTCGCGGCACAGCTCGACGAAAGCGACGGTATCGTCGGGCGCAATCCCGGCCTTTTGCGGTTCCAGTCCGGTATTGACCTGCACATAGAGCCGCAAACTCTTGCCCTGCCGCTTCATTTCATCGGCGACAGCGCGTGCGATCTTTTCCCGGTCGATCGTCTCGATGACATCGAACAATGCCACGGCATCGGCGGTCTTGTTCGATTGCAGCGGCCCGATCAGGTGCAGCTCGATTCCGGGCGTCTCCGCCTTCAATTCCGGCCACTTGCCCTGGCTTTCCTGCACGCGGTTTTCGCCGAACACACGCTGACCGGCCGAAATGGCGGGGCGAATCTGATCGGCATCGAAGGTCTTGGAAACGGCAACGAGCTGCACGGCGCCGCCGGGCCGGCCGGCCTGGCGCTCGGCGGCTGCGATATGGGAACGGACTTCGTTCAGGCGCTCTTGAAGTTCCATCTTTTCGCCTCGATATTTGGCTTGCTTCTCAAACTTTGCAGTAATGCGGCTTGCGGGCCTTGCCAAGGGCGATCGCGCGCGAATCCGGCTTTGCTTTGCAAGATAAGGCACTTGCTGCATCCGCTAAACTTGACGCTTGGGTGGTTTCGTGGTGAAGGTCACGCCTTAATCCCCATGATTTTCCGGAATACAAGAACAGATGACTAGCGAACGTTATAATCCGCGCGATGCCGAGCCCCGCTGGCAGGAAAAATGGAACGAAGAAAAGGTCTTCGTGACAGACAATGCCGATCCGCGTGAGAAGTACTACGTTCTAGAAATGTTTCCGTATCCGTCGGGCCGCATCCACATGGGCCATGTGCGCAACTACGCCATGGGCGATGTCGTTGCGCGCTACAAGCGTGCGCGCGGCTATAACGTGCTGCATCCGATGGGCTGGGACGCCTTCGGCATGCCGGCGGAAAACGCAGCGCGCGACAACAAGGTGCATCCAAAGGAATGGACCTACCAGAACATCGCCTCGATGCGCACCCAGCTGAAGGCCATGGGCCTGTCGCTGGACTGGAGCCGCGAATTCGCGACCTGCGATGTCGATTATTATCACCGCCAGCAGATGCTCTTCATCGACATGATGGAAAAGGGCTTGGTCTATCGCAAGAAGTCCAAGGTCAACTGGGATCCGGTCGATAACACCGTTCTCGCCAATGAGCAGGTCATCGACGGCCGCGGCTGGCGTTCCGGCGCGCTCGTCGAGCAGCGCGAGCTGACGCAGTGGTTCTTCAAGATCACCGAGTTCAGCCAGGAACTGCTCGATGCCCTGGATACGCTCGATCATTGGCCGGAAAAAGTGCGGCTGATGCAGAAGAACTGGATCGGCCGCTCCGAGGGCCTGACCGTTCGCTGGGAAATTGTGCCGGAAACAGCTCCCAATAGCGATCGCGAAATCACCGTCTACACGACCCGTCCGGATACGCTGTTCGGCGCCTCCTTCCTGGCGATCTCGGCTGACCATCCGCTCGCCAAGGAAGCGGCGGCCAAGGATCCGGCCATCGAGGCCTTCTGTGAGGAATGCCGCCGCGCTGGCACCTCGCTGGCAGCCCTGGAGACGGCCGAGAAGAAGGGTATGGACACCGGCATCCGCGTCCGCCACCCCTTCGACCCATCCTGGGAACTGCCCGTCTACATCGCCAATTTCGTGCTGATGGACTATGGCACGGGCGCCATCTTCGGCTGCCCGTCCGGCGACCAGCGCGATCTGGATTTCGCACGTAAATACGGTCTGCCCGTTGTTCCCGTCGTCATGCCCGCTGATGGCGATGCAGCGACCTTTACTGTCGGCGATGTCGCCTACGACGGCGATGGTGTAATGATCAACTCGCGCTTCCTTGATGGCATGAGCACCGAGGAAGCCTTCCAGACGGTGGCAACGAAGCTCTCCGAAACGTATCTCGGCAACATACCGCAGGCCGAGCGGAAGGTGAATTTCCGCCTCCGTGACTGGGGCATTTCCCGTCAGCGCTATTGGGGCTGCCCGATCCCGGTCATCCATTGCGATGATTGCGGCGTGCTGCCGGTGCCGAAGAAGGAACTGCCGGTCAAGCTGCCCGATGACGTGACTTTCGACCAGCCGGGTAATCCGCTCGACCGGCACGCCAGCTGGCGCCATGTCGCTTGCCCGCAATGCGGCAAGGATGCCCGTCGTGAAACCGACACGATGGACACCTTCGTCGATTCGAGCTGGTATTTCGCGCGCTTCACCGCCCCCTGGGAAAGCCAGCCGACGGCCCCCAAGGCCGCCAATCACTGGCTGCCTGTCGACCAGTATATCGGCGGCATCGAGCACGCGATCCTGCACCTGCTCTATTCGCGCTTCTTTACCCGCGCCATGCGCGAAACCGGACATCTTGACGTGAAAGAACCCTTCAAGGGCCTGTTCACGCAGGGCATGGTCGTGCACGAAACCTATAGCCGCGGAAGCGGCCTCACGCGCGAATGGGTGTCGCCAGCCGATATCAAGATCGAGGAAGTGGACGGCCAGCGCCGCGCTACCCTGCTGTCGACGGGCGAGGACATCGCCATCGGCTCGATCGAGAAGATGTCGAAATCGAAGAAGAATGTCGTCGATCCCGACGATATCATCGCCTCCTATGGTGCCGATACGGCACGCTTCTTCGTACTCTCCGACTCGCCGCCCGATCGCGACGTCATCTGGTCGGAAGCGGGTGTCGAGGGCGCGCATCGTTTCACGCAACGCATGTGGCGTCTGGTTTCCGAAGCTGCCGATGTCCTGAAAGCGGCCGAATCGACTCCGGCTAAGGAAGGCGAGGCACTGGCGATTTCGCAGATCGCCCATCGCACGCTGAAGGCCGTTCAGGGTGATTACGACAAGCTCGCCTTCAACAAGGCCGTGGCGCGCATCTATGAATTCGTCAATGCGCTGGCGGCACCGCTGACGAAAGTGGCCGCCGGCCAGGCGGATGGCGCCTATCGTTCTGCCGTCCGCGAAGCCGTGGAGATCCTGATTGCTTTGGTTGCACCGATCACGCCACACCTGGCCGAGGAATGTTCGGCCGCCCTCGGCAACACGCATATGGTCGCGACTAGCCCATGGCCGGTCTATGACGAAGCCCTCGTCATTGAGAACGAGATCATCTATCCCGTTCAGATCAATGGCAAGAAGCGCGCCGAATTGACAATCGCGCGCGATGCAGATCAGAATACCGTGCAGCAAGCCGTGCTCGCCCTGGATGCCGTTACGAGCGCATTGAATGGTCAGGCGCCAAAGAAGATCATCGTCGTTCCACAGAGGATCGTAAACATTGTCGTCTGATAGTCTTTTCAAATTCGCCCGCATCGCCGGCGTTGCGTCTCTTGTGGCCGTTGCCGGCCTTCTGTCGGCCTGCCAGGTTCGGCCGCTCTATGCCGTCAGCACTGGCGTCACGCAGAAGCTGTCGGAGGTTTCCTTCTCCGACGTAGGCTCGCGCGTCGGTCTCCAGGTGCGCAATCAGCTGATCTTCATTGCGGGGCGTGGCGCAGGCGAGACCAAGACGCCGAAATACAATGTCGATCTGAGCGTCAGCTCCGGTACTGGCGGTGTGCTTTATCTTCCGTCTTCGAGCACGTCGGCCGCAGGCCGCACGACTGTGACCGTCTCGTTCACATTGAGGGAGATCGGCACCGGCAAGGTTATCAAATCGGGTAGCCGTGCGGTGACGTCGCTCGTCGACTTCCCGACCCAGGAATTCGCCAAGCAGCGCGCAATTCGTGATTCGGAAGACCGTGCTGCCCGCGAAGTTGCCGAAATGGTCGCAGCCGATATCGCTGCCGCACTCAGCCGCTGATAAAGAGCGCGGCATGGCAGAAATCAAGTCTCACGAATTTGATGGATTCCTGCAAAACGCCGCGCGCAATTATCGGGTCTTCGTAATCTACGGCCCGGATCGCGGCCTCGTTTCCGAACGTGCCGCACAGATTGCCGCCAGGACCGGCGTCGATCTCGATGACGCCTTTTCCCTCATCAAGCTCGATGTCGGTGACCTGCAGAACGATGCGGGTCGCCTGCTCGACGAAGTCAACGCCATCGGTTTGTTCGGCGGCGAAAAGCTCATCTGGATTCGCGGCGCCGCCAATGAAAAAGCATTGGTCGATTCGCTGCAGGTCATTGCCGAAAACCCGCCGGAGGCAAGCTTCGTCATCATTGAAGCCGGCGATCTGAAGAAGGGCGCTGGTCTGCGCAAGGTGGCGGAACCGGCGCGCTCGGTCGCAACCATTCCCTGCTATGCCGACGATGCCAGAGCGCTGAATGGTCTGATCGATACGGAACTGGCAAATGAAGGGTTGCGCATCGCCCCGGCGGCCCGTCAGGCATTACTCGAACTTCTGGGCGGCGACCGGATCGCCTCCCGAAACGAGGTGCGCAAACTGGCGCTTTACTGCCGCGGGCAGGGCACGATCGAAGAGAACCATGTCATGGAGATCATCGGCGATGCCAGCGCGATTTCCACTGACGATGCCGTTGATGCCATCTTGAAGGGGGATTCCGAGGCCTTTCTGCATGCCATGCAGAAGATCGCCTCCTCCAAAACTCCGATGTTTCTCGTGCTGCAGGGCTGCCTGCGGCAATTTCAGATGCTCGATACGATGCGAGCCGAAATGGATGAAAAGCGCGTTGCCCCGGCACAGGTCATGCAGACACATGGGCGCCACCTACATTTCAGGCGTAAGCCGATCATTGAACAGGCCCTCAAGACCTGGTCGGGCCCTGCGATCGCCCGCGAGATGAACAGGCTGCAATCCGCCATTCTCCAGACACGCCAGCGTGCGAGCCTCGAAGACACGATCGCAACACAAACCCTGCTTGCGACCACATTGCAGTCGGCACGCAGAGGCTGATGTTTCACGGGAAACGGACCTGGACAGGCATCCGCCATGCGGACTCCGCAAAGCCTATCCCATTGTTTCTACAAGACTATAGTAACCTTTCCGGGCAATTGCGGAAAAGTGCGTAAACGCTTCTATCTAGAAACACGAGAAGTAAACAGCGGGAACCATTTGACGTTCCATACAGAGCAGAGCCGTCTTAGCGGCGCTCCAGAAGCCGGCAAATTTCCTCGAGTTGTTCCAGCGTCTTATAGCTGATCTTCACCTGGCCACCATTGCCGCGATGATTGATGGAAACATCGAGCCCTAGCGTGTCAGACAGCGTACGCTCGAGCGCCAGCGTATCGGAATCCTTCTCATCCCTGCGCGCGCCGACGGGGCGGGGGTCGTTCTGAGCCTTGATGTCATTCTGCGCGAGACGTTCGGCATCGCGAACTGACATGCCCTTGGAAACAACAGTTCGCGCCAGCGCGGTCGGATCGGAGGTCGAAACGAGAGCGCGGGCATGGCCGGCGGAAAGCGAGCCTGCGGCAAGCATATCGCGTACGGGGTCAGGAAGCTTCAACAGACGCAGAGAGTTGGCGACATGGCTGCGGCTCTTGCCGATGATTTCGCCAAGATCGTTTTGTGTATAGCCGTGTTCAGCGATCAGTTGCTCGTAACCGAGCGCCTCTTCCAATGGATTGAGGTCCGCGCGTTGCACATTCTCGACAATGGCGATCTCAAGCGCGGTCTTGTCATCGACGTCGCGAACGATCACTGGAATTTCGATCAGACCCGCAAGCTGTGCCGCTCGCCAGCGCCGTTCGCCGGCAATGATCTCATAGCGATCGGAAGAAATGGTGCGGACAACGACCGGCTGCACGATGCCGTGCTGGCGAATTGAGCTGGCGAGATCATGCAGCTCGGTCTCGTCGAAATAGCGGCGAGGATTACGTGGATTGCGGCTGATGAATTCGATCGGCACCAGGCGATCGGGATTGACGGCCGGTCTGCCGGCATCCACGGGCGTCGGCTGATCCATCTCCCCGATGAGAGCCGCCAGTCCGCGCCCGAGACGCCGCTTCGAAAGATCATCATTCATCGCCGATACTCACTCTGGAACAAATACTACGTCATATCAGGCGGCAGCTTTTCGCTGCCGCTCTCTTTGGATCACTTCCGAAGCGAGCTGCAGGTACGCCTGGCTGCCCGCGCACTTCAGGTCGTAAAGAATGGCGGGCTTGCCGTAGGACGGCGCCTCGGACACGCGAACGTTGCGTGGAATCAACGTATGGTAGACCTTCTCGCCAAGATGAGTCCGTACATCGGTGACAACCTGCTGCGCCAGATTGTTGCGGGAATCGAACATGGTCAAGACGATTCCCTGGATATCGAGGGACGGGTTGACCGTGCGCCTTACCTGATCGACCGTCTCCAGCAGCTGGCTGAGGCCTTCCAGGGCGAAAAATTCGCACTGTAACGGCACCAAAACAGAATGAGCCGCGGCCATTGCATTCATCGTCAGAAGGTTAAAGGAAGGCGGGCAGTCCACCAGAATATAAGAAAAGGCGAGGGCATCCGACGCATTCAGCGCGCGCCGCAGCTTGAAAACGCGGTCCGGTTGCTGCGCGATCTCCATCTCAACACCAAGCAGATCCATCGTCGATGGCACGATGAAGAGATTCGGAACGGCCGTCTCCTGAACCGTATCCATGATCCCGTGGCTACCCACCAATAGATCGTAGGAAGACAGCTTGCGGTCACGCCGCTCGATGCCCAACCCCGTGCTGGCATTGCCTTGGGGATCGAGATCGACAATCAGGACGCGCTCACCAATGGCGGCAAGAGCCGTCGCCAGATTGATCGCGGTCGTGGTCTTGCCGACGCCGCCCTTTTGATTTGCGATGGTAATAATCCGGTTTCGCTCGCCGATCATCTGCCGCACATCCAATTATGGTTAAATCAGGCGTCGAAGGCGACTAAGCTCCAGAATGACGGAATCTCGCTCAACGACACTCTGATGTTTTACCAGATCGAATTGCCAACGACCACGGGCTTTCTGCAGCTCGCGTTCGTAATCCCGGCCTTTGTGCAGGAAGAGGCGCAGATTTTCGTTGCGTTCGAGCCAGGGGGCTGCGTAGTCCAGCAACATTTCAAGCTCTGCAAGAGCCCGCGCTGAGATAACGTCGCAGGCCTGGATCGCTGCCGGTGCCTCTTCGATGCGAATGGCATGAACAGCGCCCCGGGCCGCGCATTCCCGCAGACAAACACGTAGAAAAGCAGCTTTTTTCTGATTACTTTCAACCAGATCGACGTGTCCCGCACCTTTTTCCGCCAACAGGATTGCCGTTATCACACCGGGAAATCCACCACCACTCCCCAAATCGACCCAATGATCCGTCGCCGGATGCAGCTGGAAAATCTGCGCACTATCCGCGATGTGACGGCGCCAGAGATCGTCAATCGTGGATGGCGCAACAAGGTTGATGGTCTTCGCCCATTTCTGGAAAAGCTGCGCAAAATTCTGCAGCCGTTCCTGTGTTTCACGTGAAACACGCACACCGTTCAATTCCATGCTATGGACTCTCTAACCTTGTAGTATTGTCAGGAAACGAGCTTCTGGTCTTCCGGCACGCTCATTTTCCTCAAATAAGCCAATAACAAAGAGATAGCCGCCGGCGTCATCCCGTCGATTCGCGAGGCCTGGGCGATATTCTTCGGCCGCGCTGCTTCCAGCTTCTGTTTCAGCTCATTGGACAATCCTGAAAGAACCGAAAAGTCAAATTCCGCCGGAATGACGCGCTCTTCTTCCCTGCGGGCCTGAACGATATCGGCTGTCTGGCGATCCATATAGACGGCATAAGCCGCCTCGATCTCGATGGCCTCAGCTACGTTACGCTCGATGGACCGCAATTCCGGCCATAGCCGCGACAGGTTCTCTACGGATTGACCAGGATGAGAAAGAAGCTCATAGGCCGAACGCCGCTGCCCGTCCTTATTAAGATGCATACCCGCCTTTTCGGCTTCGTTCGGTGTTACGGTTAGGCTTCTCAGCTGGTCACGCGTCTGTTCAAGCCTCTTTACATATTGGCCGAAACGCGCTGCACGACTGAAACCGACGCAGCCCAAGGCCAGCCCGACGGGCGTAAGGCGGACGTCAGCATTGTCAGCGCGGAGCGACAAGCGATATTCCGCGCGGGACGTGAACATACGATACGGCTCCGCCACACCCCGAGAGGTCAAATCGTCGATCATCACACCGATATAGGATTCCGTTCGGCTGAACTCGATGGCTTTACCACCGCTGGCGAAACGCGCGGCATTCAGCCCCGCGACGAGACCTTGAGCCCCAGCTTCCTCATAGCCCGTCGTGCCGTTGATCTGGCCCGCTAGGAAAAGTCCCGGAATCTTTTCCACTTCGAGGGACAGCTTCAATTCGCGCGGATCGACGTGGTCATACTCGATGGCATAGGCGTGCTGGAGAATGCGAACTCGTTCCAGACCCGGAATGGTCTTGATAAATTCATCTTGAACATCCTCGGGCAGGGAGGTCGATATGCCGTTTGGATAGACCGTGCTGTCATCCAATCCCTCCGGCTCAAGGAAGATTTGATGACCGTCCCGTTCGCCGAATTTGACGATCTTGTCTTCGATCGACGGGCAATAGCGCGGTCCGACACCTTCAATCTGACCAGAATACATTGCCGAGCGCTTCAGATTTTCGGCAATGATCCTGTGGGTTTCTGGCGTGGTTCGGGTTACCCCGCATTCAATCTGCGGATTCGCGATGGAATCGGTCATAAATGAGAAGGGTGTTGGATCTTCGTCCGCCCCCTGACGTCCGACGGAATTCCAATCGATGGTCGTTCCGTCGAGGCGAGCAGGCGTTCCAGTTTTCAATCGCCCCAGAGCAAGGCCATGTCGCAGCAATGTGGCAGAAAGCCCAAGCGATGGCTCTTCGCCAACACGGCCCGCCGGGATCTTCTTGTCGCCGATATGAATGAGACCGCGAAGAAAAGTGCCTGTGGTCAGAACAACGGCGCCGCAGCGGATGGCTCGCCCGTCCTTCAGGATCACCGCGGCCACCCTGCCGTGCTCGAAGGTGAGATCGAACGCATCGCCCTCGATAACATCAAGATTGTCGATTGCGCGGATTTCCGCCTGCATGGCCAGACGATAGAGCTTGCGGTCCGCCTGAGTGCGCGGACCGCGCACGGCGGGACCCTTCTTGCGGTTGAGCATACGGAACTGGATGCCGGCCGCATCCGCAACACGGCCCATCAAGCCGTCGAGAGCGTCAATTTCCCGGACCAGGTGGCCTTTGCCGAGGCCGCCAATTGCGGGATTGCAGGACATGACGCCGATCGTGTCGCGCTTATGTGTTACCAATGCCGTGCGCGCACCGAGGCGCGCGGCCGCTGCTGCAGCCTCGCTGCCCGCATGGCCGCCACCCACAACGATCACATCATACGCTTTATCGAACATCATCAGGTCCTCGGTCGTGCCGCTTGTTTGGCACACCAATCTCAGGAGTCAAGAAGGTTTCACGTGAAACGTCCAGCGAGAGTATATGACTCTCTGTTTCACGTGAATCATTTTCCTATGCAGAATTCTGAGAAGATCACGTCCAGCAAATCTTCCACATCGACGCGGCCGGTGATACGTCCAAGGCTTGTGGCCGCCCGTCTTAGGTATTCGGCTCTGATATCCAGGCCGCGATCTTCCGAACCTAGTGCAGCCTCAATTGCATCAAGGCTCTCTGCAAGCAGGGTGCGATGACGCAGCCGACTCGGCAAAGCGAGGGATAGCGCCCCGGAACGGGCCTGCAGATCCTGCCGCAGAAGGTTATGCAATTCCGCCAGGCCTGAGCCGGTGGTCGAGGAGATCAGCAAATCATATTGATTGGTTTTCTCGGCGTGAATATCGGCTTTCGTACCGACAGTCAGGACCTTGCCGGCAAAACCCGGAAAACTCCGCTGTGCCTCACCGCCAATCTCGGCCAGAGACAGAACAAGGTCCGCATCCGCAACCGTCCGCAGTGCCCGACGAATGCCCTCACGCTCCACCACCTCATCCGTATCCCGCAAGCCAGCCGTATCATAAAGCTTAACGGCATACCCTTCTATATTCAGATCGACATGTAATACGTCACGGGTCGTGCCGGCGATATCGGTGACGATCGCCACCTCGCGCTTTGCCAAGGCATTCATGAGACTGGACTTGCCAGCATTTGGCGCGCCTGCAATGACCACCTTCAAGCCATCCCGGATGATCTCGCCGAGATCGGCGCCTGCGAGATGGCCGGAAATTTCAAGACGCAGCCGCTTCATATCGGCCCATACCATATCGGAGACCGAACCAGGCACATCGTCTTCATCGGCGAAATCGAGTTCCGCCTCGATCAGGGCGCGTGCCCGCGTCAGCCTGTCGGCCCAACCGTTATAGAGATCCGACAGCCCGCCGGCCGCATGCTCCAGCGCAAGGCGGCGCTGCATCTCCGTTTCCGCGCCAATGAGATCGGCAAGGCCTTCCACCTCTACCAGATCCATCTTTCCATTCTCGAGTGCGCGTCGCGAAAACTCGCCATGTTCCGCCATTCGGCAATGCTCGAAGGTCGAGAGCTCTTTCAGAAGCGCGTTTACCACGGCTTTACCGCCGTGGACATGAATTTCGACGCAATCTTCGCCCGTAAAAGAGGCTGGACCGGGAAAAACCAGGACAAGGCCGCGGTCTATCATCAGACCGTTACGAGTCCGAATCGTTCTCAGCGCGGCCTGCCTCGGCTGCGGCAGCGTACCGGCAAGCGATTTGGCAACACCGAGCGCCCGATTTCCGCTGATACGGATCACAGCAACGCCGGCCGGTAGACCGCCGCTGGACAAAGCATAGATCGTCTCGTTCATCGTCAACATAAGATTGATCCGCATCCGAATCGATTGTCGAGCGAACCTTGATCCCGACTTCCGATACCGCAAAACAAAATCGGGCTGCAATTCGCAGCCCGATCATAACAGCATGGAAGCACCGCTAAAGCGGCAATATGACGAATCCGGCTAAGGATTACGTATTCATCGAATCGAAGAAATCCGGGTTGTTCTTTGTCTGCTTGAGCTTGTCGATCAGGAACTCGATCGCGTCGGTGGTGCCCATCGGCGCGAGGATACGGCGAAGAACGAAGATCTTCTGCAGATCCTGGCGCGGCACCAGCAGGTCTTCCTTACGCGTACCGGACTTGAGGATATCCATCGCCGGGAAGATGCGCTTATCGGCAACCTTGCGGTCAAGCACGATTTCCGAGTTACCGGTACCCTTGAATTCTTCGAAGATCACTTCGTCCATACGGCTGCCGGTATCGATCAGCGCCGTCGCGATAATCGTCAGCGAACCGCCTTCTTCGATATTACGCGCAGCGCCGAAGAAGCGCTTCGGACGCTGCAGGGCGTTGGCGTCGACACCACCGGTCAGAACCTTACCGGAGGAGGGGACGACGGTGTTGTAGGCGCGGCCGAGGCGGGTGATGGAGTCGAGCAGGATGACGACGTCACGGCCATGCTCGACCAGACGCTTAGCCTTCTCGATGACCATTTCGGCAACCTGGACGTGGCGCACGGCCGGCTCGTCGAAGGTCGACGAGATGACTTCGCCGCGCACGGAGCGCTGCATATCAGTCACTTCTTCCGGACGCTCGTCAATCAGGAGAACGATCAGATAGCAGTCCGGATGATTGGCGGTAATGGAATGGGCGATATTCTGCAGCAGGACGGTTTTACCCGTACGTGGCGGTGCGACGATCAGGCCGCGCTGGCCCTTGCCGAGCGGCGCCACGAGATCGATCACGCGGGGCGAAAGATCCTTCGACGTGGGAACGTCGAGTTCCATACGGAAACGCTCGTTCGGATATAGCGGCGTCAGATTGTCAAAGTGAACCTTGTGACGGATCTTTTCGGGATCGTCGAAATTGATGGTGTTGACTTTCAGCAGCGCGAAGTAGCGCTCGCCTTCCTTCGGTCCGCGGATCGGTCCCTCGACCGTATCGCCCGTCTTCAAGGAGAAGCGGCGGATCTGGGAGGGGGAAATATAGATGTCGTCCGGACCGGGAAGATAGTTAGCATTCGCGGAACGCAAAAAACCAAAGCCATCCTGCAGAACCTCGACGACGCCCTCGCCGATGATTTCTACGTCCTGGCTCGCCAGCACCTTCAGGATCGCAAACATCAGTTCCTGTTTGCGCATCGTGCTGGCGTTTTCCACCTCGAGCGATTCGGCAAAGGCCAAAAGATCGGTCGGGGATTTATTTTTCAGTTCCTGAAGCTTCATTTCAGCCATGAAGGGAATTACTCATTTTTTAGGAGGGGAAAGGCAATGTTGTTCGTATTCAGAACCGCGATAGGGGCGCTCGCGGGCGACAGAATGGATACATGCCACGAAGAGAAGATGGCGGGAAAATAGCGACTCACTTTCTGAACCGCAAGGGGGGCACGCAAAATGAAAGAAATTTTACGTCGCCCCTAATATAGCCGCGCCTCACGCAAACGGCTTGACGACCACAAGAATGACGATTGCGATCATCAACAGCGTCGGCGCCTCGTTCATCATTCGCCAATAACGCGCCGAGTGCTTGTTTTCATCCCTGGCGAAGGCGCGCACTGCAGCGCTGAAATGGCCGTGAACGGCCGATAGCAGCACAACAAGGCCGATCTTGGCATGGAGCCAGCCGCCCTGGAAATCATAGACAGACCAGGCAAGATAAAGCCCAAATATCCAGGTCAAGATCATCGCCGGGTTGATGATATAGCGCAGCAGACGCTGCTCCATCACCTTGAAGGTCTCGGATTGCTGCGATCCCGGCGCGGCATCGGTGTGATAGACAAACAGCCGAGGCAGATAGAACATGCCGGCCATCCACGAAATGACGGCAATGATGTGCAAAGCCTTGATCCAGAGATAGAGATCGACCGGATGCCAGGCGAACAGACCGATCGCCAGGACCGCAAAGATCAGGATCATGAAATAGGCCCGCCGTCCGGCCTTCTGGCCCAGCGCGGAATCCGTCTGCTTTTCCACCGTCATCAGCTCCTCCATCCCCGCACGCGTTCGACCAGCGCCGCCACATTGGCCGGATCGGCCTGGGGCGTGATCCCATGCCCGAGATTGAAAATCAGCGGGCCATTTCCGAGTTGCTGCAGGATATCGTCGATACCGTCGTCCAAAGCCTTGCCGCCGGCAACCACGCGCATCGGATCGAGATTGCCCTGCACCGGCCCATCCTTCTGCAGTTCCCGAGCAAAGGCCAAAGGCACCGACCAGTCGAGGCCGATCGCATCGGCACCCGTCGTCTGCCGATAGGTTTTCAAGAGATAGCCCGCACCCTTGGCGAAGGCGATCACCCGAGCCTGTGGTCGCCGCGCCTTGATCGATGCGATCATCTTCGCAACCGGTTTAACGGCAAAAGCCTCGAATTCCTTCTCACCAAGCACACCGGCCCAGGAATCGAAAATCTGCACGGCATCCGCACCGGCATCGATTTGCGCCACGAGATAATCGGCTGAAATGTCCGCAAGCAGCATCAGCAGATGTTCGAACGCCTTGGGATAGCGATAGGCAAATAGCCGCGCAGGGGCCTGATCCGGCGTGCCGTGTCCGGCGATCATATAGGTCGCAACGGTCCAGGGAGCGCCGCTGAAGCCGAGAAGCGTGGTTTCCTGAGGCAAGTCCTGCCGCAGCCGGCGCACCGTCTCCATGACTGGCTCCAGATACGCCGTGATGCCCTCCGGTTTCAAAGCCATGATGCCCGTCTCGTCGATCGGGTCCATTTCCGGCCCATGTCCTTCGGTGAAACGAACATTCCGCTTCAGCGCATCGGGGATGACGAGAATATCGGAGAAGAGAATGGCCGCATCAAAGCCATAACGGCGGATCGGCTGCAGCGTCACTTCGACGGCGTGATCCGGCGAATAACAGAGATCGAGAAAGCTTCCCGCCTTCGCACGGGTTTCACGATATTCAGGTAGATAACGGCCTGCCTGTCTCATCAGCCAGAGCGGGGGAGGGGTGAGCGTTTCTCCGCTCAAGACCCGCATGATCTTCCGGCGTTCATCGGTCACAGACATCGTCCTATATAAAACCAAACATATATTGAAAGGTTTCTATTTCTTAGAGTCGGTGAGTAGCAAGGATTAAAGTTCATCCCTTGCCTGTCCAATTTGTCGCGCCTCGCGCATAAATTTGGAGAGATTTCGAGATCGCAAACCAGTATGTGGATAAGAGAGATGATTTTTCAATCTTTTGAGGAGGTTGAAGAGAAATTCGGCTTTTTGCCATCTGGGGACAAGTCGGGGATGGGCGAGATGTTGTCGATCTTATCCACATTGCTCACAGCCACCGCGAAAGCCATTTCTCGAAAATTCCAAATGTGGAAAACTCGGCCGTTTTCCACTTGCCCAAGATGGCACCCTTCCCGTACCTCTCTTTTCTCCCGAGATATCAACAGGCGATGGAAAGTAGCGTGGAAAACCGGACGAGCTTCTTTCATCTGCACCTGATTTCTGACTCAACGGGCGAGACTCTCATCTCCGCCGGCCGCGCGGCCTCTGTGCAATTCCATGCTAGCCAGCCGATTGAGCACGTCTATCCGCTGATCAGAAATCGCAAGCAGCTTCTGCCTGTATTGGAAGCGATCGATCACAGCCCCGGCATTGTCCTCTATACGATCGTCGATCGCGAACTTGCCGATTTCATCGCCGAGCGCTGCAGGGAGATGGGCGTACCATCCGTCAATGTTCTCGAGCCGGTCATGAACGTCTTCCAGACCTATCTCGGCACGGCGTCGCGTCGGCGCGTCGGCGCGCAGCATGTGATGAATGCGGATTATTTCGCCCGCATCGAAGCCTTGAACTTCACCATGGATCATGACGACGGCCAGATGCCCGATGACTATGATGATGCCGACGTCGTTATCATCGGTATCAGCCGCACCTCGAAAACGCCGACGAGCATCTATCTGGCGAACCGTGGCATCAAGACGGCCAATATTCCGATTGTTCATGGCGTGCCGTTGCCGGAAAGCCTTGCCAGGGCGACGAAGCCCTTGATTGTCGGACTGGTTGCGACGACCGATCGGATTTCGCAGGTCCGTGAGAATCGCATTCTCGGGGCGACACCCGGCTTCGATCGCGGTGGCTATACGGATAGAGCCGCTATCTCCGAAGAGCTCAAATATGCTCGTTCCCTCTGCGCGCGGCACAATTGGCCGATCATCGATGTCACCCGCCGTTCGATCGAAGAGACCGCCGCCGCGATTGTTGCCCTGCGACCCAAGCTGCGCTAAGCGCTGCACATGATTATCTCGGAGGCAGCCGTCATGACCTCGCCCCTTATCCTCGCATCGTCCAGTCCGTTCCGCCGGATGCTGATGGAAAATGCTGGGCTGCATTTTCAGGCTATTGCTGCCGATATCGACGAGCGCGCGATCGAAGCACCACTGGAAATGGGTGGTGCCAGGCCGGATGCTGTCGCGCTCGTGCTGGCAAAGGCGAAGGCAAAAGAGGTGAGCGATCGCTTCTCCGGATCGCTCGTTATAGGCTCGGATCAGACCATGTCGCTGGGTGCGCAGGTCTTTCACAAGCCGAAGTCGATGGCGGAGGCGGAAAATCATCTGCGGACGCTATCGGGTAAAACCCATCGGCTGAACAGCGCCATCGCTTTGGCGCGCAACGGCGACATCATCTGGGAACATGTATCCCACGCCGATCTGACCATGCGTGAGCTGCCGGCCGATTTCATCCATCGACATCTGAGCCGCGTTGGCGAGAAGGCATTGTCAAGCGTCGGCGCCTATCAGCTTGAGGGCGAGGGCATCCAGCTTTTCTCGAAAGTCGACGGCGATTATTTCACCATCGTCGGTTTGCCGATGCTGCCGCTTCTGGAAAAACTGCGAGAGTTGGGGACGATCGATGGATGATTCACGTGAAACACAAAGCGTAAACGCTTTCGTAACGGGTTATCCGGTCCGGCATTCGCGCTCGCCTTTGATCCACGGTTACTGGCTGAAGCAGCTCGGGCTTGCCGGTAGCTACCGGGCACACGAAGTTCCCGTAGAGGCTTTCGAAGCCTTCATCTCATCCTTGAAGGATGGTTCCAGCGGCTTCGTCGGCGGCAACGTCACCATCCCCCACAAGGAAGCAGCCTTCAAGCACGCCGATAGGCCCGACGAACTTTCGGAAGAATTGGGCGCGTCCAACACCCTGTGGCTTGAAAATGGCAAGCTGCATGCAACGAATACCGATGGCCGCGGCTTCACAGCGAATCTCGACGAGCGTCATCCCGGTTGGGATCGCAGTGATCGTGCAGTCATCCTCGGAGCAGGAGGTGCCAGCCGCGCTGTCATCCAAGCGGTGCGCGACCGCGGCTTCAAGGAAATCCATGTGGTCAACCGCACGGTTCAGCGAGCGCAGGAACTGGCGGATCGGTTTGGCGCGAGGGTCCATGCGCATCCGATGGCCGCACTCGGCGAGGTCATGCAGGGTGCCGGCCTCTTTATCAATACGACCTCGCTCGGCATGGATGGCGAAGTGGCACCCCGGATCGATTTCTCTCCTCTTGTGGAAGGCGCCGTCGTCACCGACATTGTCTATGTACCGCTGAAGACGCCGCTTCTCGCTCAGGCCGAGGAACAGGGCTTCGCCATCGTCGATGGTCTTGGCATGCTGCTGCATCAGGCCGTACCGGGCTTTGAAAAATGGTTCGGAAAGCGTCCTGCGGTCGATGAAACCTTGAGGGCATTGATCATCGCCGATATGGAAAAGCACTAGCATGATCAGGATCGGACTGACGGGATCGATCGGTATGGGAAAGTCGACCTCGGCGAAACTCTTCGTTGAAGCCGGAATCCCGGTGAACGATTCCGATGCGGTCGTGCATGATCTCTATAGTGGCGAAGCCGTTCCCTTGGTCGAAGCTGCTTTCCCCGGAACAACGGCTGACGGCAGGGTCGATCGGCAGAAACTTAGCCGAAAGCTGGCGGGCGATCCCTCTGGCTTCAAGCGTCTCGAAGCCATCGTCCATCCGCTAGTGCGCGATCGCGAGCGTCAGTTTCTGGAACGTCAACGCAAGGCCGGCGCCGATATGGTGGTGCTGGATATCCCGCTGCTCTTCGAAACCGGCGCCGACAAGCGAGTGGATAAGATCGTCGTCGTCAGCTGTGATCCACAGATTCAGCGGGAGAGGGTGCTTGCTCGACCGGGCATGACGGAGGAAAAATTCAACATGATTCTCTCCCGCCAGACGCCGGATGCGGAAAAGCGGGCACGCGCCGATTACGTCATCGATACCGGTGGAAGCATCGAGGCGGCCGGCGAACAGGTCAAAGAGATCATCGCGGATCTGCGGCGCAAACAGCAGAGCAAGAAATAGGAAAGCGGAGTTTCGATATGCGCGAAATCATTTTCGATACGGAAACCACCGGCCTCGACAACAGGGCAGACCGTATCATCGAAATCGGCGGCATCGAGCTCTTCAACCATTTTCCGACCGGAAAAACGCTGCACATCTATATCAATCCGGGTGACCGCAAAGTGCATCCCGATGCTCTGGCCGTGCACGGCATTACCGATGAGTTCCTGACAGGCAAACCGCTCTTCGAAGCCGTCGCGGACGAAATTCTTGAATTTTTCGGCGACGCCAAATGGATCGCGCATAACGCCACCTTCGACATGGGCTTTGTCAATGCGGAGTTCGCAAGGCTTGGCCGCCCGCCGATCCTGCCCGACATGGTGATCGATACGCTCGCCATGGCGCGCCGCAAGCATCCGATGGGGCCGAATTCGCTGGACGCGCTTTGCCGTCGATACGGCATCGACAATTCGCACCGCACGAAACATGGAGCGCTGCTCGACTCCGAACTGCTGGCCGAAGTCTATATCGAGATGATCGGTGGCCGGCAGACGGCGCTCGGGCTCGGCAGTGCTGTCGGTTCATCGGCGCGCTCGCGCCAGAGTGAGGATGCTGGGGAGGTGGTCGTCGATATCTTTACTCGACCCAATCCATTACCCATTCGGCTGAGTGAGGAAGAGCTTTCTGCTCATGCTGCACTGGTCAGCAAGCTCGGCGCGAAGGGCATCTGGTCGAAATATCGCACGTCCGAGTAAATTGCTTTTCTCGCGTACGAAAAGAAAATGCCCGGATTGGTGTCCGGGCATTTCTGTTTCCAAGAGGCGAAAATCTTAGTTCGGAACAGCCGAAACCTGAGCGCGGGCCTGTTCTTCGGCCATGCGCTGCGTGAACATCTGCGCAAAATCGATCGGGTCGATCATCAGCGGCGGGAAGCCGCCATTGCGCGTGACGTCGGCGATGATCTGGCGTGCGAAGGGGAACAGCAGGCGCGGGCATTCGATGAAGAGCAGCGGCAGCATGTGCTCCTGCGGGAAGCCGGTCACGCGGAAGACGCCGCCATAAACCAGCTCGGTGTGGAAGAGAACGCGCTCGCCATCCTTGGCTTCGGCACTCAGCGTCAGGACCACGTCGAAATCGGAATCCGACAGCGGGTTGGCGTTGACGTTCACATTGATATTGATGTCGGGAGCATTTTCCCGGGCCTGGAGCGAGCGCGGAGCACCCGGATTTTCGAAGGAAAGATCCTTGGTGTACTGAGCAAGGATGCTGAGGCTCGGGCTGGCTGCACCGTTGCCGTTGGTCTCGTTGGCCATGGGGGTGTCCTCTCACGTCTCGATGGGTGTCGCCATCTAGCATTTAGAAAAGGGGCTTACAACCCTTATGGCTCCGGCGCTCCGGAGGCCGTTGTCTAGTCTTCCAGCCGCTTTTGATCCGACCAGGGCGAGTTGCGGTTCGGCTCCCGATGGAAATCGCCTTCGTCGAGATCGACGACGTTTCCAGGTTTGTTCGGCCGGCCTTGCGGTCCGGCGCCCGGGCTTTGCCCGCGGCGGAACGCCCGCGAATTGCCGACGACGACGATGCGCTTGCGCAAAACCTGCCAGGCGAGATCACGTACGGCCGGGATGAAAAGCAGCAAGCCGATGATATCGGAGATGAAGCCGGGCAGCATCAGGAAGAAGGCGGCAACGACGATCATGGCGCCATGCACCATCTCGCGGCCGGGATCGCCGCCGTTGCGGCTTTCGGCCGAGATGCGCTGAAGAATACCGATGCCCTGTATCCTCAAGAGAGCGGCACCGAGTAATACGCTGAGGATGACGAGCCCCAGTGTCGCCCAGACGCCGATCATCTTTCCGACGACGATGAATCCGGCGATTTCAGCCAGAGGCATCAGAAAAACGACGATAGGAAGAAGTGATAGGCGCATGTTACGGTGGTCCTGAGAGCGGGTTTCTTCGCGTAAGCGTTGGTTTCTCGCATATAATAAAGAAACCGGGCCGCTATTTGAATGATAGATCGATGCGGACTATATGGGGACTGATCTTTTAATTTTAACGGTGGTTCCGATACGAGATGGGTGCAAACGACTTTGTGACGATCTTTTTCCTGGTGGCGGCGGTGCTGATCTTCTTTCAGCTGCGCAGCGTTCTTGGCCGCCGCACAGGAAATGAGAAGCCGCCGCGCGATCTCTATGGCTCCGCAGATCCGGTAAACGGCCCTACGCCGCCGGATGCCGGCAAGGTGGTGACCTTGCCGCGGCGCGATGGCACCGAAGAGGAAGACCGTTTTGCCGCCATCGATGCCTTCACCCCGGCCGGCACGCCGCTTAATGATTCGCTGCGCGAAGTGAGCAAAGCCGATCCTTCCTTTAATCCGAAGGAATTCGTCAACGGTGCCCGCATGGCCTATGAGATGATCGTCATGGCCTTTGCCGAGGGCGATCGCAAGTCGCTGAAGGGACTGCTGTCGCGTGAGGTCTATGAGGGCTTCGATGCCGCCATCGCCGATCGCGAAGCCAAGGGTGAAAAGGTCAAATCGACCTTCGTCGGCATCGACAAGGCCGATATCGTCACCGCCGAAGTGAAAGGCACGGATGCCCTGATCACCATGCGCATCATCAGCCAGATGATCTCTGCCACCTACGACAAAGCTGGCACCTTGATCGATGGCGATGCTGAAGCTGTTGCCGAGATCAGCGACCTCTGGACCTTTGCCCGCGACACACGTTCGCGCGATCCGAACTGGAAACTCGTGGCGACCGAATCGGAACAATGACGAGCCCATCGCAGGAATTCAGGCTGGAGCCGGTAACCTTCGCCAATCTGAAGGGCTGGGAGGAGGACGATCCTTCCAGCCTTTTTCGCGCCATGAAGGACTGTCGCACTCACATCCGCGATGTGAAGCCCTATCGCACGGGTGCGGTGGGACTGACGGCCGACGATCTCCTGACGCTCCTCGATGCCGCAGAAGGGAAGGAACCGCGCAATGCGGCAGAAGCCCGTGCTTTTTTCGAGAAGCACTGCCAGCCCTTCTTCATTCGCCGGGATGGCGGTGCGACCGGCTTCGTGACCGCCTTCTTCGAGCCGGAAATAGAAGTCTCGGCCGAGCTGACAGAAACCTACCGCTATCCATTCTATCGCCGCCCGGACGATTTGATCGATCTGGATGACAGCAATCGACCCGCGCAACTTGACCCATCCTACATGTTCGGACGGCTGCGAAACGGGATAATCTCCACCTATCCAGAGCGCGGCGAGATCGATCGGGGCTATCTCGAGGGCAAGGGGCTGGAAATCGCCTGGGCGAAATCCAAGGTCGACGTCTTCTTCGTGCATGTACAGGGCGCGGCGCGTCTGCGCTATCCGGACGGGCGCCTGGGCCGCATCACCTATGCCGCCAAGGCCGGTCATCCCTTCTCGGCCGTCGGGCGTTTGCTGATCGACCGTGGGCTGCTGGATCGCACGACGATCTCCATGCAGACGATCCGCGACTGGCTCTACGCACATCCGGAGCAGGTCGATGAAGTCCTCTGGCACAATCGGTCCTATATTTTCTTCCGTGAGGCCGATGTCAGCGATCCCGCTCTCGGGCCGATTGCAGCGGCGAAGGTGCCGCTGCTGGCTGGCCGTTCTCTTGCGGTCGACCGGCTCATTCACACTTTCGGTTTTCCCTTCTTCATCCGGTCTGAAAGACTGACCCATCTCGATGCCGGCAAGCCCTTCGCCCGGCTGATGCTGGCGCTCGATACGGGTTCCGCTATCGTCGGGCCGGCGCGCGGGGATATCTTTACCGGTTCGGGCTACGATGCAGGCGAGCTGGCCGGCACCGTGCGCAACGATGCCGATTTTTATATACTCATTCCGAAGGCGGCGGCGCAGAGGTTCGGCTGATGGCCCCGGAACGGAAGGACAAGGAACGAAAGCTCAGCGCGGAGGATCGCATCCTCTGGGGTAAGGTCGCCAAGAGCACGCGCCCTATGCCAGGACGCGTGGCTGATATCGAGGCCTTCGAAGCCGCACTGCAGGCAGAAGCCGAAAGCGAGGAACGCACCCGGGCTGCAAAGACGAAACCCGTATCTCCCTCGGCTGAAACGCAGGAAGCCCCGGCGCCGGCCAAGCAGCCCGCCGGTCGTCATCATCCGCTCGAACGTCCCGTCAAACGCAAGATCGCGAGGGGTCATCTGGCGCTGGAGGCGAGGATCGACCTTCACGGCCTCTTCCAGAGCGAGGCCCACGGCATGCTTCTGGATTTCCTGATGCGCGCCCATAGCCGCGGCCTGCGCCATGTACTCGTCATAACAGGTAAGGGCAGCTCCATGGGCAGCGAGGGGGCGCTGAAGCGTGCCGTGCCGCTCTGGTTCTCCAAACCTGAATTTCGGTTCCTGATTTCTTCCTACGAGACGGCAGCGCAGCATCATGGCGGCGAAGGTGCGCTCTATATTCGCCTGTCGCGCCTGAAAGGGGAGAAGCCTTGACCCCGTTCGGCGAAGCGGTTCGCAAGCTGCGCCTGCGCAAGGGCGTCTCGCAGAAGCAGATGGCGGCTGCGCTGAACGTGACTCCGGCTTATTTATCCGCCTTAGAACACGGAAAGCGCGGTCTGCCGACCTTCGATCTCCTGCAGCGCATCGCCGGCTATTTCAACATCATCTGGGACGAGGCCGAGGAATTGTTCCTGCTCGCGCGATTTTCCGACCCGCGCGTTGTCGTCGATACCTCTGGGCTTGCACCGGAATATACGGCCTTTGTCAACCACTTAGCCGGCAAGATCCGCAACCTTGACGCGGCAACGATCCGCGAACTGTCAAAGGTTCTGGAAAATGCCGGAAAAACCGGCTGAAAACCGCCTTAATCCCCTGTTTTATACCTGATTTCGGGGCCTTCCGTTTGGAACTTCAGGGTGAAACATCCTATATTCAGGCTAGGAAAAACCGCTGATTCGCAAGGGATCGGCGATATTCTCTAAACGCTGGAAAGACTTCAATAAAATGACCGATATTACCGATAATGGCGGCAATGCCGAATATGGTGCAGATAGCATCAAGGTTTTGAAAGGCCTTGATGCCGTGCGCAAGCGTCCGGGCATGTATATCGGTGACACGGATGACGGCTCGGGCCTGCATCACATGGTTTATGAGGTCGTCGACAACGCAATTGACGAAGCCCTGGCCGGCCATGCCGATATCGTAACGGTGACGCTCAATCCCGACGGCTCCGTCACCGTGACGGACAATGGCCGCGGCATCCCGACGGATATTCACAGCGGCGAAGGTGTTTCGGCGGCTGAAGTTATCATGACCCAGCTGCATGCCGGCGGCAAGTTCGACCAGAATTCCTATAAAGTCTCCGGCGGCCTGCACGGCGTCGGTGTTTCGGTCGTCAACGCGCTTTCCGTCTGGCTGCGCCTGAAGATCCGCCGCCAAGGCAAGATCCATGAGATGAGCTTTACCCACGGTGTTGCCGACGCGCCGCTGAAGGTAACAGGCGATGCCGGTGAAGCCACCGGCACCGAAGTCAGCTTCATGCCGAGTGCCGAAACCTTCACCATGACGGAATTCGATTACGGAACGCTGGAGCATCGCCTGCGCGAACTCGCTTTCCTCAATTCCGGCGTCCGCATTCTCTTGACCGACAAGCGGCATTCCGACGTCAAGCAGGAAGAAATGCTCTATGACGGCGGCCTGGAAGCCTTCGTCTCCTATCTCGATCGCGCCAAGAAGCCGCTCGTCCAGAAGCCGGTATCGATCCGCAGCGAGAAGGACGGCATCACTGTCGAAGTGGCGATGTGGTGGAACGACAGCTACCACGAAAACGTGCTCTGCTTCACCAACAACATTCCGCAACGCGACGGCGGCACCCATATGGCCGGCTTCCGCGCGGCTCTCACGCGTCAGATCACCTCCTATGCCGATTCGTCTGGCATCACCAAGAAGGAGAAGGTGACGCTGACGGGCGACGACTGCCGTGAAGGCCTGACCGCCGTGCTGTCGGTTAAGGTTCCCGATCCGAAGTTCTCCTCGCAGACCAAGGACAAGCTGGTTTCCTCCGAGGTTCGTCCGGTCGTGGAAAGCCTGGTCAACGAAGCCCTTAGCACGTGGCTCGAAGAACATCCCTCCGAAGCCAAGGTTCTGGTCGGCAAGGTCGTGGAAGCCGCAGCCGCCCGCGAAGCAGCCCGCAAGGCGCGCGAACTGACACGCCGCAAGGGCGCACTGGATATTGCCTCGTTGCCCGGCAAGCTTGCCGACTGCTCCGAGCGCGATCCCGCCAAATCCGAAGTCTTCCTCGTCGAGGGTGACTCGGCAGGCGGTTCGGCCAAGCAGGGCCGCTCGCGCGAAAACCAGGCCATCCTGCCGCTGCGCGGCAAGATCCTGAACGTCGAGCGTGCCCGCTTTGACAAGATGCTGTCGAGCCAGGAAATCGGTACACTGATTACCGCACTCGGCACCGGCATCGGCAAGGACGAATTCAACGCCGAAAAGCTGCGCTATCACAAGATCATCATCATGACGGACGCAGATGTCGACGGCGCGCATATTCGCACACTGCTGCTGACCTTCTTCTTCCGGCAGATGCCCGATCTCATCGAGCGCGGCCATCTCTACATCGCCCAGCCGCCGCTCTATAAGGTGACGCGCGGCAAGTCGGTGCAATATGTCAAGGATGAGAAGGCGCTGGAAGAGTATCTCATTGGCCAGGGCACCGAAGATACCAGCCTGCGCCTCGGCAACGGCGAAGTCCGTACCGGCCAGGATCTGCGCGAAGCGATCTATGATGCGCTGCGCCTGCGCACGCTGATCGATAATCTGCATTCCCGCTACAATCGCGCCGTGGTCGAACAGGCTGCTATTGCAGGGGCCCTCAACGCCGAAATGGTCAGCGATCCCACGCGGGCGGAAGCGCTCGCCAACGACGTTGCCAAGCGGCTCGACGTCATCGCCGAGGAAACCGAACGCGGTTGGAGCGGTGCCGTAACGGGCGAGGGCGGCCTGCGCTTCGAGCGCACCGTGCGCGGCGTCAAGGAAGTCGTCTTCCTCGACATGGCGCTCATCGGTTCACAGGATGCCCGCCTCATCGACCAGCTCGGCTCGCGGCTGAAGGAAGTCTATGTCACACCGCCGAAGCTTGTTCGCCGCGATGGCGAGACGGAGATTTCCGGTCCCCGCCAGCTACTGGACACGATCTTTGCCGGCGGCCGCAAGGGGCTGACGCTGCAGCGCTATAAAGGTCTTGGCGAGATGAATGCCGAGCAGCTCTGGGAAACGACCCTCGATCCGAACGTGCGCTCGCTGCTGCAGGTGAAAGTCACGGATGCGACCGATGCCGACGGCCTGTTTGCCCGGCTTATGGGCGATGAGGTTGAGCCGCGGCGCGAATTCATTCAGGATAACGCGCTGAGCGTTGCCAATCTCGACATCTGATCGTTTACATCACATGCAAAAAGGGCCCGCCGGATGTTTCGGCGGGCCCTTTTCTTTTCATCGGTTACTTGGCGATGAAGGTACCGTTGAAAGCAAGTTCTGAAAGTGGTTTGCGCTGGCTCGGCACCTCGCGCTCGCGCAGCTTTTCCGGAAGCTGGTTCTTGTCACCAATCTTGCCAATCGCGACGGCCGCTTCGACGCGGAAGCCATCCGGAATGCCGAGGACTTCATAGGACTTTTCGACGTGGAAGCCAGTCATGCCATGAGCTTCATAGCCGGCTAAATGTGCCTGGATCGCCAGGAAACCCCAGGCCGTTCCGGCGTCGAAGGAATGGCTGTAGCTCGGCTTCTGTTCGGCCGAGCCGAACTCGCCGCTGTGGGTGCGGGAAATGACGAAAAGCAGCGCGCCGGCGGATTTCACCCAACCTTGATTGAAGTCGATCAGGACGCTCAAAAACCGATCCCAATGTTCCGAGCCGCGCAGCGCATAGAGGAAGCGCCAGGGCTGCAGGTTCGAGGCGGAAGGTGCCCAATGCGCTGCTTCCAGAATGGTCAGCAGGTCTGCTTCCGGCATCGCCTCGTTGGAATAGGCGCGCGGCGACCAGCGGTCGAGAAAGAGCTTATCGATCGGATATTGGGATTCGCGGCTGTTGCTTGATGTCATGAGGGCTTCTTTCCTTGGAGATGATTGGCCGTGGGCGGTCGAAGCTGGCCGTTGGCTGGTTATGAAATGGGACGGAAACTTAAACTGGAGCAGTCCAGCTCACGTCAAGCTCCTCGCGGAAGGCGAAGCGCTTGAGGTGGTCGGCAACGACGTTCTGCATGCGCTCAAGGTCTTCGGGCTTTTCGACCGTCAGCGTCATGACGAGGGTGCCGGGCTCGGCTGCCAGATCGAGGAAAGTTTCCGCGCTGAACGGCACCTTGCCGACAGCCGCATCGAATTCCACGCTGAAGCGATGGCTCCAATGCTTGCAGAGCTGCTGGAGATAGCGACTGGCATGGTCGGTCCTGACGTGGGAAACGGATTTTGCCATGGGATTTCTCCGATAAACCTGTTCGCAAACGCGTTGTTTGATACATAGAGGCATCTGCATTCGCCAGGTAGACAGTCTGTTTCAAGTTTGCGTTATTCCGGTGAAATTCTGTTTCGCTATGCTGAGCGTCGATAGGAACGTGTGCGACGCGGAGATAGAGTCTTGCTGGTAAACGGAAAATGGACTGAGGATTGGCAGCCTGTCCAAGCCAAGGATGAGAAGGGCGGTTTCGTTCGCCAGATTTCGAGCTTCCGCAACTGGGTGACGCCGGATGGCCGGCCGGGGCCGACGGGCGAGGGCGGTTTCAAGGCGGAAGCTGGCCGCTATCATCTCTACGTCGCGCTGATCTGCCCCTGGGCGTCGCGTACCCTGATCGGCCGCAAGCTGAAGGGGCTGGAAGAGGCTATTTCGGTTTCCGTGGTCGAGCCGGCGCTCTCCAATCAGGGCTGGCGGTTCGGCGATTATCCCGGCGCGACAAACGACCCTATAAACGGCGCTACCTATATGCATGAGATCTACACGAAGGCCGATCCTCACTTTACCGGCCGCGCCACGGTGCCAGTCCTATGGGACAAGCAGAATGGCACGATCGTCAACAACGAGTCCTCCGATATCCTGCGCATGCTGAATGACGGTTTCGGCGATCTTGCCCGCAACGAGATCGATCTCTATCCGGCCGGCAAGCGGGACGAAATCGACAGCTTCAATGCCCGGATCTATCCCGCGCTCAACAACGGCGTCTACCGCGCCGGCTTTGCAACGACGCAGACTGCTTATGAAGAGGCCTTCAATGAGGTCTTCGATTGCCTCGATCAGGTCGAGACGGAATTAGAGGGCAAGGACTTTCTCTTCACCGGTCATCCCAGCGAAAGCGATATCAGGCTCTTCGTCACGCTCGTCCGTTTCGACGTCGCCTATCACGGCCTGTTCAAATGCAATCTCCGCCGGCTGTCGGACTATGCCAATCTCCAGTCCTTCTGTCGCCGGATGCTCGATTGGCCGGGTGTTGCCGAAACGGTGAATTTCGATCATATCAAGCGCGGATACTACTCGATTTCGACGCTCAATCCCACCGGTATCGTGCCGCTCGGACCGGCGCTGGACGAGCTGTTCTGATACTCGACCGAGTTCCAAAACCGGTCTAAGGTCCCCTCGTTCGATGGATCAGGGAGGATCGTCATGAACTGGGAAGAGTTCCGGCAGTGGTCGGAGAAAGCGGCACATTGGGGCGCGGATTACCGCGCGTCGCTTCGTGACAGGCCGGTCCGGGCGAAGATGGCGCCGGGCGAAATATCGGCGCATATAGCTGATTCTCCACCGGAATCGGGCGAAGCCATGGAGGATATCTTCAAAGATTTCGAGGATATCCTGGTGCCCGGCATGACGCACTGGCAGCACCCACGCTTCTTTGCCTATTTCCCAGCCAACGCCGCTCCCGTCTCGGTGGTTGCCGAATATCTGGTCAGCGCCATCGCCGCTCAATGCATGCTCTGGCAGACGTCACCTTCCGCCACCGAGCTTGAAACGAAAGTTGTCGATTGGCTGCGGCAGGCCCTCGGTCTGCCGGAGAGCTTCACTGGCGTCATTCAGGATTCCGCCTCGACAGCAACGCTTGCTGCCGTTCTGGTCATGCGCGAAAGAGCGCTGGACTGGCAGGGCAACAAAAGCGGACTGGCGACCAACAAAGCGGTGCGCATCTATTCGACCGATCAGGTCCATACGTCCATAGACCGCGCCATCTGGATTGCCGGGGTCGGGCAGGAAAATCTGGTGCGGATTCCCTCTGGTGGTCCCAACAAAGCCATGGATCCAAAAGCACTTGCCGATGCGATCGAGCGTGATCGCGCTGCTGGTTTGCTGCCGGCCGGCGTCATCGCCTGCGTCGGTGGCACCAGCGTCGGTGCTTGCGATGATATCGCCGCTGTCGTTAAGGTGGCCCATGCGCATGGGCTCTACGTCCATGTCGATGCAGCCTGGGCGGGTTCGGCAATGATCTGCCCGGAGTTCCGCACCCTCTGGCACGGCGTAGAGCAGGCCGATTCCGTCGTCTTCAACCCGCATAAATGGCTCGGCGCGCAGTTCGATTGCTCTGTTCAGTTCGTGCGCGAGCCGGAGACGCTGGTCCGCACGCTGGCGATCCAGCCCGAATATCTGCGCACGCACGGCCATGACGGTATCATCAATTACTCGGAATGGTCGGTGCCGCTTGGGCGCCGCTTCCGCGCGCTCAAACTTTGGTTCCTGTTGCGCTATCACGGCCTGGAAGGATTGCGGACGATGATCCGAAATCATGTGTCCTGGTCGCAGAATCTGGCTAAGCGTCTCGCCGCCGAGCCCGATTTCGAAATCGTCACCGAACCGTTCCTATCGCTGTTTTCCTTCGATCACAAGGCGCCCGAGGGTATCGATCAGGAAAGCCACACCCAGGGGCTACTCAATGCCATCAACAATGATGGCCGCATCTATCTGACGCAGACCCGCGTTGGCGGCAGGTTGGTCATCCGCTTTCAGGCCGGCCAGTTTGAGGCGACGGCTGATGACATCGATATGGCTTTCGATGTCATCGTCGAAATCGCCAGGTCATTATCCCCGAACTAGAAAAGCTGTTTTTCCGGCGCGAAGAGCCGAGCCGTGCTAGGCTCCTCAAAATCGATTGGTGACACTGGTGAATAACTCGTTCATATATGGTGCCAGCAATTTTATCGTAAGAGTAATCTCGTCTTTGAAGATGCAGGGAAGGAAAGTCCATGAAACTGTTGCGTGTTGGCGAAGTCGGTAAGGAAAAGCCGGCGCTTCTGGATAGCGACGGCAAGATCCGCGATCTCTCCGCCCATGTCGCCGATATCGGCGGCGAGGCCATTTCGCCGGCAGGTCTTGCGAAGATCGCAGCCCTCGATCCGAAAAGCCTGCCTGAATTGCCGGAAGGCCGCCTCGGCGCCTGCGTTGCGGGCACCGGCAAGTTCATCTGCATCGGCCTGAACTTCTCTGATCATGCCGCCGAAACCGGCGCGACCGTGCCGCCGGAGCCGATCATTTTCATGAAGGCAAGCTCGGCCATCGTCGGCCCGAACGACAATGTGCTGATCCCGCGCGGCTCGGAAAAGACCGACTGGGAAGTCGAGCTTGGCGTCGTTATCGGCAAGACGGCGAAATATGTCAGCGAAGCCGACGCGCTTGATTATGTCGCCGGTTACTGCGTTTCCCACGACGTCTCCGAGCGTGCCTTCCAGACCGAGCGCTCTGGACAATGGACCAAGGGCAAGTCCTGCGACACCTTCGGCCCGATCGGCCCCTGGCTGGTCACCAAGGATGAGATTGCCGATCCGCAAAATCTCGGCATGTGGCTGAAGGTCAACGGCAAGATGATGCAGAACGGCTCGACCAGGACCATGGTCTATGGCGTTGCTCACCTCGTTTCTTATCTCAGCCAGTTCATGTCGCTGCATCCCGGCGACGTCCTCTCCACCGGCACGCCTCCGGGCGTCGGCATGGGCATGAAGCCGCCGCAGTTCCTGAAGCCGGGCGATGTCGTTGAGCTGGGCATAGAAGGCTTGGGCACGCAACGCCAGACCTTCCTGGCCGACGCGTAAGGCGTGCGAAGCTCAGGAACTTTAACCTTTTGAGATCATTCTTGATGCCGGGGAAGCGATTCTCCGGCGTTTTTTATCGATAAGAACCAATTGTAGTTATGTTGCTCTGCAGCAAAAACTGCTAGGTTGGATTATAGGAAGGATAATGATCGCGCCCGAGGAGCCGTCATTATCCTGCTGCACAGCGCGACCGGAGGAGCGCCGCAGTGAAGGCAGCGACACGCAAGGCGCGTGCGCTTCAATGATTTAGGTGATCTGCGCGGCCGAATGCCCTCGCATCACGAAAGGTAAAGCCCCCATGTTTTATCAGTTTTACGAACTCAATCACGCCGCTCTCGCACCCTTTCGCGCCGCGGCGGACATGATGCGCCTGGCCTATGCCAATCCCCTTAATCCCCTTTCGCATACGGTATTCGGCCGCACCTTGACGGCCAGTCTCGAAGTTTTCGAGCGCACCACCCGGCGCTATGGCAAGCCGGAATTCGGCCTTCCGGAGACGGTGATCGACGGCAAACCGGTCTCGGTTCACGAAAAGATCGTCTGGAAGAAGCCCTTCTGCAATCTCATCCATTTCGAGCGCAGCCTGCCCGCCGGCCACAGCGCCGATCCGCGCATCCTGATCGTCGCGCCGATGTCGGGCCATTATGCGACGCTGCTGCGCGGCACCGTGGAAGCCCTGCTGCCGGGCGCCGATGTCTACATCACCGATTGGATCGATGCCCGCATGGTGCCGATGACCGAAGGCACCTTCGATCTCGACGACTATATCGATTACGTCATTGAGATGCTGCACCACCTCGGGCCGGATACGCATGTCGTCGCCGTCTGCCAGCCATCCGTTCCGGTTCTCGCGGCAGCTGCCGTCATGGAAGCGGCGGGCGATCGCCTGGCGCCCTCATCCATGACACTGATGGGCGGCCCGATCGATACGCGCATCAATCCGACGGCGGTCAACCAGCTTGCCAAGGAAAAGCCGCTGGAATGGTTTGCCGACAATGTCGTCATGAACGTGCCCTGGCCGCAGCCGGGCTTCATGCGGCCTGTCTATCCCGGCTTCCTTCAGCTTTCCGGCTTCATGTCGATGAACCTCGACCGCCACATGATCGCGCACAAGGACTTCTTCGTGCACCTCGTCAAGAATGACGGCGAGCCCGCCGAGAAGCATCGCGATTTCTACGACGAATATCTGGCGGTCATGGATCTGACGGCGGAATTCTATCTGCAGACGGTCGATCAGGTCTTCATGAAGCATGCGCTGCCAAAGGGCGAGTTGATGCATCGCGGCGAGCGCGTCGATCCCTCAGCTATTCGCAACGTCGCGCTTCTGACCGTCGAAGGCGAAAACGACGATATTTCCGGCGTCGGACAGACGCATGCGGCGCAGACCATCTGCACCAATATCCCCGACCACATGCGCATGCACTACCTGCAGCCGGATGTCGGCCACTACGGCGTCTTCAACGGTTCGCGTTTCCGCCGCGAAATCGCGCCGCGCATCCTGGCCTTTACCCGCGAACATGCCCGCACGGGCCGGTCGGTGGTCAAGCGGGTCATCAAGGGCGGGAAATCCGCCTGATACAAGTAAAATCAAATAGATAGGGTAGTTCGGAACTTGTTGATGAGCCGAACTGCCCTGCTGTGCAAACTATTAGCTTTTGTTGAATTATCCGAGTCGATTCAAGCACTTGTCCGATTCCCCCAGGCGATCCCATTGAAGCCTCACGAACAGGTTACCATCTCGATTCTAGCGGTACCGCAGAGATGATCGGGCCGTTTACCGCGCCGCGCGTCCTTGGAACGCGCTGAGATGCAGGTAGAGCTTTAAAAACCGCGCAGAAGCCTGACCATTGACCGGTGTCGGTCGAGGGGCGATGCGCCGTGCGAGGATACCTGACAATGAACCAATCTGCATTGCTTCGCCCGGATTGGACTCCGGCTACTATTGCCCTGATGGTGCTTGGCTTCGTGGTCTTCTGGCCGCTTGGCTTCGCCATGCTCGCCTATATTCTCTTCGGGGAACGTTTGCGAGAATTCAAACGGGATGTGAACGAAAGGACCGACGGCATGTTTGCTGGCTGCGGACGCTATCGCAATCGTCATCGCCATTCCTATTCCTCCACCGGCAACGTCGCCTTCGACGACTGGCGCCGGGCAGAGCTTGAGCGCCTCGAACAGGAGCGCCGCAAGCTGGACGAAATGCGCGCCGAATTCGATGCTTACGCTCGCGAACTGCGCCGTGCCAAGGATCAGGAAGAATTCGACCGCTTCATGCGTGAGCGCAACAGCGTCAAGCGCAATGACAATGGCGGCTCGCCGACCGAATTCCAGACGCCGTGACGGGAGTTCCGTCACGAGGTCAAAACCGGCATCGAGCGATGCCGGTTTTTCTTTGCCAGAAATCCCCACGAATCATATAAAACTGCCTCATGTTTCCGCTGCTCTCCAGATCCCGCAAACCGCTGGCCAAGCCGCCTGCGCCGGAAACGCGCACGCTCGATGTCGCCGGCCGGTTGATGCCCCTGACGATCCGCCAGCACGAGCGCGCCACCCGCATCACGCTCCGGATCGAGCCTGGCGGGCGATCGCTGAAGATGACCATCCCGCGTGGCCTCGCGGCACGCGAGGTCAATGCTTTCCTCGATAGGCATCAGGGTTGGCTGCTGACCAAGCTCGCGAAATTCTCCGTCGACAACAGCCTGCGCGGCGGCAGCGAAATCCTCCTGCGCGGCGTGCGCCACCGGATCGAGCACACCGGAACCTTGCGAGGCCTCACCGAAGCCATCGTCGTCGAGGGCGTTCCGGTGCTGCGCGTCAGCGGCATGCCGGAACATGCCGGCCGCCGCATCGCCACTTTCCTGAAGAAAGAGGCCCGCGCCGATCTGGAAAAGCTCGTGGCTGTCCACGCCAAGGCCATCCGCGCCAGCGTCACGTCCATCACCATGAAGGATACCCGCAGCCGCTGGGGCTCCTGCTCCTCGCAAGGGAACCTGAGCTTCTCCTGGCGCATCGTCATGGCGCCGCCCTTGGTCATCGATTACCTCGCCGCCCACGAAGTCGCGCATTTGCGCGAAATGAACCACGGCCCGCGCTTCTGGGCGCTCTGCCGCAAACTCTGCCCCGACATGGACGAGGCGAAAGCCTGGCTGAAGCGCCACGGCAGCCAGCTGCATGCGATTGATTTTGATTGAGCTGCATGCCCTGATAAACGGAATACGCTAATGTCCCTCAT
>NZ_JBXSOQ010000016.1:0-94155 GCF_057784475.1 Martinezella sp. CNPSo 3795 | reverse complement strand
GCTACATCGCCAAGCAGGGCACAATGGCCAAGATCCGCCCCGATCAGAGCGTCTTCCTGACCCGCGATCTGCCGACACCGGAGAAGCGACTGCAGGGCGCGGCTGTGGTCATGACGCAGCTGGCGGAGCTGGCGAAGTAGTTGTTCCGCTTACAGCGATCCAGCAAAGGATGCTGCGGCCAATAGTATGCCTGTAAGAATATTCGCCAGAAACAGCCGGTAATTGACCTCAGGGCGTGAAAGATCGAGGCGCCAGGTCTGCCAGCCGAGATGCACGGCTATGACGAGCATTCCGACCACATAGGGCAATGACATGCCCGTCAGCCAACCACCGGCGGACCATGCAGCGACGGCAATGGCATAGAACAAGCCGATACATGCCTTGCCACGCGAGCCGAACAGGATGGCGGTCGATTTCAAGCCCAGTCGCGTATCGTCGCGAACGTCGACATAGGCGTAAACGGTATCGTATCCGATCTGCCAGGCGATAGCGCCGAGCCACATCAGAGCCGCACCGACAGGAATCGTGCCTGTGACTTCCGACCAGGCCATCAGCATTCCCCAATTGAAGGCCGCGCCAAGTACAGCTTGGGGCCAATAGGTGAAACGCTTGCAGAGCGGATAGACAAACACGAGCGGCAAGACGCTGATCGCGACAAGGCGTGTGAATGGCGTCAGGAAGAACAGAAGCGAAGCAGCGAGCGTGAGTTCCGCCACCAGAAACAGCACGGCCTGCGGCACGCCGATCTGTCCACTCGCCAATGGCCGAAAGCGTGTACGCTCGACATGCCCATCAAACTTTCGATCCGCAATGTCGTTGACAGTCGAGCCCGCGCTTCTCATCAGCAATGCGCCTAGCGAGAAAATTGCTAGCTGTCTGATATCTGGAAAACCATGTGAGGCTTGGATGAGCGCTGCCCAGCAAGGAAAAAGCGTCAGCCAAATGCCGACGGGCCGATCCAGCCGCGCAAGCCGCGTGTAGGGTCTCAACGCCGCAGGCAAACGGCGGTCCACCCAGTCACCCAGTTTTATATCGCTCAGATCGGGACGGGTGGATACGTTCATCATCGAAATCCGCAGTTTCATCGACGAAGAAAAATAGCGACTTCCGCACATCTCGCAACGGCTGGAGGCGCGGCTGCGCCAATTTAGCCTTGCGGTCGCGTCCGACCCGCGACGGCCATTTTCCGCCGCGGGCCGAAATCTGACCATACCCTCAAGCCGTCCGCGGCTCACGCATCTCCCCAGAATCAGGAATGCGCGCTATGACCTTGATTTCGAAATCGAAGCCCGCCAGCCAGCTGACGCCAACCGCCGTCCAGTTCGGATAGGGCTTTTCGGTGAAGATCCGGTTCTTGACGGTCATGATAGCGCCGAACTGCCGCTCCGGATCGGTGTGAAACGTGGTGACATCGATGATGTCGTCGAAGGTGCAGCCTGCGGCTTCCAAGGTTGCTCTCAGATTGTCGAAGGCGAGTTCGACCTGTTTTTCGAAATCCGGCTCTGGGCTTCCATCCGCACGGCTACCAACTTGACCGGAGACGAACAGCAGGTCGCCGGAACGGATTGCGGCGGAATAGCCGTGCTCCTCATAAAGCGCATGTCTGTTCTTCGGGAAAATTGCATTGCGTGTCGTCATGGTGTCGGCTCTCATTCGCGTTGATCTGAAAAGATGGGAAGGACGCAAGCTCGCGCGAGGCTTCCAAACCGCCGTCTCGTTTGATATACGGTGCGTATGTGAAATATTGATATGCGCGACGTATGTCAATATTTCACATACGAAACGTATATGAAATTTGAGAGTGATATGGCAAAGCGCCTGGAAACAATGGAAGAAAATCGCACCAAGCTGATTGCCGCTGCGCGGAAAGCTTTCGCGGAGAAAGGGTTTGCGGCGGCTTCAATGGATGAGTTGACGGCGGATGTCGGTCTGACGAGGGGCGCGCTCTACCACAATTTCGGCGACAAGCGCGGATTACTCGCCGCAGTCGTCGATCAGATCGACAATGAGATGGCGCTGCGGGCGAAGGAGATCGGCGCACAGGCGGACGGTGACTGGCAAGGACTGCTTGCGGAAGGCGAGGCCTACATCAAGATGGCGCTCGATCCGGAGGTCCAGCGCATCGTCCTGCTCGACGGGCCGGCTGTTTTGGGCGATCCCTCGAAATGGCCAAGTCAGAATAGCTGCCTCGCGGGGACCCGGCAGACGGTGTCAAAGCTTCTGGAACAAGAGGTGGTCAAACCGGTCGATGCCGAGGCGGCAGCCCGGCTCATTTCCGGCGCAGCGCTGAATGCCGCTCTCTGGGTTGCTGCCAGCGATAATCCGACGGAGGTGCTGCCCAAGGCGATAGAGGCCTTCCGGACGATGGCTTCGGGACTGCTGGCAAAGACCTGATGCCGGTTATGGCTCAGCTGCTTCCGCGATCGGCGATTCGCGGAAGCCCCTGCGGCTCTGATCGAAAAAGCGGAAGCCCGCTTAGTTCATCCCCGCACGCGCTTCAGCCTCCATCTTGGCGAGATCGCGCAGCGCACCGGCAGGCATGTCCGGCGTCTTGGCACCGCTGACGGCATATTGCTGATCTTTTGAGCGGCCTCAATTTTGCTGACGATGAGGTCTCGCATAAGTCACGCCGTAGGCTCCGGTCGTTCGCTCGATATGCGCAAAACCGAGTTCGCCCAGGTGCATACCGGCGATCAACAGCCGCTCCGAGCTGACGAGATCCAATAGCCTTGATCGCGTCGATGCTGCCAGATGTGGATCCTGGTCAAAGGCGATCGATACATCCGGTCGTGCAATCTGGATCGAGGGAAAGTGGACGATATCTCCCCAGACCAACAGATTCTTGCCGCCGGAATTGAGACGATAGCCCGTGTGCCCTGGGGTATGGCCGGGAAGTGGCATCGCAGTGATGCCGGGAAGCACCTCACCGGCATCGAAAGAGCGCAGCCTGCCGCGATAGCCGTCGAACGCTCGACGCGCGAGGATAAAGTTGCCGCGGGCGCGCTCCGGCGCTCGGTTCAAATTGCCGTCGTCCTGCCAGAAGGCGATTTCGCGATTGTGGACGACAAGCTCGGCGTTCGGGAAGGTGGCGTCTCCGCAAGCGTTCATCAGCCCTCCGATATGATCCGGATGGGCATGTGTCAGCAGGATCGTGTCGATATCCAGAGGCTGGATGCCGGCCAGAGCGAGATTGGTTTCCAGCCGGCCACCCCATTGTTTGAAACCGCCCGCTCCCGCGTCGATCAGGGCCGTGCGGCCGCCACTACGCACCATGTAGCAGTTGATATGAATCGAGGCGGGATCCTCGATCCTCGTCTTCGCCTGCATTCGAGAAGCATCTGTCGGGTCGATATTCGAGAGAAGGTCGAGGTTGGCAGCAAGGTAGCCGTCGCTGATGGCGGTAATTGTTAAGTCGCCAACCTGCTGGCTGGGAAACGCTGGATTAGTCATTGTTATCTCCAACCAGCCGCTCAGTTTCGCGCGTAGAGGCATGCGGCTCCATAGCCGAAGCAACGGATGCGCGCGGTGAGGGCGAGCTTATATTTGATGGCGTCATCCAGGCCTTGCATGAAGCGATCCATGACCGCCGGCGTGCGAAAGGGTTCAAGGCGATATCGGATGTCTGCAAAGACCTGATGCCCTCGGCCGGAGCGGACAGCGACATAGATGACATGCACGTTGGCCAATGCAGCTCGAAGGATGCCCGTGCAAAGTTCGGTGCATTGCTCCGTGAGATCGGCAAGTGCTTCGTCGCCCGGCATGCTTTCTGCGGGGATGAAGATTGTGACGTTCGGCATCAGAACCTACCGCGCTGTCTCGGAGGCGGCATTCTTGCCACTCGTCAATTGTGTCGTCATCGGTTCGTAGACATGAACATCCCCGGGAAGATGCCGAATGTCTGCAATCGCGGAGCGCTTCACCTTGGCGAGCCAACGGTGCTCCGGGAGCTTCTCCATTGCCACCGCATGCATTGCGGACGGGGTGAGGTCTAGGCGGGTGAGGGGCTCGGGGCCATGGGCGCTTAACACCAGATATTCGTCTTCATCGATTGCCGGCGCTCGCTCGATGCCATCATAAAGGTTTCGGTGCCAATCGGTGATGTGCTGCTGCCAACGCGCAAAATTTCCACCACCCTTTTGGCGATATTCCTCACCCGTCAGAACATCGAGGCCATCGATCGAATGCATGGCAAGATAAACCGGGCAATTGCGGCTGATTGCCTTCAAGCGCTGCGAGGTGTGAAAGCCACTCACCGAAATCAGGGCTGGGAGCTTATCCAGGCTATAGAAGTCGTTCCACCCCGCTTCGCTGGCTGGATCGGCAAAGCTGCATTCCACCGTGTAAATCATCGTATCACCTTTAGTTGCAGGGACCGGCTTTCGGCCTTGTTTCTCATTGATATTTGATCAAGATAGACTGCCATTCGTCGCTGGTATATCGACATCGGCTCATGCTTTAGTGATCAAATATCAAGGTCGCAGCCGTTCGAGTGCCAAACCATCACATTGGGAGCCGCCCATGCGCCGCAAAATTCCAAGCAATTCTGCGCTCCTGGCGTTCGAGGCGTCGGCTCGCCATGGAAGCTTCGCTCGCGCTGCCGACGAGTTGGCCCTGACCGAAGGAGCGATCAGCCGCCAGATAAGCCGGCTCGAAGCCTTTCTCGGTGTCACGCTGTTTGAGCGGGTCGGTAATCGTGTTCGGCTCTTGCCGAATGGAGAGCGCTATGCCCTACAGGTTCGTGAGTCACTGGATCGGCTGGAGCGCGACAGTCAATATCTGATGGGGCAGCCCAATGGCGGCGCGAATATCGATATCGCCACCATCCCGACCTTCGCCGCGCGCTGGCTTATTCCCCGTCTTGGGCGGTTCCGCGAAAAGCACCCGAATATTATCGTGCATCTCGCCGAACGGATGGAGCCTTTTGTCCTTGCTGGAAGTGGGTTTGATGCCGCGATCCATTTCGATCACCCTGCCTGGACTGGAATGAGAACGCATCGGCTGTTGCAGGAGACGTTGGTTCCGGTTTGCCATCCGACGCTTCTCGGTAGCGCTAAAGTGCCACCAACTCTCGATGAACTGCCGCGCCTTCACCGACGCCAGAATCCGGACGCCTGGCAACGCTATGCGCAGGAGGCCGGGATTGTGCTGACCAATCCTGCGATTGGCCCGCGTTACGATCTTCACGTCATGCTGATTGAAGCTGCGCTCGCTGGACTGGGCGTCGCCCTGGTGCCACGTCTCTATGTCGAGACGGAGTTGGCAGAAGGTCGCCTCGTTGCGCCATGGCCCGATGGTCAGTCGATCTCCAAGACCTTCTGTCTCATCCTGCCGGAGCCGATCCGATTGAGCGACGGTCCGATCCAGGATTTTGCGAATTGGCTCCTCATGGAATCGCGGACGGCGAATATAACGATCTGACGGCCGTGGATTTTTAGGCCTTGAGAGTATCCGGATGAACGCGGCATTGGTTTTCGGGTTTTTGCAGCGGCGGGGCTAGCCGTTTTGAAATCGTTTCAGCAAAAACGCGAAAAACGCCTGACCGACGCCATTCCCTCCAGAATGGCGCCTCTGCGGATCTTGATCAATTCATCCCCGCGCGCGCTTCCGCCTTCATCTTGGCGATATCGCGTAGCGCACCGGCAAGCACGTCCGGCGTCTGGGCGCCGCTGACGGCATATTGCTGGTCGAAGATGAAGAAGGGCACGCCGTTGACGCCGATCTTCTGGGCGGCGTCGATTTCGCTGATGATGAGATCGCGGTCCGCATCGGAGGCAAGCAGCGTTGATATGACCGAACGGTCAAGCCCGGCTTCTTCGGCAATGTCGAGCAGCACCGCGTGGTCGCCAACATTGCGACCTTGCTCGAAATTCGCCTTGAAGAGAGCATCCACCACCTTGTCCTGCTTTTCGCGGCTTTCGGTGACGGACCAATGGATGAGGCGATGGGCGTCGAGCGTGTTCGGGCCGATCTTGATGGCATCGAAATCGAACTTGATGCCCACTTCGCGGCCGAGCTCGGTCAGCATCTTGTGGCCCTGCGCGACGCGTTCCGCGCCGCCGAGCTTTTGCTCGAGCGCCTTTTTCTGGTCAACGCCCTCTGGCGGATAGTCGGGATTGAGTCGATAGGGCCGCCAGTTGAGATCGACGCCTACTTCGTCCTGTACCTCGGCAATCGCCAGCTCCAGACGGGCCTTGCCGAGATAGCACCATGGGCAGACGACGTCCGAGACGATGTCAATCGTGATGCGTTCCATGGTTTCATCCTTTCGGTTTTTGGGCTGTTCCCCTCCATCTAGGCCTTTGCACCGATGGCTTCAACCGGTTACCGAAAGGGAACCATTGCGACCCTATTGCGCCGAGGCGTCCCACCAGGTCGACAATTGATAGCCGTAAAGCGGTAGCACGTCTGGACGGGCGATGTGGCTCCGCCGCGCTACCCATTGCTGGCCGATATGGTAGAGCGGCACCATGTAATAACCGGAGATCAGGATACGGTCGAAGGAGCGCACCGCGTCGCGGAAATCCTCGGCTGAATGGGCCGTCAGAAAATGTTCCATCAGTGTGTCGACATCGGGACTGGCAACACCGGCGTAATTGAAGCTGCCTGCCGCCTTGGCGGCTGCCGATCCCCATCGCCCAAGCTGCTCAGTGCCGGGCGATAGCGATGAGGGATAGGCTTTCAGGATCATGTCGTAATCGTAGTTTCCTGTCCGCAGCTGATATTGGGAATCGTCGACCGTGCGGATCGTGACGGATATGCCAAGAAGCGCTAGGGAACGTTGATAAGCGATGGCGATACGCTCTTGATCTGCATTCTGCGTCATGATCTCGAAACTGAGCTGGCGACCGGTGCCGTCGACCATACGCTCGCCCTTGATCGTGTAGCCGCCCTGCTTGAGGAAATTGACGGCCTTGCGCAGGATCTTTCGGTCGCGCCCGGAACCGTCGCTGACGGGAAGCTTATAAGTACCGTCGAGCACGTCGGGGTCGATGTGGTCCTTGATAGGGCCGAGCATGGCTAGCTCATTGACATCGGCCGGTACACCGAAGGAGGAGAGGTCTGAGTTCTGCCAGTAGCTCTCGGTGCGCGTATAGGCGCTGGAGGCAAGATTGCGGTTGAACCATTCGAAATCGAAGACAAGCGTCAGGCCTTTACGCACATTCTTGTCGGCAAAGATCGGCCGACGCGTATTGAAAACAAAGCCCATCATGCCGCTCGGCAACTTCGGCTTAAATGTCTCCTTCACGACCGCACCGGAACTTACGGCCGGGAAATCATAGGCTCGCTGCCAATGACTTGGGCTGCCGTCGGGATAAACGTCGATATCGCCCTTCTTGAAAGCTTCGAATAGGCTGGTTTCTTGCAGAAAATAGGTGACGGATATCTCGTCGTAGTTGTCGATACCGATTTTTGTGGGAATGTCCTTGCCCCAATAGCTGGGATCGCGCTGATAGATGATACGCTGGCCCGGATCGATGCTCTTGATTTTATAGGGTCCAGAGCCGACGGGAATGGCGAGCGTTGTTCGATCGAAATTATCCACATCGATGACGTGTTTCGGCAGGATCGGCAACATGGCAATGATTAGCGGCGTTTCGCGATTCGCCGCCTCATTGAAATGGATCCGCACGCTATGTTCGTTGACCTTCTCCATCCCACCGACTCCTTTCAGCGGAGATGAAAGGTTGGGGCGCCCCTTGTCTCGCAGAAGCTGGAAAGTGAAGATTACATCTTCCGGCGTCACTGGCTGCCCGTCCGACCATCGGGCCTTCGGATTGAGGTTGAACTGGATGAAGCTGCGATTGTCGTCCCATTCGACCGTCTGCGCCAACAATCCGTAAAGGGTGAAGGGCTCGTCGCTTGAGCGTTGCATAAGAGACTCGTAAACGAGATTGCCATATTCCGGGTCCCACATGCCGCGTGCGGTCGTGCGCATGCTTTTCAGAATGAAGGGATTGAGATTGTCGAAGGTGCCGACGACGCCATAGCTGACGCGGCCGCCCTTTTTGACATCCGGATTGACGTAGGGGAAATGCTTGAAGTCCGCCGGCAGTGCCGGATCTCCGTGCATGGCGATGCCGTAAAGCGGCTGAGCCGCCGCGGCGTTGCACAAGGTTGCGAAGAACAGGAGGGCAGCGATCCGGAGCGCTTGCATGGCATCCTTTCCGGGAAGGGTACGATTCGGCCGAACATTATCATGAGCGTGCCGAATTCAACACGCGACTGCGGAAATCTTAGGACTTGGCAGAAAAGGCCAAAGAAAAGCTGGATATCCGTGCCAGTGCGATGTAACAGGGGTGCCGGGTTTCTCGGGTCATGTATTTGCCTTATTCATTCGACAGGTGGACGACGGTTTGACCCGAATTGCATGGGACGGCGTGCTGTCGTCCCGAAGCGGATTTCAGGAGGCGGTTTCGCTATGATGTTCAAGACTGACAACAAAATGCGGGCAGGTCTCTCTGCTCTGGCTCTCATGATTGGCGCGGCCATGCCGGCTGCCGCTTTCGCGCAGGACGCGTCCAACGCAGCTCCCGCTGATGGCGGCGGTGATCCCAACCAGCCGCGTCTGGGCTGGTACAAGACCTGCACCAAGCAGGACGATGCCGATATCTGCATCGTCCAGAATTTGATCATGGCAAACAACGGCCAGCTCGTGACGGCTGTCGGCCTCATCTCCGTCGATGGCAAGGTCAACCGAAAGATCCTGCAGATCTCGGTTCCGACCGCCCGCCTGATCCCGCCCGGCATCACCATGCAGGTCGATGGCGGCAAGGGCCAGAAGCTCGACTATGCCGTCTGCCTTCCGGACAAGTGCACCGCGGAAGTTCCCGTGACGGATGCGATGGTCGCTTCATTGAAGAAGGGCACCGACGTCACCTTCACCTCTGTGAACTTCCGCCGCGCTCCGAACCCGATCAAGATCTCGCTGACCGGTTTCGGCGCCGCTTATGACGGTCCGGCGATCTCCGATTCGAAGCTTGCCGAAAGCCAGAAGAGCCTGCAGGACAGCATGCAGAAGAAGGCCGAGGAAGCACGCAAGAAGCTCGAAGATGCGCAGAAGGCTGCCAAGCAGCAGTAAGCTGACGATAGTCTCGTTTCATGAGAAAAAGCCCGGAGTGATCCGGGCTTTTTCTTTGCTCTAATGGCCATATCCGATGCTCGGAAGCCAAATAAAAAGGGAAGGCGTTGGGAGCGCCTTCCCTTTCGAATGGGATAGGTTTTACAAGTGTTTAATGGGCGAAGCTCATCTTGGGCTTGAGCTGCCCGGTCGGGGCCTGGTCGAAGATCTGAGCGACCTGCGGATTGCGTAAGGGAACGCCGCTCTCATCGTTTATGAGGTTCTGCTCCGACACGTATGCGACATATTCCGTCTCGTCGTTTTCGGCGAGAAGGTGATAGAAGGGCTGGTCCTTATCGGGACGCACTTCCGCGGGAATGGAATTCCACCATTCCTCTGTATTTGCGAATTCCGGATCGACATCGAAGATGACACCGCGGAAGGGGAACATCCGGTGTCGAACCACGTCGCCAATATTGAATTTTGCGTTTCGTTGTTTCATGGCACGACTTCCTTTCAAGCGATCATGTGGTGACTTTCACCACTGATATCAAGGATTTTGCCCCCATTCCTTCATCGAACTGTCACATTCGGCCCGAGTTATTTGGTCGAGCAGCATGTGATCGCTCAATGCGAAGACGCCATCGGGCGGGAGACCTGCCACCGGCTTCCCGATCATGGAGAAAGCCCCGGCAGGCCGGGGCTTTCGTGTCCGATATCAGACCGAGTAGTACATGTCGTATTCGACCGGATGCGGGGTCATTTCGAAACGCATGACTTCCTGCATCTTCAGTTCGATGAAGGCATCGATCTGGTCGTCGTCGAAAACGCCGCCAGCGGTCAGGAACTTGCGGTCCTTGTCCAGGCTTTCCAGCGCTTCGCGCAGCGAGCCGCACACTGTCGGGATCTTCTTCAGCTCCTTCGGCGGCAGATCGTAGAGATCCTTGTCCATGGCCTTGCCAGGATGGATCTTGTTCTTGATGCCGTCGAGGCCGGCCATCAGCATGGCTGCGAAGCCGAGATAGGGGTTGGCGGTCGGGTCAGGGAAGCGGACTTCGACGCGCTTTGCCTTCGGGTTCGAGCCGAACGGAATGCGGCAGGAAGCGGAGCGGTTGCGCGCGGAATAGGCGAGCAGAACCGGAGCTTCATAGCCCGGGACGAGACGCTTGTAGGAGTTCGTCGACGGGTTGGTGAAGGCATTGATGGCCTTGGCATGCTTGATGATGCCGCCGATGTAATAGAGGCAGCTTTCGGACAGGCCTGCATATTCGTCGCCGGCGAAGGTCGGCTTGCCGCCTTTCCAGATCGACTGATGAACGTGCATGCCCGAGCCGTTGTCGCCGAAGATCGGCTTCGGCATGAAGGTTGCCGTCTTGCCATAGGCATTGGCGACCTGATGCACGACATATTTGTAGATCTGCATCTTGTCGGCGTTGCGTACCAGCGTGTCGAACTTGATGCCGAGCTCGTGCTGGGCGGCTGCGACTTCGTGGTGATGCTTTTCGACGACGACGCCCATTTCGGCGAGAACCGTCAGCATTTCCGAGCGCATGTCCTGGCAGCTATCGATCGGCGGGACCGGGAAGTAGCCGCCCTTGATACGCGGACGGTGGCCGAGGTTGCCCGTTTCGTAATCGGTGTCGTCGTTGGACGGCAGTTCGCTGGAATCGAGCTTGAAGCCGGTATTGTATGGATCGGCCTTGTACTTGACGTCGTCGAAGACGAAGAATTCGGCTTCCGGGCCGAAGAAGGCGGTGTCGCCGATGCCGGAGGCCTTGAGATAGGCTTCCGCCTTTTTGGCGGTGCCGCGCGGGTCGCGGTTATAGGCTTCGCCGGAGACAGGATCGAGGATATCGCAAAGGATGACCATGGTGGACTGCGCGAAGAACGGGTCCATATGAACCGTATCCGGATCGGGCATCAGCACCATGTCGGATTCGTTGATGGCCTTCCAACCGGCAATCGAGGAGCCGTCGAACATGACGCCGTCGGCGAACATGTCTTCGTCGACACAGATCACATCCATGGTCAGGTGCTGGAGCTTGCCCTTCGGATCCGTAAAGCGCAGGTCGACGAACTTGACGTCGTTATCCTTGATTTGTTTCAAAATTTCGCTTGCGGTCGTCATTAAATTACTTCCCTTGACTTAGATGACGATTAAACGAGCCGCGGCCGAGAATAGGCCGGGCAGATTAAATGGCGTCGATGCCCGTTTCGCCGGTGCGGATTCGAATGACTTCTTCCACGTTGGAAACGAAAATCTTTCCGTCGCCGATACGGCCTGTTTGCGCAGCCTTGCGTATGGCCTCGATCACCGCTTCCGCATTTTCGTCCGCCAATACAACTTCGACCTTCACCTTCGGCAGGAAGTCGACGACGTATTCGGCGCCACGGTAAAGTTCCGTATGGCCCTTCTGACGACCGAAGCCCTTCGCTTCCGTGACGGTGATACCCTGCAGGCCGACTTCCTGAAGGGCTTCCTTCACTTCGTCGAGCTTGAAGGGCTTAATGATCGCTTCGATCTTTTTCATGAGAAAATGTCTCTCCGCTTCTCCTGATACAGCAGGACTACTCCCCGCTCGGCCAACGTAATGCACGTACCATGCCAATTGAGGACGGACCGCTGTAAAAAATCTCGGCGAATTCGCACCGAGACGATGAATTGATGAAGATTTTTCGGAAAAATGGAAGCGATTTCGCGCGGAAATGCGTGGGATAAGCAAAATTTCGCAAAAAAGAGCCACGCACCGCAGGTTTGTGCTTCGGCAAGGTCTTGAATGTTATTGTTTAATTATTATGCAAATGCATATTTATCGACCAAAATGGCCACCGGAATAGCGGTTGTTTTTGAGGCAGATTTCGCATCTATAATATCCGCCATGATGTTGCCGCTCACCGATCTGCTCCTCACCCCCGACGCCATGTCTGCCGTCGACCGCGCCGCAGCCGCATCCGGCATCGATTCCTACGGGCTTATGGAGAAGGCAGGGCAGGCGGTTGCTGCCGTCGCGCTCCGGCACTTTCCCGGAGCCGTCCGATATGCCGTTCTCTGTGGACCGGGAAACAATGGCGGCGACGGCTATGTGGCAGCGCGCGCGCTGAAACAGGCCGGGGCCGACGTGCGGCTTTTCCATCTTGGCGATCCCCAGCGGCTCAAGGGCGATGCTATCAGTGCTTTGGCTGATTGCCCGGTCGAGGGCGAGACGATCGGGGGCTTTATTCCACTGGCTGGCGAGGTCGTGATCGATGCGATCTTCGGCGCGGGCCTGTCGCGGCCGGTTCCGGATGACGTGGCCGCCGTTATCGCTCGCGTCGCGGCTGCTGATATTCCCGTAATTTCAGTCGATCTTCCGTCGGGTCTCGATGGTCGCAGCGGTCAGGTTCTCGGTGCAGCCTTCCACGCCGCGCACACGGTGACCTTCATGACGCGCAAGCCGGGCCATCTTCTCTTGCCCGGTCGCGATCTGTGCGGCGAGCTGGAGGTTTTCGACATCGGCATTCCCGACCGTATCGTCCGCGCGCACGCCGACCGCTCGCTCGCCGAAAACAAGCCGGCACAATGGCAGGCGGCCATACCCTCGGCAGGCGTCGAGACGCACAAATACAAGCGCGGCCATCTCGTCGTCTTCTCGGGCGGGCCGAATGCGACAGGTGCCGCGCGCATGTCGGCCATGGCCGGGTTGAAGGCGGGGGCAGGGCTCGTCACCATCGCCTCGCCGCCGGAAGCGCTTGATGTCAATGCCGGCCTGCTGACGGCAATCATGCTGCATTCCATCGCGGATGAAGCCTCATTGCTCGAATGGCTTGCCGATAAACGCCTTTCGACCTTCATTCTTGGGCCTGGCTTCGGCGCCGGCGAAAAGGCGCGGCAATTCTGCCTCGCGCTCGCGGATCGCCACCTGCTGCTGGATGCCGACGGCATCACCTCATTTCGCGACGAGCCGCAACGGCTGTTCGATGCCTTTGCCGAAGGACCGACACGCTTGGTGCTGACACCCCATGAGGGAGAGTTCGGCCGGCTCTTTCCCGATATCGCTGCGGACGAAAGCTTGAGCAAGGTCGACAAGGCGAGGGCGGCGGCAGCCAGAGCCCATGCTGCCATCATCTACAAGGGTGCCGACAGCGTGATCGCAGCCCCCGATGGCAGGGCTTTGATAAACGCGAACGCGCCGCCTTGGCTGGCCACCGCGGGTTCGGGCGATGTGCTTGCGGGCATTGTCGGCGGCCTGATGGCGCAGGGGGCGCCGGCCTTCGAGGCGGCCGCCGCCGGCGTCTGGCTGCATGGTCTTGCCGGTCAACATGCCGGGAAGGGGCTGACCGCCGAAGACCTCGTCGCAGCCGTCAAACCGCTATAGCGCTATTTCGCCACTTCCTGCTGCAGGGCGATCGCACCGGGCGGCGCATTTACCTTGCCTTCATGGATCATGAAGGCGAAGACATCGCGCGGTTCCTCCTTGACCTTACGCTTTGCATCGATCAGCGGCAGATCGTCCGGTACCCTTCCGGCGGCCCAGCTTTTCAAGCGATCCGCCCAGGCTTTCAGATCCTTCGGCGGATAGCAGGTCTTGATATCGTCCGATCCCTTCTGCAGGCGGGCATAGACGAAGTCTGCCGTGACATCCGCAATCATCGGATACTCGAAATGCTCGGCGCAAACGGGCGCGACATTGTATTTTTCGAGCAGCGCGACGAACTCCGGCACTTTGAAGGAATCGTGCCGGACCTCGACGACGTGTCTCAGCGCAAGACCATCCTGCTTCGCCGGTAGCAGCTTGAGGAAAGCCTCGAAATCATCCGGATCGAATTTCTTCGTCGGTGCGAACTGCCAGAGCAGCGGGCCGAGGTGATCGCCAAGCTCGCTGATGCCGGATTCCAGGAACTTCTGCATCGATTCACCGGCTTCAGAAAGAACCCGCCGGTTGGTGACGAAACGTGTCGCCTTCAGGGAGAAGATGAAGCCATCGGGAACATCGGCCGCCCATTTGGCAAACACTTCAGGCTTTTGCGTGCTGTAATAGGTGCCGTTGACCTCGATCACTTTCAGCTGGCGGCTGGCATAATTCAGCTCGTCCTTCTGCTTCAGCGTGTCGGGATAGAAGGTCCCGCGCCAAGGTTCGAAGGTCCAGCCGCCTATGCCTGTGCGGATTTCGCCCGCTTTGGTCATTCTCTCCTCCTTGGCCATTCGGCCGGGTCAATCTCACTCCGCCGCCGCAACCTTCTTCACCGGGCGCCGCTCCAGCAACTCCTTCAGGAACTGCCCCGTATAGGAGCGCTTTTCCTTGACAATCGTCTCCGGCGTGCCGACAGCCACGATCTCGCCGCCGCCATCACCGCCCTCCGGACCGAAATCGAGGATCCAGTCGGCAGTCTTGATGACTTCGAGATTGTGTTCGATGACGACAACCGAATTTCCTTGATTGACCAGTTCGTGCAGCATCTCCAGAAGCTTGGCGACATCGTGGAAGTGCAGCCCGGTTGTGGGCTCGTCGAGGATGTAGAGCGTGCGGCCGGTCGATCGCTTCGACAGCTCCTTGGCTAGTTTGACGCGCTGCGCCTCGCCACCCGAAAGCGTATTGGCCTGCTGCCCGACCTTGATATAGCCCAGGCCGACGTCCTTCAGGCTCTGCAGCTTGTCGCGCACGGCGGGAACGGCCGCGAAGAAATCGACGCCTTCCTCGACCGTCATGTCGAGCACATCGGCGATCGACTTGGTCTTGAAGGTGACGTCTAGGGTCTCGCGATTGTAGCGCTTGCCGTGGCAGACGTCGCAAGTGACGTAAACATCGGGCAGGAAGTGCATCTCGATCTTGATGACGCCGTCGCCCTGGCAAGCCTCGCAGCGGCCGCCCTTGACGTTGAAGGAGAAACGGCCGGGCTGATAGCCGCGCGCCTTGGCTTCCGGCAATCCGGCGAACCAGTCGCGGATCGGAGTGAAGGCGCCGGTATAGGTCGCCGGATTCGAGCGCGGCGTGCGGCCGATCGGTGACTGATCGATATCGATGACCTTGTCGATATGCTCGAAACCGTCGATACGGTCGTGATCGGCGGGGATCTCGCGCGCACCCATGACGCGGCGTGCCGCCGACTTGTAAAGCGTCTCGATCAGAAAGGTGGACTTGCCGCCGCCGGAGACGCCCGTCACGGCGGTGAACACGCCGAGAGGGATGGACGCCGTGACATTCTTGAGGTTGTTGCCTCTCGCGCCGACGACCTTGATTTCCTTGCCCTTCTTGGGCTTGCGACGCTCGTCCGGAACCGGCACGCCGAGCTCGCCGGACAGATATTTACCGGTCAGTGACTTCGGGTTCGCCATGATGTCCTGCGGCGTACCGTGCGCCACCACCTGGCCGCCATGCACGCCGGCCGCAGGGCCGATATCGACGACATCGTCGGCCGTCAGGATCGCATCCTCGTCATGTTCGACGACGATCACTGTGTTGCCGATATCCCGCAGGTGCTTCAGCGTTTCCAGCAGGCGGGCATTGTCGCGCTGATGCAGGCCTATCGACGGCTCGTCGAGAACGTAGAGAACGCCAGTGAGACCAGAGCCGATCTGCGACGCCAAGCGGATGCGCTGGCTTTCGCCGCCGGAAAGCGTGCCGGAATTGCGCGACAGGCTCAGATATTCGAGGCCGACATCGTTGAGGAAGCGCAGGCGATCGCGGATTTCCTTGAGGATGCGGACAGCAATCTCGTTCTGCTTGTCAGTGAATGTTCCCGGCAGCGCGTCAAACCAGTCGCGGGCAACGCGGATCGACATCTCCGCCACCTGGCTGATGTGCAGCTTGTCGATCTTGACCGCCAGGGCTTCCGGTTTCAGGCGATAGCCGTTGCAGGCCGGGCAGGGGGCGGCCGACATGAAGCGTTCGATCTCCTCGCGCGCCCAGGCGGAATCCGTTTCCTTCCAGCGGCGCTCGAGGTTCGGCACGATGCCTTCGAAATTCTTGTGCGTGGTGTAGGAGCGCGCGCCATCGGCATAGTGGAATTCTATCTTGTCTTCCGTGCCGTTCAGAATGACATCCTTGGCCTTGTCGGACAGCTCGTTCCAGCGATTGCCGAGCTTGAAGCCGTAGTGCTTGCCGAGCGCCTCCAGCGTCTGATTGTAATAGGGCGAGGTCGACTTGGCCCAGGGCGCGATCGCGCCATCGCGCAGCGTGCGTTCGGGTTCCGGCACGATCAGTTCCGGATCGATTTTCTGCTGCGAGCCCAAACCGTCACAGGACGGGCAGGCGCCGAAGGGATTGTTGAACGAGAACAGGCGCGGCTCGATTTCCGGAATAGTGAAGCCGGAAACCGGGCAGGCAAATTTCTCCGAGAAAAGCACGCGCTCATGCGTTTCGTTCAGCGACTTGTTGGCTGAGCCGCCGGCAGCGGTCTCCTCCGGCGGCAACGGCTTGTCGGCGAATTCCGCGACGGCAAGACCGTCGGCAAGCCGCAAAGAGGTCTCGAAGCTGTCAGCGAGACGCGCCGCCATATCCGGACGTACGACGATACGGTCGACGACCACATCAATGTCATGCTTGTATTTCTTGTCGAGCGCCGGCACATCGGCAATCTCGTAGAACTGGCCGTCGACCTTGACGCGCTGGAAGCCCTTTTTCATGAGCTCCGCCAATTCCTTCTTGTATTCGCCCTTACGCCCGCGCACGAGCGGTGCCAGAATGTAAAGTCTGGTGCCCTCCTCATAAGCGAGAACGCGATCGACCATCTGGCTGACCGTCTGGCTCTCGATCGGCAGGCCCGTCACAGGCGAATAGGGAACGCCGACGCGGGCAAACAGCAGACGCATATAGTCGTAGATTTCCGTGACCGTGCCGACCGTCGAGCGCGGATTGCGCGAGGTCGTCTTCTGCTCGATCGAAATCGCCGGCGAGAGGCCGTCGATCTGGTCGACATCCGGCTTCTGCATCATTTCGAGGAATTGGCGTGCGTAGGCCGAAAGGCTTTCGACATAACGGCGCTGGCCCTCGGCATAGATGGTGTCGAAGGCGAGCGACGATTTCCCGGAGCCGGAAAGGCCGGTCATGACGATCAGCTTGTTGCGTGGCAGGTCAAGATCGATGCCCTTGAGATTGTGCTCGCGCGCACCACGTATGGAAATAGTCTTCAGTTCGCTCATCGTCGTATGCAGGTCCCTTGGAGTCTGCCTTTATTTAGTGATGTCAGCCCGCGAGTCGAGGCTGAAATGAAGGGTAGAGCCGGGTTTTCGATTCCGTTGACATCATCATAGGGATAAATTAGAACAAATAAAGAACAAAATTATTGCGGCGATTTCTTTGTGGATGAACGGAACTGGGAAGGCCGCATAAATAGCACCTGACAGCCGCTATGGGTTAAGGTGCGCAGATAGAATTTCAAAGCCGTCGATGGGCGGCAAGCAGGGTGATGTCATGGCCGGTAGTGTGAACAAGGTAATTCTGATTGGAAATCTCGGGGCGGACCCGGAAATCCGCCGCACGCAGGACGGCCGCCCGATCGCCAACCTCAACATTGCCACGTCGGAAACCTGGCGCGACCGCAATTCCGGCGAGCGCAAGGAAAAGACCGAATGGCACCGCGTCGTCATCTTCAATGAAGGCCTCTGCAAGGTCGCCGAGCAGTATTTGAAGAAGGGCGCCAAGGTCTACATCGAAGGAGCGCTGCAAACCCGCAAATGGCAGGACCAGAACGGTCAGGACCGCTACTCGACGGAAGTCGTGCTGCAGGGCTTCAATTCGACGCTCACCATGCTCGATGGCCGTGGCGAAGGCGGCGGCTCCATCGAAGGCGGCAGCCGTGGCGGCCGCGGCGGCGGTGACTTTGGCGGTGGTTACGGCGGCGACTACGGTGGCGACGATTACGGCCAGTCCTCGTCGCAGGGCTCTTCCCGCGGCAGTGGCGGCAACCGTGGTGGTGGCAGCCAGGGCGGCGGCAACTTCTCGCGCGATTTGGATGATGATATCCCGTTTTGAGATCGGTGCAGTTGCTTGATCTTTAAAAGCCCGCCCGCTTGGCGGGCTTTTTCATGAAAGGACCAGCGCCGCTTTTGCCCCATCCACGACGAACTGCGCGGCAAGCGCCGCAAGGATAACCCCGAGCAGGCGGGTCAGAATGGCGCGGCCGGTGGCGCCCAGCATTCGGTCGAGCCTGTCGGAAATGGCAAGGGCCGCAAAGACCAGGGCCAGATTGACGGCGATGACGCCGATCAATTGCGCTCGGTCGAGCGTCGTCTGCAGCGAGCCGGCCAGCAGGATTGTAGCCGAGATTGCACCGGGACCGGCGATCAAGGGCAGGGCGAGAGGGAAAACCGCGATATTGCGGATATGATCCTTGGTAATGGCGACTTCCGTCGTCTTCTCTTTCCTGTCCTGCCGCCGCTCGAACACCATCTCGAAGGCGATCCAGAAGAGCAGCAACCCGCCGGCAATGCGAAAAGCGCCGATCGAGATGCCAAGCACGCCAAGCACGCTCGCGCCGAACAGGGCGAAGGCAGCCAGGATGAAAAAGGCGATCAACGATCCGCGCAGCGCCACCTGCTTGCGCTCCGAACGGTTCATGCCAGCCGTAAGCCCGATGAAAAGCGGTGCGAGCCCCGGCGGATCGACAGTGACAAGCAGAGTCGTGAAGGCATTGATCAGCGTATCCGCGCTCGCCATATAGTCCCCAGAGCTTATTCTGTCGTTGTTAGCGAGCATTGTTATGCGAGGAATGGGCTTTCGCAAAGGGTCATGCATCCGCGTCGATGGATTTCGCCATGGAAATGTTCGATTCCATGGCTTAAAGGGGCAAAACCTGTTCAAAAACACCGGCCCAAATTGGCGCTCGCCAGGCCTTTCGGCTATAAATTTCGCAGTGATTCTAAAAGAGATCGTGATCTGTTTTGACTGAGCAAACACCACCCGGCGGCGGGAAGCTCCCGCCAGGCATCGAGCCGATTTCCATCATGGAGGAAATGCAGCGGTCCTATCTCGATTACGCCATGAGCGTGATCGTCAGCCGCGCGCTTCCCGACGTCCGTGATGGTCTGAAGCCCGTTCATCGGCGCATCCTTTATGCGGCGCATCAGAGCGGCTATCACTGGAACCGCAAATATGTGAAGTCGGCCCGTCCCGTCGCTGACGTCATGGGTAGCTACCACCCGCACGGCGACGCCTCGATCTACGACGCCTTGGTCCGCATGGCGCAGGACTGGTCGATGCGGGTGCCGCTCATCGACGGGCAGGGCAATTTCGGCTCGATCGACGGCGATCCGCCGGCGGCGATGCGTTATACGGAATCGCGCCTGACGAAGGTCGCCCACGAACTTCTTGAGGATATCGACAAGGAAACGGTCGATTTCCAGGAAAATTACGATGCGACGACGGAAGAGCCGAAGGTTCTGCCGGCACGCTTCCCGAACCTGCTGGTCAACGGCTCGGGCGGCATCGCCGTCGGCATGGCGACGAACATTCCGCCGCACAACCTCTCCGAAGTCATCAATGGCTGTATCGCGCTGATCGATAATCCGGCAATCGAGCTGCCTGAGATGATGGAGATCATCCCCGGTCCGGATTTCCCGACCGGTGCGAAGATCCTCGGCCGCGCCGGCATCCGCTCCGCCTATGAGACGGGCCGCGGCTCGGTTGTCATGCGCGGTGTCGCGACCATTGAGCCGATGCGCGGCGATCGCGAGCAGATCATCATCACCGAGATTCCCTATCAGGTGAACAAGGCGTCGATGATCGAGAAGATGGCCGAACTCGTGCGCGAGAAGCGCATCGAAGGCATCTCGGATCTGCGCGACGAATCCGACCGCCAGGGTTATCGCGTTGTCGTCGAGCTGAAGCGCGACGCCAATGCCGATGTCATCCTGAACCAGCTTTATCGCTACACGCCGCTGCAGACCTCCTTTGGCTGCAACATGGTGGCGCTGAACGGCGGCAAGCCGGAGCAGATGAACCTGATGGACATGCTGCGCGCTTTCGTGGCGTTCCGTGAGGAAGTCATCAGCCGCCGCACCAAGTATCTGCTGCGCAAGGCGCGCGATCGCGCCCACGTCTTGGTAGGTCTGGCCATTGCCGTCGCTAATATCGACGAAGTCATCCGCGTCATTCGGCAAGCGCCCGATCCGCAATCGGCCCGTGAAGAGCTGATGACGCGCCGCTGGAATGCAGCGGACGTCGAATCGCTTATCCGGCTAATCGATGACCCGCGTCACCGCATTAATGAGGACGGCACCTACAACCTCTCGGAAGAGCAGGCCCGCGCCATTCTCGAGCTGCGTCTGGCACGCCTGACCGCTCTCGGCCGTGACGAGATCGATGAGGAACTCAATCAGATTGGTGCCGAGATCAAGGACTACCTTGATATTCTCTCGTCGCGTGCCCGCATCCAAACCATTGTAAAAGAAGAGCTTGCTGCGGTTCGCGACGAATTTGGGACGCCGCGCCGCACCGAGATCGTCGATGGCGGCCTCGAGATGGACGACGAGGATCTGATCGCCCGCGAGGACATGGTCGTCACCGTGTCCCATCTCGGCTATATCAAGCGCGTGCCGCTGACCACCTATCGTGCGCAGCGGCGTGGCGGCAAGGGCCGCTCCGGAATGACCACCCGCGACGAGGATTTCGTTACCCGGCTATTCGTTCTCAATACACATACGCCGGTTCTGTTCTTCTCGTCCCGCGGTATCGTCTACAAGGAAAAGGTCTGGCGTCTGCCGATCGGCACGCCGACATCGCGCGGCAAGGCACTGATCAACATGCTGCCGCTGGAACCCGGCGAACGCATCACCACGATCATGCCTCTGCCGGAAGATGAGGATAGCTGGGACAATCTCGACGTCATGTTCACGACGACGCGCGGAACCGTGCGCCGCAACAAGCTGTCGGATTTCGTGCAGGTCAATCGCAACGGCAAAATCGCCATGAAGCTCGAGGAAGAGGGTGATGAAATCCTCTCCGTCGAGACCTGCACCGAACACGACGACGTGCTGATGACGACGGCGCTCGGCCAGTGCATCCGCTTCTCGGTTTCGGATGTGCGCGTCTTTGCCGGCCGCAACTCCATCGGCGTTCGCGGCATCAGCCTTGCATCCGGCGATCGCATCATCTCGATGACGATCGTCCGCCACGTGGATGCCGAGCCGTGGGAGCGCGCGGCCTATCTCAAACGCTCCGTCAGCGAGCGCCGCTCCGCAACGGGCGATGACGAGGAGATTGCGCTGGTCGGCGAAGAAGTCACCGAAGAGGGACAGCTCAGCGATGAGCGCTACGAGGAGCTCAAGGCGCTCGAGCAGTTTGTTCTGACCGTTTCGGAGAAGGGTTTCGGCAAGCGTTCGTCTTCCTACGATTTCCGTATCTCCGGCCGCGGCGGCAAGGGTATCCGCGCCACCGACACGTCGAAGACGGGCGAGATTGGCGAGCTTGTTGCTGCCTTCCCGGTCGAGGACGGCGATCAGATCATGCTTGTCTCGGATGGCGGTCAGCTGATCCGCGTGCCCGTCGGCGGCATCCGCATCGCCAGCCGCGCCACCAAGGGCGTCACCATCTTCTCGACCGCCAAGGATGAGAAGGTCGTCTCTGTCGAGCGTATCAGCGAGCCGGAAGGCGATGAGGACGATGCTTCGGCAGCCGAGGATGACGCCGCTGCCGGTGAAGCAGGAGGTGCCGGTAGCGAGGGTGGCAGCGAAGAATAGTCTTCGCTGTGCCTACTCGGAAAGGGTTCGGCAGGACCATCTGGGAGCTGAAGATTTTCAATCGCATGAGCTTGGCAGCTGGCTCATGCGATTGTCATTTGGAGCATGGCCTGCCCGGATCTGGCGGCCATTTCCCAACCCGTTATTCCGGGCGTTCGTAGTTTTGCGAAAAAGGCGGCAGAACCTCGAGGCTCTCCCGATCCAGCTGCGCGAAAACCTCATCATAGCCAAAGCGGAAATGCCAGCCGAGGACCGCGCCCGCAGATTTCGACGCGTAGATGCGATCAATTCTGTCAGGCAGCAACCAGTTTCGCTGTGCAAATTTGGCGGCAAGGCCAGGCGCGCGCAGCTGGATGATGGAGGCGGCGTCCACCGCGAGCGCCTCGCAATCTTCCGGTTTGAACAACGTGCCGGCGGAAACAATATGTCGTTGAAAATCTTTGCCGCCATTCGTCAGCGCCGCGACATGGGCATCCGCGACATCGCGGATATCGACACCGCGATGCAGGCGATGAATAGCCATTACATTGGCTGTTTCTGGAAAACTTCGAGACATGCGTAAAACGCGGACCTGCAAATCCGGGCCAGTCATCCCTTTAAGGATCTGCTCGGCTTCCAGTTTCGTGCGGTGATAGATGCTTTTCGGTTGCGGTACGGTGTCTTCATCGACCCATGTGCAATGACCGGGAGCAACGGCGCGACCATAAAGTGCGGTCGTGCTGGTAAATACCAGTCTCTTAACGCCGGCAGCCAGTGCCGCTTCCGCAAGCTGCCGTGTTCCGTCCACATTGATGCGGCGAAATTCATCGTCGGAAACCGCGCCGACATGAGGGGCATGCAGGGCCGCGCAATGGATGACTGCATCCGCACCCGTCAGCGCCTGGCGCAGCAACGCCGCATCGGCAAAATCTCCGAGGAGATGCGTCGTCGAAAACGGTGAACGATCGATGCCAATCACCCTATGGCTTGGCGCCAGCGCATTAAAGATCGCCCGGCCAAGTCGCCCGGAGCTGCCTGTCAGAACAACGCGCATCTCGATCCCTCGATGAACCGCGATCATCATAGCATGATTGAAGCGGCTGGCGCTCTTTCCCTTGCAAAATCACGATTTTGCGTCTTTGCGGCAGGGCCTGAAGGGAAAGCGCCGGGACCATAATGGTAATAAAAAACCGGACGCTGGCGGGGAAAGCGTCCGGTTCAGGGTCCATCCGAGCATATGGCGGGAAGAGATGCTCGGTACGCGGAGATCAGAGCGTCTTGTGACGCTTATGCAGCCTCTTGCTCTCTTCGCTTTCGCGATGAAGCGCCGAAATGGTGGATGCGACTGACACGACAAACATGATGCTGATGAAAAGTGTAAGCAGCGTCAAAATTGTGAACATGATCGCTCCCTCCTTTGGTGGGACTAGCGTTCAGATCCCTTAGTACTGGCTCGAGGCAACGAAGGGACGAGCCGAAGCAAAGGGACCGTAGATCTTCGACTGGTCGGGTTTCTGATCGTAAAGCGCAATGGTTGCTGCGAGCATTCCCGAAATCATGGCCATCCAAACAACGTTAATGAGGGTGATCTTGTCGGGCATACTCTTCTTCCTTCTTGCCGCAATATGCGATCTGAGTTTCGGACTGTTAACGCGGCGTTTCCCAAATGGTTCCGCCGATATTGAGAGCTATCTAGCAATGCGCGTCTGAAGCGACCTTGAATGCCTTGTTCATCTGGCGTTCAGATTCGCGATGCGTCCTGCGCATAGCAGTGGCGATTTCTTGGGCAAAATCGATGTCCTTGCCGCTTTCCGAGGCGGAATCCCATTCGATCTCATAATTGTCGGCGAAAAGATGAACGAGATATTCGAGGAAAAATGAACCGATGATGGCGCCTGCGATAATGAAGACGAGCATAGCATGATGTCCCTGAAATCGAGATCGGCGAGCCATTGAAGCAGGCCCGTTTCGATGTTGATGTCAGTAAAGCATTGTCGAGCTGAAACGGGCTTGAACGGCGCGTTCATCTGCAGTTCAGAGGCGGCCGCTGGGTTGCAAATCACTTGCGATACGGCCTCATCCATGACAAAAGGCGTCGAAACAACGAGCCGGCTTGGTAATGACGACAGCCTTCTATCCTGGGTCCTTCGACCCGATGACCAACGGACATCTGGATGTCCTCGTGCAGGCGTTGAACGTCGCCGCCAAGGTGATCGTCGCGATTGGCATTCACCCCGGCAAGAAGCCGCTTTTCTCCTTCGAGGAGCGGGCGGAGCTCATCCGCAGATCGCTCGGTGAGGCTCTGCCGCAAAAGGCGGGCGATATTTCCGTCGTCGCTTTCGACAATCTGGTCGTCGATGCCGCCCGCGCCCATGGCGCGACCTTGCTGGTGCGTGGCCTGCGCGATGGCACCGATCTCGATTATGAAATGCAGATGGCTGGCATGAACAGGCAGATGGCGCCGGATATCCAGACGCTGTTCCTGCCTGCCGGTACGGCCTCTCGGCCCATAACCGCCACATTGGTGCGGCAGATCGCATCCATGGGTGGCGATGTCAGCGCCTTCGTGCCGTCAGCGGTTCTGGAAGCGCTGAACGGCAAACTCAAAAATAAGGCCAGCGGCAACAGCTGAGCCGAAATACAATCCCGAACGGAGCATCCATGAAACTCTTTCATATTGCATTGGCAGGATTCCTGAGCCTTGCCGCCTTCGCAGGCAGCGCGTTCTCGGCCGCAGCCGCAGATCTTTTGACCATCCAGCTCAAGGACGGCCCGGTGGTCATCCAGTTGATGCCGGAAGTTGCTCCGAAGCATGTCGCGCAGATCGAAGCGCTGGCGAAGAAGGGCGCCTACGACAACGTCGTCTTCCATCGCGTCATCGATGGCTTCATGGCTCAGACCGGCGACGTCCAGTACGGCAATGCCTCCAAGGGTTATGATGCGAACAAGGCCGGCACCGGTGGTTCCGATCTGCCGAACCTTCCGGCAGAATTCTCCAAAGTTCCGTTCACGCGCGGCACTGTCGGCATGGCGCGCGCCCAGGACCCGAACTCTGCCAATTCGCAGTTCTTCATCATGTTCGCCAATGGCGATTTCCTGAACGGCCAGTACACGGTCGTCGGCAAGGTCATCTCGGGCATGGAGCTCGTCGACAAGATCAAGCGCGGCGAAGGCCAGAACGGCGAAGTGACCAACCCCGACAAGATGATCAAGGTTACTGTCACCAAGAAGTGATTTCACGGGCGTGATTCCAAAAGGCGCGGCGCGGCTTTTGGATGAGATCGCGCCAAGGCCAAGCTGCATGATCTGGTTACGATCGTGCGCAAACAGAGAGAACAAGGAAACGAACATGGCTGAGATCAAGGATCCAGAAAACACCCTCATCCTGGAAACCACCAAGGGCCAGGTTGTCATTCAGCTTCTGCCGCAGGTTGCTCCCGAGCATGTCGCCCGCATCAAGGAACTTGCGCGCGAGAAGGCGTATGATGGCGTCGTCTTCCATCGCGTCATCGACGGCTTCATGGCCCAGACCGGTGATGTCGAGCATGGCAAGGTTGGCGGTAACACCGCTCGCGCTGGCACCGGTGGTTCGGCTAAGCCCGACCTGAAGGCTGAATTCTCCGCAACGCCGCACGTTCGCGGCACGTGCTCGATGGCCCGTTCGCAGAACCCGAACTCGGCCAACTCGCAGTTCTTCATCTGCTTTACGGACGCTCCGTGGCTGAACAAGCAGTACTCCGTTTGGGGTCAGGTCATCTCCGGCATGGAATTCGTCGACCAGATCAAGCGCGGTGAGCCGGTAAAGGATCCGGATTCGATCGTATCCGCGCGGGTTGCCGCCGACGTCTGATCGTGATTATTCCTGAAACCCGCCTCTTGCGCCGCTAGCGTGAGGGGCGGGTTTCGCTTTGCCTAAATGAACTGCCTGGACCAATTGAATGCGTGTTGACCTTTTCGATTTCGATCTGCCGGAGGAGCGTATCGCGCTCAGGCCCGCCGAGCCGCGCGATAGCGCGCGCCTGCTCGTCGTCGATCCAAACGATGGTGCCAACACGCTGAGTGACCATCGGGTGCGGGATCTCCCATCCTTCCTGCGCCCCGGCGATGCCGTTGTCTTCAACGATACCAAGGTGATACCGGCGCAACTGGAAGGCATTCGCCATCGCGAGGGTGCCCCCGGACAGCAGGTCTCGGCCACCTTGCACATGCGTGCCGCGCCGGATCGCTGGAAGGCCTTTGCCAGGCCCGGAAAACGCATCAAGATCGGTGACCGCATCCAGTTCGGCCACGGCGAAAATGTCTGCGTTCTGGACTCACTCGATGCGACTGTCGAGGAGAAGGGCGAGGGCGGCGAAATTACTCTGCGGTTCGATCTATCCGGCCCAGCGTTGGACGAAGCGATCACCGCGGTCGGGCATATTCCCCTGCCACCGTATATTGCAGCGAAGCGCCCGGAAGACGAGCGCGATCGCGCCGATTACCAGACGATCTATGCGCGCGAAGAGGGCGCCGTCGCGGCACCGACCGCCGGCCTCCATTTCACGCCGTCTCTGTTTGCCGCACTCGACGCCATTGATGTCGAGCGGCATTTCGTGACGCTGCATGTCGGGGCTGGTACCTTCCTGCCCGTTAAGGCCGACGATACCGATGATCACAAGATGCATTTCGAGATCGGCTATGTCGATGTCGAAACCGCTGCAAAACTCAATGTCGTCAAGGCGAGGGGCGGGCGCATCGTCTGTGTCGGAACCACCTCGCTGCGGCTGATCGAAAGTGCCGCCGCTGACGATGGCACCATCCAGCCTTGGCAAGGTGCTACGGGCATATTCATCACGCCCGGCTATCGCTTCAAAGCCGTCGACATGCTGATGACCAATTTCCACCTGCCGCGTTCGACCTTGTTCATGCTCGTATCGGCCTTTGCCGGCCTCGATACGATGCGCGCGGCCTATACCCATGCTATCGAGACGGGCTATCGCTTCTATTCCTATGGCGATGGCAGCCTGCTCCACCGGAAAGACTAGGACGAAATGAGCGAGAGCTTTCAGTTTCAATTGAAGAAGACCGATGGCGGCGCGCGCCTCGGCGAAGTTTCCATGCCGCGCGGAACCATCCGCACGCCGGCTTTTATGCCTGTCGGCACTGTCGGCACCGTCAAGGCGATGTATCTCGACCAGGTGCGCGAAACCGGCGCCGATATCATTCTCGGCAATACCTATCATCTGATGCTGCGTCCGACAGCCGAGCGCGTCGCCCGCCTCGGTGGTCTGCATCAGCTGATCCGCTGGCCGCATCCGATCCTCACCGATTCCGGCGGATTTCAGGTCATGTCGCTTTCGGGCCTGCGCAAGCTGGATGAGCAGGGCGTTACCTTCAAGTCGCATGTCGACGGCAGCCTGCATCATATGTCGCCCGAGCGGTCGATCGAGATCCAAGGCCTGCTCGATTCCGATATCCAGATGCAGCTCGACGAATGCGTCGCTCTGCCGGCAACGCCGAAGGAGATCGAGCGTGCCATGGAAATGTCGCTGCGCTGGGCGGAGCGCTGCAAGGTCGCCTTCGGCAACCAGCCCGGCAAAGCGATGTTCGGCATCGTCCAGGGCGGCGATGTGCCGGAGCTTCGCGTCCGGTCGGCTCAGGCGCTGAGCGGCATGGATCTGAAGGGCTATGCGGTCGGTGGCCTTGCCGTCGGCGAGCCGCAGGAAGTCATGCTGCGCATGCTTGAGATCACGCTTCCGGAACTGCCGGTAGATAAACCGCGCTATCTGATGGGTGTCGGCACACCGGACGACATCCTCAAATCCGTCGCTCGCGGCATCGATATGTTCGATTGCGTGATGCCGACCCGCTCGGGCCGTCACGGACTGGCCTTTACCCGTCGCGGCAAGGTCAATATCCGCAATGCCCGCCATGCCGAAGACATGCGCCCGCTCGACGAGCAGTCGAACTGCCCGGCCTCGCGGGATTATTCCCGCGCCTACCTGCACCATCTTGTCCGCGCCAACGAAGCGCTCGGCGGCATGCTGCTCTCCTGGCACAATCTTGCCTACTATCAGGAACTGATGCAGGGCATCCGCCAGTCCATCGCCGAAGGCCGCTTTGCCGATTTCATGGCTGAAACGATGGAGAACTGGGCGAGGGGCGATCTCGAACCGGCGTGATCCAGCTACGCTGAGGATACGCTACGCGATCTTGCTCCTCTGGCGATTTCGCGCTAACAGAAGCCTGTCGAAAAAGGCAGGGTTGGTTTCGGTAGGCCCAACCCCTTCCAGCCTGGAAGCACTGCTCCTTGCCATTGGTGATGAGAGCCCGCGACGCGGAACTTGACCATTGTGGTCGAGTGTCCCGCGTTGGCGTGGGCCGGATCGACCGACATGTCTCCGCGGGAAAGCCTTTTGGAGCTGTCATGAGACTGAACCACCTGGATCTGTATGTTCCCGATGTCGCCGCGACGCGGGATTTCTTTATTTCCGTTTTTGGCCTGAGGGAGGTGGAAACGCGAGGCGCAAATGGCCTTGCCATCCTTCGCGATGATGCCGGGCTTGAACTTGTCATCAGTCGGCCTGTCGAGAAGTTCGGCGGTGCCGATGGCGTTTCCGTCGGTTGCAATACCTATCATATCGGCTTCATGCAGCCCTCTCGAGAAGCCGTCGATCTGTTGTTCGAACGGGCGAAATCGAGCGGCTGCGAGATCTGGAAACCACCTTCGGCCATACGTGGCAATTGGTCGTTTTATTGTTTCGCGCCGGGGCGAATCCTCGTCGAGGTCGGCTGGCGCATGGAGCTTGCTCTGTTGGTAAATCATTTATTATCGATTGATTGCTATCCTTAACAAACATCATTTTGAGCCGGCTGGAACGGGCTTGCTTTGGGCAATTTCCGTTTCCGGCCATGTTTCAAAGTGAGCTCGACGACAATAAAGCATTGGGAAAAATAGCGAATCGGAATAAACGGTCCATCCGCCTTTGAAAAACGTCATTGGCTGATTTGATTGCGTGGCTGCTTGGAATTTTGAAAAAATCCGGCTAAAACGCATTCTCTTAATCGATAAGGGCTGTACTACCGAAAATAGGAGGCACTTGCCGTTGAGGGCGCAACGCAAATTCGGGGCATGTCTTTCGGGACTATTGGTTGTCGGCCTAGCCGCTACCAGCTGCACGACGACGCAGAAGACAACAGCTACCCCCAGCAATACCACCAAGCCCATTCGTGGCGCGAAGGTTACCTATAATTACACGATGAAGGACAAGGACTGTCTCGAACGTGCAATGTACTTCGAATCGGAGCGGTCCGACCCGAGTGGTTACATGGCAGTCGGTACGGTCGTGATGAACAGGCTGACCTCCGGGGCCTATCCGCCCACGATCTGCGGCGTAGTTGCCCAGGAAAAGCAGTTCGCGCCAGGCGTGATGACCAGGGAAGTCAAGGATCAGGCAAAGCCAGATCTCGAAGTTGCTGCCTCGAAGATCCTGCGCGGCGAACGGCATCCCCAGGTGAAGGACGCGATGTTCTTTCATACTGAGGGCCTGAGATTCCCGTACGACAATATGCACTACGTCGCTTATGCCGGCGGTAACGCGTTCTATGAGAAGCGTGGTCGCGATGGCGAATTGCAGACGCCTGCGCCGCTTCCGGCTTACGAGGTTGCGATGAATTATGTGCCCACGCAGGGCGCGCCGCAATCTCCGTTTGTGCTGCCGGAAACGCAGCCGGCGTCCACGACGTCTGCCGTTGCGGCATTTACGCCGGTCTCGAACCCGATGGTGACCATGCCGCAGAGCGCCATCGTTATCCCAACTGCAGTTCCGATCCCGACGCCCGCGCCTACGGACATGGCAATTTCAGGACCACTTCCGAACGGCGAGACCACGTACACGAATACGCCTATGCCGGCTTCAACGGTCGTCATCCCGCAGCCACGGCCGGAATTCGACGGCAATACGTCTGCAGGAAATCCGCTTAGAATTCGCGGTTAATAAGATCCGGCCTAAGCCCTATGACAGCGCGTCTCTCCTTTGAGACGCGCTGTTTGCGTTTGGGGGGTGAGCAATATGCCTCAGATACCCTCGCTCGCCGTTTTGGCAAGAATTTGCACGCCGTTGATCTTATAGCTGCCGTCGGGCTGGCGGGTGATTTGATAGATCGCTGTCCAGTCCTTGTCATCGGTGCCGGTGATCAGCACCTCCTGATAGACGACGGCACCGTTGTCGATCGCTCGGCTCTTGCCGAAGGCGTAGTTGCCCGGGTGGTAGACCGGCAGATAGTTCTTCCTCACCATGGCGAAGAAGCTGTCCTTATCCGGGAAGAGCGCCTTGATGCCGGGTGCGGCGAAGGAATAGGCGGTCGCCGCATCATCCTGCAGAAAAGCCTCGATTTGTTGCTCAATGAGGCTCTGTGCCGTTTGCACCGGATCTTCCGCGTAAGCGACCGGCATAAAGGCAAAGCAGCAGAGAAAAACGGCGAAAGAAAAAGCGCGCATGTGCATCCTCAGCCATGTGAGAAGAGCTTAGCGCGCTTTGATCTCAAGCAGAAGCGATTACTGCCAGCGGCGGAAGAGGGCGCTGGCGTTGACGCCGCCAAAGCCGAAACCATTGGAGATCGCATAGTCCATGGCCATCGGTCGCGCGGTGCTACCGACGATGTCGATGCCTTCCGCCGCCGGATCCGGATCCTGTAGATTACGGGTCGGCGGCGCTATCTGGTCTCGCAGAGCCATAATCGTGAAGATCGCTTCCATGCCGCCAGCGGCGCCCAGAAGATGGCCGGTCGCCGCCTTCGTACCGCTGACGGCAACCGCACCGTCACGGCCGAAGACGGTTTTGATGGCTTCCATCTCGCCTCGGTCGCCGACCTGGGTCGATGTCGCATGCGCATTCAGATGCTTGACCTCCGCCGGCGAAATGCGAGCCTGGGAAAGTGCCGCAAGCATGGCCCGGCGCGCACCATCGCCATCTTCCGGCCCTGCCGTCATGTGATAGGCATCGGCGGCAGTGCCATAACCGACAAGCTCGGCCAGCGGCGTGGCGCCACGCGCAAGGGCGTGCTCCAAGGTCTCGATGACAAGCATGCCGGCACCTTCACCCATGACGAAGCCGTCACGCCCGCTGTCGAATGGGCGGGAGGCTTCTTCCGGGCGGTTGCTGAAGCCGGTCGAGAGAGCACGCGCTGCAGCGAAGCCGCCAAGGCTCACTTTGTCGATGCAGGCTTCGGCACCGCCGCAGATGGCGACATCGGCCTCTCCGGAGCGGATCAGCCGCGCGGCATCGCCGATCGCCTGCACGCTGGCCGCACAGGCGGTGACTGGCGCACCGAGCGGCCCCTTGAAGCCATAGCGGATACTCACCTGGCCAGCGGCGAGGTTGACGAGGAAGGAGGGGATGGTGAAGGGTGACAAACGCCGCACGCCTTTCGTTTCCGCCGTGCGAACCGCATCAGCGATGGCGGGAAAGCCACCGACGCCCGATGCAATGATCGTGGCCGTCCGTTCCAGAGCGCCGACGTCAGTCGGTTGCCAGCCGGCCTGCAGGATTGCCTCTTCGGCGGCCGCCATGGCAAATTGGATGAACCGGTCCATCTTTTTCTGGTCTTTGACCGGCACATAGCGGTCGGCGTCGAAGCCGGCTTCGAGGTCCTCCGATATATCGGGAACAACACCACCGATCTTGGCGGTGAGATCACCTACCATTTCCTCAGGCAGCAGCCTGAGGCCGGAACGCCCCTCGACCAGCCGCTTCCAGCTTGCATTGACACCCACGCCCAGGGGAGAAACCAGTCCCATGCCGGTGACGACGATACGATCCATGTCTTGCTCCTATTCTGTCAGGCGTCGAAGCCCAGAAACCATGCTTTCATCTGGGCTATGCGTTCATGAACGGTGTCATCGGCCGCAGGCCCGGGCACAAGCATCGTGTCTTCGGGCTGGAAGGTGCGGCCGGTGACGCGGTCGATGAGAAGCGGGTCGCGATCCTCACCGGTATTGGCGTCGACGAGGCGCATTGCGACTTCTTCGGTAGGCAAGTGCCGATTGCCCCAGGTGAAGAGCGCCATCAGCACGGGGAAGAAATCCCGGCCCTTCTCGGTCAGCACATATTCGTAGCGCGGCGGCCGCTCTTGATAGAGTCGCCGCTCGAACAGACCTTCGTCTGTGAGATGCTTGAGGCGCCGCGTCAGGATGTTCGGTGCAACGCCGAGATTTTTCTGGAATTCGTCGAACCGGCGCAATCCCTGCAGCGCATCACGCAGGATCAGGATGCTCCACCAGTCGCCTACGCTTTCAAGCGCACGGGCGGCGGGGCATTTGAAATTGCTGAAGCTGGTTCTCTGCATGGGCGAGGCAGATAGCATGAGTAACTATCATGATGCAAGTTACTATCGCGAAGCTAGATTTGCTCGAAGCAGGAACTCAATCTGCTGGCGCGCGAAGCTAGATGGGAATGAGCGAAATGCGCCTGGCTGTGGCCAGGCCGCGGGTTTTCAGTACGGAGGTGCCTTACGGGCGCGCTGCTGTTTTGCTGCCTCGGTCCACCAGGTGAGGTCGTCGGCAAAACGGGGAAAAGCTCTTGCCAGCGCATCGCCTCCGCTCCCGGTGGGTCTGCCGTCAGCGTCCAATGCTGCCGATATGTTGGCGACGGCAAGCGTGCTTGAGATGACGACCATTCCCATCTCTGAAAGAGTGCCATGCCAGGCAGGCGCCGCATGTGCGCCGGAGAGGCGGCCGCCGGAGTAGCTGGCAATCGCCGCCGGGCGCCAGAACCATTCTTCCAGATAATGATCGGTCAGGTTCTTCAGGCCGGGCTGCATACCCCAATTGTATTCGCCGGTGACGAAAACGAAGGCATCGGCGGCTCGAATTTTTGCGGCAAGCCTCTCCATTGCCGGAGGAGCAGATCCTTTGGGATATTCCTTATACATTCGATCGAGCATCGGCAGTCCAACCGCCTGCGCATCGATGAGCTCCACGTCGTTTCCACGCTCAATCAGGCCCGCTACGATAAAATTCGCGAGCCGGATGCCGACGCGATCCGAGCGGTAGGAACCGTAGAGAACCAGAATACTGTCGGCCATTATTGATTATGTCCTCACAGTCTTGTGCGGCATGTCTGGAGCGGTTCAGCTCTTTATGGAGTCTTTGAACTGCTCTACCTCATTGTTTCCACGCAATTCTTGACGAAAATCGCTACGCACTTTTCCGGGAATTGCTTTAGGTTCGCGACTCCACCGGTACCGAAGCGGAGACTTCCTCCTCCGGAATATCGTCGAAGGACGCATAATTGAGGTTATAGAGCTTCGAGTAAAGCTTGCCGTTTGCCATCAGCTGATTGTGGTTGCCGCTTTCAAGCAACTGGCCGTTTTGCAACACGATAATGCGGTCGGCCTCGCGGATGGTGGCCAGACGATGGGCGATGACGAGACCGGTGCGGCCTTCGAGCAGCTTCACCAACGCTTTCTGGATCAGCATTTCGGTGTAGCTGTCGATATTCGCCGTCGCTTCGTCGAGCACGAGGATCTTGGCGTCGGCAACAAGGGCACGGGCGAAGCTGACGAGCTGGCGCTGGCCGAGTGAAAGACCGCCGCCGCGCTCGCCGAGAACGGAGTCGTAGCCATCCGGAAGGCGCATGATGAACTCATGCGCGCCGACCGCTTTAGCGGCCTCGATGACCTCTTCGCGTGTCGCCTCCGTCTTGTTGTAGCGGATGTTCTCCAGCACCGTACCGGTGAAGAGGAACGGCTCCTGTAGCACCATGGCGATCTGGCGTCCGAGCGAATCCTGTGTAAGGGAGCGCACGTCATGGCCACCGACCAATACCTGACCATGCTGCACATCATAGAAGCGATGGATGAGCGCCATCGAGCTCGACTTGCCCGAGCCCGTTGGCCCGATCAGCGCTACTGTTTCTCCCGGATTAACCCTGAAGCTCACATTCTTCAGCACGGGATGCTTGGGATTATAGCCGAAGATCACATCGCGGAATTCCACCGAGCCGTCCATATCCGGCGACAGCTCGATCGCATCGGGCGCATCCTTGATGTCGACTGGAACATCGAGCACCTCGGTCAGCCGCTGGCCGGACGCCATGGCGCGCTGCATGACCGAATATTGCATGGTCAGCGAACGGATCGGGTCGAAGAAGCGCTGAATGTAGAACAGGAAGGCGACCATGATGCCGACATCGAGCTTGTGGTTCAGCACCATCGAGCCGCCGACGATGATGACGATCGCCATGGCCATGCCAGTCAGCGTGTCGACGATCGGCACCATGACCTGGGCATAGCGGGCCGCCGTCAGGTGCGTCTGAAGGTTCGCATGGGCCTTGTCGTCGAAAAGCGAGAAGTTCACGCTCTGCCGATGCATGCCCTGGACGGCGCGCACCCCATGGATCGCTTCCGCCAGTGCGCCATTGGTAACGGAGTTGGTCTCATGCGCGTTCATGAAGGCGACACGCGCCTTCGGCAGCCAGAACAGCCGCACGATGAAAAGGATCGGCATGACGGAAAGCGTCAGCAGGCCGAGCCGGAAATCCAGCGACAGCATGACGATGACGATGCCGAAGAGCAGGGCAATGTCACCGACGGAAAGCACTGAAGTTTCAAGGAATTCCTGCATGGAGTTAACGTCGCCCTGCAGGCGCGACATCAGGCGACCGACTTCCGTTTTATCCATGAAGGATAGCGAGACCCGCTGCAGATGCGCAAACATCGCCCGGCGAATGTCGAACAGCACTTCCTCGGCGACCTGGCCGACATAGGTTTCCTGCACATAGCTTGCTCCGTAATTGACGAGGATGGCCGCCGTGAAAACTCCCAGAGACAACCAGAGTGCGGAATAATCTATGGCTCCGGGCGCCATCGCACTGTCGATCGCATGGCGGATGACGAGCGGTATGACGATTTGCGATGCGGTGAAGAGCAGAACGGCCGCAACGGAGATGTAGATCTGCCGCCGATAGGGGCTGACGAAGGCCCAGATGCGGCGGATGATCTTGCTGTCGAAGACCTTGCCGAATATCTCCTCTTCGACGCGATGGGACCCGACCACGGCACGGGGAGGGCGACGACCATCCTCGCGCACATCGTTGCGCTCGGTTTCGATGGTTTCCGACATTGTCATACCTCCCTTTTCGCCCTTTCGAGCGTGCCGCCCGACGTCTTGACGACATCATCCTCAGGGCGAACCTGCAGATCGTAGAGCGCCTTGTACCGCCCACCTGCGGCCAGGAGCTGCTCGTGCGTGCCGCGCTCGACAATCGCGCCATCCTCGATGAACAGGATCTGGTCGGCATGCATCAGCGAACTCAGCCTGTGCGCGACGATCAGTGTTACTCGGTCCCGGGCGAAACGCTTCATGGCGCTGCGGATGCGCTGCTCCGTTGCGGCGTCAATCGCGGCGGTGGAATCGTCGAAGACCATCACGGCCGGCTTCAGCATCAATGTCCGGGCGATCGTCAGGCGCTGACGTTGCCCGCCGGACAGCGACACGCCGCGCTCGCCAACGATTGTCGTGTAGCCGGCTGGCAGGCCGAGGATGTAATTGTGCAACTGCGCCGACTCTGCGGCGCGCTCTATGCGGGTTTCCTTCGCCCAGGGGTCGCCATAGGCGATGTTGTTCTCGATGCTGGTCGTGAACAGGAAGGAATCCTGCTGTACGACGGCAACGTTCTGCCGCAGCGATTGCAACGTCGCCTTGCGGATATCCTGGCCGTCAAGCGTGATCCGCCCGGCCGTGACGTCGTAAAAGCGTGGAATGAGATGGGCAATGGTGGACTTGCCGCTGCCGGGCGGACCAACAATGCCGACCGTCTCCCCGCGCTTTGCCTCGAAACAGATATTCTTCAGCACCGGCCGCATTTCCGAACCTGGATAGCTGAAGTCGACATTCTCAAAACGGAGCGTGCCTTCGGTCACGACGAGCGGCTTGGCGTCCGGCGCATCTTTGATGGGAATATCGAGATCGAGGAGCTCAAACAGGCGCGAACCGCAGGTCGAGGCACGTGCGAAAGCATTCACCATCAGGCCGAGCTGGCGCACCGGCATCTGCAGGATGGTCATGAAGGTCAGGAAGGAAGCCAGCGTGCCCACGCTGATCTCCCCATTGATGACCTTCAGGCCGCCGAGCCAAAGCACCAGACCCATGGACACGAAGAAGGAGAGATTCATGGCGCTGGTATTGACGACGCGGATGCCGACGCGCTTGTGGGCAAGTGAAAGCGCATTGTGCGAGGCCCGGTCGAACTTCATGAGTTCGTGTGCCTGCGCGGCGAAGGCGCGCACCACGCGGATGCCACCGAGATTTTCCTCCATCACGCGCGTCAGCACCGAGAGGCGCTCCTGCAGATCGAGCCACGTCGAACGCAACCGCAACTGCGTGACGGAAGAGCGCCACGCCACGAAAGGCACGAAGCTCAGGGCCAGGAGACCGAGCGCGACATCGGTCGATAGCAGCATATAGGCGCCGACGCCGATCAGCATGGTCAGTAGCACCATGCGCACCAGGGCGGTCGAGAAATACATGCGCACGCCTTCGAGATCGAGCAGGCCGACTGTGATGAGATCGCCAGAATGGGCCTTGTCGTGGAAGCTGAAGGAGAGCTGCTGGATCTTCTCATAGCAGGCGAGCCGAAGCTCATAGCCCATATGGTGGCCGACGGCTTCGCTATAGTAGTTCTGCACCATCGTGAACAGGCCGCGCAGAATGCTGATGACCAGCAGCAGCAACGCAGTCGTCAGCAGTGCATTTTCTGCGATCTGGCCGGCGGCACCGCCGGCAACCGCCGTCTGCGTCTGATCGACGGCACGGCCCAAGAGGCGGGGGATCGTCAGCTGCAACGTTGCAGCCACAAAAGTCGCCCCAATGGCGAAGCTTGTCTGCCAGGGATGGCGCAGCGTCATGTGGGTGATCCGGACGATCGTCGACAGGCCTTGGCCCCAACCGACCGCATTGACATGCGCACGCGAAACCAGTGGCTTCGCGGCGCTTCTTGATGAATCGCTGCTCACGCTTTTATCCAGGCATAATTAAACGAGGCGGGCCCGCAGACGGGTTCGTATCTCAAGGAAAATATTGATAGGATGAATTTTGCCGATTCCGTGGCGGCGTTCAAGAGTCAATCGGTCACAAGTCCAACGCGAGCGTTAGATTGCGTGTTTAAAAAATAATCGATCACATGTCGGGATCGAAACCGATGAGACGTCCTCTGGGCACCGTGCCAGAAAAGGAGGATATCATGCGCAAAGTTATAGCGGCAACATTCATCAGTCTCGACGGCGTCATGCAGGCACCCGGCGGTCCGGACGAGGATCCGACCGGCGGTTTTGAGTATGGTGGCTGGGTATTCCCTCACGCCGACGAGGAAACTGGTAAGGCGCTCTTCGAACTGTTCGAAAAGCCGTTCGATCTGCTGCTCGGACGCAAGACCTACGATATCTTCTCGGCCTTTTGGCCCTATGTCGGCGACGACGATCCAATCGGCCAGCGATTCAACAGCGTTGTCAAATACGTCGCAACGCGTGGCGATGCCGAGCTGAAATGGAACAAGAGCCAGTCGCTCGGCAAGGATGTCGTGGCGGCGATCAAGGGGTTGAAAGCAGGCGAGGGACCGGATCTTCTCATTCAGGGCAGTGGCGACCTTATTCAGACCCTACTGCGTCACAGGCTGATCGACGAATTCAAGCTGGTAATCTTTCCGGTCGTGCTGGGCGGCGGCAAGAAGCTGTTCGCCGGCGGAGCGGTTCCTGCCGCAATGAAACTGTTGCGCACCCAGTCTTCCTCTAACGGCGTCATCTTTGCGACCTATCAGCCGGATGGTCCGGTAAAGACCGGCTCCTTCGTCGGGCCGAATCCGTCCGAAGAGGAGATCGAGCGCCGCAAGCGGCTCCAATAATCGACCTGGCCGCGGCTAGGTGTTCGACGAGCGCCCAGCCGCAGTCATACCATGTGTTCCATTGCCTGAATTTCACGCAGCGATTTCATGATCTCGCGAAGGCCCTTGGTGAGATGCTTGTCCCGGCGCAGGACTATCCCGAGCTGCCGTACCAGTCTCGGCCTGAGCGGTGACGTCACCAGAAGATCGGACTTGTCGCGTCTCAGCGCCATGTCCGGGAGGATGGACCATCCGAGACCCGCGGCGACCAGCTCTTTGATGGCTTCGACGCTACCGAACTCCATGGCCGGTTCCGGGCGGACGCCGCCTGCCTCGAACCATTCGTTCGTCGCGCGACGTGTGTTGCCGCCTTCGTAGAGCAACAGAGTCCTGTCTTTCATGAATTCCACATCCGGCCCGCCATCCGGCATTGGGCTTCCTTTGGGGGCGACGGCCAAAAGCTCGTCCTCATGGAATGCTTCGACCTCGAGAGAACGGCCGACGGCGGGCAGGGCCACCACTGCGAGATCCAGCGCATTGGCTTCGAGATCCCGCAGAATCTCGTCGATATTACCGATGCGTACGATGATCTCGAGATCAGGCATGCGTTTCTTTGCCATGGCGATGGCGCGCGGCAAGAGATGAATTGAGGCCGTGCCGCCGCTACCGATCCGCACACGGCCGATCGATCCCTCACGAAAGGGCGTCATCGCCTCCTCCGCCACAGAGCAGGCTTCGATGATGCGCCGCGCATGCGGCAGCAGATCAAGTCCGGCCGGCGAGGGCTGCGCCCGTCGTCCCACGCGCTCGATCAACTTCACGCCGAGCCGTTGTTCCAGCAGCTTCACCTGCAGGCTGACGGCTGGTTGCGTCAGCCCGACCTTATCGGCGGCAGCCGTGAAACTGCCGAGATCGACGACACTGACAAAGGCGGCCAGCTGATCCAGATTGAGCAATAGAAAAATTCCTTATGGATTGTATAAATACCATAAGCTTCATTCATTGCTTACGCCAGTGCATCCTGAGGCCATGTTGATACGAGCCCCGAGGAGCATGAAAATGACCACCGACGTCGATAGCTCGATGCCTGCAGCGACAGGCGCAGGTCGTGGTCCGCGAAGGCGTGGAATTTTGCGAAGGGCGCTGGCGAAGTTTCTGGTCTATCTCGAAAAGCGTGAAACGAGGTGGGACCTGCGTGATCTTACTGACGATCAGCTTCGCGATATCGGCATGACGCGCGCCGAAGCGCGTGCCGAGGTCAATAAGTCCTGGTTTTGGGGATGAGGCAAGTCGCTCAAAGCGCGCGAGCCATCGGGCCGAACGCCTTAAATAGCGTCGCGATTCTCACTGTGTTTGGCACGTTCATCGCTGCAATCAGGCCGGCATAATCCTTATTCGCGGCGCGAAATCGTAACTCATTCCGGCGCAATCAACCGCTTGTGATCCGGCCAACCAATATTGAAAGCCAACCAATATTGAAAAGAGCAGGGGGGTATTGCTGCCTAACCCTTTTTTCATGGCGCCGTTCTTTTTTCCGCCATAGATTTGCCCGATCCATCGCCTTCGAAAAACGGCGAATATTCATTTTCGATCGCCCGCGCCCCGTCACAGATTTCACTCACAGGAAACGCAGACAAACCATGCTCAAGAAGACCTCCATGTTGCTCGCCGCAGCAATTTCGACCGCGTCGCTCCTCGGCGCAGCTTCGTTGGCGCAGGCCGGGCAGGCGAGTTATGTGGTGGATGTGCATAGCGGCCAGGTACTGGAGGCATCGAACGAGAACGAGCTGAATTTCCCGGCATCGCTCACCAAGATGATGACGCTCTATCTCGCTTTTGAAGCACTGCATGCCGGTCATCTGAAATGGGATCAGAAATTGACCATGTCGGAGAATGCCGAGAGCAAGGAACCGTTCAAATTCGCCATTGGCGCAGGTCGCAAGGTCACTGTACGCGAAGCTGTCGAGGGCATCATCGTGCTGTCCGCCAACGATGCAGCGGTTGCGATCGGCGAGCAGCTTGGCGGTTCCGAGGATAATTTCGGCAAGATGATGACTGCAAAGGCGCATCAGCTCGGCATGAGCAATACGGTGTTCAAGAATCCTTCGGGCCTGCCGGACCCGGAGCAGGTCACGACGGCCCGTGACATGGCAACCCTCGGCGTTGCGCTGATGCGTGAGTTCCCGGAAGAGTTCAAGCTCTTCTCAATGCGCGGCATCAAATTCCGCGGCATGAAGCTGCGCGGCCACAACAACCTCATGTATCGCTACGCTGGAGCCGACGGCATCAAGACCGGCTATACCGATGCCTCCGGCTACAATCTCGTGACCTCGGCGGCGAAGAACGGCCGCCGTGTTGTCGGCGTGGTAATGGGTGAGAAGACCGCTGAAATTCGCGACAACAAGATGGCAAGCCTTCTGGATACGTATCTGGCCCCTGTGGCGACAACAGCCACGGTGTCGACCGGAACTCCCAAGCAAAGCTCTGCCAACTGAGTTCGGCCTGATTTCAGAATCCAGCCAGCCATTCATCTTTGGGTGGCCACCAAGAGGGTGGCTCCGCTGAGAAGCCGATCCTGCCGCATCGCGCCTGTCGCGGAGGGCAGGGATCGCGTTTCTTCGTGCAAACGTGCGATGAAAATCCCGACTACTACTCGCTGAGAGGGCTCTCTCGTGGCGAATAATCAAGTAGCGATTGCCGAACTGGCGGGCTGCCCTATGTCTACAGCGGAAGTTGCTCGTTCGCTGCGCTTATCATGTTCTGGTAGGAAACAGCGCCGAACTGCGAATTCGCGTAGGCGGAGATATCTGGTTTCAGTTTGTTATTCTCCGTAAATGAAGGATCCATCATGGGCCGCGACCGGTCTGATGCTCCTTGCAATATAGATTTCGCAAACATTTCAACGCATTAGGTCAAGTTGGGAGGACCGGGATGACGTATGATGCACGTTTGGCGCGTGAGCGCGACTTTCATAATGAACGCTTCGGTGCAGTGGAGGAGCGCAAGGAGGACTCGTTCTATTTCGCGGTAAAGCCCGCCGTGGATGCCTATTGGCGGCTGGTGAGGGCGGCCTGTCCCGAACAGGACGTGCTCGAATACGGATGCTCAAACGGCATGAGCAGCATTGGTCTTGCACACTCCGCCAGGTGGATTACCGGGATCGACATTTCGGATGTCGCCATTCAGCAGGCCACGAACACGGCGGCTCTCCGTGGGATCGAGAACGTGACGTTCCAGGTCGATAATGCAGAGGATATGAATTTGCCGTCAGCGAGCTTTGACGTCGTTTTCGGCAGCGGCATCCTCCACCACCTCGTCCTGGATAAATCGCTGAGCGAGATCCGGCGCGTGCTGCGACCCGACGGCAAAGCTTTCTTCTTCGAGCCGCTCGGCCACAATCCCGTGATCAATCTCTATCGCAACCGGACGCCAGAGGCTCGTACTGTCGATGAGCATCCGCTTTTGAAATCGGACTTCGAGGTCGTGCGCAAATATTTCTCGAAGTGCGATCTGGAATTCTTCGGGCTCGCTGCACTCGCGTCCATTCCGTTTCGCAAGAGCCCGTTCGGCGCCGCGGTTCGGGGCACCGGCAAGCGGATCGATAATCTGCTGCTGAAAATCCCGGGTGTCAGATGGCAAGCCTGGATCGTCGTCATGGCTTTGGAAGCATGACGGGCCTGCCGGGCCATTGAAGTTCAGCCAGCCATAATGGCGAGGAAGCTACCGAGATGCATCGGGCCGACGCTGAAGGATAAGCGCTGTTATCCACATCGACGTGGGGGCGGGTATGCTCTCACGTCTTCCTTGCGAGTGACAACCCATTGGTATCATTCGCAAGTCGCACTTCATCCTTGAACCCACCCGGCTACAAGCAAATATCAGATAAGATAGATTATGGAACTAAAGCGGATATCGATATGGCGATGGTGCAGACGCTTTTGGCTTTTATTCTAGATGGTTGGCCAGATTTTCGAGGGTCGATTTCAGTCCCTCGTCATGATCTTCTCTGCGGATGCCGTGCGGCACGTCCTCACAAATTATGGTGACCCTTGTGCCGGTTGGAACCTCTGTCAAGGACCAGGTCATGGTCATCGTTCCGCCGAATGCGGCGTCATCGGATTCGAAATCTACCGCCTGAACGATGCGTTCATCCGCCATGATCTCGAGGAATCGACCGGAAACAATGTCGGTATGCTCGGAGGATTTTCCAGGCGTTGAATGATCCAGTGCGTCATAGGATAGCGCCATTCGATAACGGCCGCCTTTATGCGGTTCGAAGACGTGTATGCGGCACGTCATGCCTTTCGGCGGAAGCCATGAGGCCAATGCTTCGGGATCGAGGAATGCTTTGAAGATCGCGTGTGGCGTCGAGCGAATTATCCGCGAAGCCGTATCGGTCCTTTTGCCGTCTGAAGCCTTGCTCATCGCATCCTCCCTGTCGCACCGCGGGGATCCCATGGAATCTCTGCCGGCGCCGGTTGTATTCGCTATTCTTAGCTCGCCTTGATGCGGATCACCTTGGCCGCAATCTTTTCGGCCAGCGTCGTTGGATTGCAGGAGAAAATGCTGTCCGGGCGCCCGGCTGCGCACCAGACCTGATCGTAGGCCAAAAGGCTTTCGTCGATGAAAACAGGCAGATCGACCAGATGGCCGATTGGCGCAACGCCGCCGATAGCGAAACCGGTCTCATCGCGCACGCGATCGATATCGGCACGCTTCAATCGAATTCCATAAGCTGTTGCAATATATGCCGTATCGGCGTTATGGGCGCCTGAAACCAGAAGCAGCGTCAGCGCGTGCGTATCGGCATTGACGAAGACCAGCGATTTGACGATCTGACCAACGGCGCATCCTGCAGCCTTGGCAGCCTCTTCGGCGGTTCGTGTCGATTGCTCCATGCGCTTGATCGAGATGTCGAGCCCCAGCGCGCGCGCCGCAAGTTCGACGCGCTCCAGGCTGGAAAGCTTCTTGATATCTTCGCTCATAGCTCGTCATCCTCCACGTCGAGTTCGATCTGCATTTGATCGTAGGCCGGCTCGACATGATCGGGCGTTTCAGCCAGCACGGTTTCATAATCGAGCGGCGTATGCATGTGGGTCAAGATGGCATGTTTCGGCGCCAGGCGTTCGATCCATTCGAGCGACTGTTCCAACGACAGATGACTTGGATGAGGCCGATACTGCAATGCGTCGATGATCAGGATGTCTAGGTTTTGAACTTTTTCTATCGATTCCGGCGGGAAATCACTGATATCGCTGCAATAAGCGAGTTTACCGATACGGAAGCCCAGCGAATGGATATCACCATGTATCTGCTTGTGCGGCCAGAAGCGGATCGGACCGCCTGCCCCATCGATCACGAAACTTTTCTCGAGATTTTCGATCAGCACCGGCCGCACGATCGGCGGATAGCTGCTGCCGGGTGGTGTTTCCAGGCAGTAGCGAAAGCCTTCGCGAATGCGATCCATGGTCGGCGGATCGGCATAGATCGGGATGCGCTCGTTTGAAATATGGAAGTAGCCGCGCAGATCGTCGATGCCGTGAATATGGTCGGCATGGGCGTGGGTATAGAGCACGGCGTCGATGAAGCTGACGCCGGCATGGATCATCTGCTCTCGGAAATCCGGACCGGTATCGATGACGACCGTGGTGATGCCGCCATCCGGCGCGATCTGCTCGATGAGAAAGGCGGCACGTGTCCGTCGATTCTTTGCATTTTTCGGATCGCAGGCACCCCAGTCGCCGGTAATACGCGGAACGCCCGGCGACGATGAACAGCCCAAAATGGTGAAGCGCCGCCGGTATGTCACGACGTCAGACCCTCGTCATTTTGGAGAAGCAGCGGAAGGCGTTCGCTGTGGTGATTTCGGCGATATCAGCCATGCTGACGCCGATCGTGTCGGCCAGCACCTCGGCCGTGTTGACGACATAGGACGGTTCATTACGCTTGCCGCGCCAGCGCTTCGGCGCGAGATAAGGCGCGTCGGTCTCGACCAGCAGCCGGTCGTGCGGGATCGTTTTGGCAATCTCGCGCAACTCTTCCGATTTCGGGAAGGTCAGGATGCCGGAGAAGGAGATATAGCCGCCAAGCTCCACGCCGGTCTGGGCAAGGGCAGGGCCGGCGGAGAAGCAGTGGAGGATAAAGGGGAAAGCCCCCTTCCCTGTTTCCTCCGTCAGGATCGCGGCCATGTCCTCATCGGCGCTGCGGCTGTGAATGACGAGCGGCAGCTGTGTTTCGCGAGCGGCAGCGATATGGCGCAGGAAGCCGGTCTTCTGGTCTTCCGGCTTGACGGTATCGTAGAAGTAATCGAGACCCGCCTCGCCGATCGCGACGATCTTCTCGTGCTGATTTGCTAGCCGCACGAGGTCTTCCGTCTGGATGTCCAACTCCTGGTCGGCGCTGTTCGGATGGGTGCCGACGGAGCAAAAAACCGACGGATAACGCTCGGTGAGCGCAAGCAATCCGTCGAGCTTCCTGACCTTTGTCGAAATGGTGACCATCTGCTTGACGCCAACCTCGTGAGCGCGGGCGACGATCGCGTCGCGCTCCTCTTCGAAATCGGCAAAATCCAGATGGCAATGCGTATCGATCAGCATGGAGAACCTTATTCGGCGGTCGGCGCGACATAGCGCGGGAAGACCGGCTTCGGGGCTTCCAGCGGCGTTCCGGCAACGAGGCGGCCCGCCTCGCCGAGCGCCGCGAAATCACGCTTGTCGGATGGGATGGCAATAAGATCCAGGAGCTTGCCCGAGGATTCCGGCATGAACGGCTGCAGCAGAATGCTGATCTGGCGCACGACGTCGGCCGTGACGTAGAGCACGGTCGCCATGCGGGCAGGATCGGTCTTCTTCAGCGCCCAGGGCTCCTGGCTCGCGAAATAGCGGTCCGTCTCGGAAACGACAGCGATGATGGACGCAAGAGCACGATGAATGAGCTGCTTGCCCATGTCTTCGCGGGTCGAAGCGAGCAAGGCGTCGGCCTGTGCGAGCAGCGCCTTGTCCTCGTCCGTCAGCGGTCCGCATTCCGGGATCTTGCCGTCGCAGTTCTTGACGATCATCGACAGAGAACGGCTGGCGAGGTTGCCGATGCCGTTGGCGAGATCGGAATTGATGCGCGTGCCGATCGCCTCTTCGCTATAGCTGCCGTCCTGGCCGAAGGAGACTTCGCGCAGGAAGAAGTAACGCACCTGGTCGAGGCCGAAATGGTTCACGAGATTGACCGGATCGACGACGTTACCGAGCGACTTCGACATCTTCTCGCCCTTGTTGAGCAGGAAGCCGTGGGCATAGACGCGCTTCGGCAGGGGCAGCTTCGCCGACATCAGGAAGGCCGGCCAGTAGACCGCGTGGAAGCGAATGATGTCCTTGCCGATGACATGCAGGTCGGCCGGCCAGTATTTCGCCCGCGGATTGTTCCGATCTTCGATGTAGCCGGTCGCTGTGATGTAGTTCGTCAGAGCGTCGACCCAGACATACATGACATGCGACGGGTCGTTCGGCACCTTGATGCCCCAGTCGAAGGTCGTGCGCGAGATCGACAGATCCTTGAGGCCGGATTTGACGAAGGAAATGACTTCGTTGCGGCGCTCGGACGGACCGATGAAATCCGGATTTTCCTCGTAGTGCTTCAGCAGCCGGTCCTGGTATTCGGAGAGCTTGAAGAAGTAGCTTGCCTCCTCCACCCACTCGACTGGCGTGCCCTGAGGCCCGTAGCGCACGCCGTCGGCGCGCAGTTCGGTTTCGTTTTCCTGGTAATAGGCTTCGTCGCGCACCGAATACCAGCCGGCATAGGAATCCTTGTAGATGTCGCCGGCATCGGCCATCAGGTTCCAGATGTTCTGCGAGGTCTCATGGTGGCGCGGCTGCGTCGTGCGAATGAAGTCGTCATTCGACGCGTTCAGCAGCTTCCCCATCGCCTGGAATTCATCGGAATTGCGGTTGGCGAGCTGCTGCGGGTCCATGCCTTCGGCCCGCGCCGTCTGCTGCATCTTCTGGCCATGTTCGTCCGTACCCGTCAGGAAGAAGACGTCGCGGCCATCGAGGCGCTGGAATCGCGCCAGCGCGTCGGTGGCGATCAGCTCATAGGCATGGCCGATATGTGGCTTGCCGTTGGGATAGGCGATCGCGGTGGTGATGTAGAACGGAGTTTTTTCGGTCATGTGAGGCAATGGCCCGCTTTTACTGTTACGTCGCTGTTATTCTTGCTCCGCTCGCTTTAGCGCATGTTTGTCATGAGCGAAACACCAAGTTTCGCGCCCGCAGCATTCGGAACTTCGGGATGGTGCCTTGCTTGACTCGGCTCCGCCTCGCCTTTACCCCTTCCGAAGAGTGGAGCGCAGGACAGAAGTGGCCGTGGATTTCATCATTTTATGTATTGGTCTGCCTAACGGCTTCAAGAGGCCGTGATATTGAGTTTGATTGATTCCTTTCAGCCGCTCTATTCCTTTTCCGGCTTTTTCGTCGGCATGCTTGTAGGCATTACAGGGGTCGGCGGCGGTTCGCTGATGACTCCCCTCCTCGTGCTTCTCTTTGGCGTTCATCCGGCAACAGCGGTCGGCACCGACCTCCTTTACGCGGCAATCACCAAGACGGCGGGAACGGCCGTGCACGGCATGCACGGGCGGGTCAATTGGAAGGTCGTGAGCCTTCTGGCGTCAGGCAGCGTGCCGGCGGCGCTCGCCATGCTCTGGATCATGGCCGGCGTCAACCGCGAGAGCCCCGCCGTTGCTCATACCATCACGCTGTCCTTGGGCTGCCTGCTGCTTTTGACGGCTCTGATGCTGATTTTTCGTGGCCAGATCATTGAGGCCATCCGTAAATGGCGCGGCGAACGCGGAACGATATCACCACGCAATATCGCTCTGTTGACCGTCATACTCGGCCTTATACTTGGCATTCTTGTCACCATGACCTCGGTCGGCGCGGGTGCGCTCGGTGTCACAGTCCTGCTGGTGCTCTATCCCCAGACGGACGTGCGCGAAATCGTCGGCTCCGATATCGTCCACGCAGTGCCGCTGACCCTGATCGGCGGCATGGGATATTGGCTTATCGGCGAGATCAACTGGACGATGCTGTTCGCCCTTCTGATAGGGTCGATCCCGGGCATCGTCGCAGGCAGTCTGCTGGCGCCGCGCCTGCATGAGCGGTCCGTGCGCATCATCCTTGCCGTCACGCTGGCGGTTGTCGCCTGGAAGCTGATCTTTCCCTGACACGATTCACAGGAAACTTCGCGGTGGCTTTCGCAGGGAATTACGATCTGTCTATGCCGAAAGCTGCTGCTTGAGTTCGCCGAGAATGGTGATAAGCGTCTGCTTGCGGTCAAGATTGTACGCTTGGGACACGTTCAATCGCTCAGTGGTCTCAGAGTGCAGCCGGGCCAGCCTCTCGGCCGTGGAAATGGAGCCGCCAAGCGCGGCAGCGCGAGCCCGGTCTATGATGTCATCGCCGATATGCGACAGGAAGAAGCCAAAGATCGTGTCGCTGTCCTTGCCGGAAAGCGCGTCGGCGAGGCGGTGCATCGCCTTGCGAGCCGCCGGCCCATCAGCCGAAAGCACCTGCCGATAGGCCTCGATGATCTCGCCGCCGCCGTAGTTCAGGAGCTTGAGCGCTTCGCTGACGCTACCCTTGGCAGCGGAGAGCAATTCACTCCCCTGCCCGGCCGGCACGCCAAGATTTTCGAGTGCCTTGCGCAAGGCATCATTGCCGAGCGGCGCAAGTTTCAAAGGCAGGCAGCGTGAGCGGATCGTCGGCAGAAGCCGGCCCGGTGCATGCGAAAGCACGAGGAACAAAGCGCGCTTCGGCGGTTCCTCGAGGATTTTCAGGATGGCGTTGGCCGCACTGCGGTTGAGATCGTCGGCGGGATCGATGATGACGATGCGCCAGTTGCCGGTGCCAGAGGTTTGCGAAAAGAATTTTCCGGCGCGGCGCACTTCGTCGACGGTGATCGCGGATTTCATCTTGCCGGTCTTGTCGTCGACCGGCCGGCTCAAATGCAGCAGATTGTGCGATGCTCCGCCGGAAATCTGCCTGGAGACGACCGATCCCGGATCGGGATCGCCGATCGTCTCCGGCGCTGACGCCGGATCGGGATGGGAGAGGACATGATTGGCGAAACGGAAGGCGAGCGTCGCCTTGCCGATGCCCTCAGGCCCTTCGATCAGCATTGCGTGGTGGCCCTTGCCGGAGCGATAGGATTGCGCGAGGAAAGTTTCCGCCTCTTCATGGCCGAAGAGCTTCGCATTGTCTTGCGGAGGAATAGCGCCGTCGAGGACGCCCGGACGTTCATCGCTCATTGCGCCGCTTCCGATCCCGCGGCGATATTGGCTGCACCAAGCCGCTTGTCGACAATCCCGGCGATTTCAGCGGCGATCTCATCTTCCGACCTCTGGGCATCGATGACGTGACAACGCTCGGGCTCGCGGGCGGCGATATCGAGGAACGCCTCGCGGCGCTTCTCGTGGGTCTGCATCTCCTCCTTCTCGAAGCGATCTGGTGCGGTTACGGCGGAGGCGCGCTTGCGTGCGCGCGCCAGACCGACTTCGGCGGGAATGTCGAGAATCAGCGTGCAATGCGGAATGACGCCGTTGACGGCAACCCTCTGCAGAGCCTCGATATAGTCAGGCTCGAGATTGCCCGTTACGCCCTGATAGACGCGCGAGGAATCCATGAACCGATCGCAAAGGACGATGGTGCCGCGCGAAAGTGCCGGGCGAATGACGTCCTCGACATGATCGTTGCGGGCAGCAGCGAACAGAATCGCCTCCATGCGCGTGCCGAACATTTCCGCAGCACCTGAAAGCAGGACGTGCCGCACCGCTTCCGCTCCGGGCGAGCCCCCGGGTTCGCGCGTTACCAGGACCTCATGGCCACGCTCGCGCAACCGTTCAGCCAGGCGGCGAATCTGGGTGGACTTGCCGGCCCCCTCGCCGCCTTCGAAGCTTACGAATAATCCGTTTGCATCAGCCAATGATCATGTCCTGCACTTTTCGCATGCCATGCGTGCGGCGTGCGATACGCATCCTGTTTAACCCAAGACATGTCCAGGTGGAACCGTGCATGTCCCGGTCTCCGCCACTCTATATGGGGTGTGAACAGAGATTTCGCGAGCCTTGCGGCCCACTCAGGTCGGCAAAGGCTTGTCCCACAGCCAGGAGAACAGCAGTGATTCCGTCAGTTCCATGAGGGCATCGAAGGCGCGGCGACCCAATGTGCCCTGCCCGACCGATTCTTTCGTGTAGAGTGGCAGCTCCCGCACCAAACGCGCACCCAGGAACACGCGAAGGGTGCCGGCTTCGTAACCCGCGGCCACCGGCGCTGTCAGAGGCCAGCGATAGACGATACGCGCCGAAAGCCGATCCGGTGTCTCGATCGGCACATAGACGTCGACGGGTATTTTCGCCTGCAGGCCGACGGTGGAAGCAGCGCCGCCATAGACGCTGGCGTTGCCGATCACTTCGCCATCGGCGAAGATGCGTTGGCTCTTGAAATTGCTGAGTCCCCATTCGAGGACGCGTCGCGTCTCCTCGATGCGTTCCTTGTCGCTCTTCAGCCCGCCGAGTGCCAGGAACAGCCTGCGTCCATCGCGCTGAATGGAGGCGACGATCGAAAAGCCCTCACTCTCGGCAAAACCCAGCCCCAGGCCATCTACACCGATATTGAGCAGAAGCATCGGGTTCTTGTTGCGCTGGTAGATCTTATTCCAGGTGAAGTCGGCCTGCCCGAAATATTTGTAAAGATCCGGGTGCTTCTCCTGCAGGTCCTGCGCCAGCATGACCATCTCCCGCGCGGAAACCCTGCCGCCGCCATTGGGGTCGTTGGCATCGGGCAGTCCGGTCGAATTGATAAAGGTCGACCGCGACATGCCGATCTCGCGGGCACGCGCCGTCATGCGCCGCGCGAATTCGCGTTCGTTGATCGACATACCCTCGGCCAGAACGATGCAGGCGTCGTTCGCCTGCTGTACGGCTATACCCTGGATCAGATCGCCGACGCGGATACGCGATTTCAGGGCTGCGAACATTGTCGATGCACGCGAGGGAGCGCCGCCGGTGCGCCAGGCATTTTCCGAGACGGGATATTCCGTGTCGAGGTTGATCTCCCCTCGCCCGATCGCGTCGAAAACGACATCCAGCGTCATCAGTTTCGCAAGCGACGCCGGCGAAATCAGCTGATCCTCGTTCTTGGCAAGCAGGATAGTGCCGGTCGAGGCTTCAATCATGAACGCCTGCGCGGCTTTCGTGTCGAAAGCGCCCGGTGCGGCCGGCTGCGCGACGGCCGTGACATTCGCGAACCCGAGGAGAAAAAGGAACAAAAGAATCAAGCGCTTTGGCATATCGTCCCCTTCATCCGACCACCGGCACGATTATTTTAGTGACGGGTTAAGATTCAGGCAATGACGCCGATCAATCGACCTGCGTCGTACCCTGATGCTGGCGGCGATAGGACGAGAGAATCGATTCCTGCGTGAGGCCGTCATTGCGAACCATGACGGCATCGAAAGCGAGGTCGACATAAACTGTTTTAACCGGCGCTTCCTGATATCCGGCAGCCATGGAGCCAAGGGACTGGTCCTTCTGGCTTGCCAGGCGCGGAGAGAAATCCGGCCGCTCGCGGGGGATCGGGCCGATCCGCGGAAGCACGATCATGGTCGGGTCCGCCGCTTCCGCCGCAGGCATCGCTCCGCCATTCCACGTCATCGGCGGCGGGTCGTTGCGCTTGGTGGCGTTGTAACCGCCATCCGGGGTGGAGTCGGCGAAGGCCGTTGCTGAATAGGGCGACTGGCGCGGGACGGGTGCAATCGCCGGCGCGGCATCAAAGCTGCGCACCTCGCGGCTGGCGCGCGTCGGTGTTGGGGTATATGAATCCGGCAGCTGATCGGCAGTCATCCGGCCGGCAGAGGCCACCATCACGCCGGTTGCGATCTGGCCACCCGGGTTGATGCTGGGCAGACGCGAACCCTTCGGGATGTAAGAGGCCATCAGATAGGGTTCGTCATGACCGTCCATGCGGGCGCGGCCGACATATTGCACGCGCACATTGCCCGTGCCGCTATGCTGAAGGTCGAGCAGTTGTGCCGTCTTGTTCGAAAGGTCGATGATGCGGCCGGGATGGTATGGGCCGCGATCGTTGACGCGAACGATGATGGAGGATCCGGTCTCAACATTGGTGACGCGGGCATAGCTTGGCAGCGGGAAGGTCGGATGGGCGGCAGTCAGCGACTGCTGGTCGTAGACTTCACCGTTGGCGGTGAGACGACCGTGAAAAGCCGAGCCGTACCATGAAGCGATGCCGACCTTGTTATAGCCGAAATCTTCCTTGGGGTAATACCACTTGCCCTTCACCTGATAGGGATTGCCGACCATGAAGCGGCCGCCGCCCTTCGGCACCGGTCCGTTATTGACGACGCGAGGGCTCGCCTTAACGCCATATTCCTTCTCGGAGAAATATTCCTTGCCGTGCTTGCGTGTCGAAGCAACCTTCTGAGACGTCCCGCAGGCCGTAATGGTTGCGCACATCAGTGAGAGAGCAAACCAACGCATGGCCGTTGTGTATGTCACCGCCCGATTTTCGAATGTCATCTGTCCCAAGCCGCTACTCATTACTTTGACGGAGGTCTGCTACCGGTAATCCCTCGCTCCGGTATCCTGCTACGCTCCAATCACCTAACGGTGCTTTAATCATGATTGCACTTTGTCCATTTTGCGATGCAAATTGAGCGCACCGAAGAATTTCCGAAGATCATGGTTAACGCTCAGTAAAGCGCTGCCGGCCGCAAGTCGTGTCGATCACATCCATCCCGCGACGGTAACGGTCTGCTTTCTGAACGCCACCAGTCGTGCCGGACTGCAACAGATGCACTCGGTTTGTCATTGCGCTGGGATTGCGAAGGAGAGATTTGGCGCAGTTTTCTCAGGCTGCTGTATCAAGATGCATCAATAGTTTGTCGTGATAGATGTCGCCGATTCTAACGCGCCGATAATGTGCTGCAGTTTGTCCGGGTTGCGGGTGCAATAGATGGCGACGATTTTTTCCCGTTCGACCTGCAGCGCGGTGGTCTGTACGACACTGTCGCCTTCTATTGTCACGAAGCCCGGCAAGCCATCGATGACGGCATAGTGGATCAGTTGCGAGGGATGCGCGCGGAAAATTCGCGCCAGTCGCTCATGAAGCCGCATGGTGGCAGAAAGCCCGATGTGTGGTCGCTGCGATGTCGGCACCTTGCCGCCGCCGTCGGCATAGACAACGACATCCTCTGAAAGCAGAGCCTGAAGGGAGGCCATGTCTCCCGTTCTCGACGCCGTGAAGAAAGCCTCGGCAAGCTTGAGCCCTTCTTCCTTCCCGACCGCAAAACGCGGCCGGGCCTCGGTGACATGTGCCCTCGCCCGGCTGGCAAGCTTGCGACATGCGGCAGCCTCACGACCAATTGCCGACGAGATCTCATCGAAACTCATGCCGAACACGTCATGCAGAAGAAAGGCGGCTCGCTCCAGCGGCGAAAGACGCTCCAAGGCCAGCATCAGCGGCATGGTTATATCGTCAGCGGCATCGCCATCTTCCGGATCGAAAATCGGCTCGGGCAGCCAGGAACCCACATAGGACTCCCGGCGACGACGGGCCGATTTCAGCTCGTTCAGACAAAGCCGGGTGACGACTGTCCGCAGGAATGCCGCCGGTTCGCGAATGGAAGCGCGATCGGTCGCCAGCCAGCGCAACCAGCTATCCTGCACGATATCCTCGGCATCCGTGACCGATCCGAGCATTCTGTAGGCGAGCCTGACAAGGCGCGGACGCAGCTCAGCGAAGATTGGGTCGGACGGCGCCTCATTCATTGGCTGCGAACTCGCGCGCAAATGGATTGACCTCGCGGCCACGAGTAAACTGCAGCGCCGTCAGCGCTACCCGACGGCCAAGATGGCGTGCGGTCGCGAGATCGGATGCCGGTGGCGCCGTCTCCGGGCCTTCGTCTGTATTGGCCTGCGCCGCTGCACCAAGCCAGAAGCCGAGGCGGTTCATGTCTTCTTCCGAACCTGTCGAAGAGCAGTTGGCCGGCGGCAGATCGAGACCGACCCAATGCATTCCGTGCTGGGCTGCGAAGATCACCATCTGCATCAGCGTCGAAAGCTTGTCACCGGATCGTGACCCAGAGGTAGTGAAACCGGCTGCAATCTTGTCCCTCCACAAATAGCCCCTCGCAAGAACTGTCTTCGACGTCGCCTCCTGAAACGCTTTGAATGGTGCAGAAACTGCGCCCATATAGGTCGGGGAGCCAAAGATGATCGCGTGCGCCGCATTGAGATCACTCCAGTGGCGCTCCACCCCATCTACGGTCAACAGCATAGCCTCCGCGCCATCAACCTCTTCGACCCCCGCCCTGACGGCCTCGGCTTGTCGGCCGGTATGTCCGTAGCCGCTATGATACACGATTGCGATGCTCTGCCGGATCATTGTCATCTCCTTCGAAATTGGTGTTGTGAAGGGCATGACAAGGCAAGGATTCTTAATGTGACACGTCGCGCTTCATTTTCGATGGCAATCTGCGTGACTAAGAATATCAAGAATGGCTAATATGGTGTGTATGGGATGGGAGGGCCATCGGCCATAAAATCTAATGATTTCATATGGATATGGCGGAAGAGGTGGGATTCGAACCCACGGTACGGTTTCCCGCACGCCGGTTTTCAAGACCGGTTCCTTAAACCACTCGGACACTCTTCCAAGCAACTGAAAAGGCCTGAAAAATCCACATAGTGCTGATTTTTCGAAACCGGGTGTGGCTACCGGTTTTCTGCCCAATCACTCGACGGCTGGCTTTTTAGCAGCTTTGGTCGCCGCGTCAACTTGTTCCGCCTAGCTCCTTCGCATTCTCGATGTCGGCTGGAACGGCGATTGAGGAATATTCATCGAGCCGGGTGGCGCTGCGGGAACTTCATATCGTCAGCGCGCTAAAAATAAGGTGGCCCGGCCGCTGAAATGGCCGGGCCACCTTCGCCAGGTCAGGGGTCAAATCTGACTGAAGCAAGCTATTAATAAGTGATACTTATCTTTTGTCAATTATCAGTACGCCGGACCAAGCACTTGATGATCGCCGCCATGTTGATGGCTTCGGCTATCCGGGATAGTTTCCTTCCATGGCTTCTGACGATCATTCCCTGTCTCTTGGTATCACCCCCCTCGCCGGCCCTGCCCTCACCGCTTTTTTCAGCCGGGACGCCGTCGTGGTCGCGTCCGATCTGATCGGGATGCGCTTCACTGTTGCGGAGGTGGGCGGCCGAATCGTCGAAACGGAGGCCTATCGACCGGATGATGCGGCATCTCACGCCTATAACGGTCCGACATCGCGCAATGCGGCCATGTTTGGACCGGCCGGCCATGTCTATGTCTACCGCTCCTACGGCATTCACTGGTGTCTGAATTTCGTTTGCACCAAGGGGAGCGCCGTGCTCATCCGGGCGATCGAGCCGGAAAACGGCATCGCGCACATGATCCAGCGGCGGGGGCTGGCCGACATCGTCTCGCTTTGCAACGGGCCGGGTAAGCTCTCGCAGGCCCTGGCCGTCGATATCGATCTCAATGGCCGTTCATTGGATGCGGCGCCGTTTTCGCTTTCGCTTGCGGAACCGGTGCCGATCGTTGCCGGCAAGCGCATCGGCATCACGAAGAACATCGATCCCCTTTGGCGTTTCGGTGCTGCCGGCTCACGCTTTATCAGCCGCCGTTTTCCATGATCGAACAAAAACGGCCGCCGGGGTGGTGCCCGGCAGCCGTTGAGCCACGCAGTGAAACTGGAAAGGCTGCGTAGCTATTCCATCGCGACGCTGTGATCGACCGCCGGCGGTGCCTTCGGCTTGCGCAAGAGCACTAGCAGCGGCATGGCGAAGATCGACATCAGCATCAGCAGCTTGAAATCGTCCATATAGGCGATGATGGTCGCCTGCGTCGTGATCATCCCATCGAGCGTCGCACGACCGACTGCCGTCATCGGGCTCACCCCTTGCGCGGCCGTGAGGCCGAAATACCGATTGAATGGCGTGACATAGGCGGCGATATTGGCATGGTTGACCTGCGTATTCTCGGTAATCAGCATCGAGACGACCGAAATGCCGACGCTGGAGCCGATATTACGCGAGAGGTTGTAGAGGCCGGTCCCTTCGCCGCGCATCTGCGCAGGTAGCGTCGCGAAGGCAATGGTTGTCAGCGGCACGAAGAGGAAGCCGAGGCCGGCACCCTGGACGAAGCCGACCGAAATCAGCGTCCATTGCGAAACATCCGGCGTCCAGCCCGTCATGTCGTACATGGCCCAGGCCGTCAGCGCGAGGCCGATGAACAATAGCCAGCGGGTGTCGACCTTGCCGATCAGCCGCCCAACCAGAAACATGCAGAACATGGTGCCGAGGCCGCGTGGCCCCATGACGATACCGGCAGTGACGACCGGATAGCCCATCAGCGTCTGCAGATAAGGCGTCATCAGCGCCAGCGAAGCCAGATAGGTTACGCCGACGATGAAGATGAACAGGATGCTGACGGCAAAGTTCTGGTCCATGAAGAGCCGCGGATTGACGAAGCTTCGCTCGGCCGTGAACATGTGCACCAGAAAGAGATAGAAGGCGCTGACGCAGACGAGCGCCTCGACGATGATCTCGCTCGAATAGAACCAGTCGAGCTGCTCGCCGCGATCGAGGAACAGCTGCAAACCGGCGATCGCGATCGAAAGCATGCCGAAGCCGAACCAGTCGAGCTTGGCGAGTGCATCGAGCTTGGTTTCCGTCACGTAGACGACGATGCCGAAGAAGGCGAGCGCACCGATCGGCACGTTGATGTAGAATACCCAGCGCCAGCTGATATTGTCGGTCAGCCAGCCGCCGATGACGGGACCCAGAACCGGCCCGACCATGACCGAGACCCCGAACAGCGCCATGGCACGGCCGCGCTCCTCGACATTGTAGATATCGAGCAGGATGCCCTGTGACAGCGGTACGAGCGAAGCGCCGAACAGGCCCTGCAGCAGGCGGAAGCCCACAATCTGTATCAGCGATTCCGACAGGCCGCACAGCACCGAGGCAACGACAAAGCCGGCGATTGCCACCAGCAAGACCCGCTTGCGGCCGAATTTTGCCGAGAGGAAGCCGGAGGGCGGCGTCATGATCGCCGCAGCGACGATATAGGACGTCAGGACCCAGTTGATCTGGTCGGCGCTGGCGGAAACGTCGCCCTGGATATGCGGCAGGGCGACATTGGCGATGGTGGTATCCAGCGCCTGCATGATGACGGACAGGATGACGCAGGCGGTGATCGCACCACGATTGGCAACGGGCGCCGCGGGAGAAGCGGTGGCGGTATTACTCATGATCCTGACCGCGGGAATGACCCAGCAGGTTGGTGACGAAATCAGGCAGGCCGCGGGCATGGCCGGTGTCGACATCGGCGACGACGCTCATTCCGACGCGCAGCGGAGGCTTGCCCGCCGTGTCGTCGATATTGATGATCATCGGTATGCGTTGGACGACCTTCACCCAGTTGCCGGTCGTGTTCTGCGCCGGCAGAAGCGAGAAGCTGGAACCGGATGCCGGCGCTATGCTGGCAACCGTGCCCTTCCAGGTCACACCCGGATAGGCGTCGACCGAGATATCGACCTTCTGGCCGGGCCGGACATAGGTGAGTTCGGTTTCCTTCGGGCTGGCGTTGATCCATAGATGCGTGGTGGAAACCAGCGAGAATCCTGGCTGGGAAGCCGTCAGATAAGCGCCGACCTGCAGCGAGGGTACGTTTGCGGTCACGCCGTCGAAGGGGGCTTTGACGACGGTGTCGTCAAGTTCGCGTTGCGCATTGTCAACCGCAGCCTTTGCCTGCAGATAGAGCGGGTTCTGCTCCGGAGGCAGATCGGCAGTGCCTTCGCCGCCCAACTGGGCGAGAGTCGCGGCGGCTGTGGCCTTTGCGACCAATACCTTCTGCTGCGCGGCTTCGAGATTGTGTCTGGCCTGGTCGAGAGCCGCCTTGGAAGCGACCGAATTGGTGATCAGGTTCTGCTGGCGGTCGAATTCCGTCTGATAGTACGGGATGTCGGCCTGCGCCTGCGCAATTTCCGACAGGGATTGCTTGTAGCTCGCCTGCAGGTTCAGGATCTGGTTCCTGGCATTGCCGAGTTGCGCTTTCGCACCTTCAAGCGCGATCCGGAACGAATCGGGCTTCAGGCGGAAAAGCACCTGTCCTTTCTTCACCACCTCATTTTCATGCACGTCGACCGAGATTACCGTGCCGGAAACGTCGGTGGAAACACCGACCATATCGGCCTGAATGTAGGCATTGTCCGTGGACATGATCTGCCCGCCGGTGACGTAGTAGTAGCCACCGATGACAAGCGCGACCGGAAGCAGCGCAAACAGGACTGGTCGCGTCATGCCACGGCGCTTGCGCGGCGCCTCCGGGGGCGCTGCCGGTGCGGCCGGCGCAGTCGTGGAAGGCTGGGGCGCCGGGTTTGAGGATGGAGCCTCGGCGACGGGAGCTTGATTTTGTTCGGAGGAGTTTGCGTTCGCGGGTACGCGAAGTGGGGAGGATGCTTCAGCCATGTTGTAACTCTTTATCGACTGCTTTTGAACGGCAGGCGCTAACCAGGTTCGATTTCATAAGGGTAAGCAATTCATAGAGGCGCTCTTGATCTTCCTGAGAGGCGCCCTCGAGCGCTTCCTTGCGCGACTGTTCGCCAATGCTGCGCATGGCGTCCATCAACGGCCGGGCCTCTTCGCGCATATAGAGTAGCCAGCTGCGCCGATCATTCGGATGCTGCCGGCGCTCCACCAGCCCCCGTTCGCTGAGCTTGTCCAGAATACGCACCAGCGTGATCGGCTCGATTTCGAGAATTTCGGCCAGTCCGGCCTGATGGATACCTTCATTGTTTGCAAGGTAGGCAAGGGTTTGCCACTGCGAGCGCGTCAGGCCCAAATCCTTCGCACGCTGCTCGAATCTCTTCCGAAGGAGTCGCGCAACGTCATGGAGGAGAAAACCAACGGTGGGGGTCGAAATCATTGTATGGGGAGCCTGCTATTCATAAGCAACCTTATAATTGTTGTTACGTATAGTAAGCGCCCACGTGATACAAGAGGGTGCGCGTTCAACAAATGGCGATGGTCAACATGTCGCAGGGAGTGTCACAAAGATATCGCAGCAGGCTTCGGTTGTGGTGCAATGCATATATTCTGCAATTCTTGCATACGGGCGTTTGCGGTTACCAATTGAAAAGGCGCGGACGAATCGTCCGCGCCTTTTTCGGCGGTTTCGCAGCTGCGGTCGCTCGGAGTGGCTCGTCCACCCGTCGAGAGCTCGTCCTGACTAGCGTCGGCTCAGAAGGCCGATCAGATAACCGATGCCTGCTGCGGCAGCGACCATGAAAATCGGCTCTTCTCGAACTCTCTCGCGCAACTGCTCCGTGATCTCCTGGGCTTCCTCCGCGACGACAGATTTCGCTCCCTGCCCCACAGCCGCCACGCTTTGTGACAGCTTTGCCAGATCTTCGCGTAAGGCTGCGACCTGGGCGGCAAGATCCTCCATTGCCGTTTCCGTTTGTGCTCGCGCCGAAGACGACTGAGTAGAGGCTGATTTGGTCTCTGCCATCGTGTGCTCCTTATGTTTCCGCATTGCTAGAACGCTGCCGCTTCTCAAAGGTTCCGGCATGGCTGCACCTCATCAGGCGATTTCCCCACTGGCTCTTCAATTCCGGTTCGGATTGTTCTAAGGAACTCCGATTGTTTCGCCTGCGGGCGAAGACTTGATGATGACGAGGTTTGCTTTCCGATGTTCGACGTGCTGAGAAAAATCGCCCAGACCTGGGTTGCCAAAGGTTTGTTGCTTCTTCTTGCGGCGGCCTTCGGCGTGTGGGGCGTCGAGCGGTCCCTTATCACGGGCGGTGGCAGCAATACCGTTGTCACAGTCGGCGATCAGCACATCGATACCAATGAGTTCCGCCTTGCCTATCGCCGCCAGATCCAGGCGATCAGCCAGCAGCTGCGCATGCAGATCACACCGGAGCAGGCTCGCGCCTTCGGCATCGGGCAACAGACGGTGGCGCAGCTCGTCGCCGGCGCTTCGCTCGATCAGCTCGCCGCTGACATGAACCTCGGCCTCTCGCAAGACCGCCTTGCCAAGCTCATCGGCGACGATCCGGCCTTCAAGGCTGCGAACGGTGCCTTTGACCGCCAAAAGTTCGATATGCTTCTGCGCAACAGCAACATATCGCCCGATGATTATATCAAGGAGCGCAGCAAAGTCGCGATCCGCAGCCAAATCGTCGAAGCTGTGTCCAACGGCTTTGTCGCACCGGCGGTTCTTGCCGATGCGGTCAAGCAGTATCACGACGAGACCCGCAGCATCGATTATCTGTTGCTGACCAATGCCAATATCGATCCCGTCAAGGCGCCGGCCGACGACGTGTTGCAGAAATGGTTCGATGGCGTGAAGTCGAAATATCGTGCGCCTGAATACCGCAAGTTCGCCTATGTGAAGTTGCAGGCCGAGGATATTGCCGATGTGGCAAGTGTCACGGATGACGAAGTGCGGGCGCAGTTCGACAAGCGCAAGGACAGCTTCACCACGCCGGCAACGCGCACCATCGAGCAGCTGACCTTCGCCAACAAGGATCTCGCCAATGCCGCAGCCGATGCGCTGAAGACGGGAACCACCTTCGATCAGCTCGTCTCCGATCAGGGCAAGAAGCCGTCCGACGTGCTGCTCGGCACCTTCACCAAGGATCAGGTTCCGGACAAGACCGTTGCCGAAGCGGCGTTTGCCGTCTCCAAGGAAGGTGGCACCACGCCCGTCGTGGACGGTTCATTCGGTCCGGTCATCCTGCGTGTAACCAATGTGAAGAACGAAACGGCCAAGAATTTCGACGACGTCAAGGAAGATATCCGCAAGCAGATTGCGCTCGGCAACGCTGCCAATGAAATCACCAGCGTCCACGACAAGTTCGAAGACCTGCGCGGCTCCGGCGCATCGCTGCAGGATGCAGCATCGCAACTCAAGCTGAAGCTCGTTACCATCGATGCGATCGACCAGACCGGCCTCGATCAGAATGGCAATGAGATCAAGGATCTGCCGGCCCGCCAGCAGCTGATCTCGGAGGTCTTCAAGGCCGATCAGGGTGGCAACCCTGCTCCCCTGACGGTCGGCAATGATGGCTACATCTGGTATGATGTCATGAACGTCACGCCCGATCATGATCGCCCGCTTTCCGAAGTCCGTGAAAAGGCAGTTGCCGACTGGACCGCCGAGCAGCAGAAGGTCGCGCTTGCCGCCAAGGCCGCCGAGCTGAAGCAGGAAGCGCAGAAAGGCAAGTCGCTCGCCGATATCGCCGCGCCGCTTGGCATCGCTGTTGAAAGCAAGACCGGCATCACGCGCTCGACGGATGATCCGGTTCTGGGTCGCGGCGGTATCGCTGCCGCCTTCTCCGGTCCGGTCGATACGGCCGCCAACGCTGTCGGCGCCGATGACACGACGCAGATCCTGCTCAAAGTCACCGATGTCAACGACAATCCGACGACCGATGCGCTGAGCAACGACGATCAGCAGGTGGCCCAGATCGCCAATGCTGCCGGCGACGACATCCTCGACCAGATAGTCGGCCAGCTGCAGTCCAAATACGCCGTAACGGTCAACCAGAGCCTCGCCGAACAGGCGATGTCCCGCTAGACCCATACGGGAGGATGGATCATCAATGACAGAATTGAAGCCTTTCCTCGCCAAGGTGGCCAATCGTGAGGCGCTGACGCGGGACGAAGCCCGGCAGGCATTCGAAATCCTGATGTCGGGCGAGGCCACGCCGTCGCAGATCGGTGCATTTCTCATGGCGCTGCGCGTTCGCGGCGAGACGGTGGATGAAATCGTCGGCGCCGTGACGACCATGCGCGCCAAGATGCTGCCGGTGGAAGCGCCTGCCGATGCGATCGATATCGTCGGCACCGGCGGCGATGGCTTTGGCACATACAATATCTCGACGCTGGCGGCATTCATCGTCGCCGGCGCGGGTGTGCCCGTCGCCAAGCACGGCAATCGTGCCCAAAGCTCCAAGGCCGGCACCGCCGACACGCAATCCGTATTGGGTATCAAGCTCGATATCGGACCTGAGACGATTGCTCGCTGCATTCGGGAAGCCGGTATCGGCTTCATGTTCGCGCAGCTGCATCATTCTTCCATGCGCCATGTCGGCCCCTCGCGTGTCGAACTCGGCACGCGCACGATTTTCAATCTCCTTGGTCCGTTGTCCAATCCTGCCGGCGCTCGTCGTCAGCTGCTGGGCGTCTTCGCGCCACAATGGGTATTGCCGCTGGCCGAGGTGCTGAGGGATCTCAACGCAGAGAGCGTCTGGGTCGTGCACGGCGACGGCTTGGACGAGATCACCACGACGGGCAAGACCTCCGTAGCGGCCCTGGAAAACGGCAGGATTCGTAGCTTCGAACTGACACCGGCCGATTTCGGCCTGCAACATGCTGACCTTGCCGATCTCAAGGGTGGTGACGGCGTTGCGAACGCCGCAGCCCTTCGCGCAGTGCTCGCCGGCGAAAAGAACGCCTATCGCGACATCGCCCTTGCCAATGCGGCGGCCTCGCTGGTCATTGCCGGCAAGGCGGAAACGCTGCATGATGGCATGAAGCTCGCGGCTCATTCGCTCGATAGCGGCGCCACCGCCGTTGCACTGGAAAAGCTCATTGCCGTTTCCAATGAAGAAGGACAGGACTAGGACATCATGAGCGATATCCTTAGAAAGATCGAGGCCTACAAGCGCGAGGAAATCGCCGCTGCCAAGGCCAAGCTTTCCCTTTCCGATCTCAAGGCCATGCAGGCTGACCAGTCCGCACCGCGCGGCTTTCACAAGGCGCTGCTTGCCAGGCAGGAATCCGGTGTGTTCGGCCTGATTGCCGAAATCAAGAAGGCAAGCCCGTCCAAGGGCCTGATACGCCCCGATTTCGACCCGCCTGCCCTCGCCAAGGCCTACGAGGCCGGCGGTGCGGCTTGCCTTTCGGTGCTGACGGATACACCGAGTTTCCAGGGTGCTCCGGAATTCCTGACGGCTGCCCGCGCGGCCTGCTCGCTGCCGGCACTGCGCAAGGATTTCATGTTCGACACGTACCAGGTCCAGGAAGCCCGTGCCTGGGGTGCAGACTGCATCTTGCTGATCATGGCATCGCTTTCGGACGATGACGCCGAGCGTCTTCAGGACGAGGCCTTCGGCCTCGGCATGGATGTGCTGGTGGAGGTCCACGACGCCGAAGAGATGGATCGTGCACTAAAACTGTCCTCGCCGCTGGTCGGCATCAACAACCGCAATCTGCGCACGTTCGAAGTAAGCTTGACGGTCAGCGAGAAGCTGGCGCCCATGGTACCGAAGGACCGGCTGCTGGTCGGCGAAAGCGGCGTCTTCACACACGCCGACTGCAAGCGTCTCGAGGCCGTCGGTATCAGCACCTTCCTCGTCGGCGAAAGCCTCATGCGCAAGGACGATGTGACGGCGGCAACCAAACTGCTGCTGAACGGCGAAACCGGCATTCTGGCGGCCGAGTGAGATGAGCACCGAGAAGGCTGCTCTCACGCATATCGACGCTTCGGGCGAAGCCAACATGGTCGATGTCGGCGATAAGGCCGAGACGGCCCGCAGCGCCACCGCGGCCGGTTACGTCAAGATGAAACCCGAGACTTTGGCGCTGATTCGCGACGGCAACGCTAAGAAGGGCGATGTGATCGGCACGGCGCGGCTTGCCGGCATCATGGCAGCGAAGCAGACCAGCAATCTCATCCCGCTCTGCCATCCCCTCATGTTGACGAAGGTTTCCGTCGATATCGCAGAGGATGCCGCCCTACCCGGTCTCCGGGTCACCGCGACGACAAAGCTGACCGGCCGCACCGGCGTCGAGATGGAAGCGCTGACGGCGGTTTCCGTCGCCTGCCTGACGATCTACGACATGGCCAAGGCCGCCGATCGCGGCATGGAAATCGGCGGAATCACTCTATTGGAGAAATCCGGCGGCAAATCGGGGGATTTCCGCCATCCGAGGGCCTGATATATGAGCCTGCTACCCGTTGTCGAAGCGCAAGCGCGCTTGTTGGACAGTGCCGCGCCGATCCACCGTGTTGAAAGCGTTCCGCTCGATATGGCCGAAGGCAGGGTTCTGGCCAAGGATCTTGCCGCCCGCCTGACCCAACCGCCTTTCGATGCCTCGGCGATGGACGGTTACGCGCTGCGCTTCGATGATGCGGCACTGCCGGGTTCTGAGCTGCAGGTCATCGGCGCCTCGGCTGCCGGCCATGCTTTCGACGGAACCGTCAGCAAGGGCGAAGCGGTTCGCATTTTCACCGGTGCGCCGGTTCCGGCCGGTGCCGATTCGGTACTTTTGCAGGAGGACGCCGAGCGCCTGGAGGGAGATCGCATCCGTACGACCTATCCCTTGCGCAAGGGGCAGCATATTCGCCCGCGCGGACAGGATTTCCTGGAAGGCGAATCGGTGCTTCCCGCCGGCACGGTGATGGATTTTTCGCGGCTCACCGTCGCCGCGGCCATGAACCATCCGGCCTTGGATGTCTACCGGAGGCCGCTGGTGGCGATTCTCGCGACCGGCGATGAACTCGTGGCTCCCGGCAATGAACCGGGTCCCTCGCAGATCATCGCGTCCAACACGTTCGGCATCGCTGCACTGGCCCGCAATGCAGGCGCGCATGTGCTTGATCTCGGCATCGTCGCCGACGACAGCGACGATATCACCGCCGCCATCGGCCGTGCGCAGGTGGCCAAGGCCGACATCATCGTCACGCTCGGCGGCGCTTCTGTCGGTGATCACGATCTGGTGCAGGCGACAATGGTGGCTGCAGGAATGAAGCTGGATTTCTGGCGCATTGCCATGCGCCCCGGCAAGCCGCTGATGGTCGGCAGCCTCGGCGACATGCATGTCCTCGGCCTCCCCGGCAATCCCGTCTCCAGCCTTGTCTGCGGCCTGCTCTTTCTCGAGCCATTGATAAGAAAGCTCGCATCCCTGCCGCCGATAAAGCGCGAAGGCTTTGCACGCGCCGCCATGTCCTTTGCGGCGAACGATCAGCGACAGGATTACGTCCGCGCAACGCTGACGAAAGCTGCCGACGGCGGCTGGCTCGCCGAGCCCTTCTCGAAGCAGGATTCGTCGATGATGAAAGTCTTTTCGCGTGCCGATTGCCTGGTCGTCCGCCCGCCACATGCCTCGCAGCTGGAAGTCGGTTCGCCCACTCCGGTCATATTCCTGCGGCCCGATCTGCTGGGCTGAAGGTCCCCCAGGAAAAGTGCAAGGCGGTTTCCGGCTCGACGTATCGGGATAATAAAAGCGGACAAGAAAAAGCCGGGAGGTTTGACCCACCCGGCTCGCTATCATCAGATCGATAGACCAACCAATTACTTCGCCGGCTTCTCATGGTGGCCGCCGAAGCCGGCGCGCATGGCAGAGAGAACCTTGTTGGCGTAGTCGTCATTGCCGCGCGAAGCGAAACGGCCGTAAAGCGCAGCGCTCAGCACCGGCGTTGGAACGCCTTCGTCGATCGCGGCCGAGATCGTCCAGCGGCCTTCGCCGGAGTCGGAAACGCGGCCGGCATATTGCGAAAGCGCTGCATCGCCGTGCAGGGCATCGGCCGTGAGGTCGAGCAGCCAAGAGGTGATCACGCTGCCGCGGCGCCAGACTTCCGAGATTTCGGCGATGTCGAGATCATACTGGTAATACTGCGGGTGGGAGAGCGGCGCGGTTTCGGCGTCCTTCTCCGCGTCTTGCTTGCCGATATTGGCATGGCGCAGAACGTTGAAGCCTTCGGCATAGGCAGCCATCAGGCCATATTCGATGCCGTTATGGACCATCTTGACGAAATGGCCGGCGCCGGATGGGCCGCAATGCAGATAGCCCTGCTCCGCCGTGCTGTTCTTGGCAGCCTCTTCCGAGCGCATTGCCGACGGAGCGACGTCACCGACACCGGGGGCAAGTGTCGCGAAGATCGGCGATAGATGCTGGACGGTTTCCTTTTCGCCGCCGATCATCAGGCAATAGCCGCGCTCCAGACCGAAAACGCCACCGCTGGTGCCGACGTCGACGTAATGGATGCCCTTCGGCTTCAGCTCTTCGGCACGGCGGATATCGTCGTGATAATAGGAATTGCCGCCATCGATGACGATGTCGCCCTCTTCCAGCAGCGGGACGATCGCCGCCAATTCCTGATCGACGATTGCCGCCGGCAACATCAGCCAGACAACGCGCGGCTTAGCGAGCTTCGATACGAAATCCGCGAGAGACTTGCTGCCGGTGGCGCCGAGCTGCTCAAGCCCGGCGATGCTTTCCGGACGCGCATCGAAAACAACCGCACTGTGACCGCCTCTCATCAGGCGCTGCACCATGTTGTTGCCCATACGGCCAAGGCCAATCATTCCGATTTGCATATGTCAGTCTCCTAGGACGGTTTTAATCGTTTGAATGTTCAATAGAGACATTTCGCAGCATTTTCCAATGAACAAATGACGGGCGAGCTATGCATAAGCCGGTCAGCGAAGGAAAATTCGCCCGTTCACGCATCTGTGATGTCGCCTGGTCTGACCTCCCGCTTTTCGCCATGATCGCGCTTTGCCGGTTTCGAGGAAAGCTGTATTTTGCGCTTCATTCATGTTGATGGATTTAGCATCGATCTCGGGTTCTTTGCATCATTCTCTTTAGGGTGGCGCTCACATAGAGCGTCAAAGGGGGCATATGGCTGCGTCTTTGAAACTACCGCTGGTTCCAGCTTCGTTTTTCGGCATGGTTCTTGGGCTTTCCGGTCTAGCCAATGCCTGGCGCGTGGGTGCCCGCATCTGGCATCTGCCAGTACTGATCGGTGAATTTCTGACCTTTATTGCGCTGGCCGTCTGGCTGGTGCTGATCGTGCTCTACGCTTTGAAGTGGATGGTGGCGCGCGAGGAGGCATTCAAGGAAGTGGCGCACCCTGTCCAATGCTGCTTTATCGGCCTTGTCGGTGTCGCAACCATGCTGGTGGCCGGTGGCCTGCTGCCCTATTCGCGTATCGGCGCCGAAACAATATTCCTGATCGGCGCCGTCTATACCCTGGCGTTCTCCGTCTGGCGAACCGGAGGGCTCTGGCAGGGCGAACGCGATATTGCCACGACGACAGCCGTGCTCTATCTGCCAAACGTCGCCGGCAGTTTCGTGACTGCTATTGTCGGCGCCGCACTCGGCTTTCCGCAATGGGCGCAGCTTTTCTTCGGCGCCGGCTTCTTCGCCTGGCTTGCTATCGAATCCGCCCTGCTGCATCGCCTGCTGACGGGGCCGGCGTTGGCCGCGCCGCTGCGACCAACCCTCGGAATTCAACTGGCTCCGCCGGCTGTCGGTGCGTTAGCCTATATCAGCGCCACACAAAGCCCTCCCGACATGCTCGTCCACGCAATGATCGGCTACGGCTTGCTGCAGGCCCTGATCATGTTGCGCCTCCTGCCCTGGATCATGAAAGAAGGCTTCAGCCCCGCTTATTGGGCCTTCACCTTCGGCGCGACCGCACTGGCAACCGCCCCCATGCGCCTTGTCGAACGTGGCGATGTCGGTCCAGTGACGCAACTTGCTCCCATTCTCTTCGTCGCTGCCAATATCGTCGTCGGTTTGGTCGCGCTGGCAACGATCTGGCTGATTGCCAACCGCAAACTTGTCATTGGTTGGGTCGAGCTTGCCGACCGCGACGTTGGCGCCGTTGGTCAGCGTTAATAGAGTTCAATCGCACTTTTGGAGGGTGATGTGCTTGATCATGTGACGATCGGGGTTCGCGATATCGAGCGATCGAAGATCTTCTACGACACACTACTGCGCTCCATAGGCATAGAACGCCTTTATGCCGAAGGCGAAAGATTTGCGGGTTACGGCATTGGCCAGAAGGCTTTCTTCTGGATCGGTCAGCGCGATGCTTTGCAAACAGGCACCCATATCGCCTTTGCCGCCCCAAACAGGGAGCTCGTCGATGACTTCCATCGGGTCGGGATAATCGCCGGCGGCACCGATAACGGTGCCCCAGGTCTGCGCCCTCATTATCATCCGAACTACTATGGCGCTTTCATTCTCGATCCTGATGGCCACAATATCGAAGCTGTTTGTCACCTGCCGGTGAGTTGAGCAAAAAGCGCCCTACGTCCGGTAAGGATGAGATCATGGTACCGGCAGACCGACATAACGCGCGCGCGGCCGAATGAGCCTACCGCTGGTCGCCTGCTCCATGGCATGCGCAAGCCATCCGACCGTCCGTGCCAGCGCGAAGATGATTAGCGGCGCATTCTCCGGGAGATGATAGGCGTGGGTCATCGCCGTCAGGGCGAAGTCAACATTGACGCGTTCTCCGACCAGCTGCTCGCCGACATCGCGAACTCTGGCGAAGAGCGGCGGCAGCGTGAAGCAGCCAAGCAACGCCTCTCCCCGGATATCGGCATCAGGATAAAGCTGATGGCCAAAAGCCGGCAATGGCCGTCCTTCCGCGAGATAGCTGCGGACCGCCTCATCCACCCCCGTCGTGGCTGCCCGCGCGATCAGCGTACGCACGCTCTGCCATGCACCGCCATGCAGCGGACCTGTCAGTGTGGAGAGGCCGGATAGAGTGGCGGCGGATAGCGTGGCGCCTGCGGATGCCGTGATCCTTGCGGTGAAGGTCGAAGCGTTCAGCTCGTGATCGGCAAGCAAGACGAAACTGCGGCGGATCATATCGGCGGCATCAGGGCGGTCCCAGGCAGTCGCGAGACGGCGATGCAGTGGTTGATCCCACGCGCCCGGGGCCAGGGCCTCAGCCACCGTACCAAACACGCTTTCGGCTTCATTTTGCAGTGCCGGAAGCGAACGCCCGAGTGATGGCAGATCGCTTGTTATGCGCTCGGCAAGCGCGGAGAAAGCACTATCCAAGGAAGGCGGCTTCCGCCACGCCTCGCTTGGATCGAATCGCAACGGCCGCTTCATGTCCCAAAGCAGCCGCGCGATATCTTCGAGGCTTGCGCTTTCGGCAAGCATCGCCACGTCCTTGCCGCGATAGAAAAGCCTTCCGTTCGAAACCGTCGACAGTGCCGATGGCAATACCGGATCGCCCCATTGAATGGCCTCGGCGGCCACCGTCTCGGTCTTGCGCCGTCCGGCGTGGCGGGTGGCCAATCGCTTGACGTCATCGGCAAAATAGAGGCTGCGCCGCGTATCCGTGGGATCGGCTTTCGCACGAATGCGCCCGCGGCTGACATTGGCGTAGAGCGTCTGTGATTTCGTTCCCAGCAGGTTCAGCGCCTGCTCTGCCGTCAGCCAGCTCATCGGTCCTCATATTGATCAATTGCGTCAAGATTGACGTCAATAGGAATAGATCCGATCTAATCGGATAGTCAAAGGAGAACCGTAATGAAAAGTGGTCTTGAAGATGTCATTGCCGCAGAAACCAAGCTGTCCGACGTCGACGGCGCTGCCGGTCGCTTGATCATCCGCGGCGTGTCGCTTGATGATCTGATGGCAACCAGCCGCTTCGAGGATGTTGCGGCGCTGCTGCTGGATGGCCTGTTTGACGAACATATCGACGCAGCTTCCCTCCGAACTCAGCTCGGCGCGGCACGCGTTGCGCTTTTCACGCATGTGAAGGCCGCCGATGCCGCTCTGCTCGCGCTACCACCCGTGGATGCTGTGCGGGCCTTGCTGGCGCGCGTGGCCGACGGTGAGGATTTCGCCACCGCGATCCGCCTGATGGCGGCACCGGCCGTTTTCCTGCCGGCCATCTTGCGATTGCAGAAAGGCGAAGCACCGATAAAGCCGGATGCATCCTTGTCCCAATCCGGTGATATCCTGCGCATGCTGACGGGTCGAAGCCCGACCGCAGAGCAGACCGCAGGCCTCGATGCCTATCTGGTGACGATTTCCGATCACGGCTTGAATGCGTCCACATTCGCCTCCCGCGTCATCGCCTCGACTCATGCCGGTCTGACCTCCTCTGTGCTCGCCGCAATCAGCGCCCTTAAAGGTCCGTTGCATGGCGGCGCCCCCGGCCCTGTCCTCGACATGTTTGACGGCGTCGGCAAACCGGAAAATGCCCGGGCATGGTTGTCTGACGCGCTCGATCGTGGCGAGCGGCTGATGGGTTTCGGTCACCGCATCTATCGCGTCCGCGATCCGCGCGCCGATGCGCTGAAGACTGCATTAAAGCCGATCTTTGCGAGCGGCCAGGCAGATGCTGGACGTATCGCGCTGGCGGAAGCCATTGAGGCGGCGGCGCTGGCGTTGCTGAAGGAGCGCAAACCGGATCGGCCCTTGGACGTCAACGTCGAATACTACACCGCCCTGCTGCTCGATGCTCTCGGCTTTCCTCGCAGTTCGTTTACCGGCGTCTTCGCGATCGGCCGCACGGTCGGCTGGATCGCCCATGCCCGCGAGCAGACGCTCGATGGGCGTCTGATCCGGCCGCAGTCGCGCTATGTCGGTCCGCTGCCGAAGGCGGCATAGGCGGTTTTATCAAGGAGACGGAATTTAGGCGGCCGCGGATTGGCGCGGCCGCGTCATGCCCTCGCGGATATGGCGGGCAAGCTCCAGCGCCTGCGGTGTTGCGCCGCCCTTCGGCAAATGCAGGTTGATTGAGAAGACCGGCAGCTCGGGCAGACCCTGCTCGCCGGTGAGGATATCGAGATCGGTTGGAACGGTCGAAGCGAGCCAGGCGGTGATAGCCAGATCCGTGCGCACCGTCGCCGTGGTCGCTTCGATATTGCCATTCTCAAAGACCGTCCGCCAGCGCAACCCATCCTTGCTGAGTGCGGCAAAGACCGATGATCGGAAGGCACAGGTATCGGCAACCATCGAAATCGGCAGCGGTACCTTGCGATGGGCATTGCCTGCCTTCGCTCCAACCCAGACGAGCCGCTCCACAGCAAGGCATTCGCCCTGCGACGTGCCGTATGGTTCCTCCGCCACACAGAGGTCGACGGTTCCCTTCCCCAACTCATCCAGCAGCTCCGGAGACGATGCGCAGATCAGAGAAATCTCCACCTGAGGATGGCGCTGGGCATAGGATTTCAGCACGGGCGCCAGCGTCGCTCCGACAAGATCATAGGGAACGCCGAGGCGGACGCCACCGCGAACAGTGCTTTCCGTCATGTCGTCCCAGATCTCGTCATTCAACGCCAATAGGCGGCGGGCATTGCCGCGCAGGCGTTCACCGGCCTCCGTCAGCCGCAATCCGCGCCTGTCCCGTTCGAACAGAGCGCAGCCGAGCATATCCTCCAGCCGCTTGATCTGCTGGCTGACGGCGCCCTGGGTCATATGCAGCATATTGGCGGCAATTGTCATGCTGCCCTGGTCGGCAACGGTGGCGAAGGTTCTGATGAGGGTAATATCGAAGTTTCGGATCATCTAAGCATTATAATTACTAATGCCTTGATCCTTCAATATTCGATTTCATGATGCCAGAGCTGCGCCTATGCCTTTTTCAATTAGAGAAGGGCTGGATATGACAATCGAACCTCTGCTGCCGCTGATACTCTTCGCATTGGTTTCCACCATAACGCCGGGCGGTGCGACCACGCTCGCGACTGCGTCCGGCGCGCATTTCGGCTTCCGTCGCTCCATACCCGTCATGGGCGGTTTTGCCTTCGGCTTGGGCTCCATGGCCTGCGCTGCGGCTGCGGGGCTCGGCAGCGTGTTGATGGCCCTGCCGATGCTGCAGATCGCCATGAAGACGCTGGGGTCCCTCTATCTGCTCTGGCTCGCCGTTCGGATCGGCAGAAGCGGCCAGCCGCGCGAGGTGGGGCAGATGGCGAGACCGACAGGCTTCCTCGCCGGCGTATGGATGCTCTGGCACAATCCCAAGGGCTGGGCCATGACGATGGGGGCTGCTGCTTCTTTCGCTGCGTTGGCAGAAAGTCCCGTCAGACTTGGTATATTGCTCGGTGTGACTTTCTGCCTTATCGCAGCCTTCTCGCTCGCCGTATGGTGCCTTCTCGGGCAGATGCTCGGACGTCTGCTGAAAGCGGCATGGCAGTGGCGCGCGGTCAATATCTCTCTTGCGTGCCTCCTGGTGATTTCAATCATTCCGATGTGGGGAGAATGAAACCAGGCAGATGGAGGCTGGTTTGATCACGGCCGGCTGCGCCAAAGCCATATGGTCAAGGTCCCGGCGCGACCACGCAAGCCTGTTTCGATCGGGCCATCGAGGCTGCCCTCATTGAAAGGCGCGCTGTCCTGACCGGCGGAAAGCAAAAGCTCATGGCTGATGGCGATTTCGGCGCGATTGCTGGCGGCGACCTCCATCAGCCGGCTTGCGACGTTAACGGTGTCGCCGGTTGCGGTGATCTGCTGTCGTCCTTCACCACCCAGCCGGGAGGCGACGATGGTGCCGCAATGCGCACCGATCTTGAAACCGATGCGGGAAGCGACTGTCTCCGGCAGTGCTGAGAGCCAGCCCTTCATCCGCGCGGCGAGACGAATGCAGCAGCGCGCCGCATTGGCGGGATCGCTCGGCTTCGGCTGCGGCAGGCCGAAAAGGATCATAGCTCCGTCACCCATGAAGCTGGTGATGGCGCCGCCGGATGCGGTTACCTCTTCATCGACGAGATTGTAGAAGCCGTTCAGCAGTTCCCGAACAGCTGCTGGGCCAATGGCCTCGCTAAGACCTGTGAAGCCGTTGATGTCGATGAAGACGACGGCCGCTTCCTGTTGCACAGGGCTTGCGAGAAAATCGGGATCGCGCGCAAGATGCTCGGTAAGACCGGGCGCCTCGATGCGCTGCAGGAGCTCGCTTTGCTCGGCAAATCGCGTCGCTCGCCTGCGGTCGAGCCAAAGCTGCGCAGCGCCAAATAGCAGCATTGGTGGTACGGTCGCAGCAATCGGCAGTGCTGCGCTCAGCCATATTCCATGCTTGAATGCGCTGACGTTGACTGCGAACCAGACAAGCATGACGCCGAGTATTGTTATCGGGCCGATGGCACTGCGCCGCCAGGAGAGAAGGGCAATGACGAGCAGCGGCAGGCCGACGGCGAAATAAAGGTCGATAAAACGGACGTTGCGGTCGCGTACCAGCCCGTCTCCGGCAATCAGATGCGTGATCGAGGTCGCGATAACCTCGACCCCAGGTAGAACGGGATCGAAGGGTGTTGGAAAGACATCGCCGCCGCCGGTAACGGTCGCGCCGATAACGACGATATGATCCCTGATCGCAGCCTCCGGCAAGTGCCCATTGAGCGCAGCACCGGCGCTGACGGTGCGGATCGTTCCGCGCGGACCGTAGAACGAGAGCGGCATGAGATAGCCGGTATCGGTCTGGATGGACCTGTCACCGATCTTGATATGATCGGAGATGACGGTTGTCTGCTCGTTGGTTGCGGTGGAAACGACACGCAGCGAAAAGGATGGTTCGATCCGCTCGCCGCTGCGAAACAGCAAAGGCACGAAACGCGGCGTGCCCGCCTTGTCGGTCTGCACATTGACGATACCATAGCTTGCGACGTCGGCGAACCGCTGCTGCGGTTCGAGGAATTGCAGCGCACTGGGCACGCGAGCGAGAGGTTCCTTGCTATCTTCTGTGACGCGCTGGCGGCTTTCGGGAAAGATGCCGGCTGCGGCCAGCACAACCTTGGTCCGTTTGAGCGATTGTTCCAATGCTGCATCGTTGGCCTCGTCGCCGGCATCGACCAGAAGCAGATCGAGCGCGACGGCTTTCGGCCCCAATGCGGCGATGACATCGATCACTTTGGCGAGCGTGGCGCGCGGCAAAGGATAGTGTCCCGCCATACGCGACGTCTCATCGTCTATGGCAATGATCGTGACGAGATCGGGTGGCTGGAAGCTGCCGCCGAGCGTATTGCGGAGGTTCGTGAGCGTCGCTTCGGCGCCGTCGACAAAGGGAATGTCACCGCGCAGATGCGCGACGCCCAGGCCCATCCCCCAGACGGCAGTCAAGAAAAGCGCAATCAGCGTCTGCAGCGGCGGTCTGCGCATGATGTCGGAATCTCACTGGCCGAGGCGCGCCATCAAAGCATTTATGCGCGGCTGTCCCCATTGGGTGACACGCAATGCGGCGCGCCCCCGGTCGGCGTCGACGCCTTGTCCTTGGCCTAGCGTAACCCCCTGCCCGGTCGATACCTTATTGACCGCGACCCGGCCGCGCAGGACAAGCACGGAGGTATAGCCCCGTTTCACGTCGACGGCCCAGCGCGTGCCGCGCACGGCGGCGATCGCCTGCGGCGTCACCACTTCGAATCCGCCCTTAACACGGTTGCGATCGACATCAACCAGTGCTGCCTTGCTGTCGAGTACGACAGCATCCGTCCGACCATCATGGTTTCGGTCTGCAAACCGGTAGTGAGCGCCACGCTCGACGGTGACGCTAAGCCCAGCTTCGCAATTCAAGACCTGGCGCGTCGTGCTGACGGCAGGCTGCAATGGGCAATTTGCGACGGCTTGTGCAGAAGCCGTGCCGGCGCTGACGATGCATAGACTGCCTGCTGCCAGCACTAGGCTGCGAACATTGCTTGCGTGGATCATGATTGTGGCCCCTCATCGCATGCGACTGGAGCCGCGGACGGCGATCTCCAGTCACGGTATGCCCGATCCCTGGGGCGATGATGCGTCATGAGCGATTGATCTGCAAGTTGTCGTAGCCTCTGGCTTTGTAGAGCACGGTCGAAACCAGCCAGCTCAGCAAGAAGATGCCGACGACGGCGAAGCCGAAATTGGCAAGGTTGTCGTTGAGTTCGCCGACGAAGCTCCAGAAGCTGCCTTCGAGGCCGAGTTTGTCGGCGATGAGCCCCAAAGCCTCGATACCACCGATGAAGACGGCGACGACAACTGAAGCCGCAGTGATGGTCAGATTGTACCAGAGCTTGCGCACCGGCTTGACGAAGGCCCAGCCATACGCTCCCGTCATCAGCGTACTATCCAGCGTATCCATCAGCGACATGCCGGCGGTGAACAGCGCCGGGAAGACGAGGATGGTCCAGAAGGACATGCCCTGTGCGGCTTGAGCGGCCGAAATGCCGAGAAGCCCGATCTCCGTTGCGGTATCGAAGCCGAGGCCGAAAAGGAAGCCGATCGGATACATGTGCCAGGAGCGGGTGACGACCTTGAACATCGGACGGAAGATGCGTGCCAGAAAACCGCCGCCGGCAAGCAGCGTGTCGAGGTCTTCCTCTGCGATCCGCTCACCCCTCTGCGCCCTTCTGAAAGCGGACCAGACGCCTTTAAGGACGAAGAGATTGGCAACGCCGATCAGCAGCAGAAAGACCGCCGAAACCGTCGTACCTATGACGCCGCCGATATCGTGGAAGGAATCGAGCTGGCTCTGCATGGCAGCCGCCGTTGCGGCAATCAGGATCGAGGCGATCACGACGATCGAGGAATGACCGAGCGAGAAGAAGAAGCCGACGGCATAAGGCTGCTTCTTTTCCTGAATGAGCTTGCGCACGACATTGTCGATCGCGGCGATGTGATCGGCATCGAAGGCGTGGCGCAGGCCGAACATATAGGCAAGAAGGGCAATACCAAGCAAAGACGGACGGTCTGCAAAAGCGACCCAAGCCCAGATCCAGGCGGCAATATTGAAAACGATCAGCAGCGCGAAGGTGAAGGCGATCTTCGCCCGCGGCCTTTCCGCGCGATCATCAAATGGATTGAGAATCATACTTTTGTTCCCGTTATGCTTACTCGCACAATGTCACGGAAACGAAAGCAGCGCGACAGTCGAATGACGTAGATGCCGAAGTTTTTCGCAGTGTCGTAAAAATGGGCAGACCCGTCTATGCCGGTTCTGCCCCTGGCGCTCAGTCCTTCTCGAACGGATACCCCTCATCGGCCCAGCCGGTCATGCCGCCGATCATGACCTTCACGCGCTTACCGAGTGTGCCCAGACGCCAGGCCGCCTTGTCGGTGCCGTTGCAATGCGGTCCGGCGCAATAGACGACGAAGAGTGTATCGTCTGGCCATTCCGCCATCTTCCTCGCGGTCATCTTGCCATGCGGCAGGTTGATCGCACCCGGGATATGCTTCTCCTGGAACATGGCCGGGCCGCGGACATCGAACAAGACGAAATCGACATTGCCCGATGTCATGGATTGGTAGACGTCGGAGCAATCGGTTTCGAAGCCAAGTCTCTTGGCATAGTGCTCAGCGACGAGACTGGGATCTGCAGCAGGAATTTCACTGACGAGGGACATGGAACGCTCCTTATTTGGTTCGGTGCATTCATGCCTGAGCGATCCCATGGTTGAAATTGGCCGAAATGCCATATAGCGTCAAAATCATGCCAAACTCAGATCACCCCAATCTCCGCGGCCCCCATGTCGTCACCCTCGTCTATGACGGGCTGTGCACCTTCGAATTCGGCGTCGCCTATGAGATCTTTGGCCTGTCGCGCCCGGAAATGGGCAAGGACTGGTATCGCTTTTCCGCCTGCGCGATCGAGGATGGCCCTCTGCGCGCCGCGGGCGGGTTGACGGTACAGGTCGACCACGGTCTTGAAGTCCTTGCCGATGCCGACCTCATCATCGTGCCCGGCTGGCGCGGTATCGGAACGCCGGTCCCTGCCCTGCTGATTGCCGAACTCCAAGCGGCCAGCCGCCGTGGTGTCCGCATCATGTCCCTCTGCTCTGGCGTCGCAGTCCTTGCCGCGGCCAGTCTACTCGCCGGCCGCAGGGCGACCACACATTGGCGCTACGTCGATTCCATTGCTACGCGCTATCCGGATATATTAGTCGATGCCGATGTTCTCTATGTCGATGAAGACAAGGTGCTGACCGCCGCCGGCAGTGCCGCCGCCATCGATCTCTGTCTGCATGTCGTGCGCCGCGATTACGGACCGGATATTGCCAACAGCGTCGCCCGCCGTCTTGTGGTTCCACCCCATCGCGAGGGCGGCCAGGCGCAATATATCGAAACGCCGGTTTTGAGACAGCGTGAGGGAGCTCGTTTAGGCCCGCTGCTTGAATGGATGCGCGAGCGTTTGCAGGAAGATCAGCCCATTGCGGCACTTGCAGCGCGGGCCGGCATGAGTGTGCGGACCTTCCAGCGCCGTTTCGAGGCGACCACCGGCATGACGCCGGGGGAATGGCTGCTCAGCGAGCGGCTGCGGCGCGCCCGCGATCTGCTTGAAAAGCAAACGGCCATTTCATTGGACGATGTAGCCGCGGCGAGCGGGTTTGGATCGCTCGCCACCATGCGCCATCATTTTCGGGAGAGGCTTGCGGTGAGCCCGAGCGACTACCGCAAGCGATTTGCAAATCTTAAACCAGCCGGCTCTGTTCCGTCGCCGCTTCGATAAAGCTCGAGAACAGCGGATGCGGCTCCAGCGGACGGGACTTCAGTTCCGGATGATACTGGACGCCGATGAACCACGGATGATCCGCATATTCGATCGTTTCAGGCAGAACGCCGTCCGGTGACATGCCGGAGAAGGTCAAGCCGCAATCTTCCAGCCTGTCCTTGTAGTCGACATTGACCTCGTAGCGATGGCGATGACGCTCCGAAATATCTGTGGAGCCGTAGATCTCGGAAATCTTCGTGCCCTTCTTCAGGGCCGCCTTGTAGGCGCCGAGGCGCATCGTGCCGCCGAGATCGCCGGATGCCGTGCGCTTCTGCAGCTCATTGCCCTTCAGCCATTCGGTCATCAGGCCAACGACAGGTTCCTTGGTCGGGCCGAACTCGGTCGACGAGGCATGTTCGACACCGGCCAGATTGCGGGCCGCTTCGATGACGGCCATCTGCATGCCGAAGCAGATGCCGAAATACGGAACCTTGCGTTCGCGTGCGAAGCGGGCTGCCAGGATCTTGCCCTCCGAACCGCGCTCGCCAAAGCCGCCGGGAACGAGAATGCCGTGAACTTTCTCAAGATACGGCGCCGGATCTTCCTTTTCGAAGACCTCGGATTCGATCCATTCGAGCTTGACCTTGACCCGGTTGGCGATGCCGCCATGATGCAGTGCCTCGATTAGCGACTTATACGCATCCTTGAGCCCGGTGTATTTGCCGACGATGGCAATCGTCACCTCGCCTTCCGGCGTGCGGATGCGATTGCAGACCTCTTCCCACTGCTCCAGGCGCGGCTTCGGGGCCGGCTCGATACCGAAAGCAGCGAGAACCTCATTGTCGAGGCCTTCCTTGTGGTAGGCCATCGGCACGTCATAGATGTTGGCGACATCGAGCGCCTGAATGACGGCAGATTCCCGCACGTTGCAGAACAGCGAAAGCTTCCGACGCTCGGCTTCGGGGATTTCCCGATCGGCACGAACCAGCAGAATGTCAGGATGAATGCCGAGTGCCTGCAGTTCCTTGACCGAATGCTGCGTCGGCTTGGTCTTCAGCTCGCCGGCAGCGGGGATATAGGGCATCAGCGTCAGATGGACGTAAACAGCCGTACCGCGCGGCAGATCGTTGCCGAGCTGGCGGATCGCTTCCATGAAAGGCATGGCTTCGATATCGCCGACCGTGCCGCCGATCTCGCAGATGACGAAATCATAGTCGTCATTGCCTTCGGTGACGAAATCCTTGATCTCGTTGGTAACGTGCGGAATGACCTGAACGGTCGCGCCGAGATAGTCGCCGCGGCGTTCCTTGTCGATGATGTTCTTGTAGATGCGACCGGTGGTGATGTTATCGGTCTTGGTGGCCGAGCGGCCGGTGAAGCGCTCATAGTGGCCGAGATCGAGGTCGGTTTCCGCACCGTCGTCGGTGACGAAGACCTCGCCGTGCTGGGTCGGGCTCATCGTGCCCGGGTCCACGTTCAGATAGGGGTCGAGTTTGCGCAGGCGGACTCGATAACCACGAGCCTGCAACAACGCTCCGAGAGCCGCAGCCGCAATTCCTTTTCCGAGGGAAGAAACCACGCCGCCAGTGATGAATACATATCGCGCCATGGGAGTCACCGGATACCTTTTCACAAATGATTCCGCTAGCCCTAAAATTCGTTTCCGGAATTTTGGCTACAGAACGCGGAATATGGACAAAACAAAACCGGCAGATCCGAGGACCTGCCGGGGATGATCTTCGGCGACCGGAATTACTTACCGGTCGGGACGCCGCCGTTGTCGGCTGGCGCGGGAGTGGTCGTCGCCGGCGCGGTCTGTTGACCGGTCGCGGCCGGAGCCTGCTGGGCAGGAGCTGCCTGATTCGTCGTGGCAGGCGGTGTTGCCTGCGACTGCGGAGCGACGGCACCGCTGTTCGGAACACCGCTATTATCGGCGGGCTTCGGCTGGGTGTTTGCCGGAGCAGCACCCTTCTGGCCGCCAAGCGAATCGAGAATGCCGTTGCCCTGACCCGCCGTGCTCGGAATGCGGTTGAGAATGTCGGTCGGGCGAGCCTCGAAGCGGGACAACACGTTCATGCCGAGGGCAAGCGCGAAGAACAGCGTTGCCAGAATGGCCGTTGTGCGCGTCAGCGCATTGGCCGTACCGCGCGCAGACATGAAGCCCGAGCCGCCCCCGATGCCAAGGCCGCCACCTTCGGAGCGCTGAATCAGCACCACGCCGATAAGGGCGACGACAACCATGAGATAGATGACAAGCAGTACGGTTTGCATAGATCCAGTCCTGCCCGGTGCGGGCATCAAAAATAAAAGCTCGCGGCTCTTTACATGAGGCTCTCGCCTATTCCAAGCCCTTTTAAGGCTGGAATTCCGGGCAAGTGGTTGCTTCAGGCGAACTGCCGTTCGAATGCGGCATAAATGGCGAGGAAGTCGACCGCTTTCAAGCTCTGTCCGCCGACAAGCACACCGTTGACATGCGGAACATCCAGAAGGTCGCGCGCATTGGCGCCGCTGACCGATCCGCCATAGAGGATTCGCATATTCGCCCCCTCCTTGCCGAAGCGCTCGATGAGTTCGGCGCGGATGAAGGCATGTGCCTCCTCGACGTTTTCCTGGGTTGGAACCACGCCGGTGCCGATCGCCCAGACTGGCTCGTAAGCGATCACGGTCGTCTGTGCCGTGGAGCCATCCGGAATGGAGCCCACGAGCTCCCGCTTCAGCACCTCGAGCGTTTGGCCACTATTGCGCTCGTAAGCCGTTTCGCCGATGCAGATGATGGCGATCAGCCCGGCATCATGCGCTGCCTGCGCCTTTGCGCGCACCAGCATGTCGCTTTCGGCATGATTCCTGCGGCGCTCTGAATGGCCGACGATGACGTGGGTCCCGAAGCAGTCGGCGATCATTTCGGCCGAAATATCGCCCGTATGGGCGCCACTGACCTGCTGATGGCAATCCTGAGCGCCGATGGCGAGCGGGCTGTCGTCGCAAAGCGCGGTCGCGACATAGAGCAAGGTGGCCGGGGGGCAGAGTAGCGTATCGATCTTCTCCGACAGCGGCGCCTTGACGCCGTCCGCGATCGCCTTGATCTGATCCAGGCTCGCGCGTGTGCCGTTCATCTTCCAGTTTCCGGCCAGGAGCGGCCGTATGGTCTTCGTCATTCCGATATTCTCCCCCTTGATCCAGCTTCGGACTAACAAAAAGGAAAGAGAAAGGAAAGTTATCGAATGCGGCCGGAACCAGCTCAAATCGTTTGAAAAATGCTTACCCGGAAAATAAGTCGGATTGCGCGAGCGTTTATGACGCTTGCGGATCAACGATCCAGTTGAGAACTTTGCGCCAATCGGTCATGCGGACGGGCGTCCCATGATTGCCGGTCTCGAAAAGCGTGAAGCGTGTCGGATAATGCGCTTTGTAGAGTTTTTCAAACAGCGCCTGCTGGTCCGCAGCCGCATAGACCGGATCCTTGCTGCCATGCGTGAACCAGAGCGGCAGCTTTGCCTTGTAGAAGGCGCTCTTGGTGAAATCAGGATCGGTGACGCCGCTCAGGATCGCCATGCCCCTCAGGCGCTTGACGCTTTCGGAATCGCGCGTAATGCCCCAGCAAATGAAGCTGCCCATGGAAGCGCAGGTGAGGATGACGGGCTTGCCGGCGGATTGCTCGTAGGAATAGCGGATGAGCTCGGCGATATCGGCAACTCCGTTGCTGTCGAAACCTCTGACGCTCGGTGCGTAATACGTGCCGCCGTTGCGATAGGCCAGGTTCTTCAGCCGGTTGAAATTGCCGCCGAACGTATAGTCGTTGGAGCCGAGCCGGCGGTCGCCGCCGCGGCCATGGATAAAGATCACGGTAAATGCCTGTTGCGATGCGGGACCTATGCGGGTGACATCAACCTTGCGGCCGCCGATCGCAAGCGTTTCGTCTTCCTGGGCTTTCCAGCGCACGCCGGTATCGACATAGGCCGGCTTGACGCGCTTTTCCGGAATCTGGTCGCGGCCGTTGATATCTCGCATTTCCTGGTAGTCGATCGTCTGGAACGCGCCGTTGTCGTGGCTTTCGATGACCGTCTGACTGGAAAACAGCTCGTCCTTGAACGGCTTCAACATATCTGCAGAGGCGGTCTGCCCCGTCGCCAGAAGCAAAATGGCCGAGATTGCGGGCAGGATAGGCAAATGAGCTGTGGACATTCGCATACGGATACTTCCTCAAATCAGCCATCGGGGTTGCCATTCGTCACTCAGCAACGCAAATCTCATTCATGAATCTTCCCCGTCACGGGGCGCCATCGCTCTTGTGCGCCGTTTCTGGCAGAATCACGATGATTCGCGAATAGCGGCGACAAATGCGATATTAAAGGGGTTTGGCCCCTCTAGGACAAATCTAGTAGCTCGAAGTTCTATGGATAACAGCAACGATCTCTTCTCCGGCCTCCCCCGCTCGCCGAAACCGGAAGCAGCGGAAAAGCCGGCCGCAAAGCCGGAAAAGCCAGCCGCCGCGCCTGCACAGCGCGCGGCTCCGACGACTTCGTCGTCAGAGGAATATGGCGCAAGCTCAATCCGTGTTCTCGAGGGACTCGAGCCCGTCCGCATGCGTCCCGGCATGTATATCGGCGGCACGGACGAGAAGGCATTGCACCACCTTTTCGCCGAAGTCATCGACAATTCCATGGACGAGGCGGTGGCCGGCCACGCCAATTTCATCGAGGTCTATCTCGATCGGGAAGGTTATCTGACCGTCACGGATAATGGGCGTGGTATCCCCGTGGAAAACCATCCGCAGGTACCTGGCAAGTCGACGCTCGAAGTCATCATGACCAAGCTGCATGCCGGCGGCAAATTCGACGGCAAGGCCTATGAGACCTCGGGCGGTTTGCATGGCGTCGGCGTGTCCGTCGTCAATGCGCTGTCGGATGATCTGGAAGTCGAGGTTGCCCGCAACCGCAAGCTCTATCGCCAGCGCTTCTCGCGCGGCCTGCCGATTGGCGGTTTGGAAGAGCTAGGTGACGTGCATAATCGCCGCGGCACGCGCGTCCGCTTCCATCCCGATCCGCAGATCTTCGGCGATCACGCCCGCTTCGATCCGGCCCGCGTTTTCCGCATGGCCCGTTCCAAAGCCTATCTGTTCGGCGGCGTCGAAATCCGCTGGGGCTGCGATCCCGAGCTGGCGCCGGAAGGCGCCGATGTTCCGGAAAAGGCGGTCTTCCATTTCCCGGGCGGCCTTAAGGATTATCTCAAGGCGACGATGGGCAGCGAGTTCACTGTTACCCGCGAGATCTTTGCCGGCAAATCGGAAAAGGAAAGCGGCCACGGCTCGCTCGAATGGGCGATCACATGGTATGGCGGCGACCCGCAGATCCATTCCTATTGCAATACGATTCCGACTCCTGAAGGCGGCACCCATGAGGCAGGCCTCCGCATTGCCTTGACCAAGGGCCTGAAGAGCTACGCTGATCTCACCCAAAACAAGCGTGCGGCCAATATCACGACGGATGACGTGATGATTTCGGGCGTCGGCATGCTGTCGATCTTCATCCGCGAGCCGGAATTCGTCGGCCAGACGAAGGACAAGCTCGCGACGGTCGAAGCCCAGCGCATCGTCGAAAACGCACTGCGCGACCCTTTCGATCACTATCTTGCCGACAATCCGGCTGAAGCTGAAAAGCTGCTGGAATGGGTGATCGAGCGCTCCGAGGAGCGCCTGCGGCGGCGCAAGGAAAAGGAAGTCAACCGTAAAACCGCCGTGCGCAAGCTGCGCCTGCCGGGCAAGCTGGCGGATTGCTCGCAGAGCGCAGCGGAAGGTGCCGAACTTTTCCTCGTCGAGGGCGATTCGGCAGGCGGCTCGGCCAAGCAGGCACGAAACCGCACCAACCAGGCAATCCTGCCACTACGCGGCAAGATCCTGAACGTCGCCAGCGCCGGTCGCGAGAAACTGTCGGCCAACCAGCAGATCACCGATCTCGTCCAGGCGCTCGGCTGCGGCACCCGCACGAAATATCGCGAGGAAGACCTGCGCTATCAGCGCATCGTCGTGATGACCGATGCCGACGTCGACGGCGCCCACATCGCTTCGCTGCTGATCACCTTCTTCTATCAGGAGATGCCGGAGCTGATCCGTCAGGGCCACCTCTTCCTGGCCGTCCCGCCGCTCTACAAGATCACCCAGGGCTCGAAATCCATCTATGCCCGCGACGACGCCCACCGGCAGGAGCTGATGGCCACGGAATTCAAGGGCAAAGGCAAGGTTGAGATCAGCCGCTTCAAAGGTCTGGGCGAAATGTTGCCGGCCCAACTCAAGGAGACCACGATGGATCCGGCTAAGCGCACGCTGCTGCGCGTCGAGATCGATGAAGTCGATTTCGAGGGAACGCGCGACGCCGTCGACAATCTGATGGGCACCAAGGCCGATGCTCGCTTCCGCTTCATTCAGGAGCGGGCCGCCTTTGCCGAGGATCTGGATATCTGACAGCAGACCAACCGCCGAAACGGATTTGTTGATCCTCCTCGCTGATAAAAGTTTCAGATTCGACACAAAAACTCAGTCTTCTGCGTTCAAGATGCTTCGTCGCCTCTCGATAACTTAATTACGGCGCGCAGGACGGTCGTGCTATTGTCATGACGGCTGAATAAGAAGCTTAAAGCCGTTGCTCTTGAAACGGCCTAGATCATACCCCATAACCGGATGATCTAGTAAAGAGGGGCGAAGTAAGACCGGTGGGTGTATTTGAACGTCATAAGCCGAGGGAGCATCGGTGGCTGGGACCGAGTGCGCATGCGCGCATGCCTTTGATCCCATCCATTTCCGCAGCGCGCTGGCTGCTGATTTTGATTGCCATTGCCGGTATTTATTTCTTTTATGGCTTTCTCGTACCGGTCCTTGCCGCAGCGGTGATCGGCTTTGCCACTTGGCCGCTCTATAGCGATATCGTGCGTCGTACCGGCGGCAATACGACACTCGCCGCCACTATCGCCATCGCATTCATCGTCACCTTCCTCGTCCTGCCTATCGTCCTATCCGCCATCTATATGGCTGGTGAGGTGCGCGAGTGGTTCAGCTGGGCGATCCATGTGAATCGCGAGGGTGCGCCGCCGCCGCAATGGATTCTCGCTTTGCCGGTCGTCGGCTCCTGGCTCGGCGAGCAATGGACGCAATATGTCGGCAGCCCGGGCTCGCTCGGTGAGTTGGCGCAGCTGGTGAGCGGTGCCCATATCGGCAATATCTACAGAGCGGTTCTTGCAGCCGGTGGTGGTGCATTCCACGTCGTGCTGACCTTGCTCTTCATGCTAATTGCGCTGTTCTTCATCTATCGCGACGGCGCGACCTTCGTCCGCCAGGTCGACTTGCTCGGCGAGAAGATTCTCCCAAATCGCTGGGAACGGATTTCGCGGGTCGTACCCGCGACGATCAGTTCGACCGTCATGGGCATGACGCTAATCGCCATCGGCGAAGGCATCGTCCTCGGCGTGGCCTACTGGATCGCCGGCGCTCCGTCCGCAATCACGCTCGGCGTACTGACGGGCGTGATGGCTCTCGTGCCGGGCGGCGCACCGCTTTCCATGTCGCTTGTGTCGATCTATCTCGTCGCCAGCGGCTCGCTTTGGGCGGGTATTGCCCTCTTTCTCTGGGGCACGATCGAGCTTTTCATTGTCGATAAAACGCTTCGTCCCAAGCTTGTCGGCGGTCCGATCAAGCTGCCGTTCCTCCCCACCTTCTTCGGTCTGGTGGGCGGCGTAAAGACCATGGGCTTCCTCGGGCTCTTCATCGGTCCGGTGCTGATGGCCATCATCGTTGCCATCTGGCGCGAATGGATTCGTGAGGCTGAATTGACCGAGGAACAGCACGCGCAGGAACCCGAACTGCAGCTGCATGTTCGGGACGCTGCCGAAGGCTGATTGCTCAGCTGGTTTGTTCCAGCCGCTTCTCCATGAACAGGCTGAGCGGGTCGGGCTGATAGCTGCCGAATGCGGGAATTTCGAGATATCCGAATTTCCGGTATAAGCCGATCGCTTCCGGCTGATATATGCCGGTTTCAAGCCGCACCGCGGAAAGGCCTTTTTCGAGCGCTGCCGCTTCGAGCGTCTCCATGAGCTTGCGCGCGACACTGCGGCCTCTGGCGATCGGATCGACGAACATGCGCTTGATCTCCGCTGTACCGTCGCCGGCTTCCACCAAGGCGCAACATCCGACGATCGCGCCCTCTACCCTGGCAACCCAGAAGGTCACCTCGGCCTTCTCCAGGGAAGAGAGATCGAGCATGTGGTTGCTCTCCGCCGGATAGAGCGATTCCGCATAGGCGCTCGACATGTCGAGAAGGCGGATAACCCCCTCCTGACGCGGGGATTCGATAGCAATCGTCAGTGACAAGATGAACCTCTGAGAGATAGAATGCCCGCTGGATATCACGCGGCGGCGAGCGTCGCCAGTGCGGCAAAGCTCCGCGCAGTTTGCCGTTTCTCGGCATTGGCAAGCTTCTCGACCATGTCGAGCAACTGCGTTGCTGCGGCGGGGACTGGCTCCGCAAGGTGGAACTTGCGCATCAATCGCGAAGACACATCTTCCAGCATCGCACTGCCGTTCTTGCGGGAGGATTCGCGCCATATCATCGTCGCTTCGACGAAGATCGTGCTGATATCCCGAGGCAGTCCGGCGCTTTCGTAAAGCGCCCGCAGGGCATGGGCGCGCCCCCTGGAAACGATCGAGCGCACGCGCCGTTCATCGCATCCGGAAAGATTGGTGATCGCGCAGGCAAAGAAATCGACCTTGCCGGAACATAGCGCATGCATCAGGAACGCCGGCGTCAGCCAGCCGCCCTGCCTGAGATGCTCGACCAAATCGGGCAATTGCTCGTGCTGTGCCGTTCCCGCGATCGTGACGGTTGCGGATTCGGTCGCTTCACGCGTTACCTGCTGTAGTCTGGATCTGTCGATAAAACTCTGGACGAGGGGCGATTCCAAAAGCGCGTTGCTGACCTGGCGCATCAGCAGGTGCCTGATATCTGAGGACAAGATGTCTCGTGAAAGAAGCAGTCCGCGTATGTCGGCGCAGTCACCCATTCGCTCGGCGATGCGTTTGAGCGAGGCCTGCGAAAGCAAGGCACCATCGTTCTCGAGCAGACACAGAATTTCAGCCTCGCCGCCGATCTCGGCAAGTGCAGCGCAGACCGCACGTGGCACCTCGCCGCGAGACGCGATCAACACCCGCGTCACATCGCTACCCCGCAATGCGAGATCGACGAGGTCGGCATCGGTGAACACGGGCGAAAATAGGATGATCTGCCCGGCGATTTCAGGCTGATCCTCGGCTAAAGACAGGATGACGTTCCGCGGGGCGGTGGCCGAATGCGCGACCGCCTCAGCAAGCGCCAGCCGCACGCGGGGAGACGGGTCGTCGAGCAGATAGGTCATTGCCATCTCGGCAGCCGCGCGCTCGTCCTTCGGCATCTCCGACTGCAGATAGGCCCTGCCGAGTGCATTGGCCGCCCGCGTCCTGCTTTCTGCCTTGGCGGTCTCAGCCCAGCGAAGGAATGCTTCTATGATCACGTAACGCCCCGATATCAACGGGGCGATTCTTGCCCCGCAAATTCATATGCTTCACGTTATCGGGCAAAGGTTTACGGGACGTTTACCTTGCTTATTAACCTTTCGCCTACCAGCACGAGTGGCGCCCATCAGGGCGCCTTTGGCCTGATCATCTCGAAGACGTCACTGCCCTCGCTATAATCCATGTAGCCCATGCGCGCGATGGGACGCACCAGCGCCATGTCCAGCCTGCCGTCGCGAATGATCGTCTCGTCGATATGGATACCGACGACCTGGCCGATGACCATGATATTTTCCGATACCTCGCCATTGAGACCCTTGGGCTGCAGGATTTCAGTTACCCGGCATTCGAGCACGGCAAAGGCCTCGGCAACATAGGGGGCATCGATCAGCTCGCCAGGTTTTGCGGTTAGTCCGGCAAGTTCGAATTCATTGACGCCATAGGGAACGGCAACGGAAGAATGGTTCATCTTCTCCACGATATGGCGACTGACGAGGTTGGCCGTAAAGACGCCGGTTTCCTCGACATTGCGCACGCTGTCCTTTCTGCCGGCAGAGGAGAACATCACCAGCTTCGGCCGGTCGCTGACGGCGTTGAAAAAGGAATAAGGCGACAAATTCAGCGAACCATCCCTGCCCTTGCTGCCGATCCAGCCGATCGGCCGCGGCGCCACGATCGCCTTGAACGGATCATGCGCCAGCCCATGACGATTGGTATCCGTCGTATAGAACATCACGCGTCCTCGCCGCCGACCCATGTTACCGTTTCGGCAAGTTCCGGGCGTGGGCGTTCGACCGGAGGAAAGCTTGTCGAGCCGATATGGATGAAGCCGGCGACCTTCTCGCTCCGCTGGACACCGAGCAACGGATAGGCGCGCTCGTCAAAGGCAAACCATTCGGTCAGCCAGTTGGAGACCCAGCCATGGGCATTGGCTGAAATCAGCAGGTTCATGCAAAGCGCGCCCGCCGACATGAGCTGTTCCCATTCCGGGATCTTGAAATGCGGCGCCGCCTTGCTGACGACGGCGATGACCACCGGGGCACGGGTGAAACGAGTGCGTTCGACCTGAATCATTTCCTCAGACAGGTCAGGCTTAGCTTCCAGTGCAAGCTTCAATAGCTCTTCACCGATGCGAGCGCGTTCCTCGCCGCGATAGACGATAAAGCGCCAGGGCGCGAGCTTGCCGTGATCCGGCACACGCGAGGCCAACCGGAGAATCTCCTCGATCTCAGCCTTGTCCGGTCCCGGCTCCGACATCTGGAACGCAGGGATGGATCGGCGCACCGCGAGATAGTCGACCAGTTTGATATCGGTTTTCATTGAGGAACTGCCTTCATTTTGGCTTGTGGTATGATGAGGTCTTGAATTTGCCACCGCATTGGTTTTGAAGTGGCGTGTGTTTTATCGGAAGTCAATCGGTTGGTATCCATGTCAGGCATTTCATCCGCTCGCCGATTGAGCGCGGCTTTCGCAATGCTTGCGAGCATGAGCACCGCCGTCGCAGCCCAGGATGCCTTCAAGGAATTCAAGCAGCTCGACGGTAGCGTCAAGATGCCGAAGCTCAACGCCTTCGTGGCCCCGAATGGCGAGAATTCGCCTGCGCGCACATTGCGCGACGTTTCCCTCGAAGCCAAACTCACGCCCCAGAGCGGCCCCCAGCAGCAGGGCCTTGCCTGGTACGTTTTCAGCCCGATAGCGGGAGCAGACGGCAAACTGCCGCTGGTTGCCAGCTCGCGCGGAGGCTCGGCCTCCTTTCACCTTTTGCCGGGCGATTACTTCGTCAATGTCTCTTTCGGCCGCGCCGGTGTCACCAAGCGGCTGAGCGTGCCTGAAAGCGGCGAGACCCAGAAGCAGACGATGGTTCTCGACGCCGGCGGCATGGTCTTGAATGCCGTATCCGGCCCCGATGTCCGTATTCCTCCGAACGAACTGAGCTTCTCGATCTATTCGAGCGAAACCAAGGAGGACGGCGAACGCGGCCTCGTCATGGACGACGTCAAGCCGAACACGCTGGTTGGCCTCAGTGCCGGCACCTATCACGTCGTTTCCGAATATGGCGAGGTCAATGCCGTCATCCGCGCCGATATCCAGGTGGAAGCCGGCAAGGTGACCGAGGCGACCATTCAACACAGGGCGGCAAAGCTCACGTTCAAGCTGGTCTCGGATGCCGGCGGCGAGGCGATCGCCGATACGGCCTGGTCGATCCTGACGGCAGCGGGCGATATCGTTGGCGAAAGCGTCAGTGCATTTCCGACCATGGTGCTTGCGGAAGGCCGCTACACTGCCGTTGCCCGCAACAAGGACAAGATCTATCAGCGCGATTTCACGGTCGCCGCCGGTATGAATACGGATGTGGAAGTGCTGATGAAGCAGCAGCAGCCGCAGGATGCCGATACCGAACAGTCGGCCCGGCAGCTGCCGATCCAGATGCCGCCGATGCGCCAGAGCCAGACGCCGCCGGCCACGACCAACCAGCAACCGCTGCCCACCTATGAACAATTGGCGCCTGCCGCTGGTGGCGACGACGGCGATAGCATGGATTGACAGCGGAGCCCCGCGTTTAATCACCGGCTGGCGCTATCAATGCAGTCATCGCTCGGTGATGAGAAGCTCGAAACCCTTTCCGCTCACCCGGCCTTACGCCGCAGCATCTTTCTAGGGGGTGCCATGGAGAAGACCGCTCCATAGAGCTTCGTCAGCAGGTCCTTGCGGTCACTGCCCTCGCTGAGGGCCTCCCAGCTCCTGGGAGCACCGATATGCGCTGTTATGGTGCTGCCGGAGAGACGCCGGAATTCACGGATCAGCAGCGAGATGCGCAAAGTCATCGAGATGCGGCTCGCCAGATGGAACAGCCTGCCGTTCTGTCCTTCGAAATAGATGGGAATGACGCTCGCACGCGCGGCCTGGATGAGTTTTGCCGGGAATATCTTCCAAGGCAGATCCTCTGCCCGGCCGAAACCCTTCTTGGCGGTTGCAACGCCACCGGCCGGAAAAACGATGATCGTTGTGCCTTCCTTTAAGAGGCGAACAGCCTCATGCCGGGTCTTCATATTGATCGCCATCGCTTCCTTGGTTTCCTCGAAGGAGACCGGCAGCGAATAGTCGTGCATCTCAGGCACTTTCAACAATTCGTTATTGATCAGGACCTTAAAGGGGCGCCCCAGTTGCTCGGCAAGCGCCAGCACCGCGATGCCGTCGCCGATGCCGTAGGGGTGATTGGCGACGATGACGATCGGCGCCTCGGGGATCTGGTTCGGCGGCCATTCGCCTTTGATGAGCAGGCGCACATCGATGAGATCGAGCATCTTGCCGAAAACCCGCTCGCTCTTGCCGACGATATCGGTGCGCCAGATATCGTAGAGCCGGGCATAACGGTCTCGGCCGGAAAGGCCTTCGATGGAGCGGATGAACCAGCGCTTGATCCGCGTGTCCCGTTCGTTGGCGTAGGATAATTCTTTGAATTCCAAGTGCGCGACGGGGCTGCCCCGCTCCTATGGTCTCAGTTGCGTCACATGCTGCAGCCACAGCAACGCTTTGATTCATCAATTATATGAAAGTCGTATGTCAGTTCTCTGACGGCACCCTGAAGGTGCCGCCAGATATCGGTCGGCCGTCAGGCGGCCTTGGCCCGCCTTGCTTCGCGCTTGCGCAGAATGTCCGGCGGCGTTGCTTCCAGCGAAAGCGATGCGATCGCTTCGTCCAGCGACATCGAGGTCTGCGACTGGCTGCCGAGGCGGCGGATGTTGACCGAACGCTCTTCGGCTTCCTTCTTGCCGCAGACGATGATCACCGGAACCTTCGTCACCGAATGCTCGCGGATCTTGTAGTTGATCTTCTCGTTGCGGAAGTCGGTCTCGACATCGAGGCCGGCGTCGCGCAGCGCTTCCGCTACCTCTTCGCCATAAGCGTCGGCTTCCGAGGTGATCGTCGCCACGACGACCTGCAGCGGCGAGACCCAGAGCGGCATATGGCCGGCAAAGTTCTCGATCAGGATGCCGAGGAAGCGCTCCATCGAGCCGCAGATGGCGCGGTGGATCATCACCGGCTGCGTCTTTTCGGAGTGCTGGTCGATGTAGAACGCGCCGAAGCGCTCCGGCAGGTTGAAGTCGACCTGCGTCGTGCCGCATTGCCATTCACGGCCGATGGCATCCTTGAGCGTATATTCGAACTTCGGGCCGTAGAAAGCGCCCTCGCCCGGCAGAATGCCGGTCTTGATGCGGCCTTCGGACTGCGCCTCGATCGTTTTCAGCACGTCCATCATCACGCTTTCGGCGCGGTCCCAGAGCTCATCCGAACCGACGCGCTTGTCGGGGCGGGTCGAAAGCTTGACGACGATCTCCTTGAAGCCGAAGTCCTCATAGACCGACAGGATGAGATCGTTGATCTTCAGGCACTCGGCCGCCATCTGCTCGTCAGTGCAGAAGATATGCGCATCGTCCTGCGTGAAGCCGCGCACGCGCATCAAACCATGCAGCGCACCCGAGGGTTCGTAGCGATGGACCGCACCGAATTCCGCAAGGCGGATCGGCAGTTCGCGGTAAGACTTCAAGCCATGCTTGAAGATCTGGATATGGCCGGGGCAGTTCATCGGCTTCAACGCAAAGACGCGATCGTCATCGGTATCGTCGCCGGCGACGGTGACCTTGAACATGTTGTCACGGTACCAGCCCCAGTGACCCGAGGTCTCCCAAAGCGACTTGTCGAGCACCTGCGGCGCGTTGACTTCCTGATAATCGCCCTGCAGCCGCCGGCGCATATAGGACACCAGCGTCTGGAACATGCGCCAGCCCTTGCCGTGCCAGAAGACGACGCCAGGGCCTTCTTCCTGGAAATGGAACAGGTCCATTTCGCGGCCGAGACGGCGGTGATCGCGCTTTTCGGCTTCGGCAAGAATGTGCAGATAATTGTCGAGATCCGCCTGCTCGGCAAACGCGGTGCCGTAAATGCGGGTCAGCATCGGATTGTTGCTGTCGCCTCGCCAGTAAGCGCCGGCAACCTTCATCAGTTTGAAAGCATTGCCGATCTGGCCGGTCGAGGCCATGTGCGGACCTCGGCAGAGGTCGAACCAATCGCCCTGGTAATAGATCTTCAGATCCTGACCTTCGGGGATGGCATCGACCAGTTCCACCTTGTAGCGCTCGCCCTTGGCGGCAAAGACTTCCCTCGCCTTCTCGCGCGACCATATTTCCTTGGTGAACGGCTTGTTGCGCTGGATGATCTCGCGCATCCGCTTCTCGATGACCGGGAGGTCATCGGGTGTGAAGGGCTCGTTCTTGGCGAAGTCGTAGTAGAAGCCGTTTTCGATGACCGGACCGATCGTCACCTGCGTTCCCGGCCAGAGCTCCTGAACGGCTTCGGCGAGAACGTGAGCAGTGTCATGGCGGATCAGTTCCAGCGCGCGGTCGTCCGAGCGGGTAATGATCTCGATCCTGCCGTCGGTCACCGGATCGGAAAGGTCGCGGACCGTGCCGTCGAGCGCAATGGCGACAGCCTTCTTGGCCAGCGACTTGGAAATGGATTCGGCGACATCGCGACCGGTCGTGCCGGCAGCAAAGCTGCGCACGGAACCATCGGGAAATGTCAGGGAAACGGATTGGGACATCGATATTCTCCTTGTCCAGTCCCGCCAACGAATGCGGGTGGTTTTAAAAGTTAGGGACTAAGTAAATGCTTACTTATGTCCGCGCGCCTGATAGCTGTATTTCGCATTCTAGTAAAGGAAAAGCCGCGTTAGCGGCCGATCATCTCGGCCAAACCGCGCACGGTGTTCCAGTTTCGCATCGTTCCGATGCCGAGCCGTTTTGTCGTCAAAGCCGGTAGCATTTTCGTCTCGCTGGCCTTGAGGCCGAAATCGATCCATAAATCGCCATCAACAACGGCCATGCGCTCGTCCTGCCGGTATTTCGCAAGCACATCGATAATTTCGGGTTCGAGTGGCTGCCGCATCACCCGAACGATGACCTCGCTGCCGATCCCGTCGAGAAAGGGATTGCCGTCGGCGAGCCTCAGCCATCTATCGGCATCGCGGACGATGATATCGACATGCTTGCCGAAAGCCGTAGCAAAACCTGCCTCAAGCTGTGCCTCGACCGATGCGATTGGCTGCGGCTCGGCTTTGAAAACAAGATTGCCGGTCGCAACAAGCGTTCGGGCGTTGCGAAAGCCCAAACTCTCCGCCATGGCCTTGAGATCGGACATGATAACTCTGCGGCCTGGGCCAAGGACTATGCTGTAGAGCAGCGCGACATAGACTGCCAACGGTCAGGCGGCCTTTTGCCCAAGGCGGAAATAGCGCCAGGGCGTCCACCAATGATAGCGGCGCTCCAGCTCGCTGGGCACTGGATCGAGCCCGCTCGTCCCTCCCGGTCCGCAGCGCGCCACACGAAACAGCGTCATCCAGCCACCCGCCCAAAGCCCATGGCGCGCTATCGCCTCATAGCCATATTCCGAGCAGGTCGGGATGTGGCGGCAGGAGTTGCCGGTGAAGCCTGAAAGCGTCAGTTGATAAAGGCGAATGAGGCCCATGCCGAGGAGCCGGTCCGGTGTTTTGCGGAAAGGTCCGGAATAGTTCCGGCCGACCTGCCGTGCCGCGTACCCCCCTCTGTCACTTCGTGACATCTCCCCCACAAGGAGGGAGATTCGTTTGGAGCCTGCCGCAGCTCCACCTTCATCCTCATCATCCTGTATTGAACAGAGATAGCACATGAGCGGCTACCTCCCTATACCTGGTAGTACTTTTAGTAGATTGCAGTGTATTCCCAATAATCTCCCCCCTTGTGGGGGAGATGTCACGAAGTGACAGAGAGGGGTATACCTGCTCCACATAAAAGTAATCACGATAGAGCCTCGATAATTTCACCTTGACGCGCCGCCTCGATCTGCCCGATCGCGTCGACAACGGCATCGAATGTCAGCATGGTCGAAGCGTGACGGGCCTTGTAATCCCTGACCGGCTTCAGATAGCGCATGTCTTCGAAACGCCCGTCAGGCCCTTCGCCGTCGGCCTTGAGCATGGCGAGCATATCCTCGCGGGCCTTGCGTACTTCATCTGCAGTAGCGCCGACCACATGACGCGCCATGATCGACGATGACGCCTGGCCGAGCGCACAGGCCTTGACGTCATGGGCAAAATCGGTCACGACATCGCCGTCCATTTTCAGCCAGATTTTTACGCGAGAACCGCACAGTCTGGAATGGGCCTGGGCACTGGCATCGGCGTCAGGAAGACTGCCGATGCGGCCGATATTGCCGGCAAACTCTAGGATTTTGCTGTTGTAGATGTCGTCCATCACAGATTTTGCTCCGATGCACCTGTTCGTGTTTCGTAACAAAAAACACAGCGTGTCCGTTTAGGACACTTTCACAGGGACAATGCCATACTATATGTATGTCGTTCGAAGACCATCGAAATGCAATGGTCTTCTGTAAGTTTGATGGGAAACCGTGCAGGACGGCAGGCTTGTCCGCCAGCCAGAACGCCCCGGAGCCCGCCAAAGGTACAAAATCTCCGTACCTCGGGGAATGCCAGTGGCGAGTCCGACAAGATGATATCCGCACAGCGGATCAGGAGAACCACAGGTAATGGACGCCATTGTAAAGAACTTTCCGCAAGTCACTGATTTCGAACGCCCGTCGCAGCAGGAAGCTGAAGACGCAATCCGCGTTCTCCTTCGCTGGGCCGGCGATGATCCGCGTCGCGAAGGCCTGCTCGATACGCCTGCGCGCGTTGCCAAGGCCTATCGCGAGCTGTTCGGCGGCTACGAGCTGAATCCCGAGGATGTGCTCGGCCGCACTTTTGAAGAAGTCTCGGGCTACGACGATATCGTTCTTGAGCGGGACGTCCCGTTCTATTCGCATTGCGAACATCATATGGTGCCGATCATCGGCAAGGCGCACGTCGCCTATCTGCCGAGCGGTCGTGTCCTCGGCCTGTCGAAAATCGCCCGTGTCGTCGATATTTTTGCGCGCCGCCTGCAGACGCAGGAAGCCATGACGGCTCAGATCGCCAATGCGATCGACGAGTCCCTGCGTCCGCGCGGCGTCGCCGTGATGATCGACGCCGAACATATGTGCATGTCCATGCGCGGCATAAAGAAGCAGGGTTCCTCGACGCTGACGATGACCTTCACGGGTGCCTTCAAGGCCGATCCGGCCGAGCAGGCTCGTTTCATGTCCTTGGTCCGGGGTCGCTGACCGAGCTTCAACGAAAGAGCCGGAAATGAACCTGATTTTCAATGCTCCTTCCGAAGATAAATCCGAGTTGGAGGATGCAGGCGATTTCACGCCCCGTTTCGACGATCGCGGCCTGATCACCGCGATCGTGACGGATGCGCATGATGGCGAATTGCTGATGGTCGCGCACATGAATGCCGAGGCGCTCGCGCTGACGATCAAGACCGGCACGGCGCATTATTTCAGCCGCTCGCGCGGTAAGATCTGGAAAAAAGGTGAAACCTCCGGAAACCTTCAGACGGTGAAGGAAATCCGAACGGATTGCGATCAGGATGCAATCTGGCTGAAAGTGGAGGTCGCCGGACATGATGCGACGTGCCATACTGGCCGCCGTTCCTGCTTCTACCGAACAGTCGAGCTCGAAGATGGGAAGCCGGTGCTGAGCGTGGTCGACGATCACCTGCATTTCAATCCGGAAGAAGTCTACAAGCAGTAGACCTATCGGTGATGGTGTTTCAACAAGCCACAACCAGTATACGATTTGGAAACGAAAAAGGGACAGTATTTTAGCCGAGGCACACGGAGCCTCGGAGGAGGCGTAAAAATGCTGAATTGGGGGTTGAATCGTCACATCGGCGGACAGAGCTCGA